>JADMJV010000060.1:0-5852 GCA_018780265.1 bacterium
GAGGTGCGTCCTGAGGTTCGTGCGCCCGAAGTTCGCGGAGAAACTCGCAAACCTGGCCTGCTGCCCCCTCCTCCGGAGGTGCGTCCTGAGGTTCGTCCGCCCGAAGTTCGCGGAGACACGGACATGCGCCTAAGGCCGCCTACTGACGCCACCCCCGAGGGCTCCCCGACCAAAGGTTCTCAGGGGGGCTCCGCCACCCCCGAGCCCCCCCCGACCAAAGGTTCTCAGGGGGGCTCCGCCACCCCCGAGCCCCCCCCAAAGGCCGAGCCGGAGGTCAAAAGGGAGCCTCGACCAGGCTTGAAGCTGCCAGCTGTTGAGGAAAAACTGCCTTCGAGGTCCGAACCTGTCAATCCAAAGCTAGATTTCGCACCCAAAGCGCTGGCTCCGGTGACCTTGGTGAAAGCCACGATGACTACCACTCAAGCGGCTGAAAATCGGGCTAAGTTTCCTGAGTGGCTGCAAGTTAAGCTGAGTGAAGACGCCACCCCCGCTTATATGACTTCATTGCCAGGGACGCAGCGGGGACCTAAGGGGATAGAGACCAAACCCATGTCGCCCGCACAGTCAGCAGAGGCGGGCACCAGAGTGGACTTTCGGCGCTCTGACCCTGTCCGCGACGAGCGCCTCGAGCCTTCAGCGGTAGTGCAGCAGCAAGTGACCGCTCCTCCTCCGGTGGCCAAGAGCGCTCAACTCTTTCAGTCTGTTTTGGGACAAGGTTTGATCGCGACCCAGAAGCCGGCTCAAGATGCCCCGAAATCCAGCGAGAGCACGGTCAGACGTAGTACCTACGGGGGCGAGAAAGATCGCGAAAAAGAGGGCGCTTTGAATAGCGTGGGGTCTGCTCAGACCCGCATTCCCGGGGCAGGCCGAATTTCGGGCGACTCGGAGATCCGTGAGACGCGTGGCCTGCAAGCGGCACTTTCTGGCTCAGCAGGTCGGCGCAAGGGGATGGAACAGGCCCGGACGCCTCAATCTATGCCAAACGTTGCAGCCGGTTGGGGGAGTCAGCCGGCAGCCCCTGATGCAAAACTGGATAATGGGCGCGAGGTTACCGCCGATATTCCGATTCATTCACCGGTTTTGGACGAATTGGCCGAGCGGTCCAAGGTGGGGCCACCCGTCGAGCGAGAAAACTCCCGCCCTCTATTTTTCGAGCGCAGCGAGGACCATTTTCACGAAAAGCGTTTCAAGGAAGACGACCGAGAGCGCGGCAGTCGCGAGTTATTGGAGAAGAGTGGAACGTTGGCTCGGGCCTTCCAGCCGACTGACAAGACCCCGGCGACGAAACGAGCCGAGGAGTCAACGTCCACTACTCAGCATCACCAGGAAAAGGTGGAAGACGTCCAAGATCAGTCGGGACGCGGGGGAGGGGGCAGCGGGGGCGGCCAACAGCGCGAACGCGACCAGCAAGGTGGTAAGACTGCTCACCAGATGGCCGACCAGCAACAGAGTCAAAGTCAGCGGCGCAGTCAGAGCGATCACAAGATAGATTTGCAGCGCCTGGAAGCCTATCGTCTGGCCAAAACCGATGAGGCGCTCAAAATGGGCTTGCGACTGGCCCAGCAGCCTGAAGGCAAGCAACTGAGTGAGTTGGCCAGTCGGCACGCTGGCCACAGCATGGAGTCACTGCTCAAAAAGGCTTACCGGCTTGACTCACTGGGCGAATTAAATCGAGATGATGCGGTCAACGCCCTGGGACTGGTGCTCAAATTGGGGGGCGAGTTTACGTTCGCTCATTCGGCTCGAGTGCTGGAGTTGGCCATGGATTTGGCCGATGAAGTTGGGATCACCGATCAGCACACGCGAAATCAAGTGCGCCTGGGCGCATTGCTGAAAGATACAGGGGAGATGGCTTTGATGCTGGATGAGGCTCCTCCTGGCAAGATGGAGAAAATCACCGATTGGCTCGGTTCGCAGGATTTGCGCCAGGCGGGTCTGCTCCACGATATCGGAAAAACCAAAGTGCCCCCCGAAATTCTTTATAAGCCAGGTAAGTTGACTGAAGAAGAGTATGAGATCATGAAATTGCACCCGGTGATTGGCGAAGAGATGGTCTACCCCATTGAATCCCTGCGTCACCTGTGTCCGGTGATTCGCGGTCACCACGAGCGGTGGGATGGGAAAGGCTATCCCGACGGATTGAAAGGCGAAGACATCCCCTATGCCGCCCGTATTATCGCCGTTGCCGACGTGTTCGACGCACTGGCCGCTGAGCGACCTTACAAAGCAGGAATGCCGGTGGAGAGGGTGCAGGCTATCCTACGGGAGGGTCGCGGAACACACTTTGATCCGGATCTCTTAGATGCTTTCGAACGTGTGATTCAGCGTCGACACCCCGAATTGAGCAACCCCTTCGCCTAGGGTCTTGGAGTTAGCGTGAACGGATTAGTTTGTCTGGTGGCCTTCCTTGTTGCCATCTGGTTGAGCAGCGTGATCGAATGGGTCGTTCACAAGCACTTTATGCACAGCATCCGCTTCATGCGCACTCCGCACGACCGGCACGCGGTGATGCATCATTCTGAACGCAGGGCACCGGGCAAATTTTTTGCTAAAGAAGACGAACTCCGGGATTACCATCTTTTTGAGACGTCCTTCATGCCTATCTTGTGGATCTTGCACGCTCCGCTATTTTACTCGGTGTACCTGTTATTTGGCAGTTGGGCCAGCCTGGGTGTGGCGGCAGGAACCGCTTGCTACGTAATGGCCTATGAGCTTTTGCATTGGCACATCCATTGTCCCGACGAATTTCGTTTTCGCCAAAAGCGTTGGTTTCTATTCTTGACTGAGCATCATCGGCGTCACCACAACCGCTCCAACATTAACTACAATGTGGTTTTACCGGTAGCGGATTGGATGTTTGGTACGCTCAGCTATCGGGACCTGGCCCCAGAGCCAGAACATGTCAGTGGGCAGGTCACCGCCTTTTAGCCCGTGACAACAACTGTCCCTGACGTTCAGGTTGCTTTGAGTCGGTTTCTATACATTGTCGGCACCAACTGGGCTCGATGGGTGTCACCGCCCGTACGAGTCGATGAAGCTATGACCCTCGAAGAGGTTGACCGCTTTACACACCATGCGGCCAAAAAATTCGGCAACTGCAAAGCCTTGTAGAGGCCTTTTACCCCTGTAGCCACTTTTTCTATTATAGCGGCACCTGACGGAGGGTTTGGGAACCCGGGTAGGGCACGTGTGGTTAGAATTGGGGATACGGGGTCACAGGAGGCAATATGATCGTCTTTTCGAGTCTTTCGGCTGCTCAAAGGGAAGGTTATCGTTGGTCGGAATTCTTACACCAGCAACAGCTTCACCGCGTGGAGCGGGACGTAATGCGCGCGGATGGCAAGCGGGTCAAAATGATGGCCTTCGCCCAACCCCAGGCTGAGGAACTCGAGGGCTAATCGGCGAAGAGGGTGGCGTGAAAATCTGGCTTTTGCTCCTGTTGTTGAGCAGCGCTGTGTGGGCCCAACCCCGAAACTATGTCACCCGCGCCGAGTGGGGCTCGCAACCCCAGGCTCTCGGGGACGATTTACTGCATACTCCAGAGCGCATCACGCTGCACCATTCCGGGGTGCTTTGGAAAGCAGGCGATGACGCCCGCAAGAAAATCAAAGGGCTGCAGAACTGGGGGCAACGGGAAAAGAACTGGCCAGATCTGCCCTATCACTTCTTAATCGATCCGCAGGGAACCATCTTTGAAGGGCGCGAGCTGAAGTATCGGCCCGAGAGCAACACCGACTACGACTTGACGGGAGTGGTCAACCTTCACCTGTGGGGGAACTTTGACGAGCAGACGGTGACGCGCGAACAGCTTCAGGCGACCGTCGAATTGCTGGCCTGGTTGCGGGACCAGTTCCAACTGGAGACCCTGCAGGCCCACTGTCAGGCCGCTCCGGGTCAGACCAGTTGCCCGGGCAAGGATTTGATGCGCTACCTGGACGCAGGCCTGCTGCGGCATTGGGTCGAGCAGTGCCGCCAGGAAGAATGGCCCGGAGTAAAGGAACTTCCCGCCCCGCCCGGCAAACCGTAACCCATGAAGTGTTGTTTTTACTTCCTGTGTATGGCCGGCGCTGCCTGGGCGGCCCCCACCTATCATCAAAAGATCGCCGCCGACCTCAACGGCGATAGCGTCAACGAGCAGGTTTGCCTGCAGCGCTACACAGTAGGCGGGGTTTCCAAAGGCCAACTGGTTGTGTTGGACTCCAAGGGCCGGATTTTGTGGAGCGCGCCCCGTGTCAAAGACGCTTACTCGGAGAGTCCGTGGTCTTTTTTAGGCGAGTTTGATATGGGGGACATCAGCTGGGTGGACGACTATGACCAGGACGGTCACGTTGATCTGTGTGCAACCGAGCAGAAGTCTGACGTCAGGCCCACCAACTACAAACTTTTTCACTGGGACGGAAGTCGCTTTGTGTATGATCGCACGGCCATGCTGGTGGTTGTGCCGCAAAAGCCGGCCACCTACCAATGGGCCCGTTTCGACCCGTCGGTATCCAGTTGGGTGCAAACGATGAAGCGCATCGCCAAGGGACAGTTTGCCGGGGAAATTGTGACTATCCCTGACCCTTCTGAGAAGGTCCGATTTCATTACCAGCCCGGTGAGGGCTTTATCAGAGAGTAACGCCCTCTAACTGTCGCCCCACCAACGCTTCCAGGGCGTCGAGGGCCAGGTGCACCGAGAGTTGCCGGTCAATGAAGTCTTTGCGAATGCTGGAAAGTTGTTGCTGGCTGGTGAGCAGTTGCAGAAAGGGAATGGCTCCCCGGCGATAGCCATATTCTGTGATACGCGTAGATTCTTCCGAAGGCTTCAAAACATCTTCCTGGTAACCGGTGGCGTTGTCAAAGGCCGCTTGATAGGCTTCGTAGGCCGACCGTAAATCGGCGCTCAAGGCCAACTGTTCACTGTAGAGGGCCTGCTCTTTCTCGCGTTCTACTTCGATTTTTTGGCGGACATCGTTGCGAATAGCGCCCCAGTCCAGAGGGATCGACAGGGTGAGTTGGACCAGGTAGCTGGGGCGGATCATATCGTAGACAGCAAACAAATTTGGCTGCGGATTGTTCTGTTGCTCGGCCAACACACGGCTATGAACGCTTTGCTTCACCGCTTCGCGGGCCACTTCCAAACGTGGATGCTGGCGGGCTAATTCCAGCAGGGTTTCGTAGATGTAGCGGCCGGCCGGTGGCTGCAGGGCCCCGTCGGTTTGTAGCGGGCTATAAGCGGCCAGGCCCAGCAGGGGGGCCAGTCGGGCTCGGGCCTGGCCCAATTGCCCCTTAATCAGTGTCAGATCTTGACGTGATCGGTTGCGCTGAATGGTGGCGTTAATCTCATCGAGCCTGGGGCCAGCGCCCTTTTGAAAGCGCAATTGAGTCACGTTCAGGATCTGCTCAGCCAGGTCCAGATTCTGCTGGGCTACTTGCAGTTGTTGCTCGGCCGCCATCAACTGGTAATAAGCGTCCTTCACCCTTTGTGCCAACTGAATTCGCACCAGCGTGGCTCCCGACTGGGCCTGGGTGAGACCACGGTAGGCTACGCGTCGATGGGTGTCCAATGTGCCAATCGGTCGAAACGGCTGCAACAGCCAGACATAGTAGTCGGCCCGAATTTCTGAGATATAGTTGCCATTGAGCAACGCCTGCCCCTGGCCCTGCCAGGTTCCCAGTCCTAACGAAGCGCTGGGCAGGCTGTCGGAGGCCTGGTAGGCCCAGTAGGCCTGGCGCACCCGGGCATCGGCCGCCTGAATTTCGGGATTCTCTTGCCAGGCTTTGGCCACCGCCTGGGTTGCCGTAAGGCGCAACTGGCCGGTCAAAGCGTCTGCCTTCAGCACCAGCGGATCGGGGGGAGGTGGGGGGGGGGG
>JADMJV010000060.1:5862-40869 GCA_018780265.1 bacterium
TGATGGTGGGCACGACTTCGAGTTCTTCCGGGATAGCCTGCGACCAGGCGGGGAAAGCCCACCAACCGGCCAGGGCAGCAAAAACGAGCCACTTCACCAGTTAATTACAGCAACTCCATTAGATGTGCAGTGAACCGGGGCGAGAGACGACTGGGCAGAAGCCCATTGGTCCCCAAATACATCTCGGCCTGCTCCAGAGCCCGATAGTAGTCTTCTAGAAGGGCCTGCTCGCGCCCGTTTTGGCGAGCAAAGAAGGCCGTGGTGCAGCGCACGAAGCGTGGAATCAAGGCCAACATCCACAGGTTGTCCAGCAGCGAGCGGTAGACCAGCAGCGACTTCCGATGCAACTGCATGTCGGCCCACCTGTCCAACTCGTCTTCCAAATTGTCCCCAACCGCTTGATCCTGAAAGCGCAAAAATTGAAACCAAGTGCCCGTCCAACCATATTCGGGAAAATCTAGAGTTGCGCCGCTGGCATAGGCTGCATCTAGCGGCTCAATTCGCTCGGGGCTGGTATCATGCAAGAAAAGCTTGACCAGGGCAAAGAGGGCCGTTTCCAGCAGGGAAGCTAACTGACCCCCCAAAGGGGCTTCTTCCAACTCGAATTGGTCCCAGCCGGCCGCCAGGTTGACCGGGTTTTGCTGGCTGGCCAGAGCGGTCACGGCGATAGCCTGCTGGGCGCTCAAGTCCAGACCCTGGTCCTGGACGCGTTGACGCAATTGGTTGTCAAAAGCTACAAAGTCGGTCCAACTGGTGTGCCGGTCCGGCGCCACCAACACTTTGTCAGCCTCGATGGTGGTCACCCGGATCGATGTTTTCATAAGTTGGCGCAGCCAGTCTTCGTGGGCGCTCAGAGGGCGGCCGCTGTTTTCACGCACAGAGGTACAGAAAAAGCTGACGCCCACATAGACGCCATCGGGCGTCTCGGTGACGTGAAAGGGAAATTGCTGACAGGTCAGCGGCTTGGCCTCCATTCCCAGTTCGGCGTGGATGCTGCACAGTTTGTCAGGGGCTAGAAAGCCGCACCTGGGCTGGGCCGGATCGGGGTAGTGGATGACGTAGCCGCCCTCTTCGTTCTTACTGAAAGCGGCCCCATTTTCGTTGATGACGCGCAATCCCAGTGGGTGTTTCTCGATGCGTTCAACCACATGATCTTCCACAGGAATGGTCCAGAGCGACTCGCAACCACGACCGCACATCACGCAGTCATAGTTCTGGCCCGAAGGGAAGTGCAATTTCACCATGGGCGCGGTTTTCAAGCTTGGAAAAGGGCCACCTGCTTTCAGGATATTTTCGACCGCTTGCGCTAGTCTGGGCAGACCATGGTAATTTCCAATCGGTGTGCAGCCGCCACTATGCTGGGGCTTTCGGTGCTCTCGGTGGGGGCCTGCACCACGCCGCCTCCGCCCCAGCCAGTTGTGCAGGTCATGTTGCTCGACGAGTTTCCCAGTGCCCAGGATACCATGGGCGTCAGCCATGGCACATTGGTCGAAGCGGTGCTGCGCAGTCGCAGTCCAATCGCCAACGAGAGGGTTCAGGTCCCCTTGGGAAATTCGTTGCAGGAGGTCGAGCAAGGCCGGCCAGGAGCATTAGAGCGATATGTGGTGCAACGCTTTCGAGTGCCTACCGAGGCCACCGCCCAGGTTTTAGAAAGGCTGCACAAGCCAGGGGTGGCCAGCCAATCTCAAGGGGCTTCCGAATCGCGGGTGGTGGAGAGTCTGTGGGGGGCGGCCCAGGGCACAGCCGCCACCCGAACCTTTTTAGAGAACGAACTGGAGATTCCCAGCGGCAGCAGCGATGCAGATTTCTTGCAGGCGCTGGTACGCCGGGTGGATGACATCCACCACGGCAATCGAGAAATCGGAGCGGCCCGTAGACACCTTCTGCAGGCGGCTCGGACGGCCCAGGATGCCGGTGTAATTCGGGTGGTCTCGGCCGGTAATCAGGGGCATCTAGAGGCGTTATTTGACCGACTGGGGGTGCTTACCGGCCGCGACTTTTACATGAGTGATCTGGCAGACCCGGGAGCCATTGTTGTGGGCGCCTCGGACAACCATGGCACCGTGGACCCGGCTGATGACGGTCCTGCCTCCCTGGCTTCGCCCGATGCGGGCGCTTTGATCGGAACCCAAGGCGTTGACGTGCCCATTCAAGTAAACGGTCAACTACAGCATCACAGCGGTTCCTCTTACGCTCAACCTCAAATCGCCAGTTTGATTGCTGGTTGGAAGCAAGAGAACCCCGCCATGACCCGAGACGAGGTGGTCGATCGACTGCTCAGACAGGTTCACCCTATCGCGGGTGCCGAGCCACAAATAGGCGCAGGCATTATCGAAAATGGCTGGTTTTTAAGGGTCAACTAGGCCTGCAGAACAATCATCTCCTCGGCCAGGGCAGCCTTGCAGACAGTCTCGCTGCCGGAATCTCTCAGCCTTTTGTGGGCCTCTTGGAGCATCCGGTCAATGGCCTCATCGTCATGTTCGGGCACGTGGTGATACAGGTAAAGGTCTTTCACCTGGGCCACGGTGGCAATTTCCAGCACACGGGACAGGGCTGAATGTCCCCAGCCAATTCGCTTGGGATATTCGTCGTCAAAATAACTGGTGTCAGTAATCAGGATGTCGGCCTCGTGGACGAACTCGCTGAGCATTTTGAAGTAAGCTGCCGAATAAGACTCACTGTCAGGGGGAAAAAGTTCGTTGTCGGTGACGTAACAGATGCTACGCCTGCCAAATTGAACCCGGTAGCCAAGGCAGTAGCCCGGGTGGCAGAGCAACATGGTCCTTACCTGAGCGGGCCCGATGGTGTATGTCCCTTCCCCCAGTTCTCGATAGCTGATGCGAGCACCCAATTCTCTGGGGGTGATGGGAAAGTGGACTCCGTCCATCTGATTGGCTACCAGTTGCTCCAAAGAGATGTCGGCGTGACGTGAACCCACGATCTCAAACTGATTCCCCGGAATGAACAGGGGGGTAAAAAATGGCAGGTAGTTGATGTGGTCCCAGTGTGGATGGGACAGCAAGAGGGTACCCGTCAATTCTTTACCCATACGCATCAGATGAGCCCCCAGTCTATGGATCCCAGTGCCGGCGTCGAAAACAAAGACATGCCCGTCAGGAAAAGTCAGGCTGACGCAGGCCGTATTCCCGCCATATCTGATCGTGCCGGCTCCAGGCACCGGCATGGTGCCACGACAGCCCCAAAATCCCAGGGACAATGACTCGGAAAAGACGGACATGATATCCTGCATCATCTGATCAGGATGGCTGCGTGATTTAGAAATAAAGCCGTTGGCGCCGGCCGCCAGGGCGCGCTCTTTATCAGTATGATAGATCTTGGCCGAGACCACCAGAATGCGAAGTTTGTGCAGGCCCGCCTCTCTCAGTTGGCGGCACAGTTCGACGCCATCCATCTCAGGCATCATGATGTCGGTCAAAACACAATCGGGTGGATCGAGCAGAATGTCCTCCAAGGCCTTCACGCTGGAAGAGTAACCGGTGACGATATGGCCCTGTGCTTCAAGCATGGATTTGAGCACGAGCAATACACTCTCATCGTCGTCAATGATAAAGAATCGCTTGCTCATGGGTTGTCTCCTTCCAGGCACGGAGCGGGCATCGTTCGGTCTGGCTCGGATGGACCCTGCCGAGGTCCCAGCGGAATGGTCGCCTCAACTCTCGTGCCCTCTCCAGGAGTGCCTTTGATGGTTACGTTACCATTTAATAGGGTGATGCGCTCCTGCAGGCCTAGCAAGCCCAGCGAGGTGGTGACCTGGTCTACGGAAATGCCGATACCATCATCGCCTATGCTCAACTCCAGTCGGTCTCCCACCACCCGCAGATTGACGTCCACCTGGCTGGCTCGGGCATGACGGGCCACATTCGTCAAGGCCTCCTGGCAGACCCGGAACACCGCCAGCGATTGTTCCTCGCTCAGAGTTCTACCAGCCAGCGAGGTGTGGATTGTGTATTTGAGGCCGGCCCGCGAGCAGGCATCCTGCATCAGCCAGTCCAGTGCTGGCCCCGGCCCTAGCTCGTCGAGGAGGGGCGGGCGCAGGCGACTGGCAATCCGCCGCACCGTGCCCATCGTCTTATCCACCAGGGCGGACATGGCCGTAGCGCGGTCGAGCAACGGTCCATCCTCCAGTCGATTTTCCACCCAGCCCAATTCGATTTTGAGGGCAGTTAAAAGCTGCCCCAATTCGTCGTGAACTTCCCGAGATATGTGACGCCGCTCATCCTCAAGGGCCGCCTGCTGGCGGGCCGTCAGGCGCCGCAGTTGAGCCCGCGAACGACGCAATTCTTGGTCCATTTTCTGCCGTTCGGCAATGTTGGTGGCTATCAGCACGACTGATTCCACTTGTCCCTGTTGGCAGATGGGACCCACTCGGCACGAATACCAGCCGGTGACCTGACCGTCTGGAGCAACAACCTGCGTTTCAAAGTTCACCGGCACGTTTTCTTCAAAGGCCTGGTCAATGAGTGCACAGATCCTATCCTTGTCTGGTGATGGTATAAAGCGTTCGAGGGGTTGCCCGATTACCTGAGCCGTTTTGTAGCCTGTCTCGGACTTGTTCAGGAAATCGACGCATCGGCGCCGATCGAGGGTGAGGATGATTTCGGGGGCGTTCTCAACCAATGAGCGCCAACGAACCAGCAACTGTTCCTGAGAGTGGCGTGATATTTCCAGGTCAAAGAGAGCCTGAGACAGCTTGGTGTAGCGCACAGAATGGCGATGACCGGCGGAATTCATGAACAGGCAGAAGACCAACAAACAGGCAGCCGTGAGTAATTCGGAGGGGGTACCGTGGCTGGCCAGGGTTACCGCGGAAGGGACTACCATGAGAAGTATGTAGCTGCGCAAAAGGGGAAAGTAAGGGGTGAGATTGGAGGTGGAGGCGGCTACCACACCCACGGTCATCATCAGCGCCAGCAGTCCACTCCAACTGCGTCCGTAAAGATGGACGACCCAGGCCGCATAGACCGACCAACTGGCGGCGATGGCCAGTACTGACAGGGAATAGTTTCGCTTGATGCCGGTCAGTTCGGCCGCTGGCGCAGTTCGAAGCCGACGACCGATGGCGTAGCGTATCACACCGAGGAGTGTGGTAAAGACCGGGTAAATCACCACCAGGTAGGGCTGAGCGCCCCACAGATCGGTGGCCAGACCAAGGCACAGCATGAGAACGGGGTAGATCAGGACCGCGGCAAGTCCGCCACTTTCGGCCAGGTCCCTGTCTGCCTCCACCCTCAGACGTTCACTGTCGTCCATCATCAGGATGTGACATTCTCGGTCGCCGGCGCTTTTCCGTGCGGCCCGTCAGGGATTTCCGCTAGAGTCCGCCACAGTGAACACCTGTCTGGCCCGGCAGCTCGGGCCAGAGAGCCTGGGCCAACATGACCGAGCCGGTCAAGAGCAGCGCCAGTTTGTCCAGGCGCGCGCCGGCTCCCAGTTGGCGCCCCGCCCAGCGCGGCAGCAGCAATCCGGGTAGTGTGCCAGCCCAGAACGAGATCATGCTGAGAGCCGCCAGTTCTGGGGTGCCCTGATTGGCAGCTTGCAGCCAGGCGGCGTAGAGCAGACCGCAGGGGAAGACGGCGGTGACCAGGCCGAACCCAAAACGAGATCGGGTTCCCGGCGAGCGCAGCCAGGGGGCCAGTTCACTCCAAAGGAAAGCGGTCAAGGAGAATCCGTTGCGAGCAGTCACGGCGCGCTGTTGAACCAAACCCATGGCCAATAGCAGACAACCTGAAATAGCCAACAACAGTCTATTCCCAAGGAATTGTAGGGCCCAAAGTCCACTCCAGCCCAGCAAAGCACCAACCAGGGCGTAACCCAACAACCGTCCGGCCAGATAGGCCACGGGCCGGGGGCCCCAGGCAAACCCTCCGCACATGGCCGCGCAGTGCCAACTGCCGGCCACCCCGAGCAGGAAGGCTACAATCACGACTCCTCCTGGTCAAACAGAATCTTCCAACGGGGTCCTTCCATGTCGTCAAACTGTTCGTGTGACACTGCCCACCAGAAGAGCGCCAGGCCGAATCCCGAGAGTAGGAGGGCTGCCGGGATCAGAAAGTAGAGTGCGTCCATGGTCGATCTCCTTCGGCTGGTAGCCCAGCAATAGTAGCGATTGCCCCACCACCAGCAGGGAGGACAGCGGCATGGCAATGGCTGCCGTAAGCGGAGTTACCCAGCCAAAGGCCGCAGCGGGGATGGCCAGGGCGTTGTAGAGGAGCGCCAATATAAGGTTGAGTCGCAGGCGGGTCCAGGCCTGACGGGCAAGGTCCAGGGCCAGCACCGCCGGTGCCAGTCCCGGTCGCAATAGAACCAGATTGGCCACCTCCCAACTCAGTTCGCTGCCGTTGGCCACAGTAATGCCCAGATTGGCCTTGCGCAGAGCCGGGGCGTCGTTGATGCCATCTCCCAAGAAGGCTACAACGGACCCCTGATTTTGAAGTTGTTCCACCCAGTCAAGTTTGTCCAACGGTAAGCATTGGGCCCTATAGTCGCTTATTCCCAACTGGCGGGCGACCTCGGCCACCACCGGTTGGCGGTCTCCGCTGGCCAGACACACCTTGAGTCCCTGACGGCGCAGCAGGTGGATGAAATCGGAAGCTTCTGCTCGCAACCGATCGCCAAATTCGAAGCGAGCCGCCACCTGACCGTCGACCTCCAACCACACGGAGGTATTCAGAGCCTCCCGGTCCAAATCTGGCCTGCCTAAATAGGCGGCACGGCCCAGTCTCAAGCGGCGACCTTGCACCACGCCTTCCACACCCTGCCCGGGAACCAGTTGCCAGTTCTCCACCGGAAGCAGCGGTTGAGAACAGCTTTGAGTGAGAGCACGCGCCAGAGGGTGCTGACAGGGACTTTCCAGGCTGGCGGCCCAAACCAGATGGTGATCCCGGGGGCCACTCAGCAGTTGAAGTTGACCTTCGGTCAGGGTGCCGGTCTTGTCCACCATTACGTGGGTAATTTGACGGGCCGTCTCCAGGGCCAGGCCATCGCGAAAAAGCACTCCCCGGCGGGCAGCCACCCCGGCAGCCACGCTGACGATCAGGGGTGTGGCAATTCCCAGCGCACAGGGACAAGTGATAATCAAGACAGCCAGGGCCCGATCCAGGTTTTGAGTGACCATTCCTGTCATCGCAGACAAAACCAGGATGCTGGGTAGAAGCCAGGCAGCCAGTCGGTCAGCCGCTCTTTGAATTTTTCCAGGGGTGCATTGGGCGCTCTCTACCAGGCGGGCCACCTGGGCCAGCAGGCTGGTGCCTCCCAGTTGGGTGAGTTCTACTTCGAGAAGACCGTCCAGCGAGAGGCTGCCGCCGTAGACGCGATCGCCGGATTGAACGCTGCGGGGCTGCGATTCACCGGTCAAATGGGATTCATCCACAAAGCAGGCTCCGCGGGCCACCTGGCCATCGGCGGGCACTCGCGAGCCGGCTCTCACCTGCACTCTGTCCCCCACCGCCAAGCGGTCGCTGGGAACCTCTTCAAAACACTCACCGTTCCAGCGCCAGGCGACGCTTTCGTGTAGGGATAGAAGTCGCTCTACGGCCGACCCGGCCTGGCTGCGTGCCGCCCCTTCGAGCAAACGCCCTAACAGCAGAACAAAGACGAAAGTTGAGACGGTATCGAAATAGACGTGTTGCTGCCCCATCAACGCTGCGAGCACACTGTAGCCGAACGTGATAGCCAGCCCTAAGGCGATCGATACGTCGGTGGTCAAGGTCCGCTGTTTCAGCGCATTCCAGGCGCCGCTCCAGAACGGGACGGCCGAGAAAAGAACAACCGGTAAGGTAAGAGCGAAACTGAGTCTGTGAAAGAGAGGCCGGTAGGCCAGGTCTAGATCAGCACCCGAATAGAGGGCCAGAGCCGCCAGCATCACATTGCCAGCGGCGAAGGCGGCCACGCCAAAACGGAGCAACAAGAGACGGTCGGCCTGGGCGCGGGGTCGTTCGCTTCGGTTTGGGTCATAAGGTATGGCCCGATAGCCCAACTGTTGCACCCGTTCCAGGGCAGCCACCAGCAGCTCCGGACTTTGAGGAGTGAAGCGCAGGCGTTGGGTTGTGTAGTTGACCTGCACATTTTGTAGGCCATCCACCTGAGCCAGGGCTCGTTCCACCAACCAGCCGCATGCCGCGCAATGCATGCCGTCGAGCAGGCAAAAATACGAGCCTCCAAAGAGAAAGCCAGCAGCCACCTCCGGATCCCGGTAGAGGGCCAGGCTGGCAAACTCTTCCACCGCTTCGCCTGAAGGTTCGGGACGAAATCGATAGTAGTCGCCCAGACCCACTTGTTGAATAAACCCGTAGACGGCCCTACAACCGGCGCAACAAAACTGCGGGCTCTCTCCACCGTCTGGAGTAGAGAGCCTGGCTACCGGTACAGGCTGGCCGCAATGGTCGCAGTTCAAGGCATGGTCCAGCGCAGCTGGCGGCGAAACACTTGGCCACCCGACTGGAAGTCAAAGTCGACCAACCATTGCCCGGGTTTGGGTTGCCAGGCCACCTGGTATTCCTGTCCGTCTCTGCTGGCCAGTTGCCGTTGGTCCTGGGACCGGGTCGCCGGGCGTTTGAAGCGTACTTTCATTTCACCCTCGAGCGCGTGTCCCTGACGGTCTACCATGCGGCAGCGCAGGGGCTGTTGCTGCAACACCTGGAGTTGCCAGCCGTTGATGCGTTGATGGTGCTGGCGCTCCAGTTCACGGCTGTACTCCAGTCCCATCTTGTAGTATTGCACGTCATCGGGACCTTCAAAGCCCGAGGAAGCCAGCTTCACCAGAGAGATCTGAAACAGAACGAAGGCGCTCAAAGATAAAACGATGCCTATGGGCCAGATGCGGGGACTGTTAAGGAACGACAAAGGTGGCCTCTTTCTGGCAGGAGATGTCTGTCCCGCCTTTGGGCTGGGCGCCATCCGAGTCGATGGGCCTGGCGGTGAAGAAGAATTTGTGGACTCCCCGCGAGGTGTTGGCAGGAACCAGCACAATGACTCGGGTTTGGGTGACGTCTCCGCTGGCCAGGTCAAGGGGGTTGGATATGCCCATCAATTGGGCACCTGGCAATCCCTGGGTGCCCAGTTGCAGGCGGGTGGGGTGGGCCAGCCGGTTGACCAGGTTTATGCTGAAAATGTTGCTCACCTGACCGTCGGGCGTGGTCTCGGCCAGGTGCCCTCCGGGAAGCATTTCGCGGACAGCGTCCAGGCCCAGCGGGGTGCGGTTGAAGATCAGGTAGCCCAGCAGACCGATCAGGCCCACCAGCAAACACAAATAGATGACCACTCTGGGTCGGGTCAACTTGCCAGGCTCGCCGCTCAGGGTAGTGTAACTGATCAGGCCTCTGGGTTGACCGGTTTTGTCCATGATTTGGTCGCAGGCGTCCACGCAGGCGGTGCAGGCAATACACTCCATTTGTAAGCCCTGGCGGATATCGATGCCCATGGGGCAGACCTGCACGCACATAGTGCAGTCCACGCAAGAGCCACGGTTGGGGTCTTTCAGCTTTCCGCGGGGCTCGCCGCGGTCTCCATTGTAGGCCACGATCAGACTGTCAGAGTCGAGCATGGCGCCTTGAAAGCGGGCGTAAGGACACACATAGGTGCAAAATTGCTCGCGGAAGTAGCCAAATTGGAAAAGCGAGAGAGCTGTGAAAAAACCTACAGTGGCCACCATTGCCGTGTTGAACTGGCCGTGCAGCGCCTGTTGGACCAACTCACGAATGGGCAGGAAGTAGCCCGCGCAAGTCAGCCCCAGAAAGCCACCCATGGCACTCCAACTAGCCAGCTTTCCCAGCTTGCGGCCCAATTTGGAGGCGGTCCAGGAGGACCGGTCCAGTCGAATACGGGCGGCCCGGTCTCCCTCCCACCAACGTTCGACCATGATGAATGCCTGCGTCAAAATGGTTTGCGGGCAGGCGTAGCCGCACCACATGCGACCAGCTACGGCCGAGACGCAAAAGAGCGTCAGGGCCGCGCTGATCAGCAATAGATGCAGAAAGTAAGTGTCTTGGGGATGGAGCACCAATCCCCAGAGGAAAAGTTTGCGGCCGGGGAGGTCGATGAGCACAGCCTGGCGCCCCTGCCATTGCCACCAGGGTAGCAAAAAGAGCAGGCCTTGGAGATAGACGCTCAGGAAGTTGCGCAGCCGCCGAAAGCGTCCGTCCATCTGGCGCGGATACACTTTCTGGCGAGCGGCCGTGACATCGACTCCCGGGAGATTCATTCAGGTTATTTTCCTTCTGGGTTTGGCGAGTTAGTAGGGATGGGGGTGCCTGAGCCAGTTGCATTGGCGGGAGTTGCGGTCGTGTTGCCGATGCTGTGAACATAGGTAGCCACCGCTCCCACCTGGTCAGGCTTGAGAAACGTGTCCCAGGCGGGCATCCCCTTGGGACGGCCCTTGCGGATGCTGAGCAGGATCTCTTTGTCTTCACTGCCGTATTTCCACACGCTGTCGGTCAGGCATGGCCCGATTTTGCCTTCAGCATTGGTGCCGTGGCAAGAAGCGCAGGTGCTGATAAAGACTTTCTTTCCAGCCTCCAACACTTCGGGCTTGGTGGCCAGGGCTTTCAGGTCCAGGGCCGCCGGGTCTGCTTTCTTGGGAGGCGCTTGACTGGCCCACTGTTTCTCTTGGGTCCATCCCAACGTTCCCTTGTAGTAGGGGGTGCTGGGATATTGGATAGCATAGTAGATGGCGAAGATGATGGTGCCATAGAAGAGATAGAGCCACCAGCGGGGCAATGGATTGTCGAGCTCCTCGATGCCGTCAGCGGAGTGGTCTAGAACGGGAGCGTTCATTGGAGAGCCTCCTCATCACGAAAGGGAATGTTGCTCATGTCATCGACCGAACGCAGGCGAGCCGTCCAGATCAAGATGGCCGAGAAGAGCAGAAAGAAGAGCAGTAGGACGGCCTCCTTAAGAGGGGCAATCCAGGCAAAATCGTTCATTGCTGCGCCTCCCGCCAGTGGATGTCTGAACCCAGCTTCTGCAAGTAAGCAATCAGCGCCACAATTTCTCGGTCGGCCTGAGCTTCGTCCACCTTTTCGGCTTTCAACCGCCCCAGGATATCGTCCGATTGGATTTTGATCGACTCGGCAGCCCCGGCGATCTCCTCGTCGCTGTAGGGGACTCCCAGCTTTCGCAGTACCTGCATCTTCTTTTGGGTCAGCGATGTATCCAGCTTGCTGGTGTGCAGCCAGGGGTAGTTGGGCATGACCGAGCCAGGCACGATCTCGCGGGGGTTGCGCATGTGGTAGTAATGCCACGAGTCCGGGTATTTGCCCCCTAACCTTTGCAGGTCCGGTCCGGTTCTTTTGGAGCCAAACTGGAAGGGATGGTCATAGACAAATTCACCGGCCTTGGAATACGGTCCGTAGCGTTCGGTTTCGTCGCGGAAGGGCCGTACCATCTGGCTGTGACAGTTGTAGCAGCCCTCTCGCAGATAGAGGTCACGGCCTTCCAGTTCCAGTGCACTGTAAGGCTTAACCCCGTCAATCGGCGGCACCGATGAGCGCACGTAGTAGAGTGGCACGATTTCCACCAGGCCACCGATCAGGATGAGTACGGTGACCAGAACGGACATCAGGGTTCCCTGACCTTCAAGCCATCGATGGTCTTTCATGCTTGCACCGCCAGTCTTGTAGGTTGCACGGTTTGAGTGGGAACCGGAGCATTGTAGGCTTGGCCGGAGCGAGCCGTTTGAATCAGGTTGTAGACCATCATCAGCAGTCCGGACAGATACATCGCTCCACCTAGAGCCCTCACCAGGTAGTAGGGGAAGAGGATCTTGGTGGTCTGAATGAAGCTGTAGGTCAGGCTACCGTCTTCACTGAAAGCCCGCCACATCAATCCCTGAGTGATCCCCGTGATCCACATGGAAACCATGTAGAGCACGATGCCGATGGTAGCGATCCAGAAGTGAACAGTGGCCAACTTGGTGGAGTAGAGTTCCGTTTTATACAGTCTAGGCACCAGCCAGTAGAAGGTGGCAAAGACGCAGAACCCGACCCATCCCAGCGCGCCCCCGTGGACGTGGCCTACGATCCAGTCCGTGTAGTGGCCCAGGGCCGAAACCGAGCGAATCGACAGCATCGGCCCTTCAAAGGTAGACATGCCGTAGAAGGTGATGGCTACCACGAAGAACTTGAGGATGGGGTCGGTTCGCACCTGGTTGTAGGCACCTTTGAGGGTTAGCAGGCCGTTGAGCATACCGCCCCACGAGGGTGCGATCAACATCAGCGAAAAACACATTCCCAGAGTCTGCGCCCAGTCGGGCAGGGCCGTATAGAGCAAGTGGTGCGGTCCAGCCCAGATGTATAAGAAAATCAAAGACCAGAAGTGAATAATGGACAGTCGATAGGAGTAGACGGGTTTGTTAGCGGCTTTGGGCAGATAGTAGTACATCATGCCCAGGAACGGGGTGGTCAGCAGAAAGCCTACGGCGTTGTGGCCGTACCACCATTGAATCAGCGCGTCCTGGACGCCCGCCCAGACCGGGTAAGACTTGAAGGCCGATACCGGGATGGACAGATTGTTGACCAGATGAAGCACCGCGATGGTGATGATGGTGGCGATGTAGAACCATATGGCCACATAGAGGTGCTGCTCGCGCCGCCTGGCCAGAGTCCAGAAGAAGTTGACGGCGAAGACCACCCAGATGATGGTGATCAACTGGTCCACCAGGAAGACTGGTTCGGCGTATTCTTTGCCATCCGTAAACCCGCTTAGCAAGCAGACAGCGTCCAGAACAATGATTAACTGCCAACCCCAAAGATGAATCTTAGAGAGCAGGTCCGAGGCCAGCCGCGTTCGGCACAGGCGCTGGGTACTGTAGTATACCGATGCGAAGATTGCATTTCCGCCAAAGGCGAAGATGACTGCATTGGTGTGAAGTGGCCGCAGCCGACCAAAGCTGAGGTAGGGACTGTCCAAATTGCACTGCCAGAAGGCCAGTTCGAGGGCTGCCCACAGTCCGGCCAACATCCCCACCGCCCCCCAGAACATCGTGAAGAATACGAAACCGCGCACGATGGCGTCGTCGTAAACTTCGGCGCGCGGAGGCGCCGGGTCGGTGTCTTCTTTCATGATTTTCCTCCCTTAGTGTGACCACACTAAAGGTACCTCCTGGTCTAGAGTATGATCTAGATCATGTTTGATACCGGTAACTTTGACCCAGGACAAGGTTGATCTGGCATAGTTGGTCTACACTACACCGCTGTTAAACAGCGTTGATACAATCCATCGTCAGAGAATAGCGCTGCAGTGTAAAGCCCAGCCTGAGCGCCTTCTTGAAGGCCTTCAGGTTGGTCACGGTGATATCCCCTTGCATCCGCGCCAAACCGTGCTCAGCGGTCACCTTGGCGGCCGCCCGAACCAGCGCTCCCACCGCGGCGGTCCCCTGAAAACGAGGCTCCACAGCCAGGTCGTAGATGGCGCTCTGAGCCTCCCCGGTCACCGCGTCGGTCTGGTCCAGTTGCAGAATCAAGTAACCGCACCGAGCCTGTTTCTCCCGATGCCAGGCCACCATGCAGACGACATCACGGGGATCCAACTGAGAATAGCGAGCGCGCACCCGAGCCCGCAGAGCTTCCGGGCTGACACGGCTGCCTGGGGGCAGGCTGTCTTCACAGACTTCCACGGCCAACCGCCGGATCCAGGCCCAGTCACTCGATTGCGCCGGACGCACCTCGAACTTAGCGGACATAAGCCTGGTCGAGGAGAGAATGCATTGACTGCAATCCCAGCACATCCCGAGCCTGCAGTTGCCGGTGAGTGGCCTGGGCCAGGGCGGTCTGCCCCATCTGCGCATAAGTGCGAGCCAACTCCAATTCATGTTCCAATCCACTCACGCGATTCTGGCTTTGCTGCAAAACGGCCCTCAGGGTGCGCGCCGCCATCGGAAACTGACCCGCATCGCGCAAGCGCCTGGCCAGACTGAAACGAATGTCGTAACGATGGGCAGCGTGCTCCAGAGCACGGCGCAACAACCGGATTGCCGGCTGGTGATGCTGGGCAGCGAGAGTTTCTGCCCTCATGAATAGAACCTGAGCGAGCTCAGCCCCGGTGAGAGGCACCGACTGTTCCAACTGAAGCAAACAGGTATAGGCGCGGTCCGGGTTGTTGAGACGGGCCTGCACAATGCTTTCCAGATAAAGATGCACCGGACCTGGAGCACAAGCCTCCAGCAGTTCCAGAGCCAGGCCGTAAGCGTCCCGGTGAATCTCACGCCATACCAGGTCCTCCGGCTGGGGCCTGTAGTGGAGAGGTAAGGGGTGCTGGGGAAATCCAAAGCAACGCAGGCAATCCTGGCCCAGCCCATGCTGATTTGCCGGGGTGTAGCCCCCCTCCAGCGAGGTGGCCACGGTCAGGATCTCCACCGTAAGACCTTGCAATTGTTGAGCCAGAGACTCGGGGGAACTCCACAGGCTGTCGTCCGGGCGAACAAAGTAATCGACATCAATGTCCAGGGCCACGGGCCCCTCCAGGGCGGGAAGGCCCTCGGCCAGGCACAAGGTGAATCGCTGGCCGCAGAGAGTCCCCTCAACGCGGGTCACTCGGGCGTCTGGGGAAACTTGGGCGGAACTGACTGCACGCAAACCAGACCACTCCTCCAGAGTCAGATCCACCCACCGGCCCACCTCCTCACGAGCCCAGGACAAGAGAGATTGCCCCTCCTCCAGCAAGTGAGGCGGAACCACCCAGACCAGATGAGAAACGAGGCCCGATACCAGGGCCGGATACAGGTAATTGCCACAATGGAGCCCACCCCAGGGCAATTCTGGAGTGCCGCGCAAATCCTGGGGAGGAACTCCGTCCAGGAACTGAGACATCAACTCAGGGGATAGACCGCTATCCTGGACGTCGAGATGGGCGTCCACGTGAATGCAGGTCAGCCCCTGAAGACCCAGGTCCCTCCAGAAGACGAGGGCTTGCATGTGGTCGTCCATGGTGTGCAGGTGTGGAATGGCCGTGATCCTTACTACCTCAGATGATTCCGCCAGGATTGGCCGCCGACAGGCCAAACATGGCACGATGAACGGGGAATTTGCCATCACTACCCACCTGGACCTCCTGCCCTCCCAGCGCACGACCCATGAGTCGCCGAAGGAAGAACCGATTCTAGCCATCAATCTGCTCACCGGAAGGCGATTGCGGGCCCCGCGGGAGGCCTTACTCCAACTATTGGAACGTCACCGCCTGGGGGCGTCCCTCCGAGGAGATCTGGCCGAGCGGGCCGTGCACGCGGACATCCTTCGCCCCGTGGAAGAAAGCCAGGCTCTCTTGTCGCCCTGCGACCTTCTCGCGGAGCTCGACCGTGTCCTGTCGCGCTATCTCGCCCAGCCCCGACACCTCTCTCCAGAATCGATCTTGGATAAATTGGACCGCTGCCGACAAGACTTTGCCCGAAGAGTGGCAGTACCGGGAATAGAAGATCGCCTCCTGCATCCCCAGCAACCCTTTCACAAAGTATATGACGAAGAAAGCCACTATCTCTGGCACGATCCTCAACGTCTCATCGAGACGGTATTTGCTACGGTTTCATTGTTTGTGCAGCGGGAATGGACGGACGCCACGTATCCTTTTGACATCGAATTTCTGCGCCTGGCCATCGGACGCCCCCGGGCACTCCTGGAATACGAACAGCAACCCTGTCTCCTGTCCACAACTCTGGAACGCTGTCGCCTGGCCCGCCGAGACGGGGGTACCGGTTACCTCGTGCTGGGGGACGACGACCTGATCAGCGTTGCTCTCACCTGCGGACCCAACTCCCAGGCCAGGCCCGACGACGTCGACGTTATTGAACTCGATGAAAGATTACTCCAGTTTCTCGCCGGCCGGACTCTGGCAACTTTGCATAGCGGGGACCTCACCGCGGGCCTTCCGGCAAAATTTCATCACCGCTATACCACGGTCTTCACGGACCCCATGTATCTGGCCGAAGGAATGCACGGTTTCATAGGCTGCTGCCGCCAGGGTCTGAGCTTTGATCGGGGGAGCCGAGTGTTTCTCTCCACCTGTCCAGAACAACTGCAACATCCAGCCCAATTCTGGCAATCCCTGGCCGCGCACGGACTGCAGGTTTCCCGTCAACACAAGGCGTTCAGCCGCTACCGTTTGCCCCAATCGCCTCGCCAGGCCACGTTGGAGGGCTTGACTCAGATCGGGCTGCCCGCGGCCGTCACCAGCACACTGCTCTCAGTCCCGTACCTGTATGCGGATATGTTCGAATTAGAATCCGTCGTGGCTTGAGTCCTCCGGCTCAGTCGGGGAAACTGGAGCGCCTTCACCATTTGCTGCTATCTACAGGCTTACTGCGAAATAACGACCACATAGTTGCCGAAAGTACGTACCCGGTCGCCTGGTCTCTGGCTACCGAGAAATTCCTCTCGGTGCCAGATGTAACTGGTATGCGGTGCACCGCTGGCAACGCCAAAAAAGTAGCGCCCAAAGGACACGGCGGGCAGCTCACCTCCCTGCCTGCGCCAGGTTACGGTACTCTGAAACAGGCGAGGGTCAGCTTGGGTATAGAAGAGGACGTAAATGTAGGGCATGTTGATCTGGTTGGTCAGGCAGATCGGTCCGGGAGCGTTAGATTCGGCGAACTGGATGGCCTCACCCAATCCCTCGAAGAAGAGGGGGCCGATGCGGGCGGGAAAGTGTTTGAAGTAGGCCTGACAAAAGCGACCGAAGAACGCCAGGTAAAGGCAGAGAAAGCCGGCCAGCGTTACACGGCCCAGCGCCGGTGAAAAGCGACCGGTCCGAGTGATCAGCCAGTTGAGACCCACTGCCGTGCACAGAATGAGGGGAAGGAACAGGATATTCAGTCGGTTTATATTGGGAACGGGGAAACAGGGACAGAGGGCCAGGCCGGCCAGAATCCAGGCCAAAACCAGAAAGCACGGCGCGCTGGCTCGCCAGTTCCGCAAGAGAAGGGCTAAACCCAACAGGGTAAAGGGCCAGTGAACGGGGTAGGCGTAGCCGAAACCAGGAATTTGATTCCACAGGCGAGGGTCGCTCTGGGTCCAGAGAAACTGCAAACAACGAGACAAGTTCTGTCGTAGTTGCGGAACCGCTCCAGTGCTGTCAAAGATCGACGTAACCTCAACGAAGCGCGGCGGAGTGGAGAGGCGAGGCACCGTGAACAGCCCCAGGTTGAGCGAGGGCAGTTGGAACAGGTTGACGATCACGAACAGCGCGATAGGCAGACCCAGCACTGCAAATACAGCCCAACTGCCCAGCAGCACGCGCCAGCCGAGCTTGCGCAGATTGGCAGTGGCCACGACCAGAAAAATGGGAACGATCAGGTAGGCCGGGCCGTAGGCGTAGAGCGAAAGAGAAAAGCAGGCGAAGGAGGCGGGCAGCAGGCGCGGCCGTTCCACGGCGCTCACCATCAGCCAGACGGCAATCAGAAAAATTCCGGGAAACAGGTTGGACTCCAGAGCCCAGCGAGACACCATGATGTGCCAGGGATTGACGGCCAGCAGGAAGGTGGCCCACAGGGAAGTCCGATCGTCGCTGACAGCCCGACTGAAACGGTGGAACGCCACCAGAGTAAAGAGCCCGAATGCCAGACTGAGACTGCGCACTCCCAGCGGGTTGAGGCCAAACAGGGCGATGAACGGCATGGCCAGATAGGAGTACAGGGCGTTCTGGCCGCTGCCCCAGGCTACAAGGTGCACGGGATGGGAAAAACCATGGCGGTCGACACCGTGGTTCCAGAGGGCCCAGGCATCATAACCGGCGGAGGCTTCGTCCTGGTTGAGACCCGGCGGAATGTCGGGAAAGCCATAACAGCGCACCACCGCCCCCAGCAACAGAAGGCACCAGAGTATCACGCTCGGATGGGAGCCACGTTCTTGTGTGGAAACACTACTACTGGGGGATCAGCAACAGGCCTCCCGGGCCATTCAGCTTGGGGCCCTGAATGACGCGGTCAGGAGCGACATTGCCACTGACCGTGGATGCCGAATTGAAAATGAAGGCGGCGTTGGCCGTGAAATCCAGCACGTAGAGTTGGTCGCGGAAAACGTCCACGGCTACGTTGCGGGGGAAGACAAAGCCCGTGTTGCTGCCGCCCAGGATGGCCGCGGGTGTAACCGTGCCGGACAACTTGTGGGGATCTTTGAAGATAAAGATCTGGTCGGAATTCTGGTCGGCCACATAGAGTCGATTGCGGGCCGAATCCAGGAACATGCCGGCCGGACTGAGGAGGCCTGGCGCGGTGAAGGATCGGCTCTGAGGGGCCGTCCCATTGATCGCGGAAGCCTGGTCAAAGACGGCGATTTGCCTCGGTCCGGGGCGACTGCAATAGAGCCGGTCCCCCTTGGAGTCTAAGGTCAGTCCGAAAAGGTTCGGGGTGCCGGTGATCGTTCGGTCGGGAGGAGTGTCCCCCGTGCGCTGCCTGGCCTGGTGGAAGGCGTTCAGTGTGGAGCCGCCAATATTGACGTTGTAGAGAATGTCTCGGCCCCGGTCGTAGGCCACACCGGCAGGTGTGTTGAGTTGGGTGGACGGACCTTTGATCGTATGGACCGGTGGCGTATTCCCTTGGGTGAACGGATTTACTTTGAGCAGGGACTGATCCCCCGAACTGGCCACGAACGCTTCGTTGGGATCGGATGTGCCCGTGATATGAAATGGCTGGTTCAGATTGGTGGCCGGTCCAGCGGTTTCGAAAGTGGGTAAAGGACTGCCCTGCAGCGCCTGCACCGACGTGAACACAAGGACGGATTGGGTGGAGGTGTTCGCCACCATCAGGGCCATGTTGGGCGTGGGAATGGGGGGCGTGCGGTCGTCGATCGCTTCCAAGAACGCCGTCAGGCGACCCTTTGCGTCGCCGCTCAGAGGCGTCACTTGACCGTGGCCACTTTCCACCAATTGTGCCAGTGTCTTGAAGCGGCCATCGTGAAAGTAGGGGGCATGGGCGAACGCCCCCAGCAACGAGGGCACATTGAAACCTTGCGCTCCTTGGGCGGGTTGGCCGATTTGGGGGCCGCCGCCCCGCACTTCGATGGGACTGTTGGGATCCAGGGAGCCCACATCATGCAAGACAGTCTGACCGTTGGCCCGGATAACCTGTCCGTCGAATATTGTCACTCCGGTGCCGGGGCTGGCTGGTAGAGCGTAGTTCACACGGCTGGTGGTCCATCCAGGCCCCGCGTGGCAGGCATTACACCCCTGATCGATATAGATGTCGCGGCCGCTTTGAAGCGGCGCGGAGTTAGGGTCTTCGCCCGACGTGGGCGATTGGATGGTGGTCACGTAGGCTTCGATGGCGTCCGCCCTGGAATCTCGGCCCCGATTGGCGCCGTGGTCGACCACTCCATCAGTGGGGCCAAAGGGACCGATCAAGCCGAAGCCTCCGGAAACATTCTCCGTGTTCTTTTCGAAGTCCTGAACGGAAGAGCGGACCGCAGTCCAGTTCAGAATTCGCTGGGTGTGGCCCCCCGTACCGTTGGGAAAGAAAGTCCCGTCCAGGGGGGTGGACTGGCGTGGCCCGTTGGGAAAGATCCAGGTGACACCGTCGGAAAGTCCGAAAGGATGACAGTTGAAGCACGCACCCCAGCCATTGTTACTCATGGTGAAACGCCCGCTCAACGGATCGTTGGGGTCGGTGGGACCGAGCCCGGCTGGACCCAGGCCCGTATTGAAGAGTTCTTTGCCCAACAACACATTGGCTTCGGGTGTCCCGGCTGCGGGTAGCGAGGCCGAGGGCAGCGTGTCAACCACAGTGTCCGTGTCCAGGTCTATGACCGACACGTTGCGGCTGATGAAGTTCTGAACATAGGCCCGACTGCCGTCAGGTGTGATGGCGATGCCCATAGGATTTTTGCCCACCGGGATCCTGACGATGCTGCCGTCGCCTCGCGTGACGGGCTGCAGAGTGGTGGTGTTGACTTTGATCAGGTGGTCGGCGCTGGATGCCACCACATAGCCATTTCCCAGCGTCCCGCCGGGAACGAAACCCGTCAGTGTGGATACGAACACACGATTCAAAGGATCGGCCGCGTTGGCGGGCTCTTGCGCTATGGCGGCATTCAAATTGACCGTCTGGACAGCACTGGTTTTCAGATCCAGGCAAGTCAGCAGCCCCTGAACGTTGCTGTTGAATTTGACGGGCGGCTCTGGCGAGGAGCCCAGGCTGGGGATGTAAGCCTTACCGCCGACGATGGTCACCGACTGGAGCAGATTCGGAAAGGTGGACACGGGGTCAGCCGGCCCTCCGCAGAAGGTATTGAGGGCGGAATTGGGATCGGCCGGCTGGCAAAGTTGGGTGCGATCGGAGGTGAAGCCAGAGTTGATCGGAGGCAACTTGATCACGCCCTGGACCTGGTCGTTGGCGCCGGACCCCACATTGATCACGACCACCTGACCTTCTTTGCCCTGGTCGAAGCCTTCGCGTCCCCCCTGGGCCACTTGAGCATGAAAAAGTGTGACATACACCTTTGGTGGTTCGTCGGGGCTGATGGCAATGCCGTGAGGGTCGACCGGAAGACCGAACTGATTTCCGAGATCGAGTGTCTGGATCACAGTGCGGCTGGTCGTGTCGATTTTTGTCACCGTGCCGGACGATCCCCCGGTCACGTAGAGAAATTGACCGTCAGGGGTGAGTGCCCCGCCGCACGGATTGGGACCAACCTTGGGTATGGTGGTCACGCTGCGTTGCACTCCGTCGATGACCGAAACGGAGTGGCTGCCTTGATTGACCACGTAGGCGGTCAGCCCCGTGCCGCTGATGGCAACGCTTTGAGGATTATCCCCCACGGGAATTTCCGCCAGCTTCTCGTTGGCGACCCCGCTCACATCGAAGACCGAGACCGAGTCGTTGTCAGGATTGACGGACCACACCACCGTTTCGATGGGTATCGTGCCGGATAAAGTGCGGCTGGATATGGCTGGCTTGGGCCCAACGGCGATGGGGGTCGAGCGGGTGGTGACGAATTCCCCTTGAAAGATGGGATTCTGCGAAGTCACAGAATCGGAGACCGTCAGGTTGCCCAAATCATCGGAGGTCCCGATGCCGCAGCCGATCAGGCTCAGGCTAAGCAGTAAGGTGGTAGTGGATGCAAGTCGACGATTCAAAGGCCCCCCTATGTTCTGACGGGCCGCCCTTCGCAATCTCGCGACCGAAATCCTTTGGCGCAGGGGAGCCCTTAGACCCGTCCAACGAGGAAAAATGAGGCCCGATTCGAGTCTGTTCGGCGCCGTGACGCCGGGGCCATGACAGGTGTGCGTTGGCCTGACCTTGGCATCCTTGCCTTCCTCCTGGTTTGCGCCCTTTTGCTGTGGGTGCGCCTGGGCTACTACGCTCTGTGGGATGACGAGGCCAATACCGCTATCTTTGCCCACAATGTCTCGCGATTCGGGGACACATTGGCGTGGGACGGCACCAATATCGTGGCCTTCCGAGACGGGCTGGAACTGACAGGCCTCAAGAATCGCGTCTTTCCTCCAGCCCAATACTTTTTTGCGGCCCCGTCGCTGCTGGTCTTTGGACGAACAGCATTTGCGGCCCGTTTCCCGTTCACTCTGGCCGCACTGATGGGCTTTCTAGTGTGGGCGCACTGGCTGCGCAAGACGCGTCCGCACTGGACGGTCTTTGTGCTTACGGGCGCCGGAATACTGGGAAACGTTTCTCTGTTTCTCTATTCAAGGCAGGCCCGCTACTATGGATTGGGCTGGAGCCTTTGTCTGGCCATTGTCTATCTGTACATCCACCGGCGCGAATCGCGCCGGAACCGAATTCTTCTTACCGTTCTTTCGGCCTTGCTGATTCCAGTCCACTATCTCACCTACGGCGCGACCATGGTTTGCCTGGCTTGCGATTATGCGATCTTCGAATTCCGCAGCCGCACGGAGAACTGGCGTCAACTGGCCACCTTTTTCGGGGTCCAGGCACTCGCCCTGGCAGTTGTGTTGGGAGTGTTCTGGCCTTTCGGCCGTCAGATGAGTGACGAAGTCTCCGTCAGCTTCTGGGCCGACCGGTGGAAGCTGTTTTTGTGGAATCTACGAGACATCAATGCCTGCGAATTCTGCTGGACTCCGATGCTAGGCCTGGCAGTTTTGGTCTGGGCCATGGGGAAAGGCCGGGACCCCTGGCTCATTCGGGGCGTTTTGGCGTTGGTTCTCTTCGCTGCCATGGCCAGCCTCCTTTCCCCACAGCCGCTGGCGCGGGCCGTCGTGGCCGACATTCGCTACATGTCAACGGCTATTCCGCTGGCCATTGCCCTCTCGGTGCGAACCCTCACCGGTTTGCCCCGGGCCCTGGGCTTGCTGTGCGGAGGGCTCATCTTTTTCACCTCCCTTCCGCATCTATGGTTCCAGTGGGCTGTGGCCGGGCCCACCCCTGTTCCGCGTCGCTGCACCCTGCTCACATGGATTGCTGAGCTGGCCACTCCTCAGCGTTCTGCATTTTCGGAAGCATCCGCATGGCTAAACACCAACGTGCCGGCTGGATCCACGATCCTGGTCCTTCCTGACAAAGCGATCCACCCTTTGATGTTTCACTCTCCCCAACTTCGTTACATGTGGCAGCTTAGCTCGGAACGCCGAGCCGACTACCCCATGTTGGAACCGTTTCATTTTCGTGGGACAGGAATTCCCGATGTGGTGGTAGCCTTCGGCAACGAGGTTGGGCGTGCGCGTCGTGGGGTTGGGCTGCTGGCGCTGCAGGGCCTCTCGTGGGAACCGGAGGTGCGACTTGACGTGCTGGGACCCGACGCAACCAGACCTGAATTATTCTGGCGTGTGTTTGTCACTCGGCCGGTCGATCTTTCCGTCAGCGAGGGCACGTCCATTTTCCGGCGCCGGCCAATTGTGCCGCAAACGGTATCCCAGTAGGAGCAAATTCAGCCAGGCCAGGGCACTGATAAGACATCCCGGCCAAAGGTTGCGGGGCCGATAGTGAAAGCTCAGGCGCCCCTTGCCCGGGGAAACATCGGCGGCCAACAGCCCGTCTTCGTTGATTGCCCAATGCGCGCCCACCCGCCAACCGCTGTGATAGTTCTGGTTGACCACCAGCCTGCCGCCACCCGGCGCGTTGTAGTCCACCTCCAGTCGGTTGGGGGAAAATTCCACCAGGAGCGCCTGGCCCCCCGACATCAAGTAGACTTCGCCCGGATATTCCGCCACGGGTGTAGTGTCAAAAACACACTTAGGGAGAGGCCTCCGCGCCTGAGGACGACGGCCCAGTCGCTCGTGGGCGTTCAGAACCCCGCGGTTCTCCAACAAATAGGGGTAGGCAGTGGCATAGGGAGTTTGATTGTAGTATCGTTGCCGGCCCACCACCTGTTCGAAGGCACCCGGGGGTCGAAGAACCGCCTCATCTACCTCAAATGCCTTTCCCAAGAAGGACTGACTGACCAGGGTCAAATCCACCGCAGTCACCCAAAAAATTGCCAGTGGCACAGCCTGGGCCAGGCGGACGCGACCCAACCGAGACAGGTAGCCGCGCACAGCCGACAGGCCTGCCGCAGCCACGAAGCCCAGGCAGCCAATGGAGATCATGATGGCCCGGGACGGAACGCGCATACCAGATCCCAGTGGTAGGCTCTTCACTATCGGCCAGAGCCCCGCCTCTCGACCGGCCGAAATCCACACAAACAGGCAACCGACCAGAGCCGCCACCCAAACATCGCGACGTCGGGTTACCAGCCCGATAAGGGCCAACCCCAAAGGCAAAAGGCCGACGTAAGCGCCATACTCCCACCAGCCCCAATATTGGCCTTCGAACAAGGGAGTCGTCTGCCAGGTCTGATCGCGTCGCACCAGGGAAGCCCACAGCAGGGGGAGGCTAGAACTGCTGTTATCGTCCAATTGAAAGCGATACTCGCGGAGCAGTTCCGCCGTGGGCAGCAGCTTGAAAGCGAGCAAGAGTCCACAGTTGACGCAGCCGAGGCAAGACGCCAATACAGGCCTCCAATCGCGCTGGCTAAGGCTATCCAGGATGGACCAGGCTATCAAAGCCAGGACTGCGTAAAAAACCAGATAGGGGTGGCCGTGCAGGGCCGTGGCTGCCAGGCAGAGTCCGGTGAAAGGCGCCCAACGCCAATCCACACAGCTTCGCCCGTAGCACCACAGGGTCCAGGGCAAGTAGGCCAGCGCCAGCCAACTGGTATGACCGACGGCCACATGCAAGGTGTACACCGTTGAGCCCATCAGCAGAAGACCACCGAGCATGGCGGCGATTCGATCCATCCGGTGGAGTCTGGCCAGGGCGTAACCACCAGCCATGCCGATGAAAGCGTGGACAGCGGCCGAGATTTTTAGGCCAAAGGGCACGCCGAATGGCAATGTTAGCAAGAAAGTCAGCGACAAGAAGGGCGACTGAGGATTGATAAACGAGGGTATTCCGCCGCAATGCCAGGGATTCCACCAGGGGAACTGGCCAGACCCCAACAGCGTCTGACGCGGAGCCTCGTAGTAAAACATGTGGAGGTCCCAGTCGTGGACTCCCCAGCCCGCCCCGCTTCGTAGCGCCGGCCACATCAGAGCCAGGCTGCAGATCCACAGTATGCACAAACTGCCGAGGTCAGCCCGGCCCCACGCGGATTCGGCGCACTTCTCCTCGGCGGTCACTTAGTGTCCCCCGACGTAAGTTTCTTGCGTTTTTGGGAGTCGAGGCGCCCGCCTGACAAGGAGGGGCGACGCGGTGTATCGGGTTATACAGCAAGGAGCCGCGACACAGTCAGGCGGGATGGATCGGCGTCCAAAAATGTTGAGGGAATTTGCGTCGGGGGGCACTTAGCCAGGTTGGACAGTCGGAAGGGCGCTCCTGCGGCACCCGGCTTGCCTCCGCTCCTTCTGGACAATTGCTAACCTCCCGGCGTAGTGTGGGAAAGTGTTCAAGTGGATGCCAGCCCTGGCCGTCCTTTTGGCCAGCCTTCCGTTGCTGGTCCACGACGCTCTGCCACTGAGTTCCGACAGCTCCTACCACCTGCAGTGGATTCGCAGCGCCAGCGCCTCGTTTGAGCAGGGAACTTGGTATCCGCGCTGGGTGGCCGACTGCAACGACGGTTATGGCGCCCCCATTTTTGTGTTCTATCCGCCTCTTGCATCGTTTGGGGCCGGGCTATTGAGCCGCAACCCCGTGGAGGCTCTGCGTTGGGGTTGGGTGGCCTGGCTGGCGGCGGCCGCGCTCTCCTACTATCTGTCTACTCGACCTCTTTACGGTCGACCGGCCGCCGCGGCGGGCGCCTGCCTGTATACGCTGCTTCCCTACCACCTTTTCGACCTGTACGACCGGGGAGCCTTCGGTGAGTTCGTTGGCCTGGTCTGGTTGCCCCCCTTGCTGGCACTGTGCGAATTGGGGCCCTTGACGCGGCGCAGGTGGTTGGTTTTGGTGTTGGTCATGGTGGGATTGCTGCTCAGCCATCCAATGCTCGCCCTGATGGCAGCCGTGGCCTGGACGGGCTGGGCGGGGGGCAGGTTGGCCTGGCTTCGGCACAACGGAGTGGCTCTTCTGGGGGCATCGGCATTGGCCCTGGCGCTCTCGGCATTCTATTGGCTGCCGATGCTGGTCGAGACCCCCCGGGTACAACTGGAGCAGCACTTTTCCGGGGACCACTACCACTGGCGACGCAACTTGCTGTTTGTGACCGAAACAGACCTGGGCTACCAGCCCGACGTGTGCAAGCCGTGGGCAACCGTGGCCGCCACCACCACTCTTTTGCTTACACTGGGGGGCCTGGCCTTGGGCACCCGGGCCGGACGACCTTGGGGGACTCTCAGTCTGCTGAGCTTCGTCCTGCAGACCCCTCTCTCAGTCCCCATCTGGGAACATCTGCCCTGGCTTTCCAGAGTCCAGTTTCCCTGGCGCTTTGGCGCGCTGCAAATGGTGGGCTGTTGCCTCCTCTGGAGCTGCTTGTTGAAAGAGCACAACGGTCGGCGCGTCTGGTGGGTACTGGCCGTACTGGCGACGCCCGCCCTGCTGGGGGCGGGGGCCACGGCGCTGCGGGCCAGACCTTACACGCTTACCCGCACGTTAGCGGAGAGCGCATTGCTGCGCATGCGCAGTGTCCCGGAATACACACCGGTCTTACAGGCTGGCACATCATTGGATGGAACTGCCCGGTGCTGGGGGGACGGTCCGCTGCAAGGAGAGGTGGAACGCTGGGGCGAGCACCAGCGGGTCATCCGACTGCGCTTGCAGCAATCTGGACGGGTCTGGCTGCGCACTCTGCAATACCCTGGCTGGCGGGCCCGACTTGACCGGCAACCGGTTCCGCTGCTGCCGGGCCCGCTCCTGAGCGTGAACGTCGGGTCGGGGGATCATATTTTGGAATTTGCTTTCGAGACGACCCTCGAGCGCCGCCGAGCTGCCCGGGTCAGCCTGGTGGCACTCGGCATCTGGCTGGTCATCTTGCTCGGGTCAAGGCGCCCGTGAATCTGTGGCTGTGGAGGCTGTCGGCGGTTCTGACTTTCTGGTCTTTTGGCTTTTATCGGCTGCAGGGGGGCGATCTGTTCTGGCATGTGGCGACCGGACGACTGCTCCTGGAACGTCAGGGCATGGTCTACCAGGACCCGTGGTCCTTTTCCCAGCCAAACGCCGATTGGATCCAGCACGAGTGGTTGTCGGATATCCTTTACGCCGGCCTGGAGCAGACCTTCGGCATGTCGATACTGGTTTACTGGAAATGGGCCATGGTTGTGACCATCTACCTGATTTTGTTTGAATTGCTGCGCCGTCGCACTCAGGACCCGCTGGCCAGTTATTTGGGGTGCCTGGCGGCCCTCGCGTTGGGCGGACCCTTTTTGGACTTTCGTCCGCACCTGTACAGTATGTTAGGCTACGTGCTGCTGCTGGCGATCTGCCTGGGGCGTCGCCAGCCGCCCTGGCTTCCCTTGCTTTTTGTGGTTTGGTCCAACCTGCATGGCGGGGTGATGTTCGGACTTATGGTTGTGGGTCTACTCACACTCACGCAGCGGAACTCGCCGCGGATAGCCGTGGCCTGCGGCCTGGCAGCACTTCTTAATGCGGCGGGACCGGGGGCCCTGGGCTACTGTTTCAAGTATGCCTTCAACCCCAACTCCCCTTATCTAACCCTGTGCGAATGGAGGTCCCCCTTCGCGGAAGGGTCCCTCCCCAACCCTCTGTACCCTCTTGCCTTGACCGTACTGGGAGCCAGCGTGGTCCTCATTTTCTTGCGGCCAGACCTGCGCCAGCAATTTTTTGATGCGCCGGGGGGCGGTTTGGCCAGTCTGGCGCTGGCCTGTTTGACCATGGCGATGTCCTTGCGGAGCGGCAGATTTACGCCATTCTTTGGCATTACTCTGGCTCTCCTGGTGGCTCCCTGCTGCGCCTGGCTGCTGGCGGGTCGACACGGGCGGCGCGCCGTCTGGCTGGCCCTGGTCTACGGAGTCTGGCAGTTGTCCGCCTACCCCTTAAGTCGCTCGGCCTTTCCGTTTCTGGTGCGCGAGCAGAACTTTCCTGTCGATACGGTCAACTTTCTCGAAGCCAACGGCTGGCGGGGCAAGGTCTTTAACTACTACGGATGGGGCGGTTACCTGCATTTTCGCACGCGGGGTGGCCTCCTGGTTTTCTCGGATCAACGCGCCGATACCGTCTTCTCCGAGGCCGTCTTCCAGCGCTATCTGGATGTATTACGTGGTCAGCCCGGCTGGATTCAGAGGGTGGAAGAGAGCGGGGCCGAGGCCTTTCTCTGGCCTCGCGAAGACAAGCATGCGGCTGAACTGATCGCCACGCGACGCTGGAGACTGGTGCACGAGGATTCGGTCTCGGTTTTGCTCTTGCGCACCGGTGTGGTCACCAGCTCGCGAGTAGGGCCCACCACCGGCTACCGACACTTCGCACTGGCGAGCGAGGCGGCCAATGCCGGGCGACTGGAGGAGGCTGAGATGCACACTCGGATGGCGGTCGAGATGGCTCCGCATCTAGAGAAAGCATGGCTGAGTCTGGTGGCGCTCCAATTGGCCCGGGGTGAGCGCCAGACCGCTCGGGAGACTCTGCTCAAGGCGAATGAGTTCTTTCCCTTGCCCATCTACCGAGGTTTTTTGGGCCGACTGGAGCGTCGGCAGGTTGGGGGCGCGGCACGAACGATCTGAGGACGATGCCCGGGCCACAACGGAGGGGTCCACCTTCAAAGTCCGAATTAGAATCCGTCGTGGCTTGAGTCCTCCGGCTCAGTCGGGGAAACTGGAGCGGGAGGAGCCGCCATTTCTAGCTCCTTCAGTTGCCGCTCGGCCAGTTCCCCCAATTTCTGCACCTTCACCATTTGCTGCGAGGAATCCCAAATTCTCCGGGCCGCCAATTCCGCGCACGGGCGAGCTCGGGTCTGACTGTATTCCTCCAGCAGATCCAAGCCTTCAGCCCAATCTTCCAGGGCCTCAATCATCAATTCTCGCGTCTCTGCATAGAGCCGGGCCGTCTCCAGGTGCGCTTCGCGGTCGCTCTCATCCAGCTTTTCCAGTTCCTCGTTGGTGGCCACGTCCAGCGGGAGGGTTCCCACGTTGTTCCGCGAGATTTGCCATCGTTCCCGCGACCACTGCACCACTGCCAACAACTGCTCGGCCGTCATCTGGCCTTCGGAAAACTTGTAGCAGGCTTCGAAAATCTTGTAGGTATTCTCCGTGATCACGCCGTCCTCTTGGTCCGGGTCGCGTCCTTCCAGTCTTTCCTTGAAATCATAGCTTGAGGTAGCGGTACCGGTGGCAGCTCCCGGAATCTGCGGTAAACTGGCTCCACAGGCTTCACAGCGCCGATTAACCTTGGGGTTGACCCGTTCACACTGAGGGCATGGAATCTCCGCTTCGCGCCGGGCTGCGGAAAGGAAAACCTCCGAGGATTGGTAGAGTTCTTCCACGGTCCGTTCGAAATCCGACAGAATCGGCTCCACCCTCTCCGAGGAAAAATCTTCCAGGGCCTCTTCCAGTTGTTCCAGGGCTTCGTCGTGACGGTCCATAATGGCTCGCGCCTTGGGGAGCTCCTCCAGGATCACCACGGACTCCGTCTTGGCCATGACGGCCTCATCGAATTAGGCTTCGAGTCTGCCCTTGAAAGCCTGATACCAGGTCAGCGCGTCCCGGACGACGGACAAAGGCTGGATCCCCTTCAGACCGCCGCGAACGCACTGAAGCAAAACATTGGCCGGCGGGGACTGAGTAGGTCCTTCCATAAACTGAGCCCTGGCCAGAGCCTCCTCCGCCTGCTCCAGCCTCTCCAAGGCTGCCTCGATAGCCTCCCTCCGAATCCCTCCCCCCAACTCCCCCTCCGCCTCCTCAAGCGCCTCCAGTAAATCATCCAGTGCCTGAGCTTTGCTCTCCAGAGCCGCAGGCTTGCTATCCCTGGCGTCGATGGTCGTCAGCGTGACCTCATAGGGCCGGCGGCTTTCAGCCAGTGCCGCGGTCGCCTGATTCACCTGCAAATCGCCCTGACGCAGGCCTTCCTCCAGTTTGTCGATGAGGTTAAGCAAGGGAAAGCGAGACGAGCCAGCGCCGAGGTAGAGTTGACCGTAGCGTTGCATGGAGTCCAGCAAGGGACCCGTGTGTTCCCTGAGGCTGTCAACCCCGACAAGAAGCAACTCACTTTGCACCGGAGGAGTCGAACCACGCTGCAAAGCCAGCAAGCCCTGCGCATAGCCGTCGAAATAACCCTCGAGTTGCTCGATGAGTTCGGCATGCTGCGCCACGAAAGCAGACCCTCGAGCTTCTGCCCGCTCCTGAAAATCGCGGCGAGCAATTTCGAGGCCGGCCAGCCTTTCCCTCAGGTGCTCCAACAAATCAGAGGCACGAGAAGCATCTTTCGCTACCTCCAGAGCCAGTTCAATAACACGATTGGTCTGCTCGGATGGGGTCAGTTCCTCAATCAGAAGTAATTACCGCCTGCCCCAAAGGGTAGCCCGGCAAGCATCGGCAGCGCCGGGGGGAGGGAGAAAGGTGTGACCACAGGCGCCCCGGCATTATGATTCTGCTGATTTTGGGTCGCCTGGCCGAGGAAGCTCTTGCCGATGTCCAGGCCAAAACTGCCCAGCGGATTACCCCCTCCAAACATCCCCCCAAAGGCCCCCAGTTTGTCACCCATCCCGAAGAGGGACCCAAAGTTTCCGCCCAATCCACCGAACATTCCGCCGAGCCCACCAAAATTGCCCAGCATTCCAGCCAGACCCAGCCCGGGGATAGCCATGCCCAGCACGGGCAGCGCAAACTTTCCGATCGTCTTGATGAACGAGAGTCCCTTTCCCAGAAGACTCTTGCCGACCTTAAGGATCCGGCCTCCAACGCGAGCGATCCTGCGAAGGCCACCAGATACTGCCCTACCAACGCGTCCCATCCCTTGCCTCCTTCAGCGGTTGCCCGCAAAAACTTTCTCTTGAGTCATTTACCGACGAGGGGGGTCTTCGTCTAGGGTGCTCTGGTGGGGGTTTCGAGATAAACGGGATTTTCGCTAAGGGTGATCGATACTTCCCCTTTGTGAACCTTGAAGGTATTCGTCTTGAAAGACGCCTTATAGTCGCGGCTGTTCACTTCTTTGCCAGATGAAAACCCTGGAATAGCCTCCGTCATCTCCATCCGGACGGTGTCCATGCCAGTGAGAACGACCTTTCTGGCCTTTTTCGACGGATACGTCTCGTCGGCGAAGAAATCCCACCAGGCAACCAGGACGTTCTGGCCATGTCTGGCAAATTTATAGACATAAACATGGTTGACGTCGTCTTCCATCACCGTTTCAATCCGCGACAGGTCGCAGCCATCCAGCTTTTCCGACATCAGTTTGTAGGTATAGTACCCCAACTTCCTGTCCCCTGGCTTATGAACACCGTCGCGACCGGAATAGATCAGGCCGGTATGATCAAAGAAATCATTATCCCACTCCCCAAAGCCTTCCAGGATGGCAAATGCCCAGAATATTTTCTGGACGCCTAAGGCCATCGGATAAACATGGCGTTTGAGCAAATCCCGGGCCTGTTCCGCCTCCGTCTGACTTAGGATTTGAGGCCCGAAATGAGACTCCCCGCTGGGGGTTCCCATTTCCGTGACCCAAATAGGGACGTGCGCGAACCCGTTTCTATCCAGAAGTCCACGGTAGTAGTCATAAACCAACTTAAAATCGCGGTATCCAAGAAATCGTGATTTCTTACCCTTTGGATCTTTCAATACTGTGCTGCCGCCTTTGGCGTCACCATAGAAATGGACATCAAAAACATCCAGGTATCTCCCGTTTAACTCTCTAAGAACGGGCTCATATCCCGGGTCATTCAGGCTGTAGAGGTCCATATTCCCGGCCAGTCCAGCAATGAGGACCCGGGCAGAGGGATCAGCCTCCTTGATGGCCTCATAGGAGATTTTTTGATACTGGGCATAGTCTGCAGATTTTAGGGCCAAGTTGGGTTCGTTGCCGATCTGCCAATATTTGATGAAAGAATACCGCCGAACCGACGCTCTCACGAATTCCTTGTAGGCATCCACGTCTGTGGGCAGCCAGGTCCCAGGTTTGAAATGGGTTTCATGCGGTTCAGGGGGTTGAACATCAATGTTCTGTAGCATGGCAAGCCCGGACGTGTTCACTTGAAACAGGCTGTCGAAATCAAAAAATCCTAAGCCGCCATCCGGACGAATCAGTTCGCCCTTCCAGCGTAGAGGTGCCCTTGCGCCTTGCCTGTTGGGGTCAACCATGCTCCAAAACAGATATGGCGTCTCGGCCCCTCGCGTCCATTTGACACCCATCTCCCTGGCAACTTCGAAAGGCAAGGCAGGATGAAAACCGAAGGGAGAGCCCTCACTGTTGGACACCTCCCGCTTGTGATCGTGCTGAGCAAGGCAACTTGTCGGATGGTCAGCAGGACAAGCATCCAGATGAGCCTTCTCAACGCGGCAACCGATGATGGATACCAACAGGCCCGAAACGCACGCAACGGCAAGCGCCAGCATCACGAGCGAAATACCTATTTTCTTTCTCCTGGCCATTTCTGCAAATAAGTCCACATCCACAAGATTTGAGGAGAGAGCGCTGTGTATCGCGTGGGAGCACGGAGCGTCTGAACATCTTAGTCTGGCCCGTTATCCTTGGGCCTTGATACGCGTCAAAGTTCCTGTAGCAACAAAATGTCGGTCGGTTCATATCAGCCTAACAACCCAAGGTTTCTGGATCGAATAGCTTCTGGCTATAGAAACAAACAAAGCAGGCCTCAACGTGACGATCCGTTCTCTCTCCAGAGATAATACTTCCGGTGTCCGCCACAAGCCGACCCGCCCCGCAACTCAAAGACTGGACCATTCTGGCTTACTCAGTGTCGGACAACAATCTCTACGAATATATGCAGCAGGACCTCGACGAAGCGGAGCGCATCGGCTCAACGGAGGAGATGAACGTCCTGGTCGAAACCAGCCATCAGCCCAAGGGCGGCAGTGTCGTGCGCATGAAACTGGAACCCGACCTGACCGAAGGTCTGAAATCTCCGGTCCTTCAAGACCTGGGTCCCCATCGCAACATGTCCAGGTCGGACAGCATGGCTGAGTCTATCGCCTGGGCCATCAGGGAATACCCCTCAAGGCACTATATGGTCATTGTCTCCGACAACGGATCAGGCTGGCTCGGTGCCAACCACTCCGAATCCACCGATAGCTGGATGACGGCCGCCGACCTGGAAACGGGCTTCAAAAAAGCCCAGCAGATGACGGGCAAGCGGATCGATGTGATCGGCTTCGATGAATGCCTGATGGCCTCCACCGAAATTGCCCACCAGTTAAAGGATTGCGCGGGCTATATGGTGGCTTCCGAGGAAGTCGAAGGCGGTGCTGGCTGGCAATACGACGAAGCCCTGGGCAAGACGACCAACAAGAAAAGTCGAGTCTTCGCAAACAAAGTCCTCAACTACGCCGCCACCGCGCTGCGCGCTCGCGATCCGCTGACCCCTGCCGATATGGCCACAGGTATTGTCCGCACGGCGGAAGGCCACCAGCGAGATCTGGGCACGATGTCGGCCATCGACCTCGGCAAGATAGAGGCGATCACGGCTGCGGCGGATAGCTTCGCCGCTGCCGTCCTGGAAAGCGGCTTGACCCGGCCCGACATCGCTCGGGTCAAGCAGAACACCCAGAAGTTTGAGGAATTCGCTGATTTGGGTCACTTCGTCGAAATGGCTGGCGACATGTATGGCGGCCAAATCAAAGTGGCCGCTGACCAGGTCAATCGGGCCTTGAAGGATGCGGTAATTGCCGAGCAGCATGGCGACAACTACCCCAACGCCAGGGGCCTGAATATCGAAATCAACCATAAGAACTATCTGATGCAAGGAGGCCCGACCCTGTCGCCGCCTGCTCACCAGATTCCCAACCTGGACGAGGGCAAGGCTTCTCTTATCGACTTCCCTGCCTATGAGGAAATCAGCTTCGCCCGTGATACCTGCTGGGACGACATGTTAAGGAAGGTTGGTTAGTTTGTTGCCGCTGCTACGGGCTGAGGTTCAAATCCGAAAACGGACAGGTCCCACTGATTATTGTGAGTGGAAGCGACAATGAGAGGCACCAACTGAAGCGCGTCTGCGTCTGGGACCACTGGGACCACCAAGAGGGCAAAAGCCACTTTGGCGGATTCGAGGGCCAGGCTTTGGGGGTGGAAAAACTGACCGGTCCTCAGATTCTGAACCGTCACGATTTGCTTGCGCTTGCCCTGGTGAATGGTGGTATCGGTATAGCAAGCCCTGTCGGAAGACGCCGATCCCGAAGGAGAGAAACTTTGCGACTGGCCATCCAGACCCAAAGGAGAAGACATCTGGCCCCCAATCGCCTGGGGCAATATCCCCAAAACCGGGTCAAACCGGTAATAATTGACCCCGGCACGTTCGTCCACGCCCACACCCGAGGTGTAGGTCACGAAAAGAGAGGTGTCGGACGAGAAAGATGCGGCGTTTTTGAGGCCGGATTCCTCGAGTTTCCCCAGCGATGTCCAGTCACTTGAGAAAGCCTCCAGGCAGGTATGGTTATTCTGATCGTAGCCGACGACCCATCCCGGCGAGTTTCCGCCGGAATGGATCAGCGTCACGAAGGGGTTGGTGGCTGGCGTCGCCACCACCCTGTCCCCTGAAACAGGATTCCCCTGGGCATTAAAGTGCCGACCCCTCACGCTGGTATTTCCCCCGTCGGTGGTAAGCCATACGACGACGGCCTGTCCGGATGAATCCATCGACAGGCGAGGGCGGGTCTGCTCGCCCACCAGATCGGAATTGACTACGAAGGGGCCCCAAGAGGTTGGCCGTCGTTACCAAAACGCCGTCCAAAGATGTCCAGGCTATTGCTGGCTGCGTTAAATCCATCCCAAACCAGCAGAAAGTTCCCCTGCGCGTCGGCCCCAACATCGACCCGCACGGCTTCATTGCCCACCGCTACCGTATTGACCTGAAATTCATCCCCTTCCGCCTGGAACCCCGGAGCTGAGTAGCGACGGGCAAAGACCTCGTTCGTCTGCGGTCCTCCAGCGGGGGTCAGACCGGCCCAGGCGGCCACAAACCCTGCCGGATGACCGGCCACACGCGGACGTCGCTGCTGCGCGGAGACGTTAGGGCCCGCCAGGGGGCGGAAGAGTTCTTGAGCTTCAACGCTAAACTCCGAGGTCTGGGTGGTGTCGATAAGGGTCCGTGACACCCCCACCAGCAGACCATCCTGAAGAAAGCTCACGACCAGGCTGACCGAACCGCGAGGACCTTCCACCGTCACTGTTTGCTGCTGCGTACCGGGCGGAGTTCGCTCAAACGTGGTGGGAGTTAGCAAAACCTGACCGGTCACGGGATCCAACATCGTCACCGTAAACTGAGTGCTGTCGAGCACTTTTCCCAAAGCCTTCGGGGGCGGCGCAAATGCTACCCGAAGTGTGATGGGGGCGGTCTGAACCACCGAATTCTGTCCGTTCTGCGCGGAAAAGTTTGAAAAATCGACGAAGTCCCCACTACCACAGCCCATTGCCAGAAGGCATACCCAGACCCGGCGTCGCCACCTCGGGATGAGCGAGTTCCGCCCCCAAATCATGCTGAATACGCCCATCCTTGACCCCCTCCCAAACCTTAT
>JADMJV010000181.1 GCA_018780265.1 bacterium
TCGGCGCCCCGGCTGCGGCGGATCCATTTGCCTCTTCGGCCGACCCCTTCGGCGCCCCGGCTGCGGCGGATCCATTTGCCTCTTCGGCCGACCCCTTCGGCGCACCGGCTGCAGCGGACCCGTTTGCCTTTTCGGCCGACCCCTTCGGCGCGCCGGCTGCAGCCGATCCGTTTGCCACTTCGGCCGACCCCTTCGGCGCCCCGGCTGCAGCCGATCCGTTTGCCAGTTCGGCCGACCCCTTCGGCGCCCCGGCTGCAGCGGACCCGTTTGCGACTTCGGCCGACCCCTTCGGCGCCCCGGCTGCGGCGGACCCGTTTGCCACTTCGGCGGACCCCTTCGGTGCTTCGGCTGATCCGTTTGCCAATGCGTCCGACCCCTTCGCGGCCCCGGCCGTAGCTGATCCATTTGCCAGTTCGGCTGACCCTTTCGGCGCCGTGGCGGATCCGTTCGCCAGTGCCGCCGACCCCTTTGCTGCACCCGCTCTAGACCCGTTTGCACTGCCCGTCAGCGACTCGTTCGCGGCTCCAGCCGCAGCGGACCGCTTTGCACCGCCAGCTTTTGAGGCAGCGGCCGACCCGTTCGCTGTTCCAGAGTCCAGACCGGTGCTCGACCCTTTTGCGGCGCCTGACCCGTTTGGTTCTGTTGCCGTGGATCCGTTCGCGGCTCCTCCGGCCATGGCCGAATCGTTTGCGGCGACTGACCCGTTTGCTGGGATTGAGACGATTGCCCCAACAGCCGAGATGTTCGGGGCACCCGCCGTTCTTGATCCCTTTGCCCTTGAGAGCCCGTCTCCAGTCGGAGAGATGATGCAACCACCCAGCCTGGATCTCTTCAGTGGTCCGGTGTCACCTATGGAGTCTGGTGAGTCGGTCGAATCGGTACCTTTGCCCGCCTTGGAAGTCTCCTCGCCGGACCCCTTTGCCCCACCGCCGGCATTTTCATTGAATGTGGAAGCTCCTAATGCACTCGATCCATTTGCGGCTCCGCCGGTGCTGGATGCGTTGCCCCCAATGGAGGAAACTCGTCCGCCAGTGCTGGAATTGAGGGCCCTGGATTTGGGGCCAACCCTGGAGGCGATGCCTTCTCTCAGTCTGCAGGCTCCCGAGGAGTCCGTCGCAGCCGTCCCGTCGATTTCCGGGGCTTCCCCTTCCACCTTCTTCTCTAAACTGAATAAACCGAAGGAAGATACTCCGGTGGTCGAGGCCGCGCCAGCGGGCGAATCTCTGGCGGAGAAGATCGCTCGACTGAATCGTACTAAGCAAGGAGAGTTGGAGATTCTACCTCCCGCAACTGTTGTGGAGGTGTCGGCTCCCGCTTTTGACGCGCCCGACCTTGAGCCGCTGCCGACGCCACCGGTGGCCAGTTTTTCGGAGCCAGTGGTGGCGCCCAACATTGAAGTTCCCTTTGAGCCAATGGCTCCACCGGTCCCTGACATGGTCATGCCTGTGATGGTTGAGTCCGATCCTGAGCCCGAGCTTGAGCCCGAACCCGAACCCGAACCGGAGCTACCTCCCGAGCCGATTTTTGGCCGCCCCCGCAGCAGCTTTTCGGTCGAAGCCGAGGTGTCTGGCGAGCAGGTCCAACAAGCTCGTGATGTCCGTGAAAGGAATAAGGATGCCGATATCGCCTCGTTGATTCGGGCCTATCGCCGCTCGATCGAGGAAAATCCCGACAATCTGCTGTTGCGTACCGATCTGGCGGATCTGCATCTCAAATACGGACTTCTTGAAGACGCGGTCGTTCAGTATCGCCAGATCATCAAACGCAACCCTCATAGTGTAGGCCTGCACCACCGCCTGATTCAGGCCCATTTGTGGAACGATAACTATGAGGAGTCGGCGGTCACCTTGATGGATCTGGCTCAGTTGCACGTGTCTCGTGGCGAACTCCAGGATGCTCTGGATGCGATGCAAACTGTGCTCAGTCTGGAGCCTCACCATTTTCAGGCGCGGCGTCAACTGGTTGAACTTTGTTCGGCTCAGGGCGAGTCGCGACTGGCCTCGCATCACCTGCGCCAGTTGGCCGAAGCGGCACTCACCAAGGGCAGCGTTGAAGAGGCCATTGACGCTTTCTCTCGCCTGATGGAAATCAGCGACGACCCCACTTTCCAGGATCGACTGGCTCAAGTATACGAGAGCCAGGGGCGAAGCGATGAGGCACTGCATCACTACCGCCAACTGGTGGACCGCTATTCAAAGTCGGAGCAGTGGGAGGAGGCGGCCTCGGCCACCGAGCGTATCGTTACTCTGTTGCCCGACGACCTGAGCGTGCGTCGCACCCTGACCGAGCTTTATCAGCGCCTTGGATTGACCGAACGAGTGCTGGAGCAGCGCTACCAACTGGCCTGTCATTACCTGGCCCAAAAGGATGTGGATACGGCCGCTGAGTTGCTGGAGCAGGTGCTCCACGAGCATCCTTCGTACCATCCGGCCCGGCGTGTGCTGCTAGATGTGTACCTGGCTCAGGGGCGTATAGAACAAGCTCTCAAGCAGTCGGAATCGCTGACAGCCCACTTTATTTCGGAGAAGGACCACCAGAACGCCATCGATCTTTACCTCAAGCTGGTGGAGGCTCAGCCCGAAAATGCAGAGCTGCGCAAGCACCTGATTCGTTTCTACGAAATGGCTCAGGACCCGGCCAGCGCAGCCGAGCAGTGGTTGGCTCTGGCTCAGCTGTACTGCCGGTTCGAATCTTGGGAAGAGGGCGTTGCTTCCTACCAGAAAGTCTTGGAACTGGACGACAATCGGGGCGAAATTCACTACCAGTTGGCTCGCATCTATCTGGAGAAAATGGGCGATGCCGCTCAGGCCTTGCAAGAGTTCCACCGTGTTTACGAACTCGACCCCGGTAACACCCAGGCGATGTCCAAATATATCCGCATTTTGCTGCGCCTGAGCAAGGCAGACAGTGCCGCCGAAGTAATTCGCAAGTTGACTGAAGTCAACCCGGAGGCAGCCGAAGTCAAAGACTCGGTCATGAAGGATTTTCGTCAGCGCATCGACAGCGAACCCAGCGATTTGCGGGCACGCTTCGTGTTCGGCGAACTGTCCTATCATCTGGGCGAGTTGGATCACGCCATTGAGCAGTTCCAGCAGACTCGGCGTGATCGCTCGTTTGAACTGAAGTCGTACAATATGTTGGGTCTTTGCTTCGCCGAGAAGACCGGATTTAATATGCTGGACCTGGCCATTCGACAGTTTCGCAAGGGTCTGGAAACGCCGGGCTTTTCCGAACAAGACTACCTGGAGTTGCGCTACAATCTGGCTATGCTGCAATACCGCAATAATCGGTTGCAGGAGGCTCTGCAGGAACTGAAGGATTGCTACGCGGTAGATATCGCTTATCGGGATGTCCGTGAGTGGATTCGGCGTATCGAAAACGAGATCGCCGGTGGTCCCAAAGTCAACCGGGCTCCCCAGAAGTAAAGAACGGCTTGTCGAGAGAGTAGGGCTATGTCAGACCAGCAAATCATTCAGCAATGGCTAACCTACGCGACTAAACTCGCGCAGCAAGGCCGTCTTGATGAAGCCATTCAGGCGCTTCAGCGCGTGGTGGAAGAAGACCCTCAAAATCTCGAGGTGCGCAATGCGGTTATCAAGTTTGCCCAGCAAAAGGGCGACTATGCTACGGTCATTTATCAGCACATGGATTGCTCCGAACTTTACGTGTTGGCAGGCGACAAGAAATCGGCCATGGAGCGATATGAAACCATTTTGCGCCTGGAAGAAACGGTTCAGTTGGGGCCTCACAGTCGCGCCGAGGCGGTCATGCAGGTCCGTCAATTGGTGGCCCAGGTCAAGCCCGAAATCTATCTGCGCATCGGAGAGTTTCGCCTTGAGCACGGTCAGGTGGACCAAGCGCTGCAATATCTGAAGAAATCCCAGGAGCTAAAGCCCGGTATTTGGGATACACACATGGCGCTGGGTCGCTCGTTCATGCTGAAAGAGATGTACAAAGACGCCATCGGTGAGTTTCAAGAAGTGCTGCGACTCACCCAGGAAGATGGGCAAGAGGCGCAAGCCCAGGCTTATGAGATGCTGGGTGAGGTTTTTGTACGCCAGGGTCGCCCGCCGGCAGCCACTATCACCTGGTTTGATAGGGCCGCCCTGCTCTACGTTCAAAAGCAGATGAACAACGAGGCCTGCCGGGCCTACGAGCGCATTATTCAGGTAGAGCCCACCAACAAAGAGGCGCTCAACAGTCTGGGCGAACTGTATACCAAGCTCAACCTGAAAGAGAAGGCGGTGGCCGTTTATCGGACCATGGCTGACATGTTCGAGAAGGAAGGGACCGCTCTCGACAAGGTTATCCAACTCTATGAAACCATCATTCAGCTCGAGCCCCAAAACCGCCCCATCGGCGAAAAGTTGGTGGGAATTTACTCGAGCATTTTGCAGCGCGGCCAGAGCAACGTGTCCATCCGCAGCAGACTGATCGAGCATCTGGTGCGGCAACAGCGCAATTCCGAACTCCCCCCTCACTATCTGGCCATGGCTCAGTATCATCTGGAGCGCGGCATGACCGACGAGGCCGTCAAGGCTTTGCGGCGCCTGCTGGAGATCGACAGCCACAATGTGGAGGCCCGCGAGATGCTGGGTGATCTCTACAACAAGCGCGAAATGAAGGCAGAGGCGCTGGACGAGTACCAGCAGGTGATCAAGATTCACCGATCTCAGGGCAACGACCAGGCCGCTCTTGAGCTGCAGCAGCGCATGATTCAGATCTTCCCGGAGGCCGTCGATCTGCAGTATCAGGTGGCGGTGGGCTTGAAGGACCGGGGCGATTTTGCCGGTGCCCTGCAAGAATTAGAACGCCTGGTGGCTCAGCGGCCCGATGATTTGCGGGCTTTGGGCTATCGTGGTGAATGTTTGCTGGCACTGGAACGGCACGCCGATGCGGTGCAGAACTATGAAATGATACTGCGCCTGGACCCGTCCCAGATGGATGTGCGCCGCGCGGCTGTGGCCGCCTATCTTCAGTTGGGTCAAACTCAGTATGCCGCCCACCATTTGCGTCAATTGCCCAACGAGGATCCCAAAAAGATCAGCCTGCATCGTCGTCTGATCATGCTGTTGCTGGAAGCCCGTCAATTGGAAGCGGCCGAAGCGGAGATGGCCTTTTTGCCCGCCGATGACGACCAGTTACTGACCATTCGCAAAGAGTTGGTCAAGTTGTATCTGGATGCCGGCAATCTGGAAAAAGCCTTTGAAGGGTTGCCTCAGATTCCGCGATCGGAGCGGGAACGCAACAGTCTGGTTACCCGTTTGTTGGAAATTCCGCTCAGTCAGGGCGATCTGGAGACGGCTTCCAAAACCATCCATCGATTGCCCGAAGACGATCCCCTCAAACTGACCTTTCACCGCCGTCTTATCACCGCTTATCTGGAAGCGGGGCGTCTCAACGAGGCGGCCCACGACTGTTCGCGGCTACCTCACGATGACGAAGGGCGTTCGCGGCTGATCAGTCAGGTGATCAGTGGCTACCTGGCCAATCATCAATATCGCGAAGCCGCCGATCAGATCTATCGCCTGAATGACACCGATCCGCTGCGTAATTCGTTTATGGGTCAGTTGATCGAGGCACAAATCGGGGCCGGAGACTTGGACCGAGCCGCTCAAGAGGTGAGTCGCCTGGGCGAGCAGGACGAGATTAAACCGCGTTACCATCGGCGCATTATTCAGGCTTACCTGAACGCCAACCGATTTGACGAGGCCGAGAAGGCCATGATCCTGCTCAACGATGCCGATCCCGAAAAGCGCTCGTTCCTGCGCCTGCTGGTCCAGAAGTTCTTGACCAACGGGCAGTTCGATCGGGTTCGCGATCTGGTGGCTCATATGCCCGAAGACATGGAGGAGCGCAGCCAGTATCTGGATGGCCTGGTGCATAACTACCTGGACCTGGGCGAGTTGGGCAAGGCTCGCAACCAGGTCTTTTCGATGGCCGATATGGCCTCGCGGGCTGGCAACCACCAGGAGGCCGAGCGCCTCTATCGCGAGATTCTGGCCTACCAGCCCTCCGACGTGGATATCCGTCTGCACTTGTGCCACGCGCTGGCGGCTCAGGGCCAAAGTGAGCGGGCTCGTGAAGGCATGTTGGTCTTGGCGGGGCGTTTTCATCGCGAGGGTAATGCCACCAGTGCGGCCGATGTTTATTCGCGCATGCTCGACCTGGAAAGCCACAATCTCAATGCCCGCTACCGATTGGGTACCCTTTGGGCGGAGCAAGGGCAGACGGCTCAGGCGCTGGAGCAGTTTGCTCAACTGGCCAAGGTGTATCTGGAGCAGAACCTTCCTGAGGTGGCTCAGCGAGTTCTGAAGAAGATTTTGGAGCTTGACCCCAAGGATATCGAGCATCGCCGCCAGGCCATCCGGTTGCTGATCCGAAATTTGCGTTTTGAAGAAGCTACCGAGCACTACCGGATTTTGCTGGGCATCCACCTGGAGCGGGGCGAAGTTGATGAAGCCCTGGAATGCGTGAAAGAGATCGTCAATCTGCAGCCCCTTAACCTGGAGTTGCGCCAGCAGTTGGGCGCCCTCTTCCTGAAGGCGGGGTTTCTGGAACATGGCCAGAACTTGCTTGAGGCCCTGTCGGAAGATTGCCGCGAGAAACGGGATACCGAGCGCATGCTAAGGGTGCTCGGAACGCTGGCTGACTCGTTTGCCGCCAATGAACAATGGGAGACGTCGCTGGAATACCGCGAGCGCATTGCCGATGTGATTCGCGATAACGACGGTTGGCCTCGGGCCCAGGCCGCTTACCTGGAGATCGTGCTGGGCTATTTGCAGCATTCCCACAAAGAGTCCGCCGACGCCATTTTTGTCAAGTTGGTCGACGGCTTCTTCCGCTACAAGGTGGTGTTGGAGGGTGTGGAGCAACTGGAATTGCTTCAGCGGCAGTTAGCCGATATGGGCAAGCCCAGCATGGCATTGGGAGTTCGCGAGCGCATCGCCTCGATTTTGGAGCGCCAGGATCAGTGGGATCGGGCCATTCAGGCTCTGCAAGAGATTTCGCACAGTTACCTGGTGCTCAAAGAGTTTGATCGGGCTCTGGAGTTTTTGCGTCGGGCTGCCGATCAGGCGCTGGCCCACGACCGCGTGGAGCAGGGCATCGAGATTCTGTTCTCGCTGGCCGACAAGCTGGTTGAGCATCGAGGGTTGGATTCGGCCCGACCCGTGTTGGACGAGTTGTTGCGCACGGCTCAAGACAACGTGCCTTACCTGGAGCGGGTGGGCGACGTGCTCTTTCATCAAGGATTGTTTGAAGAAGCCCGGCCTATTTATCACGAGGTGCTGGAGAAGGAACCCGGTCGACCCGAATCCTTGTCGCGAGTGGCCATCATTTACGCCAAGGAAGGTCGCCTGGAAGATGCCGCCGACATCGCGCGCCAGATCTTTTCCAAGGGATTGGTTTCCAAAATTATTCGCGAATATAAGTCGGTGACCGGATTTCGTTTGGGTGACGCTAACTCCCATCTGCGCCTGGGTAAGTTTTACCAACAGTTGGGATTTGTGGAAGAGGCCATTCTCGAGTATGGATTGGCCGCCAAGGACCCATCCAAGTATCTGGCCGCATGCAATCAATTGGCCTTATGCTTCTCGCAGCAAGGCTACAGTGATCTGGCCGTGCGCCAGTTTCAAATTGCTCTGGATTCGCCAGGATATCAGGACGAAGACTTGCTGGAGGTTCGCTTCAACCTGGCCTGCACGTTAGAAGACTTGGAGCGCTACAAGGAGGCCATGCACGCATTCCAAGAGTGCTTTGTGGTGGATATCCGCTACCGCGACGTGGCCCAGCGGATCGAGACTCTGTCGCAGAGAATGTAAACCTGCCCTGGGCCTTGTGCCTGCTTTGAAAAGATGTTGGGACCCTTTTTGAAGGAGTCCTGAGTCTTTATCAAATATGCATTGAGAGCGCACCCAGAGTAGGTTTGGCATGTTCGCTCAGCGAATAACCCACGGAACGTGGAAGGGAAGAGTGTGGTGGACTTTTTGAAGTCAGGAAAATCTTACGCAGGTCTGAGTTTTGGGTTGATGTGTACAACCTCTGCGTGGGCCGCTCCGCCCACGATTCTGATCGAGAACCATGCCGCCCTGAGCTTTTCTTTCGGGTTGCTTACGCTGGCTGTGGGAGTCTTGGGCTTCCTGGAAATGAAGGGCGCCAGAGGGCGCACGATGGACCTGGAGATCGACCGTTTGGCGGCTGCCGCAGCTCAGCGCCAAGCCCGCGTCAACTCAGACGCTTCTGCCCTGTTGGCCGAGGAAACCTCGTCTAACCCGGCGACCATGGCGGCCCGAGCTGAGAGAGGCTCTGCTCCGCCCCCTCCACCGCCCACCGCCGTGATGCCTCCGCCACCCCCGCCGCCAACGCGAAGCGCGCCGCCGCCGCCTCCTCCACCCAGTCCAAGTGCGGGAGACACTTTGGGGAGTCGTCAGGGCGCTGCTGCCCCGGATGACGTAGCCAAGCCAGCCGTGAAGGCTGCCCCGATTTCCTTCGGGGGGGCTGCCCCTCCGCCACCTCCTACTGCCGGCGCTGGAGCTTCGGGTCCAGGGGGGTGGGCGGACCTGTTACAGCGCGTCCGTTCCAACGAAAGCGAGCCGCCCAACCCTTTTAAGAGCGGCGAAGCCCGCGCCCTGCCGGCCACGGAGCAGGACTCGGCGCCCCCACCCCCCCCGGTTCGACCCGCTTCGGGAGGCGGAGATGCTTGGGAAGCGCTGTTGCGCAAAACTTCTGGCGCCTCCGATGCCTCGCCGCCTCCAGGGCGGCCTGGGGTTGGGCTGCCAGGAGGCAGTCCTTTTGCCACTTCAAATACAGGGGGAAGTGGGTCGGACCCAGAACCAGGGCGAGCGACCTCGAGCGAGACGGACGAACAGGTGCTGCCAGACTTTGTGAAAAAGTCCAGTCGCACGATTTCATTGGACTTGACCAAGGGTGGTGCGGCTTCTAATCCTTTTCAGAAGCCGCCCCAGTAGACAATAAGTATTCGTAACGACCAACGGAGGACTCGGACATTAATCTCCCCAAGGGCAACCCGCTGATGCCAGAAGGCGTGCTTCTTACGGGTTCAGACTTGCGAACGATGGTAGACAACCTGTGTGCGGATGGGTTTTCTGGCTACGTCAAGTTTGAGCTTTCTCCCGGTAAGTTTGCCTACGTCTTTGTGGCCAATGGCGATCAGGTGCGAGCTTTCGAGATGGTTGACTCTCGGGGCGACGTAAAAGTGGCCAAGCCGGACCGCTTAATGAATATGGCCGGCGGCACCGGTCGTGTGCTGGCCTGGTCGTACATTCTCTCGGGCCGGTTGGCCTCGGTGCTGGGCAATTCTTTTGCTTTCAAGCCTCTCTATAGGGACTATCAGGTCAAGAAGAAAGAGCTGAAGAAAGTTCTCGACAATATGACTCACGATTCCCACTCCGGGTTTTTGCAGTTTGACCTGGCCGACGGCCGGGCTGTGGTGGTGCTCGAAAAAGGGGAGCCCATTCACGACCAGTTTATTTCTCAGTATGGTGAAGTCTTGTGTGGTCGTGAAGTGATTACCAATCTGTTTGATTACGTCTACTCGCAGGGTGCCGTGGTGCATGTTTTCGCGGAAAAGTCCCACGAATTGGATACCCGCAGTCGGCGCGCCAATGACGATCTGGACAAGATGATTCAATTGACGGTCAAGCCGGTGGGCGGCATGTTTGCGAGCAAAGATACCGTCAATCTGGACCTTGAGTACGCTCGTGGTTGGGGTTATAACGGTAAGTCGGCCTTTCAGGTGGCCATCGAGGACATGGACGGACGGCTGTTGGGGGTATACAAGGCCAAGGGTGTTTCGAAAAAGAATTTGATGCTGGAGATTCCCCAGAAAATCCTCAGTGAACTGGGACTGTTGGAAAACCAGGAGGTCGTTGTTTATCCTCATGGAGATTAAAGCGTGACCGACCTCAAGCGCGTTCTGGAAAATTTTTGTCGAGTAGACCTCGTCCGGGGGGCTTTGATTCTGGACGATCAAGGCCTGCTGATCGAGGAGTTTTTCAACGAAGAGCCTGACAGTGGTGCCATAGGCATGCTGGTACTGAGGGCTGTTCAGTTGGGCATGCAGTTGGTGGACGAATTGGGGAAGAGTCCCCTGCACCAACAGTATCTCGAATTCGCCGACTGTCAGATCACGGCTGAACAGCTGGCCAACGACTGCGTTCTGGTGGTGGTGGCTAAGGCCAATGCCAACCTGGGCCGTCTGCGCCTGGAGATTCGTAAGTCGAAATCAGCCGTGGAGGCGATGTTGGCATGAAATCCAAGCGGATTCTGGTGGTGGAGGACGACCCCGTCACCTGCGAAGTGATTCAGGTTGTGCTGGAGGATTTCGGTTTCGAACTGATGACTGTTCACGATTCGGAGCAGGCCATGCAGGTGGCTCGAGATGCTCCGCCTGATCTGGTTTTGTTGGACCTGTCTTTGCCTGGTTCGGATGCTCTTGAGCTGTGTGCGATACTCAAACGGGAGCCGGCGACTCACGGTTCGGCCGTGGTATTGATGACCCATCAACTGAGCGAAGAGGAACTGGCCGAGGTGGTCAACTCAGAAGCCGATGCTCAGGTATCTAAACCCTTCAGTCCCCTAGGGCTTTTGGCCATTGTTCACGAATGTTTGCAGCGACAGGTGGCCGCATCATCCGGCTAAGAGTCGTGCGAGAGGAGCCCTGGCCATGATGCGAGGCATTGAGCAGAAAACCACCCTCGAGCAGAAGCTGGAAAAGCTTCGTCTCATCTGTGAGAAAGCGCCCGATAATTCCATCGGGCTGCTGGCTCTGGCTGAGACCGCTTTTCGGCGAGGGTTGCGTCTTGAGGCGCTAGAAGCCTATCAAAAAGTGCTTAAGGATGAGTCGGTAGCCGAAGCTCATTTGTGCATGGCTCAAATGTATCGCCACCACGGTCTGTTTCAAGAGGCCATTACCGAGTTGCGCACCCTTTTTGAAATCGAGCCGGGTTACCCGGAGGCTCACGTCTTTGCCCGAGAGTTGGCCAGCGAAACAACCCTGCCGCCAGACATCGAAGAAGTTTTGGTGGAGGGATGCGGCAACGACGAACTGTCGCTGGCTCGGGTGCGCTTGAGTATCGCCCGGTCTTTGGTCCTGCGCGAGGGCCAGGAGCTTGTTGCCATTCAGGACGCCAATTCAGGCGACCCAACTTTTGGCTACTACATTGGGGAAACCCGCAAACGGCTGACCTACTGTGAGGAAGTGCTGTCGCGCCTGAACATGCTGGAAGAGGCTCGCCGCACTTACCTGGCCGATCAGGACCGGCAGCGTCAGATCGAACGGGAGCGCCAACTGGAGTTGGTGGAACTGGGGCGCCAGCGAGCCGCTGCGGCCCAGGCCGAGGCTCAGGCTGCGGAGGTTCAGGCTCAAACCACGGTCGCTAGCGACATGGGGCTGGATATGACGGTGGATATGGGCGTTTATGAGTCCCATGAAGAAAGTCTTGAGGTGGACGGATACTCGTCCGAGGCGGAGGTCAGTTACGAACTGGATGAGCTGGCCGGACTGGAGGTTTCGCAGCCGCTCGACCCTGGCCAGGACCTGAGCGAGGCTCCGGAGGTTCAGGCCGGGCTGATAGAAGCTCAGATCGAGCGGGTGTTTACGCCCAGCGCACTGGATATGGGGGGGTACGAACCTGAACCGGTACACCAGGTGGACCACCCAGAGTCCACGGTGGCACCGCTGCAACTGTTGGTCGACATGATGCCTGCCCCCGAACTCTATATCCGCCCGGAAGAGCCGGTTTCCGCTCGCGGGCCGGCCTTGTGGGATGACCCGCCGCGGGTGCTCTCGCATCTGACAGAGGCGGCCGAACCCTTGTTGGATGCTTATGCTCATCACGAAGATATGACCCTGGATCTGACGCCCACTCTGGTGGGAGATCTGCCGGACCCCGAGCCCGAGGACCCGGTGTCCGCGGTGGCTTTGGTGCTCGATCCTGAGCCAGAGCCGGTGGCAGTTGGGGAGTTATGGGACGATGGACCGCTTCCCCTGCCGGACGAGCAGGCCGTGGCCTGTATCGATCCGATCCCAGAAGAGATTCAGGAGGCGGCTCCCGAGTCCGTGGAGGGCCTTGCTGAGAGTGTCGACTCGGGTCAAAATTTTGCCCAGCTGTACCAACCTTTGCTGGCCAGTTTGGATGGGTTGATACAAACCCTGGCCAAGACTCGCAGTGTATCGTCGGTGTTTTTGCTAAATCGCGACGGGTATCCCATTTGCGAGCAAGTGAAGGACCCCATTACGCGGGAGCGATTGTCGGAGTTTATCTTGGAAACGGTGAGCTTTCTGGAGGCGTTTTCTGATTCTCCTCAGTACTGGGTCCTTGAGTGTGCTGGCGGCATTGTGGTCATTCAGTCGGTGGACTCGTTCCACTTTCTGGTGACCATCGGTCAGACCGGTGCAAATTTCGGGGCTCTGCGCTATACAATGGATCGAGTCCGACCCAATTTTGAGCAGGTATTGCAAGCCGTTACACCAAGCTAACTGGCGGGTGGACTCGATACAGCGATTTCTTGACTTTCTTTTTGACCGGCTTTTCGTCCAGTTAACCAAGGCCATGTTTGTGCTATTGTTGGTGCTGCCGGGCCTGGCGGCAGTGGTGGTCAACCTCTCCAATCAGCTCCCGCCCAATCCTAATCACCCTGTCCTGTCGATGAGTTTGGCCCGGGTGGATTCGGGTTTCCAGTTGGGCATGGGGCCGTATTTCCTGCGTGCCTGGCTGATGGTCTTAACCGGCTTCACGGTGCTGGTGGGCGTTCAGGTGCCGGTGGCGGGGCGAAAATTGTGGCTGGCTTCGTGGGCCTTTCAGGCCATAGCTGTGATTTCGGCGCTCAACTGCAGCCACCCCTTTGAGGCGCTCCAGACGGTGGCCGACACAGCTTTGCTGAACGTGGTGGCCTTGCTGGCATTCGCGATTACCCCACGGACTTTGTTGCCGGCTGCTCTGTCACTGGCCGCCACTGTGGTGGCCGTGCTTTCGATCGACACCTATATCCGTTTCCCGCAGGACGATAGCCGACTCACCGGGACTTTTCACCAGCCCAACATGACGGCCACCTTCATGGCGGCGGCCCTGCCCTGGCTGCTCAATCACTACATGCGGAAAGACCAGCGGCGACTGGTGCAGTTTGCCTCCTTTTTGGCCGGCGCGGCGGTGTTAACCACTCTATTGCTAACGGCAACTCGGGCGGCCTGGCTATTTGCCGTGGTTTGCCTGGGCTTCCGCTGGTGGTTGGGCGGATTTTTGCGCACTCAGCCAATGCGTCTCCGGCACTTGCTGGGCGCGGCGACGGTCAGCCTGGTTTTGGTGCTGACCTACTGGCTGGGAACCCATTGGTGGTTGGCTTTTGCGGGAGCCTTTGTGATTGTGGCGTTGGGAGCTTACCGCTCGGGCCTGCGCGGGGACGGCCTGATTCTGGTGATCGCGGCGGCCTGGCTGTCCTATGGCGCGTTTGCCACGATGACCTCGTTGCGCGCTGACGCTCAGGCCAATGTAGAAAGCCGAGTGCGCGACCTGTCCGAGGGAACGGATTACAGTCTGCTGTCGCGGCTGGAGTTTTGGCGGGCGGCCGTATTGATGGGCTTGGAAAATCCGGGGCTGGGCGTGGGACCGCGCGGTTTTCATCGTTACTATCCTAGCTATCAGCAGGATCAACGGTGGTTTTCCAAATATGCGCACTCGTCCGTACTCAGTTGTTGGGCCGAGTTGGGCATTCCTGGAACGGTGCTGTTGGCTGGGTTGGCCGGGCTATGGCTGAGCGGCGTGGGGCGGGGTCTGGTGCGTCTTTCCGCCGAGGGGGACCCTTCTGCGCTGTTGGATGCGATCACTTCCTCTGTGATCTTGACATTGTGCGCCTCGGTGGACGTGCAGTGGCAGTTTCCCACTCTGACAATCACCTGGGCCGCCTGGTTGGGCTACTCCCTGGCCCTGGCCTGGCCCGAGCAGCCAGTGGCTCTGGCGGCCGCCGCCGTGGCAGATGATCAGCCGATCCATGCATGGACCCTGAGGCCCCGAGTGCTCATCTGCTATCTGTTGATCACGGTGATGGGCGTGGGATCGGCTCTCAATTTGTGCTGGGCCTTTGGGCAATACTATTCGGACCTGTCCGAGGAGCTTCTCAAGCGGGGCAAAGTGGTTGAGACTATCGAGTGCGACAAGCGCGCTTTACAGCTCAATCCCTTCCAGGCCAGTTACTATCACCATTTGGGCCTGGCCTATTCGGCCGCGCTGTCCCTGAAGGCCCCGCCCGTCAAGCTGACTGAATACCTGGCCGTAGCCGAGCGGGCGGTGCGCCTGGATTCGCATCGGGCCGTTCACTACGACCTGTTGTCCAAGGCATTGCGGGCCAACCACAAGCCCGCGCAGGCCCGAGAGGCTTTGCACAAGGCTCTGGAGTGCGATCCGGTCAACTATCCTAGCTTCTACACTACCCTGGCCGAAATGGCTGTGGCCCCAGGCGAGAAGTCTCAGCGAGAGCGGTTGTTGTTGGCCTGCGTGCAGCGTTTCCCGGCAGAGGCCCTGGAGAGCATGTTTACCTTTCGCAGTTCTGACATCTCCCGCCAGATGTCGGAGTCTTATCTTTTGCTGGCCGAACTCAGCGATCCGGGAGTGCACCCGGAGATCGCAGTGGGCTACTATGAAGAGTTACTCAAGATCAAGCCCGACGATCTTCCGGGTCAGATGGGCCGATTTGTCTGCCTGGTCAATCTCAATCGCCTCAAAGAGGCTCATAAGCTGGCCTTGAAAATGTATTACCAGTCGCCTCAGCCCGAGACCCTGGACGCACTCAAGCACGTCTATCAGTTCGAGACGATACCTTTTGACCCCACCGGGCTGCCGCCGATCCCCGCCCGCAAGCAACTACCCCCAACTCCGACCCCAGGACCGGACCAACTGAAATAGCCCTGACTGTCTCGTGTCATCTGGCCCATTCTTTCCCAGTGGCTGAGTCGAGCCAGCGCCTCGGGCAGTTCCAGTCCCAGGCGCCGGGCCCAATCTTGAGGGAAGGCCGGTCCTTGCTTGGATAATTCTCGGCTGACGACTAATCCAGGCAGTTGGGTGATCAGGTCAGAAGGGGTGCGCGCCAGCAGGGCACCTTCCTGGAGTAGTTTGAGGTTTCCCTCGTAGTTGGGCTGGTCAAGCGCTCCTGGCAAGATGAATACATCGCGGCCTAGATGCAGGGCGTGGTCGACCGTGAGCATCACGCCGCTGCGAGCGGGGGCCTCGATCACCAGCACCGCCTGGGCCAGAGCCGCCAGCAGTCGGTTGCGTTGTTGAAAATGAAAGGCCTGGGCGGGAGTGCCGGGCGGGTATTCGCTGAAAACGATGCCGTGGGCTTCAATTTGTTGGAGTAGTTGCATGTTTTCAGATGGATAACAGACATCCAGGCCGCATGCCATCACCGCTACCGGGTAGGGGTTGGGGGCATTCAGGGAGGCCCAATGGGCGGCGCAATCGATGCCTCGGGCCAGACCACTGACGATCACCGCGCCTGCCTGGGCCAGGACCGTGGCGAAGCGGGTGGCCAGTTGACGACCCCGGGGCGTGGCCCGGCGAGTGCCCACCACGGTCACGCAGGTTGGCTGGTCTGCCAGCGGTTGCAGGTTGCCCCGGTAGAAGAGCAGGGGAGGTGGGTAGGTCAGGTGCTGCAGTCGGGCCGGATAGCTGGCCTCGTAGCGAGTGACGAAGGGCGTGCGCAATGCATTTTGCATGGCTTCATAGGGTGGACCGCTGATGTTTTTGGCCCGGGCCAGAGCCACCGCTTGTTGAGGGCTGGGATGGCTGAGCAGAAAGCTTCGATAGGCGGGCCCGAGCGACGGGCACAGGGTAAGCCACATCAGGGCTTCTCGATCACCCATGACGCAGCCTCAGCGACTCCAACAGGGCCTTTTCCAGTCTGCGATCCTGGATGCTGAAGAGAGTTTGCCACACCCCCTGCACTCTGCGTCCCGGTGGAGTGAGCCGCCAGCCTTCGGCGTGTTCTTCTAGCTTGAGGCCGCGCAGGCGTAGGCCCTGCATTTCAACTTCGGCCACGGCCCTCACCCAGGGATGGCCGTGGATCTTTTCCATTCGGGTGACTGAAAACATGCTGTGGTGTTGCTCCTAACTTGGTGTGGGTGCATTACAGCACAGGCCCGTCGGCAGGTGTTGAACTGGGCATGAGCATTCTATGTCCAAAGTTTTTTTGGGCCAGGGGGGAGCAACCTGAGGTGTCGAAACGGCATCAATGCGAATTCTTTCCACAACTATTTTGTGCGTTCGTAAGCACGACCAGGTCTGCATGGGGGGCGACGGCCAGGTCACATTGGGCAACATGATCATCAAAGGCCAGGCCCGTAAGGTCAGGCGCATGGCCGACGGCAAAGTTTTGGGAGGCTTTGCCGGGTCGGCGGCAGACGGGTTGAGCCTGTTTGACCGCTTTGAGAAACGCCTGCAAGAGTTTCCCGGTCAGTTGCGGCGGGCGGCCGTGGAGTTGGCGCGCGATTGGCGGACGGAACGGTCTTTGCGACGCCTGGAGGCGATGCTGATTGTGGCCGACAAGGATACCGTGCTGGTGCTTTCGGGCACGGGCGAAGTGCTGGAGCCCGACGATCAAATTGCTTCGGTGGGCAGTGGCTCAGGCTTTGCCCTGGCGGCCGCACGGGGACTGCTGCGCAATACCGAAATGTCGGCCGAGGCCATTGTGCGCGGATCGCTGGAGATCGCCGGTGAAATCTGCATTTATACCAATCAGAATCTCACCATAGAAACTCTGTGACGCCCAGTCCTTCTGGGAAACTGCCTCGCTCAACCGCCCGAGGCCTGCAACGGTTGCTGCTGCGCGTGGCGCTGCTGCCCTTTGTGGCCAGTTTGGGCTTGTTGGCCTGGCTAGCCTATTTGCAGCTCAATCCTGACCCGGGGGGGTGGTCGGCAGAAGTTTCTAGAGCCTGGATGATAGCGGTTCCTCTCTGTTGGGGGCTTTCTTTGTGGTGGGGATGGCGAGGCGCCCAGCAGTTAACGCGCGCCCTGGAAGGGCTGGTGGCCGGTCAGGCTGATTCGTTGCCGGGTGAATTTTCGGGGTTGGCCGAGCATTTGCTTTTTCTGCAAGCCAGCTTAAAGGAGAAGGAACACGCTGAGGCCAGCTATCACCAGGCCGTCCAGCGCGTGGATGTGCAGCGAAGACTGTTGCAGAGGCTGGCTCAAGACGGTCTGGGCGAGGTGGAGTTGGAGGGCTGGGCAGACAGCCTGCGCCAGGCTCTGGATCCGAGCTTGCGCCCTAAGACTCTTTCGCTGTGGGTACAGGACGGTGAGGAGTTTGTGTGGACCGCCGGCCAAAACCCTCCCCCACAGCGACGGAGGGGGTTTGCCGGCTCGGCCGCCTGTTGGATTGAGACCAACGCGGCCGGAGAGCACCATTACTTTCTCAAGGTGGAGGCCAGCTACGAGGCTTCCGTCGACCTGCCTAAGCCGGTGTTGATGGTGGTGCAGATGTGGTTGGAGCCGGCCCCGGACCGGTTGGAGGAAGTGCGCGAGCGACTGCTGTCGATCGTGCCTCTGCTGTCGATCTCGTGGGCCAACTGGTCCCTCTACCAGGAGCTGTTTACCCGGATTCGGGTCAATCGCAGCGTGATCGAAAGCCTGGAGGATGGAGTTTTGCTGGTCGATCGCAGCGGCCTGGTGGTGAGCGGAAATCGCGCAGCCGGGCAGATCTTGGGTCTGGCCATTGATTTGCTTCCCGGCAAGGCGCTGGCCGACCTGATTCCCCTGCCAGAGGGCACTTCCTGGAGTGAGGAGGTGCAGCGGCGCAGATTGGTGCCGTCCTTTGAGGTCAACCTGAAACGAGTCAATCAGCCACCCGTCGATGTGCTGGTGGTCAATTATCTGGCTGCCACCAGGCTGACTACCTCCAGCGGGCTGGCCGTGACCGTGGTGTTGCGCGATATCACCAAGCAAAGGGAGTTGGAGAATCTGCGCAGCGACTTTACGGCTACTCTTTCTCACGAGTTGCGCACTCCCCTGACCAGCATGAAGGGCTATCTGCAGACCCTAATGCACCGCAAAGCCCGCCAGTTTGATATGGACAAGATTCAAAGCATCGTGAGTGTGGTCAATGGCCAGGCCGATCAACTGCAACGGTTGATTCAGGAGTTGCTGGAAGCGGCCAAGATGCGCTCGCAAGATTTGGAAATTCGGCCTCGTCCGGTGGAGCTAGGGGCACTTTTCAGCGAGTGCCTGGCGGAAAACTCCAACCAGAAGGTCCAACAGGTCGTCACCGCCCCTGAACCGTGTTGGGCTCTGTGCGACCCGGAGCGGATTCGCTCGGTGTTGGAACATCTTCTGTCGAACGCGCAAAAATATTCATTGCCGGGAGGCACCGTGGAGTTGGGCTGCCGCGTGGAGCAGAACAGTGTCTACTGTTGGGTGCGAGACGAGGGGGTAGGGATCCCCCATGATCAGCAAGAGAAGATATTTGAAATGTACCACCGGCTCGACACCGGAAATCGGCGCACTCACTACGGGGTGGGTGTGGGCCTTTACATCGCCCGCAAAGTGGTGGAGGGACACGGCGGAGCCATTTCTGTGAACAGCGCTCCGGGGTGCGGGGCAACCTTCTCCTTCACCCTCCCCCTCTGCCCTGCCGAGTCCGAAGACCCGGTCAGGGAGGGGCAGCCTGAGCTGAGGGGAGAGACCGAGGAAAGCTAGTCTTCTTCGTCAGCTTCTTCTTCTTCTTCGTCGTCTAAGTCGTCGTCGTCGTCGGCATCGTCGTCGTCTTCTTCTTCGTCGTCGTCGTCTTCTTCTTCTTCTTCAAAGATGGGTTCCGACATCAAAAACATCTCATCCAATTCCATCGCCAGCGGCTCCTTCCAGTCAAAGCGTCCTACGTTGTAGTCCTCAAGGCGCGCCTTGTTTCCCGCACACCTAGTGAGTTCCTTCTATCGGACCGGAGCTCCATTTTCTGGCCCGTCCGACAGCACAAAAGTATACTCTGCAAAGGCTACACGCTCTTCGCCGATATAGCAACTAACCTGAGTCTTGCCAGCCTGGCCACGAAAGCGCAGCAGCTGACATTCGTAGCGCAGTGTTTGAGCAGGAGTGGGGGCGCGTTCTACACTGACCTGGTCAAGACTGGCCAGAAAGAGCAACTTGCCGTGGTTTTCAGGCCTACTTAAGATGGCCGCCGCGCCCGTCTGGCCCATGCTTTCTAAAAGCAGACTGATGGGCATCTCGGGGTCGTCGCCAAAGTGCCCCTGAAAGAACCATTCGTTGTGGCTCAGTTGCTTGATGCCCGTGGCCCGGTCGTCGATGACCTCGGTCAGCTTGTCGATTAGCAGCATCGGGTGGCGATGCGCAATCCGAGTGAGAATTTCGGTTGTGTCCATGGGCCCTCGTTCGAGCCCCAAGAGGCAGTTCCCCTGGGCGAGTCGAACCGCCCTCAACCTATGGACCGAAGCCAGTTAACTCCATTATTTCTGCAATATTACCAACTGAAAGATGAACACCCCGGCTGCTTGATGCTGATGCGTGTGGGCGATTTCTTTGAAGCGTATGGGCAGGATGCCGAGACCATGGCCCGCGACGCCGACATTGTTCAGACGGCCAAGGAGGCCGGCGGCGGACAGCGCCTGGCCATGGCCGGCGTGCCTCACTTTGCCATCGACGGTTATTTGCGGGCTTTGATTGAAAAGGGTCACCGGGTGGCCGTGGCCGATCAGATGGAAGCCGCCGCACCGGGCAAGGGATTGGTACGCCGCGAGGTGACCCGGGTGGTGACGGCCGGCACAGTGCTCGACCCTCAAATGTTGGACGAGCAGAACCATAACTACTTGCTGTGCCTGCTGGCCGATGGCGAGGAAGTGGGCCTGGCGGCCTGCGATGTGACTACGGGGGACTTCGTATGTACCGAATTGCCCAATCAGGAAGCGCGCCTGGCCGAGGAAATCTATCGCTTTCGCCCCTCCGAACTGGTGTTGGCCGGGGAGGGAACGCCGGCCGTGGGTGACCTGCTCAATCTGGCTCGGGCCGAGGGCGTGGCGGTGTGCCAGCGGGCCTTTTCGCTAACGCTAAAGCAGTCGGAAGAGAGCCTCAAGAAACAGTTTCGCTTGAAGTCGCTGCAGTCGTGCGACCTGGTGGGCCGGCGGGCGGCCACCATGGCGGCGGCCGCCCTGCTGAGCTATCTGTTGGAGACCACCGGTCGCGACCAGCAGAGCGTGGAGGCTCCGCGAGGCTACTCGCTTTCGGAGATTATGACCCTGGACACCACCAGTCTGCGCAACCTGGAGGTTTGCGAGACATTGATGGGCAGAGAACGGCGCGGCAGCTTGCTGTGGGCGCTGGATCACACGGTTACGGCCATGGGGGCACGTTTGCTGCGCCAGTGGCTGACTCGCCCGCTGTTGGACCGACCTCAGATTGAGCAACGTCAGGACTCGCTGCAGGCCCTGGTGGATGATTATTATACTTGCCAACAGGTGAGGCAGGCACTGGGTCCGGTCAAGGATATTGAGCGCCTGCTGGCCCGGGTGGTGTATCAGAGCGCTAACGCGCGTGACCTTTTGGCCCTGTTGCGCTCGCTGGTGGTGTTGCCGGAATTGCGCCGCCAGTTGCCGGCCAGCGGCAGTTGGCCGCGCCTGCAGCAGGCCCTGGAAGTGGACCCCTCGCTGCTGGAATTGCTGCAGCGCGGGTTGGCCGAAGACCCCCCCCAGAGTTTGCGCGAGGGCGGCCTGATTCGGTCGGGTTATCACGAGGGGCTGGACGAGTTGAGGACGGCCTGCTCGTCGGCCAAGAGTTGGATCGCCGCCATCGAAGAGAAAGAGCGCGAAGCCAGCGGCATTCGCAGCCTGAAGGTGGGCTACAACCAGGTCTTTGGCTACTATCTGGAGGTGACCAAGTCGCACCTGCGACTGGTACCCGACCACTACATTCGCAAGCAGACCCTGGCCAACGCCGAGCGCTACTTTACCCCCGAATTGAAAGAGATTGAGACCAAGGTGTTGGGAGCGGAAGAGAAGATCCGCGAGTTAGAATATGACCTTTTCTTGCAGTTGCGCACCGAGGTGGCTCAACATCTGGAGGGATTGCGCCGGGCCGCCCGGGCTGTGGCCGAAGTGGATGTTTACTCGGCCCTGGCCGAGGCGGCCGTGCGCTACCGCTGGGTTCGCCCCAATCTGGTGCAAGAAGAGGTGGTAGACATTAAGGGGGGCCGCCACCCGGTGGTGGAGCGCAGCCTGGAGGCCGGGTTCGTGCCCAATGACTGTTTTTTGGACAGCGAGCGCCGTCTGGTGGTACTGACCGGCCCCAACATGAGCGGAAAATCCACCTATTTGCGCCAGACGGCCTTGATTGTGCTGATGGCCCAAACGGGCTCTTTCGTGCCGGCTCAGTCGGCCCGCCTGGGCATTCACGACCGCGTGTTTACCCGGGTGGGCGCCAGTGACGACCTGCATCTGGGCCAGTCGACCTTTATGGTGGAGATGAGCGAGGCGGCCAACATTTTGCGCCACGCCACCCCACGCTCGCTGGTGATCCTGGACGAGATCGGCCGCGGTACCAGTACTTACGACGGACTGGCCCTGGCCCGCGCCATCGCTGAGTATCTGTATCTGACTTGCCGCTGCCGCACCCTGTTTGCCACCCACTTTCATGAACTGACCACCCTGGCCAAAGACTATTCGGGCATTGCCAATCAGCGCGTCGCCGTGCAGGAGAGCCGCGATCAGGTGGTGTTTTTGCATAAGATCGTTCCCGGCGGCGCCGACCGTAGCTACGGCATTTATGTGGGTCAACTGGCCGGCTTGCCCGCCTGGGTGCTGGAACGGGCCCAAAAGCTACTTTCTCAGCTGGAGAAGGAAGCCCGCAACTCCGGCCCCAAACGCGATGGACGCCAGCAGATGAGCCTCTTTTTTGATGGCAACGAACTGATTCAGGAACTGAGCCAGCTGCAAGTGGGCGAGTTAAGCGCGGAGCAGGTAAAGCAGTGGGTGGAGGGTTGGAAATCTCGCATGTGAGGCCCCTTTTTCTGGGGAGGGTTGGGGCCTCGGCTGATGCTAGCATCAATGCCCATGAAACAACCTGAACCTCAGTATCTACAACGATTTGAACCGCAGAGCTCGCCGAGCGCGCGGAGAGAAACTCAGACAGTGGCTGAAGTCCAGATACTTCGACTGACTCTCCGCGACCACTGGTAACGCCAGTCAATCTGGTCAACCTATCTGATTGGAAGGAGTCAGAAACACTAATTGCCCGTTCAGTGTTAAGTCGCGGCCGGCGCCAAAGGGCAACTAATGGCGCGAAGCGGTCGGTTGTGGGCTAGCGACCTACAGCGAAGAGAGGCCAAGTTGCCTGCGGGTCGTCCGAATGGTGGGTGTTTCTCGCGCGCGGGCCAAAAGCAAAGCACACCGTGTGCCCTTCAAGGGGTTAGGCGGCCTCCCACTGATCCCATTCGTCGGGGACCTGGCTACCACACCCGATGGCCCTGCCGGAGCCCGAGTCCGAGAACCCCTGCGGGGCCACTTAGCCCACCTGCGCTGGTTTTTTCCGGCTCCTCGGCGTCGTCTTGAACGACGGGGATTTCTTTTTTGCTGGGGTTCAGGTTGCCCAGCGCATGGCGAACCATCCAGCGATATGTGATCATGGGCCTCAACTCCATATCATTCGGAGCCCACGTGGCCCCGGGCGCCCCAGCAAGAAACGTGGACCCAAAGGAAACCCTGATGGATCAACACGAGCTGCAGCGGCTCCTGAAAAACCTGGGCATTGGACTCTATCCGGCCCGACCTCGCTCGCCTCCACCGCCTTCCTCCCAGCTGAACCTGGCCGAAGACGCCCACTTCTCCGCGTGCGACAGCCAGATTCCAGAACACTGGGACCAATGGGACGCCGCCTGAAACCCTGAGCAGGGCGCACGGCTAGCTTTGCTCTTGGACTACCACGGAGAAACGCCAACCATTTGCGGCATCGGCAAGGAATGACGGGCAAAAACCAGTACCAACCCACTTCTGGCGGCAGGTTCAGATGCAAATTCGGTCAATACCCTCAAATCAGACGGGGGGCTACGATCTCCTACCACTTCTCGAAGTAAGCCCCTGAGATGAAAATGCTGATTGGCAGTTTGACGAGTCCTTCTCCTATTCATGGGTGAAAATCACGCAGCCGATTACCAGCGCCTTCGCGAGCATTTTTGGGAGCGCTGTACCTCTCCTTGTAGAACTCGTCCAGGTGACCGTTGTGTTTGCAAGACCGTAGCCAAATCATTCCATCCGCCCCCCCGATATTCCACTTTGCCTTTGACATCGAGTAGCTTTTGATTTTTTGATTTCAGGTTCCGGTTGGAAACTGCTGGCGCTCTGGGAAACTAAGCCGGAGGCTTCTGATTCGAATTCGCCAGCCAAACCACGCTCATGATGACACTCACGGGCAGCCCGACCACAACGAAAAGAAACGTAAAGTAGACGCCGCCCGCGTAGCCCGCGTCGTTGCCACCCCGCGAAAGTGCCTGGAAAAGCATGTAGGCGGCGGGCAGCGAGAGAATAACCTCAGCCAGGTCGATCCAACGTCGGCTGCCTTTGGCCATACGCCATAAGCTTCGACTGCTGCAATAGCAGACGAAGAGACAAGCCGCCAACAAAACCAGAACCAGTTCCATGGACTGAACCTTTCGGTTTTCGCTTCGCAGCTCCTTGTTGAGGCAGAGTCGGTCCAACCAGAGCGCATTTGCCATGAGCGAAGGAAACCGCCACCAACTCTTCATTAACACTCAAAGAAGTGACAGCCGAGCCCTCCTCACTGGGACCAATGGGACGCCGCCTGAAACCCTGAGCAGGGCGCACGGCTAGCTTTGCTCTTGGACTACCAGAGAAACGCCAACCATTTGCGGCATCGGCAAGGAATGACGGGGAAAAACCAATGCCAACCCACTTCTGGCGGCAGGTTCAGAAGCAAATTGGGTGAATGCCCTCAAATCGGACGGGGGTACGATTTCCTACCACTTCTGAGCTTGCGGATCCCTCATTAAAAAACAGCACTTTAGGCGCCCAAGGCCTGAGTGGCTGACACAAACGGTCACTGTAGACTAATAAGGGGTCCCCTCACGAAACGGAATTGAGGGGCGGGCCACCACCGCCTAAAGGCGGTGGATTCGTTTTGCGGCTAAAGTCGCGCTTCCGGCTAAAGCCGGCTGGAAGTGACCCGCGTTGCGGGCTGAAGTCGGAGGGGGACCATCCTGCCCCTTCGCCCATTCAAGAAGCGACTGGCAGAAGCCTGCTGGCTTGGTGAAGTCCACATCCTCCTAAACCTGGCCGCGGAGGACGACAGCGGCCCCCCGGAGCGTCCACCCCAATCCACAGCTCTGGGGAGGGTTGGGGCCTCGGCTGATGCTAGCATCCGTGTTAGCGGATGCTACCATATATGCTAGCAGCTGCCTGACGGTGGCATGGGTCCGGGGTTATTCAGGCAACTGAGGACCGTATTGGATCATCGTAGTCGAATTGAGTCCCTTCAAAGCGGTCTTCCAAGGCGTCAATGCCTTGCTGTTTCTTGAATTCCACCTCAGCCGGAGTGACTGGAATCAGCCACAGGCAGCGGACTTTTGGTTTCTTGAGCCACTCGAGAGTTGGCCCGAACAGGTAAGGGAGCGAAATGTATCCTTTGGTGCATCGCGAGCCCGGCTGCCAGGGCATACCAAAATTGACGGTGTGACCAAGACCCAAGGTGGTGCCAGTCCGGTGATACTCGGCCACTGCGTGGAGAAGCATCACGATGTCGTGTTCCTTCTCTGGCTTGTTTTTCGTAACGAGGTGCAGTTCAAGTCCCGGCTCATCCTGGGGTTGAGACATGCAGCAGGTGGCATACACTTGCTGGGATTGGTGAGGAAAGACGAGTATGCGGAAATGGCCGGGCAGAAAGGCGATTCTCCCTTCCTCGAGCCGGACTTGCCGAGTTGGGGCCGAGAAGGTTTGCTGGTAATGGTCGACGAGTTTTTGGGCGTAGCTGTCCATCGCACTTAGGGTTTGTCGGGTTTGTCGGGCTTGGAGTCTTCGCCGTGTTGCCAATCCGTGTGCGTGTCTATCCAGTGGCGCACCACGGCCAGCACGGGGTCGACGGCGGCGTCCACGGTTTGGACGGTCAGGCGCAGGGGCAGGTTGGCGAAGCCGAGGGCCTTGTTGGTGCCGCGTTCGACGGCGGGAAAGACTTTGTAGGCCAGTTTGGCTACTGTGGAGGCCACCGTGAGGGTGATGCCGGGGATGGCCATGCCGCCAAAGGTCATGGTCATGCCCACGGCGGCGCCGATGTCGGCCAGACCCGAGAGCTGTGAGGCTTTGTCATGTTTTTTCAGGCCCGATGAGAGGTGGACGTAGCCACGGCAGGCCTGCACAGTGGCGGCCACGGGGCCCAGCACGCAGGCCACGATATTACCGGCCGGGTGGTAATAGCCCAATAGCGAGGACATGACTGCGGCGGAGCGGGTGGCGTCGAGTATGCCCTGAACGCGGGCGGCGGGATTGGCCTCTTGATAAGCTTTTACGGCATTCACGGCGCCGCGAGCGATGCCCAATCCGCCGGCTATGGGTCCCAAAATCAGAGGCACGGAACCGGCGCCCACAAGGGTACTGGCGATGGCCGCACCGGCGGTCAGATCGAGGAAGCCTTCGAGAACGCGGGCTTTGCTGCCGTGCCGAAAGCCCGAAATCAGCTTGGCCACGCCGGCCAGTCCTTCGATACCGGCCACTCCATAACCCAGCGTGCCGGCTCCGTACATGACGGCTCCGGCCATGGTATCGCTTTCTACGGGCAGATGGCCGAGCAGGGGGTGACCCAGCACTTTTTCGACCTGGTCGCGCAGGTTGGGCCAGGAGACAGCCACCGATTTGCCCAGGTCGCGGGAAGATTCGACCGTCGAGTTGATGCGCTCGGGGGTGAGGTGGAGGCGTTTTTCCAAGAAGTCGCCCAACCCCACGTCTTTCCACCACGAGTCTTTCTCGGGATCCTTTGGAGGATCGGGTGGCGTGTGGAGCGGTTTGGGCAGGTTGGGCTGCACAGACGGCTGGATTTTCACATGGTCAAAGATAGTTCAGGGGGCTGAAATTTTGTCGACACTCGGGACCCTTGGACCTCAGGTCATCAGCCTGGCCAGGGTGGCATTGGCGTCCCAGTAAGCGTCCAGGCGCAGGATTTTACCGTGGTCGTCTCCCTGAATCAAATCGATTCCCTCAAATTGGACGGCCACCCCATTTTTGCCAGTGCCCTGGCCCACCCAGGTGAGGGCCACCTGATTGGGTAGTCCCGGGTGGATTTTGACGATCTGCAGGGATACCCGATCGAAGAGTTGGTGGAGTTGGTCCCAGAAGGCTCCGATTTCGGCTTTGGTGTTGCGAGCGGGGGCACCCACCGGATCGACGTGAACAAGGGCCGGATGATCGCTGAAAGTGTCCAGCCAGGCCTGGCGGTCGTTGCTGCGGATGGCCGCAAAGTAGCGGTCTATGGTGTCGTTCAGGTTGCTCATCGGGTGGGTTTGGCCGTTGGCGGCCCTTTCCATTTATTGTATCGGCATAGCAGTCATTTGCAGCGCTTTGGGACCGCTGCCTGCGGCTACAATCCCTTTGTTTTGCAGGCCATCGATGAGGTCCAGCGGACGGCTCCCGATGGAGGCGGCTACTTTACCGGCATTAAGGCTGAGCCGGCCGAGTCTCCCCTCGGCTATCCGTTGCGGCTGTTTGGGTTGGGCTTGCTGGAGCCGCCGCGCACCACCAGTTACTGTTCGGGTTCGAGCTATACGGTTTTTATCGAGGCGGTCAACTCTCCGAAGAGCGGCTCGAGGCCCTGAGAATGCAGGAGCCAGACGGCGGGCGCAGGGAGGACCGGGTCAAGGCGTGGGGTTGGTGGAACGCCTACGGCTACGGAACCCACTACAGCTTGGTGCAGTACCTGGGAATGGGCCAGGCCATTGCGCCCGCACAGGCCCTGCCTGGTGATTTTGTCAACATCAGTTGGAAAAGCGGGCTGGGGCACAGTGTGGTGTTTTTGGGATACAGTCGAGACGAAGTCGGTGCCTTGCGAGTTTCTTTCTTTTCCCGTCAGGCCAGCACCAACTGGCTGACCATACCGTATCGGCCAGTACCATCAAGGACGTCATGTTTGTGCGCCTTGACGCACCCCGAACGAATTTGGGATTTTTCGCTGGATTCCAGGGTGGACACCGGGGTGGCCGGAGACCTACTGCCAGAATAGAGTTTCGGGATCAGGGGCGGCGCTACCGAGCAGCCGGTTGCACAGGCCGCGCACGGTTTGGCGTTCGCCCGCACTGAGGGGGTTGGCGAAGAGCTTTTCGACCTGCGTTTTGTAAGTGGGCCAGGCCTTTTGAACGGCGGCATTGCCGGCCTCGGTGAGTTGGGCGTAGATGCCTCGTCCATCTTCTGCACTTTTCAGGCGTTGCAGGTAGCCTTCCTTTTCAAGGCGGTCCACCAAGCGGGTCAGACCGCTGCGGCTCAACAGGACTTGATCGGCCAGATCGCTGAGGCGCAGTTGGTGTTGGGGGGCATACAGGAGGGCCACCAACACATCGTAGCTTCGGTATGGGATAAGGCCTGCCTGAATAAACTCTTTCTCCATGGCTTCCATCAGGCGGAGTTGGAGGCGATGGAACAGCGTCCAGGTTTCGATCTTTTCGCGGGTGCTTTTGTCCATGCAAGGATACTATCACCCCGTTAGTTGTGCGCGCAACTAGCATGGCTGATTCTCGGATCCAGGGTGGGCTCCGGTCCATGACGAAGTGGAGCAGCGATGACATCGTACGGACGCTCTGGGCGCTACTACGACTCTCTCTATGCCGACAAGGACTACAGGGGGGAGGTTGCGCACCTGTTGGAGCGGCTGGAGGGCAAAGCGGTGGGCGGGCGGCTTTTGGACCTGGGCTGTGGGACGGGGCGGCATTTGGAGCATTTGCTGGAGCACTTTGAGTGTCATGGTCTGGATCTGCAGCCGGAACTGTTGGAAGTGGCCCGCCGCCGGCTGTCCGCGACCCCCCTGTATGAGGGCGATATGGCCGATTTTTCGGCACCCGGACCGTTTGATTTGCTCACCTGCTTTTTTGGCTCGGTGGGTTACTTGGGCAGCCAGGAGCGGTTGACACAAGCGGCGACACATTGGGCCGACCTGCTCAAGCCGGGTGGCTGGTTGGCGCTGGAGACCTGGATTCAGCCCGAGGAATTTCGGGCAGGGCGAGTGATGGCTACCTTTGTGGATGAGCCAGACTTTAAGTTGACCCGCATGGCCGTGAGCTGCGCAACCGGAACTTTGTATGATACCGACTTTCACTACCTGCTGGCTACTCCCCAAGGGGTGGAGCACTTTAGCGAGCGCCATCAGTTGCGTATGTATACCCATGCCGAGTACAGGTCGGCCCTGGAAGGAGCGGGCTTTGTGTGTAACTGGGAGCCCGACCTGGGTATCCGCGGAATGTACCTGGGTCAGTTGGCCTGAGAGAGGTCCTGAGCTGGTTTGGGGACGAAGCGCGGTGAGTGAGTAAGAAGAGCAAGCCCAGGCCTGCAGCAGTGGTTAAGCCGGTGGCTCCACCTGCAACTGAAGTGAAAGGTGAAGTGAAGGCTCCCTCGCCCGGTGTGCGGCCCGCGCGGGGACCGGCGGCTTGTTATGTGGACTTTGAGAATTTCTACTACACGGCTCTGTCTCATGGGCAGACGCTGGATGTGGGCAAGTTGGCGCGCGGGTTGACGCGTCTTTGCCGAGAGAGTTCTGGGGAAACCTGGCATCACCAGGCCGTCTATGCCAGTTGGGATCCCATTCACACTAACGCGCGTCACGCCCAGGATGAATGGGCCATGATGGGCTGGACGCCAGTGGTCGTGCCTTCTCGTGAAGACTATCAGAGCCAGCGGACGGTGAAGAATCTGGTGGATTTTGTCATGAGTCTGGACATTCTCGAGCACGCTCGAGACAAGCCAATCCAGCACTTTTATATCGCTTCGGGAGATGGGGATTTTTGCGAAGTGGTGCAACGCTTGAAGCGTTTAGGCAAGCGGGTCACGGTGGTGGCCGCCAGGGTCAATTTGAGCTACCGGCTGCAGGAAGCGGCCGATGACTACGTGGTGTGTGGCCTGGAGGATATCACCGGTGCCAGTGCTCCGCTGGTAGGCAAGTATCGCCAACTGCCCATGGCGCGCAGCCAGTTGGCGGTCGCCGAAGATCCCTTTCAGGTGTTGCGCCGGGCTATCCGTGAGGCTGAGCGCGACGGAGGGCGTGCACCGGCACCATGGGTGGTGGTGAGAGATGAGTATTTCTTGCGCATGACCACCATGCTGGCCGACGAGGCCGACCGTTTTGTACGCGATCTGTCTGGGGCGGGCTTTGTGACGCTGGTGTCGCGCAAGGACGTGACCGGTCGTTCGGTGTCGTATGTGAGCTTACCCAAATAAAAAGTGCCCCGGATTCGCCTCCGAGGCACTTTTCAGGGGAGCGGAAGCGGGGAACTACCAGTTGGGAGCTCCGGCGCGAATGAGCTGTTTCTCGGTGGGCCATTGTCCCTGGCTCATGGTTTTGCAAGCCGAGTCTTTGCAGGCGCTCCGCACCGTGGACGGCTTATTGACCATCAGTCGGGCCATGTTTTCCAAAGTTTCATCGGACAGATGCTGACTGCCGCCACAATTGATCTTCTCCAGGCGCCACAGGGCGTACACCGCGGTGGTCAGGTGAGCGCTGTCCAGAAAGGGGGTCAGGGCCGTGACCTGGTCGGGCATGGCAAAGACTTCGTCGAGTTCGGTGAACAGTTTGGGCTTGGGCTGCTTGGGATCGGCTACGAATACGGCGGCCGGGACAATGTTAGCCAGTCGGGCTGCATTGTAGTAGTTGGTAAAGGCGTGATCGGCAGGGATCTCGGTGTTGTCGAACATCATGATACGACCCTTAAAGAGGGTGTCATACTGCTGTTGGGTCATGCGGGGCAGAGCCGAGCCAGCCGCCACGCCGCGCACCATTCTGCGCAGTTTCAATGTCTCGTCCTTGTCGGCTTCCCCGACGTAGGGTGACATGGTCATCCAGGTCAGTTGAGTGCGTCGATTTGTTTCACGGGCGTTGACGTTGCCCTTGAACCAGACATCCCAGTCCAGGTCGGAGCCGGCCAGCGTGACCATGTTTGCGTAGATATCTCGGGTGGGCTGGAATGCCTCACTTTTGGGAATGTCGTCCGCATAGGTGAGCTCGGGAACGAGGGTGGCTGCGGTAACTTCGCAACCCAGACTGTGGGCGTAGATGTTGATTTTCGCCTTGGGATACTGCTTTTGCACCTGCAGCAGCACCTGGCGGGCGGGCCAGTGGCCTACTTTGCGGGCACGGGCCACCATGTCCAGGTAGTTTGCTTCGGCCGTGAACAGGCCCATTGGGACATCCGAATTCCACTGAATTCCAACCACGGCCACTTTCTGTCTGGATTTTTGGAATTCACTGACCAGCCTGGGCGCCAGCTCGTTATAGCTGGCAGTGCTGGCTTCGCGACTGTTACCCAGGCCGTGAATGACGACCAGAATATGGTCCGGGTTGGCCTGCTGGGTCCCGATGTTGGTGACAATGGAGCTGACGTCGGCATCGCTGAGGGGGCTGCCGTCGTTGAGCCAGGCCGGCACAAAGGAGGGAGTCCCCTGGGCAAACCCGGCCATGGCCACGGTCGTCATCAGAAATAGGCATAAAACAAAGCGGTTTAGAAATCTCAAATCGAGTTCTCCTTTATTAGTCAAACACTGAGGGTCCGCGCACTGAGTGTACAGTGGGGAGCCTGGCAGGTATTAGGAAACGGGGTTTCGCGGAGGGCTTTGATCTTGGCGCGGAAGTTCCTATGGTTCTTTGGCATGGAGTTTTCATTCCTCCGACTGGTGCACAAGGATGAGCCTCACCCGAACGGGGTCAATAAAGCAGAGCGTTATACGTGTCAGGTGCGCTTCGTGGGCCCCGGGCTGGCTGGCGACGGGTCGGCCGCCAAGAGGGTGAATCCCGAAAATTCCTACAGGCCGTCAGCCTTAGCCCTTACGTGAGTAGATCTGCTACCCCAGCCAGAGTGGTTTTGCTTTTGCCTTTAGTGGGGGCTGCCGGGGGTAGTTTCAAATTTGCCCTTTTAGCCAGCCACCAGCATGGACCACTGGCCTGCCTGTTTTTCAAACATCACCTCGTGGCGGGACCCCGCGCTGCCCGCGTTGGGTCCAAACCATCCGCGTAGCAACTCGGCCAGCAGGTTGGCTCCACCCCCGGCGGGCCGGACTACGTTGAGAGCGATTTTCACAAAGTCGGCTTCATACTCCACTCCGTCCACCCAGAGTGGGGTGAGGCCTTGCGGCAGGTGGTCCCGGCGTTTGTCATCCAACTTCACAATGGGTTTGCCCCCTGAGGCTTGAATCAGCTTGCACACCAGTCCGCGGGAGCGGTCCAGGTAGCGGGCCAGGCACCACTCAGCGATTTCCGAGGTGAGTTGGACAAACTGCTCTGGCTGGGTGACCGTGACTTGCGATCGAAAGCGACCCTCCACGTAGTCGAAGTAGGGGCCACCAGCCCAGGCGGCGATGGGGTTTTTGATCACCAGGCGCTCAATCGCACTCGTATCGCTCACATCCTCCGAGAGGTCGGCCACAAGTCGGGAACTACGGGCCATGCGTCTGGCAAACTCGGCGGCCAACTCTTCGGCAGCCACCTGCCCGGGAAAGGCATCCAGCGCGATCATGGCCTGGAGCAGGACCATCTTGTAGCTCTTGCTCATGGCTGTGGTTTCCAATTGAGCCAGGAATTCTCGTTCGGGCTGGGACAGCTGTAGATCGCTCTTGGCGCTGACATAGCCTATCCAGGAGCCGTGGCTCTGGCGCGCCGCCCCCGGATTGACTCGGGCCTGGTAGGCCTCCAGGGCTGTGGGCCGACGGCCGTGAAATTCTCTGAACTCGGTATAAAAGACTTCCAGTGCATTGCTGGAGCGCGCGCGCACAAAGGCCTCCAGCAGGTCTACAGCGGCCGGGTCGTAGGTGACTTCGCAGCCATCCGGCAAGCCCACCGTAATGGTGCCTCGGCGCAGGTCGTCCAGGACCTTGCGCAGAGCGACGTTGCTGGCATTCAAGAGGGCCTGAGGTTTCCACAGGAAGGAACGATGGTTGCCGATGTAGTCGATGACGGTCAGATGGGTCTTGCCCTCGTTCAGGCGCAGCCCGCGGCCCAGTTGTTGCATCCACAGGATGCGGCTCTCGGTGGGGCGGAGCATCAGCACGGTGTCCACTGCCGGCACATCCAGGCCCTCATTGAAAATGTCCACGCAGCAGAGCACGTCTAACTCGCCCGTTTCCAGCCGGCGCACCGACTCCCCGCGTGGGTCGCTGCCAGGCCCGCTGTGCACTACGGCTACGCGCACTCCTTGGCGACGAAAGAAGTCGCCCATGAAATCGGCGTGTCGTTGGGAGCAGCAGAAGGCCAGGGTGCGACTCTGGCCCAGCTTGCGGTAGTGGTCATAGCTGTTCTGGGCCCGTGCCTCGACGGCCACGGCCTCATCCAGGGCCTGTGGATCAAAGCCACCGCGCCGCCATGGGATATTGCCATAGTCCACGGTGTCGGGCACGCCGTAATACTTGAAGGGAGAGAGCAGGCCGTCGCTGATGCCGCGGGTCAGGTCGCAGCGATAGACCAGATTTTGCAGGCACAGCCCCAGCAGATCGCCCCCGTCGCTGCGCTCGGGGGTGGCGGTGAGGCCCAGTAAAAATGTGGGCTGGAAGTAGTCGATCAGGCGACGGTATCCGTCCGTGGCTGCATGGTGAAACTCGTCCACCACAATGTAGTCAAAGGCGTCGCGAGCAAATAGATGCAGGTGAGCCGTTCTTTGCACGGTGGCGATGTTGGCAAAGAGGATACGGGCCCCCGGGTCCTTTTGTTGCCCGTGGTAGTAGCCGATGGAGTCCTGGGGACGCACGCGTGCGAATGTGCTGCCGGCCTGCTGCAGAATCTCGTTGCGGTGGGCTACAAAGAGAACACGCCCAAAGGGCAGACTGTCAAAGGCCGCCAGGTAGGTCTTGCCAAGGCCCGTGGCCAGTACCACCAGACCGGCCTGGTTGCCCGCCGCCCGGGTGCCGGACAACGCCTCGAGTGCTTCGCGTTGGATGTCATTGGGGCGGTATTCTATGGCCACCTCCACTGGGGCCAACTGAGTTACCTGCATCTCCCCCTCGCCCGCCAGTGAAGCTCCCCCCATCACGGTTGGAGGCACGCGCCGGGCTCGGTATTGGGCCACCCACTGCTGGCTCAGTTCGACCGTGTCTGGATGCTGGTAGAGGTCCTCAAAGGCCTGGGCTACTTGAAGCGCGCCAGCCTGATCTCGGAAGTTCCACTCCAGGCCACTTCCCAAAGCCGATTCGCTCAGGTTGCTGCTGCCCACCACGGCCACCAGGCGCCCCTGCACATCGCCCAACAGGTAGGCCTTGGGGTGAAAGGCTCGCTTACGCGTCTCAAACACCCGCAGCTCCACCTGGTGGGGGTATTGCTCCTTCAAGGTCAACAGTCGCTGCAGGGCGTCGGGGTCGGTCACCCCCAAATAGTCGCCGGTTACCAGGCGCAGGCGAGATTCCGGGTGCTGGAGCATGCTGGCCAGGTCGTTCCACAGCCTTTCTATCCCGCTGACCTGCACAAAGGCCACCGCCATATCCAGTCGTCGGGCCCGCTCCAGGTGGGCCGCCAGATGCGCCCCCAGTGGGTCTGCTTCTCCAGTGATGATGGAACGGGAGTGGGGGAGCCCGCTCCAGTAGTTGGCCCGCTGTGGCAGCACCTGGCGTACTCCCCCACGCGGGTCAGGGACGTCCCCTGAGTAACGGGGAATTACGTGCAGGTGGAGATGCTCCACTGTCTGGCCGGCCGCTTCTCCCAGGTTCATGCCCACGTTGAATGCTTGGGGGTCGTGTCCCGCGCGCTTGATCGCCAGACGAGCCAGGGTGATGCCCGCGGTCAACTCTCGCTGCTCCTCGGGTGAGGCATCAAACCAATCTTTCAGGTGGCGACGGGTGATGAGCAAAGCGTGCCCGGGGCTGACCGGATAGGCGTCCCACAGCCCCACAATGGTGTCCCCTTGGTGGAAGACGCGGGTCGGGTCAGGTTGGCAGAACGGGCAGGGCATGGGCGGGTCGGCTTCGGTGGGGGGGAGTGGAATTCCTCATTTTGTGGCGTGCGACAGAGACGGTCGCCGTGGCAAATCGCCAAGAATGTTGGGATTTTGCAGAGGGGGGAGGCCTGCGCGCCGAAGCGCTGCTTTGGCGGTCATAGCTGGAAGGAGACCTCCGTGTCCAAACGCCTTCTCTTTGTTTGCAGTCGCAATCGTCTGCGCAGCCCCACGGCGGAGGCTCTGTTCGCCAACGTGGAAGGCCTCGAAGTGGATTCCGCCGGGTTGTCCCCGGATGCCGAAGTGCAGCTCTCGACCGAGGCCTTAGAATGGGCTGACGTCGTTTATGTGATGGAAAAATCCCACCTGCGCAAGTTGCGTAGCCGTTTCTCGGCCCACCTTTCTGCGAAGCGCGTTGTCTGCCTGAATATCCCGGACAAGTTCGCCTACATGGACCCGAAACTGATTCACCTGCTGCAAACCCGAGTAGGGCACCAATTTTAGAGCCTGTGCCCGATCACTCTTGATCGGCCTGCATAAACTGGCCTCGCAACTCGCCGAGGCCAGGCCTTCACAAGTCCTGGGGGCGCCTTTGTCGTTCCCGCCCATGGAGAGTCTCGAGAAACACGTCTACGGCGGTGCTGGAGTTGCTACTGGAGCGCGGGGCCGACTTGACTCGTCTCAACGAGGACGGCTCCCACTCCCTTCACTTTTGCGCCCTTGGGGGAGACCTGGAACGGCTGAAAATCTTGCTCGACCACGGCGCCGATCCCAGGCAGATGGAATCAGGCGGTGCCAAGGCGCTGGGCTATGCCATGAGTCCCTGCTCGAACTCTCAAGTCGTCGAGGAATTGCTGGCCTGGGGCGCCTGAAGACGTGGCGCTGAGATTTAGGTGATGTGGGCCAGTCTGGCCAAGACTGTTGCAGCAGCAGACGGACCTATTGGAGGTCTTTTTCGCGTCCAGCGGCCAGTTTGCTGATGGCGATGTCGAGGGGTGCAGGCACCAGCCGCAACGGGGTGAGGATTCCCACAAAAGGAGGACTCTGTCGCAGCCTCGGGCCTTGCTCATCGGTTCGCAGGAATGTGGCAAGTTGCCTCGGCTGAAAATGGTTTCCCTTTCGACAAGGAGTTGGGGGCGCTGGAGAAAGCGGGGAGCTATGCACACTAAGGTGGGACGACGGGGCTGATTCACCCACTCGGCTTAACGCCGAAGAGCTACTGGATGTCATCCGGAGGGAATGCCCTCAGTTCTGAGCAAAAGGAACGACTGTTCGAAAGGAGGTTTCTCCGATCTTTCGCATTTTTTCGACCATGGAAAGCAATTCAAACTTCAAAAATGTGGCCCCCGAAGAGCAAAGGCGAATCCTGGATAAGCTGGCCAAACTCAAAGCCCTGTCGGAGTGCCCCACAGGCAATGTGAACGAGACGGCCACAGCGGCTGCCGCCATGGCGCGTTTGATGCTGGAATATGAGATCGAGATGGCTGACCTGGAGGCTTCCAGCCCGCTGGAAGAGGTTGTGGATGAGCAAGTCACGCCCGAAACCTCCTACAAAGGCTTCCCCACCTGGCAAACGAATCTGCTTAACAGTCTGGCCGAGGTCAATCACTGCATCAGCTACACCGATACCCGACCGGAATACTTTCTCTGGACCCGGCGCAATCGGTCCCAACTGGGCTTGATTGGGACCGCCAAAGATATTGAGAATACCCGTCGGCTCTTTCTCTTCTGCGTGAACGAGATCGAGCGACTCTGTCAGGCCTGGGGAAGTAAGGAAACGGTCAAACGCAAGAACGATTTCAAGCGAGGAGCAGCCCGTGGCGTGACCGACAAGGTCAAAGCCGAACGGGACCAGGTGCTGCGCGAGGAGGAGGCGCGCGCCAGCGCTCAACATCACTCTTCTCGGGCGCTCCAATGGTTTGAACGCAAGGAACTGGCCGTGCGGGATTATGCCGACAGCGTGGGAATCTACTACCGCAGCACGCGCAGCCGCGGGGTCTCTCGGGACGCCTACCACGCCGGCTACGAAGCCGGGGCCAATCTTAACCTTCAGCCGGACGACTCTCGCCGTTGCCTGCCTGCAGGTCGAGGTTAAGGGCCCGTATACAGGCTACGAAGGTGGCGGCTGACCTCCAGTCCTGCCGCCCTGGAAACAGGGATCTCAAACTGTCCGGTAATCTGTCGCATCTGGCCGACCCGAACGTGTTCTCTTAATGGTTGGCTGGCCATGGCAAGACCGAGTGGGTCGTCTACTCAAAGCGACCGTTTGCGGGTCCGGAACAGGTGGTCGAATACCTGGGTCGATACACTCACCGGGTCGCCATCTCCAATCAACGCTTGACGAACGTCAGCGAAAGCGAGGTAGCCTTCCGTTGGAAGACTACCGGAAAGACAATCCGCAAGGTGTCATGCGACTCGCTCCACACGAGTTCATGCGTCACTCTCCCTTTCTTGAGTGTAACGCAGTGGCATACTACGGTGCCCGGCAATCACGCCCCAATGATGAGGGGATGGAAAAATACTCCATGTCGAGCATGCCTGCGGCTTCGATGAGCGCCAGCGAGCTCAGGAAATGCTGATTTGATAGGGATTTGTGAGTACCTATTCGGTCGAGTCTGTTTGGTCTGGGGCCGTTGAATTCGGGGTTTGCGACATTTTGGGTCGCATTCTCCTGTATTCTGTTTGTGGCGTAGGATATAGTCGTCGAGGAGGTGTATCCGATGGAAGAAGACGATTGGCGCATCCGGCAATACCTTTCTGGGAATGTTGGCCAAACGGGGCCTGCTGGTGCGAGGGGAGTTCGTTCTCATAAGTGGAGGGCGAGGCTGCCTTTACGAACGCCGACCGATGTCAGTGGCTAAGTGATAGCCGCATTCGCGCTGGTGAGGGCGCACGCCCACTCCGACACACAGCGGATAGAATCCCCGGCACCTTTGGGCGGTGTTGGATGTCAACGATTCCTGCAATCCGTTCTGGAGGTTTCGCTGTCGTGACTATGGAATCTATGCACGTGAGGCCATCGCGTCAGATTGAAGTCACCTTCGCGCCAGATTTTGCCGAAGCAGATGATGCGGATCGTCAGTACTTTTGGTCTTTAACACCCCTGCAACGGTGGGAGATTATGGAGACTCTGCGTAGGCGGAACTATGGCCATCGAGTTTCCGAGCGACTTCCTCGAGTTCTTGAGTTTGCTGAGCGGCCATCAGGTTGAGTATTTACTGATTGGTGGATACGCCGTGGGCTTTCATGGTTATCCTCGTGCGACCGGGGACATGGACATCTGGATTGCTTGTTCCCAGGAGACCGCTCGAAAGATGATGGAGGTCTATCGAGATTTTGGGATCGAGCAAGGTGTCGAGCTGGGACATTTCCTCAATCCCAGGGGAATTTTGAGGATGGGAACTCCACCTAACCGATTGGAGGTGACCACCTGCATTGATGGTGTTGAGTTCGCCGATTGCTTTGGGCGCCGTGTGCAGGTGGAAGTCGATGGCGTGAGCGTGAATTTGTTGTCATTGGGCGATCTGCGAGTCAACAAGGCTGCTTCGGGACGCAACAAAGACTTGGCCGATTTGGAGAATCTTCCGCTGCCTTGAGGTCGATTTTCGCGGTTCTTCACTGACTGCGACCAAAATTGGTGCGGCGCTAATTATGCTGGAACCAGTCAGGACCGGTCTTGAGAGAGTATGGTTGGAGTTCCTGATCACGACCGATCTGGCCGCCGGTGAAAGGATTAACCGAGAAGTGCGGGGCGGGGTCGTCTTCGCAACGGTCCAAGAGGAGACGGGATTCCTGCGACCGTTCGTCAGAGTGAGTTAACGCTCTGGTGCCTTCGATGGCCAGGGGAAATTGGGTCAGCTTGCCGGCGGCGGGGCCGCGCCTTGGGTCGGCCCAGGTTGGGAAGTCGATGCGGTTCTGATTGCAGAATGGGCATGAGGGATTTAAATTTCACTGGCGGCCGGCGTGCCCCGTCCCAAGGCCATGTTTCCCTGAAGCCGCTGCAGGTTGGAGCGCCTGGGGGATGAACAAGTCTACGGAGGCTTCCAGGCTGGATGGTCGACTGGATGAACTGAGCGAGCGCACGGACCGCGGATTCGCTAGGGTGGGTCACGAGATGCAAACGATGCGGGCAAAGATACAGGAACAGTTGCAGGCGATGATCCTGGCCATCAACGACCAGGTAGGGGCGGTGGTCAAGAGCATTGAGCAGGTCAAGGCCGACCATAAAGAAACGACCCGAACCCTGCAGGGGCGGAGCCGTTTGATGGAAGATCGCTTCGGTAAGATGTTGGATCTGGTCGAAACCAGCGTTGGCGACGCGCCTACTCGCATCGACTATGAAGCGCTGGCTGAGAGGCTTGAGGCTCTGGAGAAAAGGATAGACTCGGCGGCGTAAATTCCCTGGCGCGCCCAAGGCCAGGGCGCGGGGGCAGCATCAGGCTGATGCTTTTAGAACGGGATGACGTCGTCGTCCTGACCGAAAGCGTCGTAGTCGGCCTCCGAGCCCCACGAGGCGGGGTATTCCAGAGCGGCAATCTCGGCAACCTGGACGACCACATTCAAGCCCTCGTCATTGATCCAGCGCATCGTGGGTTCCGTTTCATTCATTTCGAGAAAGGCCTGAAAGGCCAGCAATTCTGGCTGTTTGGCGCTGGCCAGGATAGGCTGCGGGCGGCCGTCCAGCCAGATTCGGACCCGGTCTGCAGGCAGCGGATTGAGCTGCAGGTCGGGACTGGGGGGCAATTGCTGAGCCAGTTGTAAGTAATCCAGGTTGAGACAGACAATGGTGTTGTGGACCGTTGGAAAGCCGGCGAAGGTCTGTTCGCCCTCACCCCACATGTCGGCGCCGGCGGCCAGTATCCCTAAGACCGACTCAAAATCGAGAGGACTGGCCACCCAGACAAGCTCCGGGCAGTTTCTCATGAAACAATGGAAGGCTGCTGGTGTGGCCGCGGCCCGAATGGGGCGGGGCTTGTTGGAGGGCTTCTTCTTGCTGCGGGATTCCATGGCGACCCCTTCTCAATTTAGGTAAGCTTTCCCTGGTGCTGGACGGTTCAGGCATCGATGTTGAATTTGCGTTTGGCTTCTTTGACGGTGAGAACGGTGGGGGGATCTGCGTCGCGGTCGGGAGAAATTTCGCAGCACCAGATTAGTTTTTCGGCTTGCTTTTGGCCGGGCATTCTCTGCAGGAAGGTGCGGTAGAGAAGCACGCCTGGGCCGATGGGGGTTTCGCTGAGGCGGAGATTGGAGCCTACGTGACCCTCGGGAAAGCCGCACTTTGTATAGAGTGAACTGATACTCTCGGGCTGGTACAGGTTGTAGGTGACTCGCTGGCCATCCTCTTCCAGGACCAGAGTGCCATGCGTTTTGGAGTAGTAAACGGTGCGTCTGCGGATGCCCATCGCGGCGGATTCGATCCCGGAATTCAGGGTTCCTGGGGTCGCCCATGGTTGTCACCCGCGGGTGCGTGCCGACGATTTTTTACTTCCAGTTCCAGGATTGGCAACAGTTTGCGGCCCCGGTAGTACTTGCGTAGAAATGAGCCTGGCAGACTGGCGCTATGAGAACCCCACGACCAACTCTTCAAGGAACTGCCAGGCACGTTCTTTCAAGAGTTCTTGGAGCTATTCTTTCCTGACTTGGTGGAGTGCGGTCCTCCCAGACTGCTCCCCGGAAGCAGGGACACCGTATCCGATGCCACGCTTATCATCGAAGTGCTCTCGTGCTCGACCAAGGACTAAGACGCCGGGGACAAGTTCAAGTTTTACCGGGCTTTGAGCTCCTTCAAGGAATATCTTCTGGTGTCAGGACGAGGTTCGAGTAGAACATCACAGCCGGCAGGAGTCCAACCAGTGGCTGATGACCGAGCACACTACCGAGAATGCTGAGTTGGAGTTGCCCTCGATAGGTCTTAAGCTATCGCTTAAGTCCCGTCGCCAAATAACTCAGGCACATTATGGATCAAACCCTGGTAAAATCGAATC
>JADMJV010000069.1:0-111693 GCA_018780265.1 bacterium
AAATAGAGTTTCAGTTGTTTACATCCTCTCTAACCAGGCTTATCCTGGCGCACGGGCTACGATCTCCTACCACTTTTCAAGCCAGTTTGCTATAGAACTCGATGCCAAGTCGGCCACCGTGCGCTGTTCCCAGACTCTGGGTAGCGAGGAAAGGGTGTGCTTGGTGCTGCCTTTCGGCGGCCAGTCCCTTACGCCATCCGCTTCCACAAGTTGGGCGTTGACCGACGTTCTCAAATTCAAGGTCATGACCATGAAGGCGGGCCAAAAGAAGCGTTTCGAGGAATACCTGAGTCAGCGATAGAGCGCCTGGGCCGTAATCGTGCAGTTATCAGACCCGGGGCCTGGCGAAACCGGCAGACCACCCACAGTTGCGATATCCCAACGCCATAAAGGCAACAAGATGATGCGCTTGATCCTCGACTCCATGGATTGAGTCTTTAAAAATAGAACCCCAGCCGGTCACCGGAAATGAGAATTCAGGAGTTCCAGTTTCACCGAGCCGCAACTCGGATGCCTTTAATCGCTATTCTAGGCAGTAGCATGCTTTCGGATCAGACCTGTTTTGGTAGTTTGGTACGGTCGCAATCTCCTAGAGCTGAGGCCGGGGCTCGGCCATGCGGAGGAGCGGCTCTTGGGGCTGAGCAGGACTTTGGGAGTCCAATGAATGTGAAATAGCACTTACGATGCGCCGGATCACGGCCGCGGTCGCCACCTTCGCGAGCAATCCACCCAGGCCCAGCACCACGGGAATCAACCGACCAGGATACCATGTTGGGGGTCATTCTGGCGGACCATGACGCTATTACGCGGCCGGACTACGAAGCTTTGCCATCCCACTCGACGGTATGCACCTGATACTCCGCCAGGACTGCATCAATGTCCCAGCGGCTCACCCGAAGTAGTTCCGCAGCCCGGCCCGTTGAAATTTGGCCGCATCGCACTAATTCCGCCACCACAGAGCGAGTGGCTCGCTCCCTGGCCTTGCCTTCGTCCCCACCACTGAGTTCGAAATACTCGTCGGGGACCTCGATCGTAAGGGGTCTCATCCGTTCACGATAGCAAATTCCTTTGCATTCGCCAAGGCAACCGAGCAATAAAAGCGCAATTCGTGCTAGGCTGGGCCCCGTGAACATAGTTGTTGTCAGCGATAGTGGGCCACTGATCTCCCTGTCTCGAATCGGACGAGCCGATCTGTTTCCGGCGCTTTTCACGAAAGTTGTGATTCCAAGCTCCGTACACGCAGAAGTCATTGGCCAGGCGCAGGCGCGGCCTGGACTTGAACTGCGTGAAGCTGCCTGGCTGCAGGTGATGCCGGACCCCGCTTCGATCGACCAACTCAAGGCTTTTGGGGCTGGTGAGCGTTCCGCCATCGCCCTGGCCCAGACCTTAAGCGCCAAACTCATCATCGACGACCAGAAAGCTCGCACTGCGGCGGAGCAACTTGGCGTATCCTGCGCGGGAACTTTGAATGTGATTGGCCAGGCCAAGAGTCTGGGCCTGATCACTCAGGTGAAACCCATCCTGGATGAGCTGATCGGTAACAGCTTCCGCATCTCTCCCAAGGTCGTCGCTAAAATTCTGAGCAGCTTCGGCGAGTAGCTACACGGGGGGACGGGGCCGGCACGCCTTGCGCTGGGCCCGGTGATGCGTCCTCTTCACCTCGTTGGCCACGTCCAGGGGCAGCATCCGCGGGTAGACGGCCGTGCTTCCGACGCATTTTGTGGCCAAGAAGCCTGGCCACGGCCCAGAGCGGGGTGCCGCCCATTAAGAGGTGGGTGGCGTAAGCGACGACGGGATGGTGAAGACCTCGGGCCACCTGATTGCCGAGTCGTTCGGACTGAAGTAGAAAGCAACCAGATTTAAGGAGCCGCGCCAAAAAGTAATTTGTAGCTGTCCGTTAAGGTAGGCCAGGATTTTGAACCCCCTCAGACCTTTCCCAGTGTCCTCCGGTGCGCCTAGCAGTTCAATGACCTGAGAAACTGTGGCGTGTGGATCAAGCGAGCCTACAAAATTTGAGCGCGGGCCGCCGCGGTTTGCGAACACTAGCGACACCAACGCGAAAGAGTCACTGGGGCTGCTCTCGTGCCTCCGGAAGCGTATTTAGCCATGGAATTTCCTGTGCACCGGCGGGATCATTGCCTCCTTTACCCGGCCAATTCGTTGCAGCGTAGCTGAAGTTGGGCTACCCGCTGGCGAATCATCACAGCCACCATGGAAGCCAGGCCCACCAAGATAGCCCCAAGGGCCAGGGCCCCGATTTAGCCCACACACGCCTGCTAAATTCGCACGTAGCTGTGGCGAGCCTGCACCAAGTTCGAGGTCATAAGAAATCCTGGATTTGCAAACTTCTCGATAGGTTTTGAATTAACTTCAAGGATGTGGGAAAATGGTTGCGAAATGCCAATGATTCATAGAGTCGAGGTTTCGAAATGAAGGATTGTCCTCATTGTCAGGGGTCGGGGATCACCCGGCTTGATTGGGTTAAGGTTCCGGTTTGGCAGGCTTGCATCTGCGCCCCCACGGGCGGTTTGAGTGTACCCATTACCTGGAATTGGCCGACGGTATCCATCCCTGCTGTTGCCACTGCCGAGCGAGAGCTTGCGGCAACTGCACCAGCCTAGGTTTTCGCTCCGGGCGTAGCCAGTTTATCAGCTGAACCATGTGGCTTTCGTCCATGGCGGTGCACCCGGAGGTCGGAGTTTCCGAGTCTTCCCAGCGGTGTATGAAGATGCACGAGCCTTGACGGGGTTTAGGCTGGGCCAGATTGTGAGCAACCACCAGCACCCGGTCGTAGTCAGGGATGTCCATCTTTTCCCAGCTCTTCCAATCTGGATTGGGGGTGGTGCTGGTGCGAATGATGCGGTTGTATAGCCGAGAGTTGGGGTCGTCGACAGCGATGGTATCGGCCTGGATAATTTGGGCGGGATAGCCGCCAGCAACCGGAGCCGCGATGCCCGGCCGAAGCCACAGTTGGGTGATGGCGAATATACCGGCGGGGGCCTTATTGTCGCCTTCTTTTTTGGCAGGGCCGTCGCCAGTCGGAATGTGCTCACCCAACCCCCAGCCCAGCCCCGAGCGACCCAGGATGACGGGAATGGGCTGGCCTACGGCCTTCCAGGCTCCGTTGGCGCTCCGCTCAAAGCGCTCCAGGGAGGCTTTTGGGGAGTCCCAGTCGGGGGCAATCACCAGCACCAATTGTTGGCAACTGTCAGGCAGGGGACTTTGGGCCAGGGCGGGCAGAAGGAGCGACAGGAAAATCAGGACGCGCAGGATGCTAGACATTGATTGAGAGAATAGCAGCTTATGGTTAATCCGCAAGAGGTCACCCACGTCATTTACCACGGCTGTTGTGACGATGGTTTTGGGGCCGCCTGGAGCGCCTGGAAGCGGCTGGGGGAGCAGGTTCATTACATCCCGGCTCAACACGGGGAACCGGTCCCGGCCCTGCCCGATGAAGCTGTGCTGGCCCTGGTGGATTTTTGCTACCCTCGACCCATCATTGATCAACTGGCCAGGCGCTTGCGGGGCCTGATTATTCTCGACCATCATCTGACCGCGCAGGCGGACATGCAGGACCTGGATTGCGCTGTCTTTGACATGGAGCGCTCCGGGGCGCATCTGGCCTGGAATTTTTTTCATCCCGACCAGCCTCTGCCGGAGCTGTTGGCTTACGTGGAGGACAAGGACCTGTGGCATTTTCGATTGCCCCATAGCAAAGAGGTTACGGCCGCCCTGCGCAGCTATCCCATGAACTTTGCTGTATGGGATGCCTTTCAGGTTGAACAACTCAAGATCGAGGGGGTGGCCCTGCTGCGCCTGCAGGATCAACAGGTGGAGGCCCACTGCAAGCGGATGCGCTGGGAAAACCTGGGCGGCCACCGAGTGCCGGTGGTGAATGCCAGCGACTATCGCTCCGAAATCGCCAACCGCCTGTGCACATTGCACCCCGAGGCTGATTTTGCAGCCGCCTATTTCGATACTCAGGACGGCCATCGATCCTGGTCGTTGCGCTCGGTGGGCGAATTCAATGTGGCTGCGCTGGCCAAGCGGTGGGGCGGCGGGGGCCACAAGAATGCGGCCGGGTTTACCGAGGCCCAAGCCGTCCCGCCGCCTCCCCCTTAAGCTTTTTACAGTTGCTTTTCCAGTTCGTTCAGCAGTTGATCGTAGGGGTAGGCGAGCAGGCCATCGGGGCCCCGAGTGAGGCGCACCCGACACAGTCCTCCCTCCAGGGTAGTGGTGCCGGGGGATGTGGTGATTTCTAGCTGCACCAGGCGCACCGAATGAAGGGCCTGGGCGCCCATCTCGTCAGCCCCCAGGCGCTCCCAGCAACTGCCCAGGTCTTTGAGAAACTGGCCCAGATGACGGGCGCTCTGGTCGTCGTCGGGCACCTGGTCCCAGGCCAGTTGCAGTTGCGCTGGGGCCAGTCGTTGGCCTACCTGTTCGGCTTCTCGGCGCAACTGGAGCCGGCTTGGGGCAGGCTGAGTTTCCGTGCGAGCCTGGCTTAGGTCGCTCAGCCACGAGTCGCAATCCAGCAAAGTGAGCGCCTGCAAGCAACTCAGGTCGATCCAGCTCAGGTTCCCCTGGTGGCTGAGCAAGAGGGTGCTTTTGCTGGCATGATAGCGGACCAGGTTCCCTTCAAGGGTCTGACCGCCCTGACACTCCAGGCGCAACAAGGCCTGACGAGGACGGGTCGCCAGGCGCTGCTCCAGGATTTGCAGCACCTCCAGCCACCCTTGGGGGATGACTCGACGCTGCAAAAGAAGGGCTTCTAAAGACCCTTCTCGAGGATTTTCTGCCACTCGTTGCGCCTGTCTTCCCAGTAGTCCACGTTGCTGTTGGGAGCCAGGTCCAGCACCAGCAATCCGTTTTCAAAAGTGGCCTGGCGTTTGCCCGAATGGCGAATGACCACTTTTTTGAGGCCTTCCTGGATGGCCTCTTTGCCCATCTCGTCAAAGGTGATGGCCTTGAGGGCTTCGATCAGGGGCTTGAAGAAGACTTTGGGCAGATAGTCGTCATATTGCTCTGCGTAGTCATCTACGGCCAGGCTGTCCCAGTCGATCTCCATGAGCAATTCTTTGCCTGCCGCTTTGTCCAGATCTTTCTTGAGGCTGGCGAACTTGTTTTCCTGAAAGGCTTTAATCGCTCTGCGTTCGGCTAATCCCATGGTTTCTCTCATCCCTCCATAACTTCGATCAGTCCGGCAGCGCCCTGGCCACCGCCAATGCACATCGTGATCATGCCCAGGCCGCCGCCGCGGCGGCGCAGTTCGTGAATTACCGACACGGTCAACTTGGCTCCGGTGCAGCCTAGCGGATGGCCCAGGGCGATGGCGCCCCCGTTGGGATTTACCCTGGTAAAGTCCAGTTCGGTCAGTTCCCGGCCCACGGCCAGAGCCTGGGCTGCAAAGGCCTCGTTGAGCTCGATGACGGCCACATCGGAGAGTTTTCGATTGGCTTTTTGCAGGGCTTTGGGAATGGCGTAGGCGGGTCCAATGCCCATGATTTCCGGCGGCACACCGGCCACGGCAAAGCTGACAAAGCGAGCCAGCGGCTTCAATCCGAGGGCCTCGGCCTTGGCTCGGGTCATAAGCAGCAGCGCAGCGGCTCCATCAGACAGCGGGGAGGCGTTGCCCGGGGTGGTTACACCATCGGGCTTGAAGCTGGGCTTCAGTTTGCTCATCGATTCCAGGGTGGCGTCGTTGCGCACCAGTTCATCCACGCTGAAGTCTTTCACGGTGCTGGTAATGGTGGCGCCCTTGCGCACGTCGTGGCGCACGGGAACGGCTACGATTTCGGCCTCAAAGGCCTGGCGGCCTTGAGCAGCGGCCGCCTTGAGATGACTGTTGAGGGCGAATTCGTCGGCCTCCTGACGGGTGATTCCGTATTTGGCGGCCAATCGCTCGGCAGTGTGGCCCATACCCATGTAGGCGCCGGGTACTTTCTCGAGCAGTCGAGGATTGACCGCGCTGCGGAAGCCGCCCATGGGGATCTGGCTCATCGACTCCACCCCGCCGGCCACCGCGCAGTCGATCATGCCCGACTGAATGGCCTGAGCGGCCTGGGCGATCGCTTGCAGACCACTGGAGCAGAATCGATTGACGGTGACGCCGGGAACGGAGTCGGGGTAGCCGGCCAGCAAGCTGGCCTGGCGGGCGATGTTAAGACCTTGCTCGCCTTCGGGCATGGCGCATCCCATCACCACGTCCTCGATGTGGGATGCCTCCAGGTTGACTCGACGCAGCACTTCCTGCAGCACCAGGGCGGCCAGGTCGTCGGGACGGGTGTTGGTCAGGGTTCCTTTTTTGCCGCGCCCCACCGCGGTGCGCACGGCGCTTACAATGACAACTTCTTGCACAGGGCCTCCTCTAGTTTCGCAGGTTCTTGCCGGTTTTGAGCATGTGGGCCAGACGCGCACGCGTATTTTCCTGACCACACAGGTAAAGGAAGGCCTCGCCTTCTAAATCGAGCAGGACCTGCTCGTCCACTTCGTCGCTGCGATTCATGGTGCCACCGCAAAGCACTTCGGCCACTTTCCCCGCCAGAATTACCTCGTAGGCCGTGATCTGACCGGACTCGTGCATGGCCAGCGCGCCGGCCTTGAGATTGGCCAGGCCCACCTCGCCCATCACCAGGGTCCGCCGCCGCGCCGGCGGTTGATAGCCGGGCGCCAGCATTGCGGCCAATCGCTTGGCCTCGCTGATGCGCAGGTCGGCATTCATGACGATCTTGTCGCTCTCGCGCAGAATGCCCATCTGCTGGGCTTCAAAGGCCGACCCGGAGACTTTGGCCATAGCGATCAACTCGAAGGCCGCTCGCACAGCCGGGAAGGGGTCAGCCCCGGGAAGCATTTTCTGATTCATGCGCAGCAGCATTTCGGTGGTGCCACCCCCGGCAGGCAAAATGCCCACGCCCACTTCAACCAGGCCGGTGTAAAGTTCGGCCGAGGCCACGCAGGCGTCGGACCACAATCCCACTTCGCACCCGCCACCCAGGTTCAGTCCGTGCAGGGCTGAGACCACCGGATAGGGTGCGTAGCGCAGCCGTGAGGTCATTCCCTGGAAGATGCGCACAGCCTGACGAATGGTCTCAAAGTCGCCGTTCTGGGCCAGATGCAGCAACATGTTCAGGTCGGCGCCGGCGCAGAAGTTTTCGCCTTCGTTGCCGATGACCATACCGGTAAAGTCTTTGCACACTCTTTCGTGGGCCTGCTCCATAAAGTCGAGCACAGCCTGACCGATGGAGTTAGCCTTGGAGTGAAATTCCAGCAGGGTGATGCCGTCGCCCAGGTCCCACAAGCTGGACACAGGCGAGGTCATGATCGGCGAATTGCCCACCTGACGTTGGTAGGACAATGAATATCCGCTGCCGGGCTTGGGTTTGTCGGGGACTTTCTCGAGGTCGGTCGACCACTCAATTCCTGCTTTGGCAAAAGCCTTCTTCAGGAAATCCTGGCCCAGGTAGCGAGCCAGCTCGAGCGGGCCCACGGTCCAGCCAAAGCCCCACCGCAAAGCGTTGTCGACCTCTTCCGGGGTGTCGGCGACCACGCCGATTTTGGAGGCCGCATAAGCCATTTGGGGGAGCAGACTCTTGCGGGTGAACTCTCCGGCGATTCCATCCAGTTCGAGCAGCGCCCTGGTGCGTTCCTGGGGCGTGGCCAGGGCCAGCACTGGACCCAGCTCTTCCAGGCGCGGTTTGGGACGCTCTTCATACTCCAGAGTCTCGAGGTTCAAAGTCAGAATCTTTGTGGCCCCGCCACTCTTCTCTTTCTTGTAGAAACCCTGACCGGTTTTGTCGCCATGCCATTTGTTGGCCAGCATCTTGCCGATCACTTCGGGAACCGAGAAGTCTTCTTTGGTGGCGGCAGCCAGGCCCTCGGCCACGGTGGCTACGATATCCATGCCCACCACGTCGGCGGTGCGGAAAGTGCCGCTCTTGGGGCGACCCAAAATCGGGCCGGTAAGCACGTCCACCAGGTCGGGGGTTAACCCTTGTTCAACCATGGTGCGCATCACCTGAACTGAGCAGAATACTCCGATTCGATTGGCCGCGAAACCTGGCACATCCTTGGCCACCACAATGCCTTTGCCCAGCCTGACCTCGCCCAGTTGGGCCAGCTTTTGGACAATGGCCGGGTCGGTGTCTTTGGTGGGGATCAATTCGAGTAGATGCAGATACCGCGGTGGGTTGAAAAAGTGGGTTCCCAGGAAACGCTTCTTCATGTCCGGTCCCAACACGGCCGCCTGCATCTTCATCGGGATGCCGCTGGAGTTGCTGGAAACAATGGTGTGGGGGCCCACCACCTGCTCTAATTTCTTGAGCATTTCCTGTTTGACGGTCAAGTTTTCCAGGATGGCCTCGATGACCCAGTCGACCTCGGCCAGTTTGCCCAGGTCGTCCTCGGTGTTGCCCACGGTGATTAAGGCGGCGTTTTCGGGGCGCAAAAAACCGGGGGGCCGGGATGTCAGCACTCTCTCCAGGCCCTTTTGAGCGAACGCGTTGCGCGCTCCCTCGGGGGCGGGAATGTCTAATAAAAGGGTGGGTATCCCGGCGCTGGCCAGGTGGGCGGCGATGCCGGCGCCCATGCTGCCGGCTCCGATCACCGCTGCTCGACGAATGTTGCTCATACGTTCCTCCGCAAGACAGCGGCCTTTCGTAGCCGGCAGATAGGGCTCCTTTACCGGACCGAGGGGACTTATTATTGATAAGGGAGGTTTATTGATAATGCGTCGAAGTGATGACAATGAACAGAAAAACGCGGCAGCGGGATGCGATTCGCAGTGTATTTGGGCGCAGCGAGCGCCCCCTGGCCCCGCTTGAGGTGCTTTCCGCGGCTCAGGATGACGTGCCAGGCCTGGGTATCGCCACTGTCTATCGAGCTCTCAAGGGCCTGGTAGAGGAGGGGCACATTAAGCCCATCGACGTACCCGGGCAGCCCACTTGCTACGAAGCGTCCGATCTGGAGCATCATCATCATTTCCATTGCCAGGCTTGCGGCAAAGTGTTTGATGTGGCGGGGTGCCTGGCAGGCATCGGCCAGATGTGCCCCTCCGGTTTTAAAGTCGACCGCCACGAAATCTTTTTTTACGGCCGCTGTCCCGCCTGTTAACGAGCGACTTTGGGAGCCACGGCTTCCTCTACCTGCTTTTCAACCTGCTCAATGCTCTGGCGGCCGTCTATCTCAATCACGCCGGGTTGGTCTTTGTAGTGGCGTAAAACGGGCTCCGTCTGCTCGTGATACACCTTGAGTCGGTTGCGGATGACGTCTTCCTTGTCATCCTTGCGCTGTATCAGTTCGGACCCATCGCTGTCGCAAAAACCTTCCTTTTTGGGTGGGTTGGACTTGAGATGATAGGTGCGTTGGCAGGTGGGGCAGGAGCGACGCAACGACAGGCGCTCCACCAACTCATCATCGGGGACCAGCAGAAGAATGACCCGATTGATGGGATGCTCGACCTTGGCCAGCATCTTGTCTAGCAACTGGGCCTGCATTTCTGAGCGGGGAAACCCGTCGAGCACGAAACCGCCATCGCCGGCCAACTTTTCGGCCACCATCGTGACAATTAATTCGTCTGGAACCAGTTTCCCTGAATCCATATAGGCTGCCGCTTGCTTGCCCAACTCGGTGCCCTGTTTGCGATGCTCGCGCAGAATGTCGCCCGTGGAAATGTGGGCCAGTTTGAATTTTTCAGAGAGGTTGCGAGCCTGGGTTCCTTTGCCGGCGCCCGGCGGACCAATCAGGATCAGGCGGGGGGCTTCCTGGGTCCAGCACAGCAGGGTTGTGAGGCAAACCAACAGGACCACTAAAATATGACGCAAACTATTCGTCCTCCACGCTGATCGATTGCAAGGCCAGGAAGGCTTCGATCATCTTTTGAGTGGGTGGCCCCAGCATGGCCATCCCTTTGTCCAGGTGGTCGCTGTCGCCATCCTCCCAGAATCGTTTCATTTCGGCCAGTGCCTGCAGCGAGCCGTCCAGGGCAACATCAATGGATCCCAGCACCCGGACGGTAATAGCCTGCTCCTCTTCGGTGAGGCCCTCGAGATCTTCCAACTCGGCTTGATTTACGCTGCGGTGGCCCGACATATTGGCTTCCACAGCCGCCACATCGTTCCACAGTCCAGCGTCGTCCAGAGCGCCCTGACGCCAGTTGTGAATGGCCTGATCGAGTCGCATATAGTTGGGGGTGGTCAGGGGGGCGGGAGGGGTCTCCGTCTGAAGCACCCCTTCGGCGTTAACGGCCACAACGCGGCCTTCGTTCAGAGACTCCTGCTGGGGAATGGGCGCCTGGCAGGCTGAGCATTTGGCATTGCCGCGGCGGTTCTCGGCATCGCAGGCGGGGCAATGGACGGTCATCATTACGTTGCGCAGTTTTTGGAAGAAGCCGAAGGCGTCCATAATGCGGTTGGTGCTTTGCTGAAGGTGCTCCAGGGCCGCCTCGGCGAGGTCGTTGTTGCGCTGCTCTACCGAGTCCTGAAGATCGTCCAGGCCTTGAATAAACTGTTCAAAGCCAGCTCGGGCAGCCTGGTGAATAGGATTGTTGGGGTCGTCCAGTCCTTCTTCCAGGCACAGGTCCATCGTGTTGAGCAGTTTTTCCACGCCTTCTCGGGCACTGTCCAAGACTTGCTTCAAGTTGCGCCGTTGGCTCTTGTCTTCCAGATAGGAGCGATAGGCCCGGATGACGCGTTCAAAGACTGGCGCTGTGTAGTTGCCGTCGGGGTCCATTTCGGGAATGTCGAGTTCGTCGGGTGGCCGGTCTTCTTCGACGGCGGCTTGCCAGGCGGCATCATCATGGGAGAAGTCGGATGAGGCAAATGCTGCCACCAAAGCATTGGGGTCAGAGCGTCCAAAAGCCACGAGGGTCAATTCCTTTCAGCTACCGCGATTTCGTAGGAAATCAAGGCACCTCCTGCCCATAAAACAAGACCCCCGCTGAGCGAGGGCCTTAAAGACCTGTGGCCGGTGCGAGTTTAGAAGCGGGCGAAGGCGGAGATCTGCATGCCCGCCCCATAACCGCCCCCGAGCATGGGCGTGAACGGTTGGAAGGCTGGATTGGAGCCACAGCCGCCCCCGCCTTGCCCCAGCATACTCATCACTGACCCCAACACTGCCCCGATAGCCAGGCCCTGGCCAAATCCACCCTGGCCTAGAAACCCCTGCTGGCCGCCATAGCCGCCAAAGCCACCGGGCATCTGTCCGCATTGGCCAGGGAATCCGCCGAAACCTGGGATGCCGCCACCAAAATTTCCTCCGCCAAATTCGGACTGCATGCCCGCCTGGAAGCCGGACTGATAGGGATTTTGGCCGGCGCCACCAGCCTGCATACCAGCCTGGTAGCCCGCCTGATAGGGGTTGGCCTGGGCCATCCCCGCCTGGTAACCGGCTTGATAAGGGTTTTGTGCCCCCGGGACCCCCCCGCCGGGAAAGCTGCCGAATTGGCCTGGCATCCCGCCGCCCATCATTTGCCGCATTTGGGCAATCTCTTGGCGTAAATTGTTGATTTCACCCAGCATTGCGCCTTGCTGAAAGCCCGCTTGGAAAGGGTTTTGGGGTCCACCCTGACCGGGGCAACCGCCCGGTTGCTGCATGGGGAAGTTGTTGAACTGTTGACCGTGCTGGCAACACTTCTGTTTCTTTTGGCCAAAGAGTTTGCCGAGAAGGCCCGGTAGAACGCCGCCAATGACGCCGCCGATGAGTCCGCCGAGAATGGGTCCAGCCATTTCTGTCTATAATCCTCTCCAGATAGTCTATATACCACGTTACGATTTTTCGCGTGGCGCACAACTGGGGAAATGTTGCTTTTTTGTAAAAATTGTAACAGTTTGACATGGACTAGAACATGTCTGGAATATCTACCATGGCCGGTCCGCCCACGCTGGGGAAGCGGGATGGACCTTCCTCATCCCTGCGTTCCCGCTCTAGATTGTGGAAGCTGGCATAGCGTTTCACAAAGGAGAGTTTGCAGGTGTCGACAGGACCGTTGCGTTGCTTGCCAATGATCACTTCGCACATGTTGGTGTCTTCGGTTTGGGGATTGTAATATTCGTCCCGGTACAAAAAGCAGACCATGTCGGCGTCCTGTTCGATAGCGCCTGACTCGCGCAAATCAGCCAGCGAAGGGCGCTTGTCCTGGCGGGACTCAACCGCTCGTCCCACCTGAGAGAGGGCCATCACGGGGATCATCAGTTCCTTGGCCAGGCCCTTCAGTTGACGGGAGATTTCTGAAATCTCCTGAACCCGGTTTTCGATTTTTCCCGAGCCTCTCATGAGCTGCAGATAGTCGATAATGATAAGGTCCAGTCCATGCCGCTTTTGGAGACGCCGGGATTTGGATTTCATGTCCAGCACGGTGATGCCCGAGGTGTCGTCGATGAAGAGCATTGCATCCGATAACTGGTTCATGCCGCGGGTTACGCGAATCCATTCCTGCTCGTTGAGATTGCCCTTGCGCACTTCCATCTGATTGACTTGAGCCACCGAGCAAAGAACTCGCTGGACTAACTCCACGCGTGACATCTCCAGCGAGAAGACAGCTACCACGCCGGGTTTTTCTCGATTGAGAACCACGTTCTTGGCGATGCTCAAGCAAAAGGCGGTCTTGCCCATAGCGGGACGGGCGGCCACGATAATCAAGTTGCCCTTTTGAAGGCCTGAAGTCAGTTCGTCCAGGTCGTGAAATCCGGTCGAAACTCCCGAAACGGACTCCTTGCGCAGGGACCGTTCGTACATATCGTCAAAAGTGGCCTGCAGGGTTCCCTTGATCTGTTCCAGTTGCTGATTGCGTCGGCGGTCGGCCACCGCAAAGACCATCTCTTCGGCGCGGTCAACCTTGTTGGCGGGCGTCAGGTCCCCTTGCAGAGCGAGGCGTCCGATTTCGGTTCCGGCTCGCTGCAGGCGGCGTTCGGTGGCTTTGTCGGCCACGATCTGGGCATAGGAAATCACGTGCGCCGAGCTTTGTACCATGCTGGTCAAGGAATCCAGGTAGGCGACGCCGCCGCAGGACTCGAGTTTGTTTTGAAGTTTCAGTTGATTGGAGCAGGTGATCAGGTCCAGATTCTGGTTTTTCTCGGCCAACGCGATCAGTGCCCCGTAGATGTCCTGGTGTGATTCGCGGTAAAAATCGTCGCTGCCGCTGAGGATTTCGGCCACCCGGTCCAGGGCCTCGGGGTCTAGCAGGCAGGCGCCCAGGCAGGCCTGTTCGGCTTCGATGTCGTGGGGCGGAATATGGAGAGAAGATATTTCCGAGGTCGGTGAGCGTAGCTCCTTCATCATGGATGGACAGTCATTTCCGCTTCAGGCAGCCAGGCATATTTGGGCCAGATGACGGCAAATGCCTCGGCCACGGTGCTGACCGGAATAACATGGACGGTAACCAGTAAGTCACGATCGACTTCGGTCAGATTTTCTTTTGGGATAATCACACGTTTGACTCCGGCCAGGGCCGCGCCGCGAATTTTTTCGGAGACCCCTCCGATCGGTTTGACCTTGGCCTGAATGGTCACTTCTCCCGTAAGGGCGATGTCCTGGGGGATGGGAAGTCCTTCCAGGGCGCTGGCCAGAGCAACTACAATCGCCAGTCCCGCTGAGGGTCCGTCCACCTTGCCGCCCCCAATGACGTTCACGTGGACATCATAGTCGTAAACGTCCTTTGAAGTGATGCGGCGAATGACGCTGGCCGAATTGAAGACCGAATCGCGGGCCATGTGTCCGGCCGCTTCGTTGAACCTCAATACTCCCTTGCCCTTGTCGCGGGCAGGGAAGGCGGCCGCCTCAAATTCCAGGCACGAACCCAGGAAGCCGGATACGCCCAGGCCCAAAACGCAGCCGATTTCTTGTCCGTCGCTGGCCTGAACCGAAGAATTCAGGCTGAGTCGGTTGGTGCGCACCACCATTTCTATATCCTCGCGGCTCAGGGTCAACTTGCTGCGGCCGTTGCTTTGCGGCTTGCGCAGATAGGAGTGCCCATAGGAGTCGGCGACCAGTTGTACGGCTTTACGACCTTCAATGGTGTATTTGCTCACCAGTTCGGCGACCCCAGGTGCAAATTTTACATTGAGGCGGCGGGCCGCCAACTGGGCGATGGACTGAATGTGATCCTGGCCTAATGGATTGAAAAACACCTCCGCACAACGGGATCGCAAGGCCGGAGTCAAGTCTTCGGGGTCCCGGGTGGTGGCCCCGATCAGAATGAAGTCGGCCGGGGCGCCGTCGGTGAAGAGTTTGCGAATATACTGAGGCACCCGAGGATCGTCTTCGTCAAAATAGGAAGATTCGAAGACGATTCGCTTGTCTTCAAGAACCTTGAGCAACTTGTTTTGTAGGATGGGGTCAAGTTCCCCAATCTCGTCGATGAACAGCACCCCGCCGTGGGCCTTGGTCACCAGGCCCAATTTGGGTTCAGGAATGCCTTCCTCAGCCAGATCGCGCCGGGAGCCCTGATAGATGGGGTCGTGAACCGAGCCCAGTAGAGGGTTGGTGATTTCGCGGGGGTCCCAACGAATGGTGGTTGCGTCCACCTCTACGAAGGGGGCCTCCTCGATATAGGGGGTGTGAGCGTAGCGTTTCACCTCTTCCAACACCAGGCGGGCCACTGTGGTTTTGCCTACGCCAGGAGGCCCGTAGAGCAGAACGTGTTGAGGGAATGGGGTGCCCATTTTGGCTTTGAGGGAGTGTATGGCCCGGTCCTGTCCCACTACTTCGTCCAGGTTGCGGGGGCGCAACAGGCTGAGCACCGAGTTGTTGAGTGATTTTTTTTCCAGGTCTTCCAATTCGGTCAGGCGCTTCAGGGTGGTGGAATTTTCAGGCCCATCTTCCTCCTTCAGGGCCTCACGACGCAGTTCGCGCAGGTAGTCGCGATGTCGTTCCTGCATTTTGTGAGCGATTTTTTGGTCAAGACTCTCCTCGACGGTCTTCATCGCTACCAGATCGGCAATCTCTTCTTCAACACTGTCGAGAATGGCCGCAAACTCCTCGTTTTTAGGGCGGCTGCTTACAGTGGGGTCTTCAAATACCAGGCGTTGCAGCGCCAACAGCCGGTCCGCCAGATTTTCTGAACTCATCAGGTGCAGAGCATGAAGTTTGCCAGCCTTGAGCACCAATTTGTCAGGGCCGTGGAGATTGGACAGGAATCCGAAAAGGGTATTGACCCTCTTCTCTAGTTGAACCAATGAGGCGGAGCCCGACCGCCGCTTGGCAGCCATTATTCGGCGGGGGCCAGATGGAGGCGGAGCTGTGCGCTGACCTCTGGATGGAGTTTGGCACTGACCACATGGTCGCCCAGGGTTTTCAGGGGTTCTTTGAGGTGGAGGGTTTTCTTGTCAAGAGCGTGTTGAAACTGGTCACGCACGGCGTCAACGATGTCTTGCGAGGTCACCGAACCGAATAATTTTCCGTTTTCGCCCACTCGGACTGGCACCTTGAGGACCTTTGAGCCGAGTTGGTTTGCCAATTCTTGGGCCTGTTCGCGTTCGCGGACTTTCTTGGCTTTCAGGTCGGCGGCTTCTTTATCCAGACTCTTGACGACCCCATCGGTGGCCGGGGCCGCCAGCTTCTTAGGAAGCAGGAAATTGCGGGCGTAGCCGTCGGCGACGTCCACCAGGGTCCCCTTTTTACCAACATTTTTGACGTCCTGTAGAAGTACAAGCTTCATAGACACTCCTTCGCGGTCTGACACCGCAATCGGGCGCCTCGAGACCCTCGCTCATAGTGGGTAGCAGGTTGTACCTGCCCAGGTTGGAGTCCAAGCCGACCCCTCCGACGACTCTAGACTGGTTTGAGAAATACCGAAGCCCTGAGATGAAACGGGGGCCGCTGTTCCGGGCTCCCGATCAGGGCTGTTCGCCCACGGCCGATTAAGGCAACGGCAGCAAAGCCAGGTGGGCCTTGCGTGAAACCTTGGCCAAAATGGGCATTGGATCGAACGGCAGGCCCAATACCGAATTTTTCGGTATACCCGCAGCTTTTGTCTGCGAGTCCAGGCCCACCATAATAGGACGAGTGAATTTTTTGCGGTTTCGTCTACCGCCCCGCGCGTGGTCCGGCAACTCGACCTCCTCAATGGGGTTCACCGAGCTTGGTGTAATCCCTAGCTTTCCCCGCCCGCCGGGAAGATTCCTATCGGTTAAAAAGGTATTTCGTCCACGGACAGGTCGTCCCCGCCAAAGCCACTGTCGCTTCCCCAACCCGTTACCGGAGCGGGGGCCTTGTTGCTAGCAGGAGCGCGGTCAGAGCGGTAGTCGTTGCCAACGCCACTGCGCTCACCGCTGTTGCTGCGTTCGCCCTGGCCACTCGATAACATCTGCATTTCATTGGCGACGACCTCAAAGGCTTTGCGCTTCTGGCCATCCTGGGTTTCGTAGCTCCGTGTCCGCAGCGAGCCCTGGATGGAAATCAACTTGCCTTTGTTCAGGTATTCATTGCAGATTTCGGCCAGACGCTCCCACACCACCACGGGAATGAAGTCGGTTTCTTTGTTTTCCGACTTTCCTCCGCGGGTGCGGTCTACGGCCATCGTGAATTGAGCAACCGCTTTGCCTCCGGGGGTGTACCTGAGCTCGGGCGGGCCAACGACCCGACCTATCAGAACTATAACATTCATGGAAGCCATACAAACCTCACTTTCGTCGCTGAACCCTACCAGGGTGTAGAACTGTTGGCTGGGGCAGCCTCTTAGTTCAACTTGATGATGAGGCCGCGCAAAACCTCTTCGGCCAGTTTGAGTTGGCGGCTCAGTTCGGCCCCGGCTGCCGGGCTGCTGTCGAAGCGCATACAGATATAGATGCCTTCGATTTTGCCTTTGACTTCGTGGGTCAGGCGTCGACGCCCCATGTTTTTGACGTCGATGACATTGCCTCCATTATCGGTGATGGTCCCGGATATGCGGTCGAGCAGGCCGTTGTGGACCTCCTCCGCCAGATTGGGATCGACAATGTAGGTGGCTTCATACTTGATCACTAGAGGTAGTACCTTTCTTCCCTTGGACTGTGACTCGCTCTGCACGAGTGGGAATACCGTTGTGGTAAAAATCTTCGGCATTATATCACCGCGGTCAAGGGGTGGCAAACATGGACCCGGTTAGTTTTTTTGACGGAGGTTTTTCACGAATCCAAGCATTTTGGTGGCCAGTTGCTTGAATTTCTTGTCAGGCAAGAGCTTCTCCATTGGCAATTCTAGCTTTTGTCCCGAGTAGTGAAACGAGAGACCGATCTTCTGCATGTTGGATGGCCTGTCACTGTCGTCGATCCAATACTCGATTTCGGCTTCGTTACTTCGAAAGACACTGGGATTCACGCGCAGGCAGGGATGGTTGGATTTCACCGTTCCCTTGAGCAGGCTACCCCCGCTGTTTTTAATGTCTATTTTGCCGTGATGGGTCTGACCGTCTTTGCTTAGATAGTGAATGGTGTAGTCCAGAATGGGAGGGTCAATCACGATGAACTCGGCCACCGTCGGTTGCGAAACCGGGGCGTCCAGGCGGGCCGGGGCTTTGGTCTCGGCCTTCTCGGCCTTGGCCGGTTCAGGTGGGGCTGCCGCTGGATCAGGATGGGCCGCGGGCTCTGCTTCTTTTTCAGGACTCTGCAGCAACTTCTCCAGCACGGCGTTCAGTTGAAGGTCCGTGCGGACCGGTTGGGCTACCGTTTCTTCCTCTTGCTGAACTAACTTGGGGCGCGGTTTGGGGGCCTCGGGCCTGAGGACCTTAACGGGCTCGGGTGGGCTGAACAGAGTGTCCATCATTTGAGCGTTGTCCGTGGACGAGCCGAAGAAATCGTCGCTGTCGTCCGAGGGGATAGCCCCGCCTGATAGCTCTAGAGAGCCTTCGGAGGAGCCGGTCAGTTCTTGGGACCCAAATTTGGCCCCCAGGTTTCGATAAACGATCAGGTCTTGCCAGTTTGCGTGACCGGGCGGCACCAGGTGAATCGCGTACTCAGGTTCGACCAACTCAAAAAAGTCGTCTTCCTGCTGAACCACCACTTCCAGGTGACCCTTGGCGTCGATGGGTTCGGCCAGGTTCTCCAGCGTTCCCATCAATTCTCGACTTGCCTCAATCCAGGCGTGCAGAATGTGGGACGCGTGGGTTGTTTCTTCGACCTGGCCCGAACGCAGGGCAAAAGCGAGACTGGCCAACTCTTCCCATTCCTTTTCCCACAGGGGAGCGAAACTTGAGTCGCTAAAGATCCGTCGAAGCGCCTGTAGGGTAGCGTGATCGCCGTCCTTGGTCAGGTCCAGTACCTGGTGCAGCATCTCCTGGCGCTGAAGCAGATTGGAGCCGCTGCGCCAGGCCTGCAGGTGGGACGCTTCCAGGGAGGCGTGCTGGATACCTACACAGGTCAGCAAGCCGGCGAAATACTGGATGCAAAATTCCAACCCTGCAGCCAGGCCCTCTGGCGATGCTCCCTGAGGGGGCCAAAGGTCTCCGAAATACTCGGTGACGCAGGCTGGCAGAACGGAGAAGTCGGGGTCTACTGGATCGGTTGCGGGGCCGGAAAATTGGCTCGCAGAGTCGAGGGTGGCTGATGCTGTCAATTCTGTGATCGTCGACTCGTCGGACGTTTCGGGCAGTTCGGCAAAGGTGAAATCGTCATCACTGGCCGGGATCTCGGTCGCAATCAAGGCGACGGGGCTTAAGTCAGCTGTGTCGGCACTTGCTGTGGCCAGAGAGTCGGCTGTCTCTACTTGCCAGTATGGTGCAGTCATGTCGCCGACAAAAATGGGATGATCTACGAACTCCAGGTAGCGATCCTGGTAGACGACCACTCCTTCCAGTTTGCCCTGAGCAGATGGTTCTTCGAAGAGTTGCTCGGAGTCTTTGAAAAAGGGCTGCAAGGCATTGAGCCACTGGTCCAGGCGAGAATGGATGTCTGACCGATAGCCGCGCTGGCTCAAGAGCCATTGTTGGAATGGTTCGCTACATAGCCAGTTAGCCAGGCTGTCCGCCTGCTCGGGTGAGCCAAGTGCCAGGAGGACCTCCGTGTCGCCGGGTTCCAGGAGGCGCTTGCGCACGAGGTGCAGGGCCTCCGACAGGCTGGATGGTGCCCGTTTTTCGTCAAGTTCTAGCCACTCGGCGGCCAAGCCGCTGGTATACTGCAACAGGAATGAGACCAATTGTAAGAGAGGTCCCGGTTCTCTGGCCTGAACGGATTCGTCCCAGAGTTGAAGGGCAAAATCAGGGCCAGCCCATTCCTGTTCTGCCGCGATTTGCGGGGTGTATTCCAATTCGGCCGCCACCTCGGCGGCAGCGGACTCCGACTCTACGATTGCCACGGCCGTAGTCACGATCGCCTCGGGCTCAACTGCTACCGGCTCTGGCTCGGCAACTACAGGCTCGGAGTCAACTGCTACCGGCTCTAGCTCGGCAACAGCAGGCTCGGGCTCAACTGCTACCGGCTCTGGCTCGGGTTGAATGGTGGGAGGCTCTGTGGTTGTTGCCCGCACATTGCCCGATGATTCTTCGGGGCGGATCGGGGCCAGTAGCTGAGTCAGGTCGGCCAGGCTGATGCGAAGCGCCGCTGTGTCGATTTGAAGGGCTTTGCGGTCGGCTTCCAAGTGTTCGTCGCCAACCTGAATCGTAAGACCCAGGAAGCCCTGCTCATTAGGACTCTGAAAGTAATGTTCGCTTTGAGCAAACCAGGAGGCCATCTGCTGCAGCCAAATTCTGATCCCAGGCAAGAACCGCTCTTGCCACAATTGAGGTGCTTCTGGCTTGGCGCTTTCCAGGCAGAACTCAGCGAAGGTGTGTCCGCCTCCCCAGGTGCTGGTTAGCCAGTTCCCGAGTTTCCCTGTTGTGGGCGCCTGAACGGCGCGAGCAACTTGCTCCAACAAAGGGCTCTCCGATTGGTGTTGAGCCAGCGCTTTGAAGAGAAAAGTCAAGCTGGTCTGCTTCTGGCGCAGTGTGAGTCCGGTCTCCAGGCGCTTTTCCAGGGCCGGGTCGAGTCGTCCGATGGAGCGTAAGGCGGCCGCCGAAATTCCAAACAGATATTGAACGGCTAGGCCACACAGGCGGCCCAGAGTTTGGGCGGCCGAATTCTTGTGGGCAGCGATCTCTTCTTCGTAAAGGGCCTGATGGCGCCAGAAAAGTGGTGGGGTTGGGAAATTGGTAAGCGGGGCTGGAAGCAAGGTTGGTGGACCTTCTGCTTTCAGTCCTAGCAGTGACTCGGTCGCGGTAGAGGGCGCGACGACTACTGGCGCGGCCGGCGCAGTGTCGGTGGATTGGACCGACTCGGCGTTGCCATACCACTCCATTCCCTTGATTTGGCGAAAGTGTCCCGAAGACGAGTCGAGCCACTCCCGCAGGATGGGAAGGTAACGGCGTAGTTCACGTTGGCAGCGGAGTTCTCCGGCAAACTCGTCTTCGCCGACCTCCAATTTGCACCATTCCAATATGCTCCGATAGCCTCGGATCGATTGGCCGCCAAGGCCTAGCAGTCTGGTTGGGCGGCGGGGGGAGCTTTGGCGGGCTCTGAGGCCACCTACGTAAAACACACGAAAGACATCTCCCGCTTCCGGGCTTTGTTCGGCGGCCTGTGCCAGGCTGTCCAGGTTTTTTTGTAGTGCTTCCAGGTGCTGACCTAGTCGCGCGTGTCCAAACGGGGTGCAAGATACATAGGGAAGTCCCAAATGTTGCAAATGTCTGGCGCTGTAGTCAGCAAAATGCCAGGTGAGGTAACAAAAGGACTGTTGAAGTTGGAGGCAGGCGTTGCTAAATTCGGTCGACTCCAATGACGCCGCAAGCGCCTGCACGCCAGAGGCAAGCGAGGCGGGAGCATCCACTGGGATGATCAGTGGAATGATTACACCGGAGATGGAATCGGACATTGAGCGGTTTGGGCAACTCCTTGCTAGTTGTAAGTTTTATGAACCAGGGCACGTGCACTGCCGCCCAGGGGTTGTTCGCAGGAGTCCCCCTCATTCCTGGATATTACGTCTCGGGAATGTCTAGTTCAAGGAAAGGGGGAGGCTCCAGCCCCCGCTTTCTTGATTCCTCCTCGAAAGAGGGACCTAGCGAGCCCAGTCTTTGTTTTAGTCGGCGGCGAAAACCGCCCTCTTCATCAGTGCCGGCATTGCCGGGCAGGTCTAGACTCAATATGGAGGGCGAGTCAGGCGAGGTCGGTAGGGCAGCGCCGACCAGTTCGGATTGAGCGGAAGTGGCAGTGGGCGGTGAGGCTCGTCGGCTGTCCTGGAGTTGTATCTCAAGGTTCTTCGCCTGCAGACTGACGATTTCGTAGTTACGCCGGAGTGAAGTTAGCTCCACTCGCAAAGACATGACTTGAGATTTAAGCTCGTCTTCCGTATAGGTGGAAGATTTTGAAGAACTTTGGGCCACTTGCGTCTCCAATTCTTGAATTCTTCGATCCCTGGCAGACACCGCCTCGGTAAGTTTTTGGACCCAACTGGCCGAAGCCTGAAGCTCCTGTTCCCACCGTTGCACCTGGCTGCGTTGCTGCGTTTCCATGGTGATCATCTGCTTTTGCAGATTGTCTACGGTCACCTGAATCTGCTGCAGGGCTCGCTCCTTGGCCTTGTTGTCCAGTTGAAGGTCCGCCGTTCCCCCTTCTTTGCCCAGTTGCTCTATCTGGGTCTCTAAGGACGCAACTTTGTGCTGGAGTTGGTCGGCGTTGGTTTCGGCTCTCGCCTTTTGGGCTTCCGAATCGCGTAATTTCTTTTCCAATTCGCCCAGGGCTTTACCCGCTTCTTGCTCCAGTTCGCCATGTTGCTGGCGCAGGGTTCTAAGTTGCTGGTCTTGCTGAGTTGCCAGTTGGTGCCACTGCAGGCCGTGTTGCCGAATCTCTTCGGCTTGGGAGCGAAGCCGCTCGATTTGCTGCTCTAGAAGAGTTTTTCGCTGATCCAGTTGAGTCCGTTGCTGCTCCAAAAAGATTTTTTCGGCTGCCCACTGTGCCTCTTTGGCCTGCAATTGCTTTAGCTCTTCAGGGTCGGCATCACCCGCTGGCGGCCGCTGCTCCAGTTCTTCGAGAGCCGTCTGTAGCTCCTGGCGGGAGCGTTTTAACTGGGAGCGGACCTCTCTCTCACTGCTAAGACTTAGCTCCAGGCGTTGCTTCAGGGTTTCGACCTCGTCCTGGATTTCAAGTTCCGCGCGACGCTGATCTTGGAGTTGCAACAGCAGTTGTTGGTTGCGCTGTTTTTCTTCGTGGAGTTCGCGGCCTAGATTGCCTGCAACTGGCTGACCTTGAGCCTGGCCTTTCATGGCCGCCATGATTTGGTCGGCCTTCAAAATCAGAGTCTCGTGTTGACCCGGGGGCTCTTCACTGGCCTCGACGCTGGTGGTCAGCCAACTGGGAGTCTCGGCGGAGTGGGTGGTGCCCTCCAGGCTGGGCCAAACCTCGCCGCTGGGTGGAGGGGGCGCGACCAATTCGCCCGTAATGCTGCTGACGGCCTGAAACGCAGAAGCTGGGATATTGGCGGTAGCGTGGATGGGGGAAAATTTGAATTCTGGCTCTGTGGGTTGACGTTGAGTGACTGGCTTGTGGGAGTCGTCGTCCTCGTGTGGATGCACGTAGGGAGCAACTTTTTCTGGTTTGGGTGCGGAGCGGCTTTTACCCAGGGAAAAGATACTCTTAATGACATCGGCCACCAGTTGCAAAGGAGAATTTGAAGACTTCTTCTTCGAGAATGGTGGCTGGGTTGTCACAACCGGGGGAAGATTGGAGGTGGGGACGGGTCTTTGCCCCCCGCTGGACTCGAGGCTGGGGCTTTTTTTGACAGGCGTCTTGCTCCCCTTAGAGGAGGCCGGTGCCGGGGCGCTTTGCGCCTGGACAATGTCGCGATGGTGCTTGGCCCGGAATTTTTCTAGTTCGTAAAGTTGGACGCCTTGCAGAGAGCCCTTCAGGATTCCCTCTTTCAGCCACTGCTCCACGTGGCCCGGGAATACCCGCAGCCGTTCGGAGACATCCTCGATGCTGAGTAGATTGCGGCTGCTGGCGCCTTTCGTCGGCAGGTCCTTGGCGATCGCTCCCTTTGCGCCCAATGCAGACTTGGCATCGGATTTTCCCAGGCCAGGTTTGCCCCCTCCCGAGGAGGGGGTCGGCTTCATGTCCTTGCCAACGAGTCCTTTTTTTGGATTCATTTGCCGGGCCAAGTTTGTTTACGAGGTTGGGTGGATGGAATCTTCATAGCGGTTTTTCCTCGCTTCGACAAAAAAAGAGAGGACCCTCGGGTCCTCTCTTTTTTTGTCGAAGCAGAATTTACGGAGGGTGATCGAGCAAACCTTGCTCGGCGTCGTATTGCGGGTAGTTGTTCGCGGTTCCGGTGAAGCCGGTATAGGCTTTGCCGTGGTTATTTCCAGCGCAGTTGTAGCTGAAGCCATCCGGGGTCTGCGCCACTGTGTAGGTGGCGCTGTAGGTGTTGGAACCAGCCGAGGGGCAGGTCGGAATGAGCTTCAGGTAGTTACCGGCGGTCAGCAGCGCATCCGGTGCCCCCGCTGGGGTCGGATAGCGACCGCCGTTGTCGGATGCATACATTTCCATCGCGGTGGCGATGTTTTTGCAGTTCGACTTGCAAGCGGTTAACTGGCCTTGTGCACGAGCCTTAAGGAAGTTAGGAACAAGGATAGCAGCCAAAATCGCGATAATCGCGATTACGATCATAAGCTCGATTAGCGTAAAGCCAGCTTTCTTTTTCTTGAGGTTGAACATCTTTTTTTCACCTCCATGGTGATTAGAGTGGGGTCCGCTTGGGCCTGCCCGAGCGGATTACTGTAGATTATACCCTGGTGTTTCACTGTCGGACAATTTTGTGAAAAAATCTTTGCCAAATCTTTGCCAAAATACTCCGATCCTGGAGATGTGTTACGCCAGAGTCAGACTGACTCCTTCTATGATTTCTGTTTCGTAAGTACTTCTAAGGTTCGCTGGAGTCCGTTTTGAAGATCGTAACCCGTTCGAAAGCCTGTGGCCATCAGCTTACTGGGGTCTGACCAGGAGGCCCGGATGTCGCCTGGGCGGGGTGCTAAATGTTCAATGGGCGAAGTGGATCCGACGATGTTGCAGATGGTTTGAGCCAACTCCAGGATGGTGATGGTGGTACCGGTGGCGACGTTGAAAACACCATGCAGTTCTGCTCGCTGGCCTACCCACAAATTGGCTGCCACTACATCGCCTACGAAAACGAAGTCGCGAGTTTGCAGTCCATCGCCGTAGATAGAAATGGCCTGGTGTTGAAGAGCCTGTTCGATAAAGATGGGTACCGCTGCTGCGTACTGGGACTTGGGATCCTGGTATGGACCGTAGACGTTGAAGTAGCGCAAGGATACCGTGGAGATCCCATATTGTTGACGGGCCATCTCCAGGTAGTACTCTCCGTCAAGTTTGGTGATTCCATACGGGGTTTGCGGTGCGGGTCGTAGTCTCTCGTGCTTGGGGAGTTCCGGGTCGTCTCCATAAATCGCCGCGGAAGAGGACAGGACCATTTTCTTGACTCCGTGGCGCCGGGCTGCTTCGAGCAGGTGCAGGGTGCCGTTCACATTGATATCAACGCATTCCAAGGGACTTAACAGCGATTCCGGCACGCTGACCATGGCAGCCAGGTGAAAGATACAGTCGGTGCCGCGGCAGACTTCGTCTACGGCGGCGGGGTCGGTAATGCTGCCCTGTACCCAAGCCAGATTGGAATGATGAAGGATCCGTTCCAGGTTGGACTGGCGTCCTGTGCGGAGATTGTCCAGGATGACCACCTGAGGGTGGCCTGGCAACCTGCAGCAGGCATCAGCCAGGTGAGAGCCGATAAATCCGGCCCCTCCCGTCACTACAATTTTTTTCACCAGGCTATCCTCGCTTTGGGCTTTATTTCCTAGATGGCAACCAGCGCCGCCACCAAGGTTTGGCGACCACGATAGCAAAATCCTTGGAGGCATAGTCGGCTACCGCCTGCCCTGCCTCGCAGGTACAGTACATGGCCGAGTTTCCACGGGGTTGAGCCTGTCCGCGCCGACCCGCCGGAAGTTGCGGTGGGGGCCGCCAGGGTGCCTGATTGTCGCCGGCGCTGAAGTTAGGCTCCCCCCAGGCGGTGGCCAAATGGCCTTCCAGCCAGGCGCATTGGTAGACAAATTGCCTGGTTGCTTCCGGCTCTAACCCGTTGCGCTCGGTGGTGGTGCAACTGAGCAGTTGAACCGGTCGCGTCCGCAATAACCTGTGCAGAGTGTTGGATTTGGCCCGCCATTGTTTAAAGCTCACCCAGTTGCCCTGGCTCACCAGGTAACTCTCATACAGATAGTAGTCAGTGCTGGTCAGCGGAGAGGTCAGGCCTCTGGGGTTGCCGGGACCGGGCTCGCTGTCCAGGGCGTGGCGGGGATCCCAACTATTGGCGATAGTGCTCAGTCCCGCCGAGTGAATGGCGTCGACCGCTTCCACCTGGCGCTCTCGGGTGTTGCCAAAGTCGTAGCCATAGTCATCTAAAAGGATTCCGCGGGCCCCCATCTTTCTCCAGTGACGGGCTCTTTGCTCGATTTCGGATAGGGACAGATTTTGGACCGCATGATGAGGGCTGTGCACTCCTAAATCAACGTAACCAAAGAATCGCACTTGAGGCAGCCGAGTCATCAGTTCCCGCGCGGCGTCATGGTTGGGGTGTCGGCCATCCTGTAAGCCGTCACCCAGTAGCACCAAAGAATATCGCATAAAATGAGTGGCCGCTTCGTCAAGGCTCTGGCTACCATTGATCAAGGCCGGGTAGCCGTAATAGATCAGCAGTGGGAGAGTCATGAAGTGGGCCACGGTCTAGGGCTTTGTGCCCAGGGATGTCAGGCCGTCCTTGGCGCGCTTGACCAGGGCTGGTTGATTGGTAGTTTTTAAGGCTGCCCGATAATCTGCTATGGACTTGTCGCGGTTGCCGATCGTTTTGTGTAGATCGGCGCGCATGATAAAGGCCTCCGCAAAGGTGGGTTCGATTTTAATGGCGCTGGCGTAGTCCTGAAGGGCGGAAGAGTATTTTTGCCCGCGGGTTTTGAGGTCGGCTCGGGCCGTGTAGACAAATCGGGCCCTAGGATCGAGTTGGAGAGCTTTGTCGAAGTCGGGAAGTGCCAGCTCATCTCTACCCATAAGCACATGGGTGTAGCCGCGCTGATAGTAGTGGTCGGCGATCTTGGGGTTGAGTTGGATGGCCAGATTGAGGCCGGCCAGGGCTTCCTTATATTTTTTTGCTTCTCGATAGGCCAGCGCGCGCGAAGCCTGGACGTAGGGAGACCTGGCCAGCAACTCGGCGCCTTTGTCCAGATCGGCAAACCCGCGGGCCGAATTCCCCAGCTTAATATGCAGGCGCCCCCTGGAGATCCAGGCATTGGCATAGGCCGGATTGAGTTGCAGAGTTTCGTCATAGTCTTTCAGAGCTTTTTGGAGTTCTCCGATGTCCTGGTAGGCGTCCCCCCGTTCATGAAAAGCATAGAAGTACTTGGGCTCCAATTCGATAGCCTTGGTGAAGTCGACGATGGCTTTGGGGTAGTCGCCGTCGCACTCCTTGTAAACCAGGCCGCGGCGCAAGTAGGAAGCGGCCAGGAAGGCGTCCAGACGTACCGCTTCCTGGCAATCTTTAAAAGCTTCTTTGCAGTGACCAAGCTTCAGGTGGGCGTAGCCTCGGCCGGAGTAGGGGAGGGCCTGCTTATTGTCGATAGAGATGGCTTTGTCAAAATTTTCGATAGCCTTGAGGTAGTCTGTCAGGCTCAGGTAGGCGTCACCGCGACCGCAGTGCGGGACATAGTCGGTGGGATTGATTTTGATGGAAGCCGTGTAGTCCTCGATGGCCTTTTCGAATTGGAGCAGTTTAAGGTGAACATTGCCGCGCAGATTGTAGGCATAGGCGCTATTGGGGTTCAGTTCCAGGGCTTTGCTCAGATCGGCCAGGGCCAACTGCCTGTGGTCGCCTTTGTCGTCAAAAAAGAGGGCTCGATTGATGTAAGACTGCTCATTGCCGGGTGCCAACTCTACCGCTTTGTTGTAGTCGGCCAGGGCTTCGTCATAGCGCCCCAGACGTTGAAAACACAGGCCTCGCTTGGTGTAGGCACCGGTCAAGCGAGAGTCGGAGGCCAGGGCCCGATTGTATTCATCCAGGGCCTTTTGCCACTCACGTCTTTCGACCAACTGGTTGCCCTTTTCATAGTAAACGTGTCCTTGCACGCAACCAACTAGCAGTAGACCTACGAGACCAATTCCAGCTAACCAGGCTTTGCGTTTCATGGGCGCAGCATTAGTTTAGGCCGCTGGAAGTCCTGCCGCTGCAGGAAGTGGGTCGAACTGGACGCAGCTAATGCCCCATGAAGAGCCTGGTTGTCTGGTTGTTGTTGATGTCCAGTTTGGCGGCCCAGTCAGGAGCCGGAGTGCAAAAGGTGGTGCTGATTTCGCTGGATGGATTGCGCCCAGAGTTTTATCTCGACTCCTCCTGGCCGGCTCCGTGTTTGCAGCGTCTTTGTCGCGAGGGAGCCTGGGCGCGTAGTCTGACGTCGGTCTTTCCCAGCATTACCTATGCCAATCATACCAGTCTGGCCACCGGGGTTTCCCCTATCAGGCACGGCATCGATTGCAACGTGGATTTTGACTGGGAGGAGGGGCCCAAGCTCGGTTGGAATTGGGAGGCCAAAAAGATTACGGCGCCAACATTGTGGCAATTGGCCCGCCGGCGCAAGTTGACCACGGCGGCATTCTCCTGGCCCGTGTCAGTAGGAGCTCCGATTGACTATCTGGTTCCCGAAGTGTTTTCCATTCCTGGCGCCAATCAGGGCAGCACAGAAGAGCTGATTCGGCAACACTCCACAGCCGGGCTCATCGACGCAATTCAGTCCGAGTCCGGGTTGTCTTTCCCCGTCAGCTTTGCCGATTGGGACGCCTGGTTGCCAGCCGCCGTCGGCTATGTGTGGCGCACCCGCCAACCCGGGCTGACCATGATTCATATGCTCAATCTGGATTGGACGCAGCATCGTTTTGGGCCTGACAGTCCCGAAACTCGAACGGCCTTGAGCCAGCTTGACCGAAACCTGGCCAGATTGCTTGAGCAGGTCGACCTGACGGATACGATGGTGGTGGTGGTTGGGGATCATGGATTTTTGGAAGTCACCCGCGTGCTGGCCCCCAACCGCCTCTTCTTGGACCAGGGTTGGATAGAGGTTAAAGCCGGGCGAATGCTTTCATGGAAGGTGCTGGCCCGGAGCAACGGCGGCAGTGCCGCAATTTACGTCAAAGACAAGAGCTTGCTGCCCCAGGTTGAGGGCTTGTTAGGGCGGCGTGGCCGGGGCTGGTGGCAGTTGCTGACGCGCCAGCAACTCGATGAGAGAAAGACTTTCCCGGGCGCCAGCCTGGGCTTGTCGGTCTATCCGGGATATGCTCTCAGCCCCGCCTTTGATGTGCCTCTCGAAGTCAAGACCGAACGCACGCTGGGGCAACATGGACATCTCCCGGAGCGACTGCCTACCGGTTGGCTGATGATTGGTCCAGGTATTCCGGCTGGCCTGGAATTGGGCGACCGAAGCCTGCTTGAGGTGGCGCCCACGGTTGGGCGCTTCCTCGATTTGGACTGTCGGTCTATGGAATCGCCAGGATTAGAGTTGTTCCCCAAGCGCTAGGGCCACCGAATCGCTATCCAGACGCAGTCTTCCCAGATTGACGCCGGTTCCGCCCTGGGCTACCAAAAAGGTGACCTCGTTGATGGCTGTAAGCTGGGTGACTCCGTTTTGCTGGTCCAGAGTCACTCGCTGGGAGGCACCTTTGGTCTGCAAGAGGGTGTCGAAGTGGTTGACGAGTTCAGCTACGCTGGCGCCAAAGCTGTCCGGGTCGGGGCTAAACCGGCCAACGCTGCTGATCACCAGACCGTCTTTGCCGACCACAAGGGCGCCTTCCATTCCAGAAATTTTGAGCAGTTTTTCGAGAATATCTTCCACGGGACAACCTCCAGTTTATTGAAAGACGGAGGCCAGCATGGTGGCGGCCCCTTGAAGTCGCGTCTGCCAAACGTCTTTGCGAGCGTTGGTGGACAGGATCGTAATCAGAACGGTCTGTTTGTCGAGAGGGATCAGGCTGAAGATGCAGCGGTCTCCGCGCAGCACAACCTGACGGGTGGGCAGGCAACCCATTGCCTGGAAGAGTGACTCGCAGTCTCCCAGGGTCTGGCTTAATACAATGCTCACCGTGTCGGGCGAAAGGTCGGCATGGGGATACTGGATTTCGATGGGACCGTCGGGACCTGTCACCAGGTTGCCTTCGATTCCCTCTACTTGTCCCAGATCTTCGAGCACTTTTTTCAGGATGGCTTCAAACAACGTGAGGTCGGCCGACAGGGAGCCGGAGCTTTCCTCCATCGATACCGTGACTTCCTGAGCCGTGGTTAGCCAAAGTCGATGGCCGGCCGGACTGATACTCAGGTGCAGGCGACCACCGTCAATGTACATCGACTGCAGATTGCCCAGGCCGTTCTCCTCCATGCCCCGGCGAAAGTTTTCCCATACGTCCAGTTGGTAAGCACTGACGGCACCGGTCAGCGCGGCCGGTCTCAATTCGCCCATCACGGTGAACCCCTCCGATGAGGTAACCACAGCCGAATGGCCTGACTGGTCCAGGATTTCCTGGAGACATTCGTCAAGTTGGGCTTCGCTGCCGCGCTGGCGCAGTTCTTCCAGGGCCCGCTGAGCGGCGGCCTCCACCCTCTCCTCCGGGCTTCGTTCGCTCATCGGAAGGCTGACCTCGGGGAAGATTTCTTCGGGCAACTCTTCACTGACGGTTTCCAGGACCGGTGCGGGCGCCGGAGGAGAGATTGTTGGGGCCGTCGCCACATTCAGGTCCAGGTCCAAGTCAAGGTCGAGGTCCAGATCCAGATCCAGGTCGAGGTCCAGGTTGAGGTCCAGGCCGTGCAGGGGGTCTGGAGCACTCAGCGGTTCGGCCACTGCTTCCGCCTGCGCCTGCGCCTCTGGCTCTGGCTCTGGCTCTGGTTCCACCAGCACCGGCGGTTCCTCAAGCTTCACAGCAACGGGTTCTGGTTCGAAAACGGGATCTTGGGACCGGTAGCCCAGCTCGGGCTCTGCTACCGGGGGTTCCAGATATACGGGAGCAGGTTCTACTGCAGGCTCCGGCTCGAACACGGGCCTCAACTCAACCATGGGCTCGGGTTCGGGCGAGGGTAGGGCAGCAGGGATGGGAGCAGTGGGTGGCTCGGCCACGGGAGGCGGTAGAGTGGCCGGCTTGCTGGAAAACGAGCCGAGTTCGGGCATGTCGTCAAACAGGTCATCCAGCGGATCGAGGCTGGGCTTCGTGCGAGTGGTGACCGGGCTCGAACTGGCCGTCGGCCGGGGGGTCAGATCGAGATTGTCCAGGTCCAGTTCCAGGTCAAAATCGTCCAACGAAGAGGATGTGTGCGACTGGGGAGCCACCGGCGAGGGCGACAGCCCAAGTTCCTCGAGGTCGAGGTCCAGGTCCAAGTCCAGGATGTCTTGTCCTGCCGGCGTGACGGTCTCAGCCGCCTCCTCAACCGCTTCCAGGATTTCTGGCTCTTCGGGCAGGCTTTCGCTGGACTCTTGCGGGGCCAGTGATTCTGGCTCCGGTCCTAACAGGTGTTCGCCTACGCAATGGCCCACGTTGACCCAGGTCAAATTGCCAAAGCGTTGCAGCAAGTCCTCGACGCTGCGGTCCATGGTCTGGTTTTGAACCCGCTCCAGTTCCTGCGAAAGCAGGGCCAGATCGTGCAGGACGCGCACTCTCATGCCGCCTTCGGGCCGGTAGGCATCGATCAGTTGGCGGGCATCCTGTCGTAAAGGCAGGGGAGTTACCAAAAATGCAGCGTCGGGGCGGTAATATCTGGCGCGCGCCAAAAACCGGAAGGCCATATCCGCTGTGACTGAATCCTCCTGGACCTCGAAAAGGCAGGCTGAGTCGCGATAGGCGGTAAACAGGTTGATGGTGCGGTACTCTTTTTCTACCGTCCAGCGTAAGTGTTTGCGATCCACCCCCATACCTTTGAGCGTGTCAGCCAGACATAAGGCCAGCCACAAATTGCGCTTGGCTAACCTGCGCCCCCGGTCAGTGCAGAACATGAATTGAATGGTGCGCTCTTCGGTGATGGGGCGCCCGCTGGAGAAGCTGCGAAATCCCATACGAGCGGCTTCATCGAGGGCCGATTTGCTGGCAAATTTGCACAACTGAATGCCGGTGTCTCGGCAATACACTTGGAATTCTCGCTGAATCAGGCCGCACGATTCGAGATCTTCAGCCACACTGTCCCAGTCAACGGTAAATTTGTTGCTGGTCACCTGATCTAGTGGAACCCCGGAGCGCTTGCTGGTCTCGGCCAGCATGTGACGGTGTGAGGCCTGTGCCAGCGCGCGCGCAGGTTCGATGTCTCCCTCAAAGTTGGGAAAGGCTTCACTCTCTTCGACCAGAGGGTGGAATCGTTCGGCCTGATTGGTCAATTGCTGCCAGCGGTCGCTACCTAGAGCCTCCCCTACCGTCTGCCGAAATTCGTCGAAGGCCTGATCGGGGACGTTCTCGTTGTAGACCGCGCCCACTTCGATAGAGCGTCGATCTTCGGAGATCCAGTAGTATAGAAGATCGGACTGACCGGTCAGAAAGAGTTCGCCCCCAGGCGACACCAGCGCTGGCGGCAGGTCGAGCACCCGGCGAATCTGCAGCGAAACATCCACGACCAGAGGTTGGAACTGTTCGCACAGACGCGCCCACAGGTCGTTTTCCCGTTCCTTGCTGACCCGGATTTTGAGCCGTTCCCGCATCAAATTCATTACTGGACCCTCCTGAGATGTTAGCTACGTTCGCTCAAGCCCTGCGGTGGGACGCCCAACCGGTCGAGTTCTCGCTGGATTTTCTCCAAAAATGCCTCGGAACGTTTCCGCAGTGCTACCCGATAGCCTTCTTGCAACTGTTCAATACAATCTTGGGTCATCTTCAAGCGGTCATAGACCAGCGCCAGATTGTAGCGGGCGTTGAGGTCTTGAGGCTCGATCTCCAGGCAGCGGCGATATGCCTCGATGACCTGCTCCCAGCGCCCTTTTTTGGAGTAAGCGACTCCCAGGTTGTAGTGACTTTTGGAATCGGTGGGGTTGAGGGCGATGGCTTTTTGGTAGGCGCTGATGGCTTCGTCCAGGCGGTTGGCGCCAGCATTGGCGATGCCCAGATGGCTATGGGCCTCGGCGGAGTAGGGGTCGAGTTCGACGGCCTTTTGAAGGACCTCAATGGCTTGCTCGTAGTTGCCCTGGCGGAAGTAGATAAGCCCCAGCTTGGAAAGCACGTCTGGATCGCGGGGGGAAAGTCGCAACGCTTCTTGATAGGAGGCGGCGGCCTGTTCCCAGCGACTCAATTGCATGTAGACCAGACCGGTATCGGCGTGAGGACGGGCCCAGGTGGGATCAGCCTCGACGGCCCGGATCAGGTTGTCCAGGGCGGCTTCAAATTTGCCGCGCCGCAGCAGAACGGTTCCCAGTCCGGCCAGCGCGCGCGAGCAATGCGGATCCATCTCGAGGGCGCGACGGTAGCTTTGCTCGGCTGGCTCCCAGCGCCTTTGAGCTGATTGTCCATCCCCCAGGCGGGCGTAGACCCCGGGACCGGGGCGAAGCTTCAGGGCCGTTTCTACGGCCTGGATGGCCAGGGCGGCGTCGCCTCGCTTGATGTATGCTTCGGAAAGTTTGACCAGCAGGTCGACGTCGCCCGGATCTAGATCGATGGCTCGCAAGTATTCCTCGATGGCCAGGTCGAGTTCGCCCTTAGATTCATAGAGGCTGCCCAGTTCACTCCGGATCGAACCCAGGTCGGGATAGTCGGTCAGCAGTTGCAGGAAGTTTCGAATGGCGTCTTCGGTGTCACCCAGGCGGGCCAGGCAGATGGCCCTCTGAACCCGAATATCGAGGCGCTTGGGGTTGAGTCGATACGCTTCTTGAGTCTCTTGGAGTGCTAATTCCAGCTTGTGCTGAAGCAGGAAGAGCCTTCCTGACAGGTAGCGCAGCGAAGCCTCGTCAGGGTATCGGACGGCCGCCTGGGCCAGTTCGTTTTCGGCCGCCTCCCAGCGTTGCAGTTGAATCAGGAGTTGAGCGCGACGAAAGTGGATGTCGTTGTATTGGGCGCCAGACACTTCGGCTTGAGCCAACAGGTCCAGGGCCTCGGGCAGACGACCCAGAGCGATGCAGCAACAGCCGTAAGAGTATAACAGTTGGGCCCGCACTGGATTGGCCGGTTCGATCTCCAGGGCGCGTTGCAAATTGTAGGCCGATTCGGCGAAGTAGGAAGACTCCTGGAGCAGCATGCCCAACTCGCCATGGAAGTCCCAGCGGCCGTCCTCGATGCGCAGTGCCTGGCGAAAGTAGTTCTCGGCCCCTTTGGCGTCACCTAAATTCAGCAGACAACGCCCCAGGACGAACAGCGCGTCGGCGTGTTCAGGGTCATAGCGCAGGCAGTTGCCCAGCGATTCTCGAGCGGACTCGAACTCCTGGGCGTGATACTGGGCGTTGCCCAGTTCAAAATAGCTTTCGGCCCGCTGAGGGGCGAGCTTAATGGCCTGCTGGTAGGCGCTGACCGAGGCCGGTCCGTCGCCGAGCTCGCGGCAAGTTTCGGCCAGATCCAACACGTAGTGAAGATTGGTTGGGTCTAATTCACATGCTTGTTGGAGTGACTTGCGGGCCATTTCCAGGCGACCCAAGTCCCGTTCGACCAGGGCAGATTCGTAGTGGTAGTTGGCCTGGGATGGGTCTAGTTGAGCAGCCAGAGTAAAATGTTGGCGCGCCTGTTCATCCTTGTTCACTCGGCGCAGAGCCAGGCCCAGTCTGTAATGAGCGTCCGCCCAATAGGGGTGGTTTTGGACGGCTTTCTCATAGGCTTGAGTGGCCAGTTCGTATAGCTTGAGGGCTTCGTAGACTTCGCCCAGAACCGCGTGAGCCTCGTGGTGACTCGGACTGAGTTCCACGGCCTGGCGCAGCGCAACCACGGCCAGATCGAGTCGTTGTAGTTTCCAGTAAGCCTGGCCCATGGCGAAGTGGACGAAGCTGTTGTGGGGATTGAGTTGAAGGGCTCGGGTGTAACTGTCCACCGCTTCTTCGTAGCGGCCCATCCCCAGTTGGGCGGTGCCCATCAAGAAGTAGGTGTGACTCTGGTCAGCGTGCAGTTTGATGGACTGTTTGTAGTTACTGACGGCCAGATCCAGTTTGTCGAGTTGAGTATAGGCCTGGCCCAGGGCCACGAAGAACTCTGCGTTGTTGGGATCGCCGGCCAGAGCTCGTTGATAGCGCTTGATGGCCAGGTCCAGTCGACCCAGTCTGACATAGGATTGGCCCAGCCTGAAGTGGGCCTGAGACATGTCGGGGTCGAGTTCGATGGCCCGCTGATACTCACGATTGGCGTCCTCGATGTTGCCCTGGCGGGAAAAGATATTGCCCAGTTCAAAATGACTTTTGGGATTATCCGGCTCGAGCGTGATCGACGTTTGCAACTCTAGCTTGGCCATGCCCAATTTGCCCAGGTGAGCATAGACCTGGCCTAGATGGTAGTGAACTTGGGCATCGTTGGGGTCGAGGTCGATGGCCTTGCGAAATTCCTGGACGGCCAGGTCGTAGCGTTGCGTTTGGTAGTAGGCCAGGCCCAAATTGTTGTGGGTGTAGGGGTCGTTGGGGTCAAGCCGGATGGCTTCAAGGTATTCATGGATGCAGGCTTCGCTGTCGCCCAGGCGGGCGAAAGCACGGCCCAGATTATAGTGGTAGTAAGACTCGTCCGGGCTGAGTTGGACGGCCCGGCGTAAATACTGTACGGCATCTTGCAGTTCATTGGTCTGGGAGAGATAGAGACCCAGGTGGTAGTTGGAAGCGGCGTGGTCCGGTTCGAGTTCGATGACCCGGCGGAACATGTCGATGGCTTGCTCGGTCTTGCCGAGCTTGCCCAGGCAGACGCCCATTTGGAAATGAGATTCCACGTTGCCTGGAGAGGCCTCGAGCAGCTTGGAATACTCTTCGATAGCGATTTCAAGCTTGCCCTGGCGCTGATAGACCTGGGCCAGGTTGAAACGAGCATCCTGGTTGCTGGGGTCAAGGCGAACCTGCCGCAGGTAGTCGTCGGCCCCTTGTAGCCGTTCGAGTTCCTGTTGAATTCTGCGTTCGCCCGTCGAATCGTTCATGTTTTGGACGATTTTGAGAGCCACCTGCAGGCTGGTGATGGCGCGATCGCGCTGGCTCAGCCGCTCGTAGGCCAGTCCCAGATTATAGTGTGCTCGCACAAAATTCGGTACCAGGGCCAGCACTTCTTGCCATTCGCGGATGGCCATCTCGATGTTGCCCTGGCGAAAATAGGCCGTGCCCATCTCATAGTGAGCCTGGTGGTGTTCGGGATTGAGCACCACCACGCGTTGATACTCCCGAATTGCCGCTTCCAGGCGATTCTCGTAGAGATGCTGGTTGCCCAGCCGATAATGATATTGCACCTCGTCAGAGGTGGCTGCCCCAAGTGGGTCTAGGGGGGACTGCATCCGGTCCACAGGCGCATCCTTTGCCGTCTGACTCGAACCGGTCTCCCCGCCGAGCAGAATGATTGGCGCTGGCCTTGGACAGACAGGGCGGCATTTCCTTTCCCTTGTTCGCAGCATATCTTCGAACACGGGGAAGGGATCAGGGCAGGGATCACGGCCCAGCAGCGAACTTCAAGGGGGTGATGAATCATTGGCGATGGTGGTTGTTGATGCTGCTGCTGAGCGGATTGGGTCGGGCGGCTGACGGTAGTTTGACGGTGTATTGCAACAGCATCCCGGTGAAAGTCAATGCTATTTTGCGCAACGGGGTGGCCTACTACCCGGTCCAGCCCGTGATTGCAGCATTTGGGGCCGATATGTATTGGAATCCCACCGTGCGGGCTTTGCGCATCGATCGGAAGAATATTGAGATTGAGCCCGTCTTTATTGGGGAGGAGATCTACTTGCCACTGGAGACCATGGCCGAGGCGCTGGGGGCCAGCGCCACCTGGAATCCAGGCCAGGGCGAGGTGGTGCTCAATCGCACCAAGCGGCCCGACGCGGTCAATAACCCTCCCCTTACCTCCTTTCAGGGCTCCCATATTCCCGAAGACTACACGACCGGAGGCCGGACGCCCAGCAACCTGCAGCCGCCTCCCAGCGTCCCCGTGCGCCCCCAGCAAGGCACTCCCGACCCCGTGGCCGCTCAACGGGTAGCACGCCAACTCGAACGGGAGCAAGCCGGTGCGGGTGACATTTACACGCCTCGTGTGGCTCGCAATGCTGCTTTTCAGGTGACCGTGACCAATTTGGAAGTGATCGACTCCATTCGAGGCCATCATCAGCCGCGCAACGGCCATCGCTTCATCGTGGTCTATGTGTCGCAAAAGAACGTCACCATGCAGCCCGTGCTGAATCCAGGCACGTTCTTTGTCCAGGACCAGGAAGGCAATGATTTTGAGCCGCTCATGGAATTCTCTAACTTCATGGGTGTGGTCCTTAAGCCGTATGGCATTAACTTCGGCTATTTCGTCTACGAACTGCCCACTCAGTCGGTGCCCATTCGATTGGTGTTGGTGTCCACCACGCAGTCCCCGGTCATGGTGAATCTGTGAGACAATTGCTGTGGTTTTTCATGTGTCTGAGTGTGGCCTGGTCCGAACCTACCCGCATCAGTTTTTGGCACGCCTTCGGAGGTGAGCGCGAGTCTCGCCTGCAGCAACTGGTGGATGTCTTCCAGCGAGAGAATCCAGAGATCCTGGTCGAACTGAAGGGCTTCACGGACCCGCGCAAAGTGGGCAACGACTACGCCGAACTCTACAAAAACCTCACCTCCGCTCTGGGTCAGGGACATCCCCCGGTATTGGCTCAGATGTATGAAAATTGGGTCACCCAGATGGCCGAGGTCAAGGTGTTGCTGCCTCTGGACAAAGATTTGGGCGGAACCTGGCGTGACATGCCGGCCGTCTTTTTGAAGGCGTCCACCCACGCCGATGGTCGACGCTACTCGGTGCCTTTTAATAAGAGCCTGTGGACTTTGTATGCCAACAAGGAGCAGTGGGAAGGAACGGACCCTCCCCAAAACTGGAGCGAGTTTCGGGTGGCCTGCGCGGGTCTGCGGGATCGCTTTCCTCAGGGGGTAGTGGCGGTACCCAGTCCGTTCGAAATGTTCGATATGCATTTCGTCTCGCAGGGCGGTCGATTTTTCGATGCCAGGAGGCAGCCGTCTTTTGCCGGTCCGCTGGGGATGTCCAGCGCGGGTTACTTGCTGGGATTGGCCGGCCAGGATCGCACCTGTATTTTTGGTGCGGGTGCCTATCAGCATTTTGTGCAGGGCCGCATGCCTTTTTTGATCGACACCAGCGCCAAACTGGCCGTGCTCGAGGAAAAGCTGGGCGACAAACTGGTTATTTGTCCCCTGCCGCGGGGAGCCGGCGACAAAATCCAGTTGACGGGCACACAGTTGTCGATTTTTTCCGCCAGCGACGTGCGCCAACGTCGGTCCGCTCTACGTTTGCTGCGCTATTTGACGGCCCCAGAACAAACCCGCAATTGGGCCATGGCCACTGGCTATCTTCCCATTCGCCAAAGCGTTTACGAAGACCCTATCTACGTGGAGTATCTCAAGGCTCGCCCGGGTCGAGCGGTCATTTCCGGCAGTCTGTCGCGGGCCCAGGTGCAGCCTCAGGTTGTGGGCTGGGAGGCGACGCGGGTCTTAATCAACGACGCCCTGGAGCGGAGTCTGTATCAGAGCAAGCCCATCGACAAAGAGTTGTTCAACGCTCAGTCCACCACGGCTCGGTTAGTGCGCGGCCTGCAGGGAAAACCGTAAAGCCTTTGTGTGGAAGAGAGTCCGTAACGCCCTCAGGGTGATCCTTCGGTGGGTGGATGAGGTCAGTCTCATAGCCATCGGGTTGGTATTTTTTCTGGTGGCCAGCAACACGCAGACGGGCTGGGTTTATTTGATGTCGGGCACGATTTTCGGGGCCCTGATCACGAGCTGGCTGTTTTCTCGTCGAGCTCTACGCCCACTGGGCTTTCGCCTCTGGCTACCGGCGCACGTCCCTTGCGGCCACGGATTTTGGGCTACCTTGAGCTGGTCTCAAAGCGCCTTGGGCTTTGCCAGCTTTTGGAGTCCGTGTCCGGGGTTGGGATTGACCCTGAATCAGCAGGGTCGAAGCCAGGCCCTGCTGCTGCCCCATCAGAGAGAACTGCGGGTATGGCTGGTGGCCGAACGGCGAGGACGGTACGCTCGGATGGACTCTGAACTGGTCTGCTACGGGCCTCTGGCCTGGTTTGCGGCACGCCGAAGTCTGCAGCCGCAATTGAGCCAGCCACTTTGCGTGCTGCCGCGTCGTCTGGAGTTGGGCTCCCAGAAGCTGCGAGCCTGGGCTGGCGGTCAGTGGAGTGGGCGGCGAGGTCAACCGGCCGGTCAGGGCGACTTGCGCCGTTTGCGGGACTATCAGGTGGGCGACGATGTGCGTTGGATTCATTGGGCCAGCTCAGCTCGAACCGGTGAGTTGGTGGTCCGTGAGTTTTCCGCCGGGGCCACCCTGGATGTGGTGTTGTGCTGGGGCTGCGCCCCCCTGTCGGTGACCCAGCCCGGCAGCGAAGCGGCTTTCGAATGGATGTTGAGTTGGGTCTACACTTTTTTTGTGGGGGCCAAAGAGTTAGGCTGGCGGGTTCATCTGCTCCATTCGCAGGAAGACGGAAGCTGGCTGCAGACCGAGCAGGTGGACAGTCTGGCCAGTGCTTCGCTCAAGCCGGATTCACCCCCGCCCCCGTGGCATCCTGAAAAGGGACTGAGGCGCCTGGATTTCTGGTTGGGGCCGGCTCCGGGAAGCCAGGCAGAATGCTTTGAATTTCACCCGGCCGATTTCACCGGACCCACACAGGTCTGCTCGGGGTTCAGGGTTGGACCAGGGCGGGAGCCGTCTCCGTGATTCGCGCCTGGATTCGATTTCTGCAGGGCCTCAAGAGGGCCCCCGAAGATTCGGGCTGGTTTCGTTTTTGGGTGGGCGTCAATGTCACAGTCGCCCTGGTGGCCACCTCGGACCAGTTGGATTGGCCCCTTTTCTTCTGGCCCTGCCTGCTGTTGACAGGCCTGGGCATGGGGATCAGTCACCGACTGCGCCGCCGCAATAATTGGGAAATCAAGGTTGCTCTCTCGATCTTGATGGTGCTGGCGCTGGGCAACTTTTTTTACGGACTCTCCCATAATTTCTATGATCCGCGCGAACCATTGGCTCAGTTGCTGATGTGGTTGCAGGCCTTGCATAGCTGCGACCTGCCTACCCGCAAGGATTTGAGCTATTCACTGCTGTCTGCCTTGATCCTGATGGCCGTAGCCGCCGTGCTCAGCGTTAACTATGTCTTTTCCGTCTACCTGTTGTTCTACTACATCACGGCGGTGGTAGCCCTGCGCTGGAATGTTCGTTCTCTGGTAGGCGAGCGCACCGGCTGGCGCCCCAGTTTTACCTCCAACCAGACCAGTTGGACGGTCGGCTTGCGCCTGGGGGCATCGGTGCTCCTGTGCGGCTTTTCCGTGGTGTTGCTGATGCCTCGCATGGAAGGCTTCAAGATTCGCGCTCTGCCCGTAAGCTGGCAGATGCGCCTGAAGATGCCCACGGTCAGTCGCGGCGAGGTGCAAAATCCCTATTACCCGTCGCAGTTGAGTAAAGAGCAGTTGCGCAACAATTCGGATTTCAATCCAGATGGCTACGGAGGCTTCAACTCACTGGTCGATCTCCAGACGCGGGGACGATTGGATCATCAGCGCGTCTTTCAGGTGCGCACCAATGTTTCGTGCTATTTTCGAGGCCTGACCTTTGACACCTATGATGGTCGGTTCTGGTCGCAAAGCAGTCCTGAGTTGCGCACCCTGAATGTGGAGAATCCCCCCTTTTCCTTTTCGCCTACGGCCAGCAATCCCAGCGATGTGGTGCAGATCTTTTATATCGATCGCCCGCTGGCCAATTTGGTGTTCTTCTCTCCCGAGGCCTATCAGGTGTTCTTTCCCAGCCAGATCCTTTATCTGGACCGGGCCGGCTGTCTGCGAGCTCCCTTCACCCTGGACAAAGACATGGTTTATTCGGTGGTCAGCCGCCAGGCCCACATGACGACGGAGCGACTGCGCAAACTGCCCCGGCGCGATGCCGAGATGCGTCAACTTTCCGCCTATCTGGAGTTGCCCAAAGAACTGCCCGATCGTGTGGTTCAGTTGACGAGCCAGATCGTGGGCAAGCGGCGAGGAATGTTTGAGCAAGCCATGGCCCTGTCGCTCTATTTGCAGACCAACTTCACCTACAACCTGGACATCGCCCGCTATCCCGAAGGGGCCGACGTGGTCGACCATTTCTTGTTCGAGTCCAAACAGGGCTATTGCGAGCATTTTGCCAGCGCCATGACGGTAATGTGTCGCACTCGTGGGATTCCGGCCCGATATTGCACGGGTTTTTTGCCTGGCACCTATAATCCGTTCAGTGGATTTCGCGAGGTTTATGGCGATGAGGCCCATGCCTGGGTCGAAGTGTACATCCCCGGTTTCGGTTGGATGACCTTCGATCCTACCCCCGGTAGCGATGCGGCCCCCGAACTGAGCGCCGATAACAAGGCGGAGGAGCGCTGGCTGGGCCTGGCAATCGCCCGTTATCTGTCCGCGAAGCTGGGGCTGCGCTTCGAGCTGCTGGCCTGGTGGGGGGGGGGCATTGCCCTTGGACTGCTGGCCGTGGCGGGACTGCGGGCCCTCAGCTGGCGCACTGGCCACGACCCGATCACCGCCTGTCTCTACGAGGCTCTGGAGTTGGTGGGGGAACGCGCGCCTGGTTGCACTCCACGTCACCAGGCGGCGGGTCATTCGTTCCCGTCTCTGCACCTTCTGGTGAAGTTGCACGAATCGGTGGCCTACGCCGGACATCCCGCCGATGGGCAGCATTGGAGCGAGGCTCGCAGCCTGTTGGCCCAGTTGAAGAAGGAGGTCAGAGACGGGAGGAGCCGGACTGGCCCCCGCGCATTGGAGCCAGCATGAAGAACTGGTTGAACGCTGTGCGGCGGAAATGGATCGACGTCGGTTTGCGTGTTCTTTTGCTCTACAACCGGCTGCTGACGTGGCTGGGGTTCAAGCACGTCTACTACGCGGAATTTTTTACGGACCGCGCCCTGCGAAGCCAATTCTTTCCCGATTTTTCCTACCGGGGCGTGATGGTCGAGGTGGGTTGCGCCACCCCCATGTTGCTGAGTATGTCGCAGCATTTTCGCCAGAACGGTTGGCGTTGCATCGGCATTGAGCCCAATCCAAGCTTTGTCAAACTTCATCAACAGTCAGGTAACGAGGTGTATGCCTACGCCGCCGCTGACTTTGATCAAGACGACGTAGATTTTGTGGTGGTGGAGTCCAGCCAAGATTACTCGGCTTCTTCCTTGTCGGCCCACTCGTATTCGGCGCTGGCCATCAAAGACCAATATCAAAACTATCAGAATGAGGCCATCAATTCGTTTCGTAAACGCGAAATCAAGGTGCGAGTGCGCCGGCTCAGCGCTATTTTGAGCCAGCACTGTCCCGAAGTCGGGTTCATAGACCTGCTCTCGGTTGACGTGGAAGGCTTTGAATTGGAGGTGATTCGGGGGTTGAATCTCGAGCGGCATCCGGTCCGGGTCATTGTGTTGGAGAATCTCTTTTACGACAACAAATACACGGAGTATATGGAGAGCCGGGGCTACCGACTGCACAGCCAGGTTCGCTATAACTTCATCTATACGCGGCGGAATTGAACCTCTGCTATGCCTTTCGTGCCCCTCTGGCAGTTTGTCGTGGCCTTCTTTTGTAATTTGATCTATGTAGGTCTCTACTATCAGATGGATGACGAGGCCTACTGTGTGCTGGCGGCAGCTCGAATTTTGGAGGGCGAACTGCCTTATCGGGACTTTTTGACCCACATCACCCCTGGATCCTATTTTATTACAGCCGCCTTTTTGTCGGTTACAGGCTTCAACCCTCTGGCCGTGCGTGGCCTGTTGGCCCTGTTGGTGGCGTCCATCGGAACCATTGTGCAGGCGTTGGCTGACAAAAGCATGCCTGCTTCGTGGCGATATCTGCCCTGGCTGGTGTGGTCCACCTCGGGTGTGTACACGCACCATATTCTCAACTATCATTGGTTTGGCACCCTGGCAATCATGGCAGGGGTGTACTGGGCCGTGGCCTGGCTGGAGCGGCCTACTCGCCGACGGGGGCTGGCTTTTGGGGCTTGTGGAGGGCTGGCCATGTGGATCATTCAGAGTGCCGGCCTCGCTCTGGCTTTGGTGGCCGTGGTGCTGTGGCTGCGCTTTCGCCCCAAGGGCCTGGGCTGGGTTGGCGTCGGTGCTCTCCTGTCCTCGCTGGTGTTGTGGTTGCCCCTGTTGCCCTGGTGGGCAGGCGTTTGGCAGGATAACGTTTTGGCGATGGGTCGGCATCTGGCCAGCGCCCGCAGTAGTTTTGACCCGGGCATGGGTTGGCGGGCTACCCGTCCTCTTTTGGAGTTGGCCTGGCTACAGGATCCGTTGTTTAGCCTGGGTGTGGCTACCCGTGCCTGGTTGGCTTGGGAGCGCTACATTTTTTATTATCCTGTGCTGCTGATGGGATTGTGGTTGGCCGAGCGGCGCCGGCATCGGATCGCTGCCGCGTTGGCCTGGTCTCTGGTGGCCTGGGACCTGACCTTTCTCAGCCGCCAAACCCTCCCTTATCTGGGCTATACGTCGCCGCTCTACTTGCTGGTATTGCTTCGGCTTCTCAGTGGTTGGCGATGGTTTCGTTGGCAACAGGCAGTGATCGCGGCCACGCTGGTGACCTATTTGCTGCGCGGTTATGAGTTGAGGCAGCGCTACATTTACCCGATTCCGACCAGAACTGGCCTTTACTGGGGGGTGGATCCGCTGGAGGCGGCTGCGATGCAGTTGGTCCACCAGTGGGTTAGCACCAAGATGCCTCCGGGAACGCGTGTGCTGGCTTACCCATACTTCACCAGCCTTTATACCACCGAATACTTGCGCAACGGTTGCCGGGAGCCGCTTTTCGTCGAAGGAGCTTTTGGCTTAGAGCGCTTGCAGGCCTGCGTCCGGGAATTGCGAGACAGAGACGTGCAACACCTGGTGGTGATGCCGCTGGTGCCAGAAGCAGTGGGCCAGGTGTCGGCCATTTCCGTGCCGGACTACTTGCAGGCTCGAAAACAATGGTTGCAGATAGTGACTCAGGACTATCAACTGGTTGAGAAAAGAGGCTTTGTGAGCCTCTATCGCCGGCGCCCTAAAGGCTAATCCTTCTTTTTTGGCCAGGGGTTCGCTGCAGGCTGTTGAAAGCGATTCAAATGAAGCGGAGCCTGATGCTGGCCTGGATCTTCCTGGCAGTCCTGATTGTCACCGGCTTGTTGGTGACAGTTTTTTATGATCGTTTGCCCTGGGTGGGCACCCATTTTGTCTATGCGGATTCGGCTCAGCCTGCGCGCTGGTCTCTGGACCTTAAACTGCAGCAGGGACGACTCTTGGGTGGGGGAAAGCCTTCTCTCGAGGAGGTCCCAGTCCCCACCAATCGTGCCCGTCTGGTGGCCACTCTGCTGCAGCAGGGACAGATGTCGGGCCAGGATTGGTCCCAGACACTGCGCATCGAGTCTGTTGAGTCGGTGCAGTATAGTTGGGACCAAAAAGGCAACAAAGATCTTCTCCGCACTACCTGGGAGGCCAGGGTGGGCAAAATGGGGGGCCTGCACTCGCTGCAGGTGCCGCCTGAAGGCCGCTCGATCTGGCTGCGAAACGAAGTGATTACCCCCTGGCTGCTGACGATGTGGCCACAATTCTTGGCCCGTGGGGTCGAGCCCAAGCAATCATGGACCTCGCTGGTTCCCTTTCGGGTCACGGCCCGCGAATTGGCTTCACCCTTTGGGGCTCGTTGGGATTGCACCTGGACCTACCGGGGCAACCCGCCAGGCTCCAGAGTGCCACTGGCCACCCTGGACGTAGTGGGGCAGGCTCACAGCGATGAACACTCGGTAGATGGGAATCTGCGCGCTGAGGTGGTCTACTCCGTCATCGACCGCACCATTGTGGCCGGCCGTGGCAGCTTTCAGATCCGCCTGGCCGCTTCTATCCAGGCCACCGAGCAATCGGCAGTGTCCGTCTTGGAGTGTTTTCAGGGCCAGTTTCTATTGCAGAGACTGATTCCTGGAGCCGAGAAGGCCAAGTCGGGCAGCCTCTAAAGGGCCTAAGCGGTCCCTTCGGCAGCGCGCTTCTCGGCGCGATCCTGGCGACTTTTGAAGAACATCGCGTAGCGGATCAGGGCGGCCCGATCCTTTTCGGTGATGTCGGCGTCAAATTCGACCTCGGTGACATACTGGCGGCGACCGCTCGAACTGTCCTCAACACTGGAAAGAGCCTTGCCCTTGGTGTTGATTTCAGATCCGTTGGGTATTTCGACTTCCATCAGCAGCGATGTGGCCTTGGGGATGGGCAGATTGGTCAGCAAAAACAGGCCGTTGCGGGTCACACTGTGGGTTTTGGCCACCTGGGTATGGGCCGTCGACATGGCCCGGAATTCTACCGAGATGTTGACTTCGATGCGAAAGTCGTCATCGCGAGGGGGGAAGTTGCACTCTACCACGTCTTTTTCTTTGGGCGGGTAGTTGACGTCGAAGTCGCGGTCCCGCGCTCCCATCACAAACCCCTGATAAGAGAGTAAGTTGTCATCGATCAGCGTGGAGATTGTGACCGCCTGGCCATCGCCTACCCGCATCGGCTTGCGCTCGCTACCAGGAATTTGGAGCACAACGCGCTTCTTATGCACCTCTTGAACCTGGACAAAGTAAGCCTCGTAGACCCCATTGCCTACCTGAAGCTCCACTTCTACCTCTTGGCGGGGCTGAAGCTTGAACTGGGTCTTTTTCTGCTTACTACCGGCAAAAAATCCAAACACGAACGGTCCTCCTCGATCCCTGCAACAAGCCTTGTTAACACGGAACCTGTTCCGGGTCAAGCCCGGACAATCTAGTCAGCAGCGGATTTAGTCGGTAGTGCTCCTTTTCCTGTCGAACTGGTCAGTTTTTCCTATATCGGGTTTTTACGATGCTTCCAGAGGCCAAAGTTTGACAGGGAGTTTGGGGGGATATATACTTCCCGACCTTGGGTTGAGACCCCTTCGCCCACTGCCTCGAGGAGTATATTGTGCCAAATTATAGCGAACATTATCTAGAAAATCACTACGACGACCACGTGTTCTTTGACCCCCAATGCCGGGATCGTCGCATCCGTGAAGTCAATATGCGCACCAAGCGCTGCCTGACCTGTCCCGGTCTGCAAGCCTGCCAAAACTATCCTGAGTTCTGGCTGCAGGGTTTGGAAGGTCGCGAGGTTCTCAACGAGGCCCTCACTCGCTAATGCGAGTTTCCAAAGTCCCTTTTCAGAGTCAAATCCTGAATCGACAGATGCCCGTGGCTATCTACGGGCATTTTGGCGTTCCGGTGATGGTGTTTCCCACTGCCAACCAGGACTTTGAAGAGTATGAGCGACAAGGGATGATCGATTGTCTGGCGGATTTTATCGACCAGGGGATGATCAAGCTTTACTGCATTTCGGCCATCAATGGCGAAAGTTGGATGAATCGCAAGATTTCTCCCTCCGAGCGAGCCTTTCGCCAGGCGCTATATGATCGTCACGTCACCGACGAGTTGGTGCCGCTGATCTACCGAGACTGCCTGGCGCGCTCACTTCCCATTGCCACGGTGGGTAGTAGTTTTGGGGCTTATCACGCGGCCAACGAGTTGCTTAAGCATCCGGAAATTTTTCGCTGGTGCATCGGCATGAGTGGCATCTACGACATGACTGCCTACTTTGAGGGGCGGTATGATCAGAACAGTTTTGAGAACAACCCGCTCGATTATATCCCCCGACTCTCCGACGGAGCTCGTCTGCAGGCCTTACAACGTTGCAGTATCAACATTGTCTGTGGGCAGGGTCCCTGGGAACGGGTCGAGTGGTCCAAGCAGTTGCCTCGGGCCCTGGCTCGCAAGGGGATTGATCACAATTTCGACCTGTGGGGCCACGATGTGGCCCATGATTGGCCCTGGTGGAAGATCCAGTTGCGTCAGTATTTCCCCCGTTTGTTCGGATAGATGAGCGAGCATCTTGAGCAAGAGTTGAAGTTCTCGCTGGCAGGCGCCGCGGAGTTCGCCCGGGTCCTGGAGTTCTTGGGTCCCGCTCAGGCAGTGGTGGAGCAATCCAATCACTATTTTTCCGCTTCGGCCGGCCAGGCTTCCCCAGACTGGGTTTTGCGCGTTCGCAAGGAGGATGGGCAGTTTGAATTGACGCTCAAGTTGGGTCGGAGCCAGCGAGAGGGTTATTTTGAGTCGATAGAGATCAACTGTTCTCTTCAGCCAGAGCAGGTCGACCAGTTGTTGGATCGGCAGGTCTGGTCGCCAGAGTTGTGGGAGTTACCGCCCCTGGCCAGATTGCGTCAGGAGTTTGGCCTGGACCGGCTGGTTTTGCTGGGCGCGCTGCGCAATCAGCGCCATCGTTGCCCGCAGCAAGGCTGGGTGGCCGAAATGGATATCACGACTTTCCCTTGTGGGCGCGTAGATTACGAGCTAGAAGTGGAGACCAGTCAGGTAGAACTGGTCCAGCAGGCGCTGCAGCCACTGGCTGAGTTGCTGACCGTTCAAACCAAAACTAAGTTTCGTCGCTTCTTAGAGGGGCTTTAGCCCATTAAGTCCAGGTTCTTGCCCAGGTACTGGCTCTGGCGCAACTTTTCCATGACTTCCTCGGGTAGTTTTACTTTGGCTCCGCATTGGGGGCAGCGCGGCACCCTTTCGAAATCCTCCAGGCCCCATTCGGGCAGTAGTTTGCGGCATTCGGGACAGGCCATTCGCTGCACCGGTTGGATGCGTCCAAGTTCCATAAGGGTTGCTTCTTTTCTGCTTTGCGAAACCCTATGTGTAAGTTTGCCGTTGACGGGGAATGACTGGGTTTTACGTCCTGCGTGGACGGGTAGTCTGGCTCTTAAATCGAAGAAACTTCAAGCCCGAACTTACCTGAGGATTTTGAGATGAAACGTTATTCTGGTGTTGGTGTGGTGGCGTTGCTGGCCTTTACGGTCGCTTGCCTGTTGATGATATGGAACCCCCGCAACGGTCAATTGAAGCTGCGGCTGGGGTTGGATCTCAGGTCCGGTTCGCATATCGCCGTCCAGTTGGTCGAGGCCAAGAATCCCCTCACGGGCGAAACGGTCAAGATCAATCAGCGCGTGGTCGAGCAGGCCCTGCAGGTGTTTCAGCGCCGACTCAACCCGGATGGCACCCGCGAGATTGTGGTCACTCCCGAACCTCCCGATCGTCTGATTGTCGAGATTCCCGAAGAAACTGATCTCCAGAAAGCCGAAGCCCTGGTCAAACAGGCGGCTCGCCTGGAGATCAAGGAGCCGATTTTCAACCCGCTCACCAAAGAGACCACCTGGAAAACGGTCATGGATGGGGCCAGCATCACCAACGCCAATCCTCAACCCTCGACCACGGGCACGGAATGGGAAGTTTCTTTTGATCTCAACAAGCAGGGCGCCAAAGTCTTTGGCGACCTGACACGCCGACTGGTGGGTCAGCGCATGGCCCTTTATTTCGACGGTAAAGAGATTATGGTGGCTAACGTGGAGAGCGCCATCACCGGAGGTCATTGCCGGATCACCAACATCAACGGCGGACCGGACCCGAGCAATCCCACCAAGATTCAAACGCCGGCCGAAGAGGCCACCTCGTTGGCTAACTTCCTCAAAGCCGGCGCTTTACCGGTAGACGTGAAGATTTTGGAGTCGTATACGGTCAGTCCCACGCTGGGGGCGCAGTCGCTGCGCTACAGTCTGGTGGCGGGAGCGATGGGACTGGGCTTTGTCTGCCTGTATATGATCGGTTACTACCGCTTGCCGGGCGTGATGGCCAGCGTGGCCCTGGTGGTTTATACCATCATCTGTCTGGCCAGTATGAATATTCCGGGTCTCGAGTTTGTGCTCACGCTGCCGGGCATCGCCGGTTTTATTCTCTCCATCGGTATGGCCGTGGATGCCAACGTGCTGATCTTTGAAAGGCTTAAGGAGGAGTTGTGGGAACAACGCCCGGCGGCTCAGGCCATCAGCGTAGGCTTTGAAAAGGCCTGGCCTTCCATTCTCGATGGCCACGTGACCACCGGTGTGGGCGCCTTCATTCTTTACTACTTTGGGTCAGCCACCATCAAAGGTTTTGGCCTTACCCTGCTGGTGGGCACAGGCTGGAGCTTGATCACAGCCACCCTGTTCACGCGAACCCTGATCGACTTCGCATTCTACGGCCTCAAAATTCAGAGCCGAAAGACGTTTGGAGCGTAGCCGTGTTTCATCTGTCCGTTCAATCCTGGTTTTTTCTCGCGCTTTGGGTGGTGGCCCTGACATCCGCCGTTCTCTGGGGGCAGTCGTTCCGCAAGCGCCAGCGCAACTTGATGGGCAACATGGCCATCTATTTCGGCCTGTCGGCCACCATTTTATTCGTGGCCGTGGGTTCACTGGCCACCAAGGGTCTCAATTACGGGCTGGATTTCACGGGCGGCACCTTGCTGGAAGTGGGTGTTTATCGCCAGGTCAGCGTCGAGGAGGTGCATGAGGCCTTGAAGGGCTTTAAGCAACCCGTGTTGGGCGAACCGCTGGTGCAGGTGGGAGCCGATATGGTTGCTGATGGAGACAAGCAATATCAGCGCGTGGTGGTGCGCGTGACGCGGGCCGAGTCCTTGCCCGATGGTGGCAAGGAGTTGCGCGATCAGGAGCCGACCGCACTCAAGAATCATCTGGCCGCCAAGTTCGGTGAGATGAAGGAATTGAGCACGGCCAGCATCGGTCCTACCGTGACCGGCGAATTGCGCTATCACGCCTTTGTGGCCATGGGAGTGGCCATGCTGGTGCAGGGCCTGTACATTTTTTTACGCTTTGGCTTCCAGTGGCGCTACGGCATTGCCGCCGATATCGCCATCTTGCACGATATCGTCATCATGCTGGGTCTTTATTCGCTGGCCGGCCGTCAACTCGATTCGCCCTTTGTGGCCGCCTTGATGACCGTGGCCGGCTACTCGGTGATGGACTCGGTGGTGATTTTTGACCGCATCCGTGAAAACGATCAGTATTATGGGGGCAAGAAGCCCTTCCCCGAGATCGTCAACACCTCGGTCAATCAGACCATGACTCGTTCGGTCAATACCACTTTGACCGTGTTGATCACGCTGGTGGCCATTTACTTCTTCGGCGGTAGCAGTTTGCAAAACTTTGCTTTCGCTTTGCTGGTGGGCATCACTTCGGGCGCTTACTCGTCGGTGTTTGTGGCCGCCCCTTCGCTGGTGATCATCGATAAATACTTCAAGAGCGCTCCCAAGCCTGTGGTGAGTTACACGGCCGTGGCCAGTGACGAAGTCGACCCGGTCTACGAAGAGACCGGCACGGACGCTCCCAAGCGCCGGCGCGTCCGGGGCATGCGCCGCCGTCTGTAGGGCCGGGGCGTGACGCAGGGGGAGCAGTCTCTGGGCGTGTCGGTAGCCTCCCGCTATCGGCTGGATAGCCTGCTGGGCAAGGGCAACCTGGGCAATGTCTACCTGGCTACCGACCTGCGTTTGCAACAGTCGGTCACGCTTAAACTGGCCCACTCGGTGCCCACTTCCGACCAGGCGGGAAATCGCTCCTTGTTGGCCCGCTTTCGGCGTGAACTGGACCTGGGCCAGAAACTGCGCCATCCGGCCGTGGTCAGGCCGCTGGATGCGGGCGAGTTTTTGGGCAGTCCCTTCCTGGTCTGCGAGTATGTAGACGGTGAGTCATTGCTCGATTGGTTTGAAGCTCAGGGGCGAAATTACGAGCAGTTGGCCCTGGTCTTGGAGACCGTGCTGGAGGCGTTAAGCCTGGCGCACTCCCAGAAGGTGCCCCACAGGGCCCTCAAGCCCGAGCACATTCTGGTGGACCAGTCGGGCCACCCGAAGATTCTCGATTTTGGACTCTCGGCCCGTCTCGATGACCAGATCGGGCGCACTCCCATGGCGCTGGCCTACATCAGTCCCGAGCAGGTGCTGGGTGAGCGCGGTGACGGTCGCAGCGATCTGTATGCGCTGGGAGCCATTCTCTATCATCTGGCTGCGGGTGCGCCGCCTTTTGTGGCCCCAACTCATTCACAGATGCTGCTGCATCATCTTCACCAACAGCCGGTTCCCCTCTCCAACCTGCCGCGTTCGGTGCCTACCTGGCTGGATCGCCTGGTGCGTCGACTGCTTTCCAAGCAATCCTCCGATCGGCCCGCCAGCGCTATGGATGTACTTTCGCTGGTGCGGCGGCGCCCCAGCCGCGGCCCCAATGTGCCCGCCTTGCTGAGCCCCCTGCTGGGTCGGGATCGCGAGATGATGGCTTTGCAAGTGGCCCTCGACGGCGTGGAGAGGTTGTGCGGCGGTTGTCTCTGGCTTTGGGGTGAGAGCGGCATCGGCAAAGCCCATTTACTGCATCATCTGCGCCGCCAGGCAGTCCATCGCGACGTGGAGTGGATGGAACTCAACAACGGCGAAAGCCGACCGCTGCACTGGCTGGACTGGGTGCAGCATCCGGCCTTGCGTCTTTACCCTGACGCTAACAGCCTGCACGAATGGTCGCAGCAGCGACGACGGGTGGTGGTGATCCAGGGGTTTGAGTCGTCCGACGATAGCCTGTGGGGCCTGTTGGCCGACTGGGCAGAGATCGCCAAGGATGCGGGTTTGCTCTTGATTTTGGTGGCGGAAGATCCTCCCCGGGACACCTTTCGCCCGCGCCTGAGTGGCGAGGTTGCCCTGCAAGGGCTCTCTCGCGACCTGTGTGCTCGCCTGATCGAAGAGCGCCTCTGGTCGCCTCCGCCACCCGAAGCGACCACCTGGTTGCATCGGGTAAGTGGCGGCAACCCCCTTTTCCTGGGCATGCTGCTGGAGAAGTTGGAAGGCACCTATCTGACCGTGGATGGTCCGGCCGCTCGCTGGCAGGCCCCTCCAGCCCAGTTAGAAGTGAATCTGCGCAGTTGGCTGGCCCGCGAACTGGCTGAGTTGGGTCCCACGGCGGCCGATTTCCTGGCTCTGGCAGCCGTGGTGGGGGAGCGCTTTCCTTACAATCTGGTCAAGTCTCTCTTTCTGGGCGAAGAAGCCCAGTTGGAGCAGACCCTGGACCAACTGGTGCGCATGGGGTGGTTGCAGGAGAGTTGGGAGGCGGGCGTGGCCTGTCACCGCTTTACTCACAAAGCTCGCTGGCAGGCGGCTCAGAGCCAGATGGAAAAACGCCGGGCCCGGCGTTTGGCGGGATTGGTGGGAGCCTTTTTGGAGTTTCCTCAATCGGGTGTGGCCGACTGGCAGCGGGCGGCCGACTTTTATGAACAGGCCGGCGAGAGCAAGGCCCTGCTGCGCAGCCTGACCCAGTGCCTGTTGCTGGCCTGCGAGGTGGAAGACTGGCCGCTGGCGCGGGGCTGGATGAAGCGGTGCCAGCGCTCGGCAGCTTCCGTGGTAGAACGCATCTTCCCCGGACCCTGGTATCATTTCGGTTGGATAGGCCTGAACCCGGCTTCCGGTCCTCGCCACTTCCTGGCCACCTTGCTGGCCCACCAGGGGCGAGCCGAAGAAGCGCTTTGGTATTTGCAGCTCTCTTGGGAAGACAATTTGGAAGACGATCCGCCCCGACTGGTGGAGAACTTGCTGCTCAGGGTGGTTTTCCAATTGCGTGGATGGGTGCAGTTGGAGCGGCCGGTAGGCGAATTGGTGGCCGAGGCCCGAGACCTGGCTAAGGATACCGGATTTGCTCAGGGGGAGGCCCTGGCCTCGGCTCTGGCCATGCGGCTCACACCCGTGAAGCGGAATCCCAGCGCCGGAACCCCCACCGGCTGGAGCGAGTTGGATAGTCCAACTCCCCCCTGAAGAAAGGATGTGCCCTTGAGGTTCTGGTTGATTTTTTTGATGCTCACGGTCTGGGCCGCGGCCAAGCCGGTGCGCGATGGCCATGTGGAGGTCGAGTTGCTGTCCTCTCAGTCTGCCATCGTGGCCGGTGCCCCCCTACAGTTGGGGGTTCGCTTCAAGATGGACGAGCACTGGCACGTCTATTGGAAGAACCCGGGCGCTACCGGCTACGCCCCTCGCTTGGAGTGGAAGCTGCCGGCCGGTTGGAAGCCGGGAGAGATCCAGTGGCCGGTGCCTCAAAGACTGGTGCTGGCCGATCTGCAGCAGTTTGTTTATGACCGTGAGGTGTTGCTGACCACGCAGGTGCCGGTTCCGGCCGACTTCAAAAGCTCGCAGCCGGTGAAGCTGGGCTTGAAAGTGGAATGGCTGGCCTGCGCCGAGACCTGTATTCCGGGCAAGGCCGCCGTCGAGTTGCAGATGCCCGTGGTCGCCAGTTCTTCGCCCAGTGAGGCCCAGGCCATGTTTGAGGGTGTTCGGACCCGGGTGCCGGCCAGTCCCGGCAACCTTGCGCTGCGTGCCTGGCGAGTGGGTCCCAAGCAGGCCTTTTTGGAGTATCCGGGGGACGCCGGTGACCATGTGGATTTTTTTCCCGAGAGTACTGAGGCCAACATGGAGTCGGCCCCGGTTTGGAAGGCAGGTCAGGGACTGACCATTCCGGTGGGCGAAAAGGACACTCACTTGCTGGGTGTGCTGGCCATCGACAAAAAGGGCCAACAAATGGGCCTCCAACTGGACGTTCCCATCGCGGCCAAGGCGCCCGTCAAACCGTTGAGCGCGGTAGCGCCGGTGGTGTCCGCCGACGGCACCTTGCTGGGCACCCTGCTGGCCGCCTTTGTGGGCGGTATGATTTTGAATCTGATGCCCTGTGTCTTTCCCGTGCTCAGCCTGAAGGCACTCAGTCTGGTGCGCCACAACGAACATGGCTCCAAGCCGGCCTGGCTTCAGGGCTGGGTTTATACCGCCGGTGTGCTGGTCTCGGTGTGGGCCATCGCACTCCCCATTATGTTGCTCAAGAGCAGCAGTCAGAGCCTGGGCTGGGGCTACCAGATGCAGTCACCGGTATTTGTGACCTTTCTGGCCATCTTGTTCCTGGCCATTGCCCTCAATCTTTTTGGTCTCTTCGAGGTGGGTGAAGGCTTGACCCAATTGGCCTCGCTGGCCGATAACAAGGAGGGCCTTTCCGAATCGTTTTGGAGCGGGGCTGTGGCTACCGTGGCCGCCACCCCCTGCACCGGGCCCTTTATGGCCAGTGCGCTGGGCTATGCGGTCTCGCAGTCTACGCCGGTGGGCATGCTGGTTTTCACCATTCTGGGCCTGGGTATCGCCTTTCCCTACCTGATGTTGTGTGGCATTCCGGCCTCGCGCCGCTGGCTGCCGCGTCCGGGCGCCTGGATGGAGAGTTTTAAGCAGGCCATGGGCTTTCCCATGCTGGCAGCCATGGTCTGGTTTATCTACATTTTGGCCAACCTGCTTTCGGCCGAGGGGCTGGCCTTGATTATGGCCGGCCTGGTCACCCTGTCTTTGGGTGCCTGGATATACGGACGTTGGGGTTACAGTCCCGAGGGCTCGATTCGAGGGCGTGCCAAGATGGCCACCCTGGCGGTAACCCTGCTGGGCGCAGGAGGAGCTTTTTACGTGGCCTATGACCCTGGCTACGTGCCGGCTCCGGCCGGGCAGGTAGTGAGCGAGGTTGGTGGCTTAAGTTGGGTGCCCTTTTCGCCGGAGAAACTGGCCGAGTTGAGGGGCCAGGGCAAAGCGGTCTTTATCGACTTTACGGCCGCCTGGTGTATCAACTGCAAGCTCAACGAAAAGGGGACCTTGCAAAACGCCGGCGTGGTCGAGGCCTTTAAGAGCGCTAATATCGTGACCATGAAAGCGGACTGGACCCGTCGCGACGAGACCATCAGTAAAGCGTTGGCCGAGTTTGGGCGCACCGGCGTGCCCTTTTATGTGTATTATCCCGTGGGCGGCGAGGCCCGGCCACTGCCCGAAGTGCTCACCCCCCAGATCGTGCTGGACAGTATCAAGTCATAACGGCCATGGTGCCCAAGGATACGCCGAACTGCTCGTGAGCGCCCAGGCGCGTGCGGGCCAGCGACGGCTCCAGTTGCCCGGCCAGCACTTGCTGGTAGGTGCGCAGTACAGTCAGCGCCTCGGCCTGTGTCTCGCGCACAAATTCGACTCGATATCGTCGTACCCCCAGTTGTTGCATGCGCGGAATCAGGCTGACGCAGCTTTGGGCAACCCCATTAAAAAGGGTATTGCGACAACCCACGTCGACAATCACGGGATGGCGAATCTGTTTGCGGTCTTCCAATTCCGCCAGATGTTTTTCGCAGGGGCGTCCACAGTCGCGATAGTCGCGTCCATTGCTGAGCAGGTGTGAGTAGACACAATGTTCGGTGTGAAAGGTGGAGATGTGATGGTGCACGGTGACGGCCAACCTCGAGGCGGGAAAGTTTTGCAGTAGCTTTTCTAGCTGAAGTTGGTCCAGGTCGTGAGCAGCCGTCACCGTGTCCAGGCCCAGGCCGATTAACTGGCCGGCGGTGATCGAGTTGGTCACATTGAGCGAAAAGTCGCCGTGGACCTGGCCGGGTCGATGCTGGGCGAAACCCACCACCGCTCCCCAGTGGCGAGCCAGCACCCAGTCGGGTTGCAGGGCGCGCAGGCGACGGTCGTATCCCTCTTCGCCAGGTTTTTGCACGCGCACCGTGGCCAGGCCAACCTTCAGGCCAGCCGCTCGGGCCCGAGCTACGGCTGCATTGAGTCCAATCAACTCCATCCAGTCCAGGGTGACACCGCCAAGACCCGCCTCGATGACAGCTTCCAATTGCTCGGGTGTGCGGCACAATGCTTCCAAGAACACCGGGCCGCCTAGCTCGCTGACTTGGGAGCGAGCTGGCGGTTGGCGCACTGCCACTTTCTTTCCCAGGGCGCGCAACTGCTGCTCCAGTGGCTCCCGCAGTTGCTGACGCAGTTGCTTGAGTTGCGAAACGGGTACAAAGAGGTCCGGCGCCAGCCCTGAGCAGTCTAAAGTGTCCAGTTCAAAAGAGCTATCGCCCCAACCCCCCAGCTTTTCCTCCAGCGTGGACGGATCCAGCCCTCGAATGCGGGCCGACTGCAGCGTAGACTCGCTGCTCAGGCTGGCCTGACCGTGGGACCATCGGGCGTCTACCCGGAGTGGGTGGTCGAGGCTGCCGGAGACCGTCAGTTGCAGAGGCCAGCGCCGCCGGCCGGCTTTGGCTTCCCGTTCCTTGCGAATGTGGGGGGAACTGGTGACCCAGACTTCGTCGCCAGGTTGAACCTGGCGCAGGTCGGGGCCGGGGCGGCCAAAGCGAAGAGTCCAGCCGCCCGGAGAGGGCTGGACGGCAAAGATGGGACCGCCCTGTTCGTCCTCTTGAGCCACTCGACGGGGACCCTGGAAAACCACCCCCATGCCGGCCTGGGGCTGAAAGTCCGTGGCCGCCTCGACGTCCAGGCCTGATCCGCCCACACTGCGAATTTTGCCCAGCAACAACCCTCGATGACGGGGCGTGCGGCCGTCTACCAGGGACTGATGGTCGCTGCCGTAAAAAAAACCGTCGCCCAGACCGCGGGAGTAGGAAAGCGACAGGTTGCGCAGTCGCTCTTCCAACTTGGACTCTTCGTGTTGATCCAGCCAGGCGCGCACTGCCTTGACCGCTTGAAAGACGTAGTCGGCGTCCTTTTGTCTCCCCTCGATCTTGAGAGTGTGCACTCCCAGGCGCACCAGTTCCTGGATGGCCGTGAACCCGCCCAGGTCTTGCGGACTGAGCAGGTAGGCCAGTTCGCCCAACTCTTGTTTTTGGCCATCCACGATCAGGTCGTAGGGATGGCGGCAGGCCTGAGCGCACTGGCCCCGATTGGCCGAGCGCCCCCCCCAGGCTTCGCTGCTCAGACACTGGCCGCTCCACGACATGCACAGTGCGCCAGAGATAAAGACTTCCATTTCGACGGCGCTTTGAGCGGCAGCAAACTTTTCGATCTCTGCCAGTGATAGCTCGCGCGGCAGCACCACCCGGGTTACTCCCCAAGAATGAGCCAGTTGAGCGGCTTCGGGACTGGAGATGGTCATCTGGGTGCTGGCGTGCAATTCCAGTTGAGGGCAGATGTGGCGAGCCAGCAAGCAGACGGCCGGGTCTTGCACGATGAGGGCGTCGACGCCGGCCTGGGCGGCGGCCACAATGATCTTTTCCACCGCTTCCAGTTCGCTTTCAAATACCAGCGTATTTAAGGTCATGTAGGCGCGGGCCCGGGCGGCGTGAATTTCTTCCACCAGTTCGGGCAGCCCTTCTACAGGGAAATTGTGGGCCCGAGCGCGAGCGTTGAAGCCCTCATCCAGTCCAAAATAAATGGCATCGGCGCCGGCTTTAAGGGCGGCTTCAAGAGCTTCGCGACTGCCCGCCGGGGCGAGAATTTCAGGTGGCATGCACTTAGTCTTAGGCACACCACGGAGTGCCCCTGGGTGAAAACCTTTCATTTTAAAGTAGGATCTGAAGAAAATTCACGGAACACACATTCGATGTCGTCTACCGTCGACCCCATTTTGCGGCTGCTGGAGGTGACCCGGTCTATCACCGGGGTGCTCGATCTGGATCAGCTTTTACAGCACATCCTCAATCAAGCCGTGGAAATGATGAAGGCCGAGCGGGGCTACCTGCTCTTGCTCGACCCCGATACCTCGCTGCCGATGGCTCAGCGCCTGCAGGTGCGCGCTGCTTACCGGTTGGGGGCCGAGGACCTGTTGGACGAAGACTTTTCACTATCACGAACGGCCATCCTCAAAGTGCTTTCGGGGGGAGCCTCTCATCACAGCGAGGATGCGTTACGGGAGCCCAATCCGTCGCACAGCGTGGAGCTGTTTGGATTGCGATCCATTTTGTGCGAGCCCCTGGTGGTGCAGGACCGGATGCAGGGCGTACTCTACCTGGACAGTCGCATTATCAATCGTTTCAGCCCCTGGTGTCGCGAAGTGTTGCCTTCGTTGGCCAGTCAGGCGGCCATTTGTATCGAGAACGCCAAACTTGTGTCCCAGCGGGAAGAGGCCATGCGTCAGCAGTATGCCGATCAGGTCCGGGCCCTGGAAATGGAAACCTGGAAGAACGCCATGGCCGCCTTTGTTTCGATCGCTTCGCACGACCTGAAGGGGCCATTGACGGTGATTCAAAACGGACTGGCCTTGCTGGGGCGACGTCCCGACCAGGCTCCGCCCGAAGATTTGTTGCAGGATATGGAAGTCTCGCTGTTGCGGGCCCGGCGCCTGGTGGAGGACTACCTGGATGCGGCGGCCCTGCAGCAAGGGCAGACCCTGTCGTTGCGTTGGGAAAATTTGGAACTTCACCAATTGGTGCAGCTTGAGTTGGCCCAGGTAGAGACCCACCTGCATCCGAAAAAGCGGTCCAACTTCTCTTTTGTCAATGCCGTTCCGCCCGACACGTGGGTCTACGCCGACGCCATGCGCCTGCGTCAGGTGATAAGCAATTTGCTGGAGAACGCCATCAAGTATGGACGCGGCACCATTTCAGTGCGACTCTATCCGGGCGACGAGGCTCGAAGCTGGGTCGAGGTTTCCGACGAGGGGCCGGGCATTCCGTTGGATAGCCAGGACCGCCTCTTTGACCGATATTTTCGGGCCGAACCGAACTCTTCGGTGCGCGGTACCGGGTTGGGCTTATGGATCGTGCGCCAGGTGGTGGAGGCGTTGGGGGGGCAGGTATCGGTCTCCAGTCAGCCCGCGCGGGGCGCTCGATTCTCGTTCTCGCTGGCCGTCTGTCAACCGGCCTCGTCTACCAGTCCGGCCTGAACGGCCAGCAACACCAGTTCTACACGGTCGCGCACCTCGAGTTTTTGCATGACCCGGGCCACATGGGTTTTGACTGTGTTGACGCCGATCTGAAAGACTTCGGCCAACTCTTTGTTGTTCTTACCGCGTCCGATCTCCCTCAGCACTTCGCGTTCCCGCGAAGTTAACTGATCGAGGGCATCGTTTTTGGGTGCGGCGGGGATGGCCGGAGCCATTCCCATCATCATTCGCATCATTTTCTGGGCCACTTTGGGGTCGATCAACGAGTCTCCGCCGTGGGCCACCCGAATGGCCCGGATCACTTCGTTGGTTTTGGATTCTTTGAGCAGATAGCCGGTGGCGCCGGCCTGAATCAGTTGCAAAATGAGACCGTCGTCCTCGTAGGCGGTCAATATGACCACTCGTGTCAGGGGGCACTCCGCTACAATTTTCCGAGTGGCCTCCACCCCGTTCATGTGGGGCATTTCAACATCCAGGATGATGATGTCGGGTCGCTCGCGCAGACAGGCGGCTACGGCGTCCAGGCCATTGCTGGCCTGGCCGACCACCTCCAGGTCTTCTTCCAGTTCCAGGGCATCGATCACCATCTCTCGAAAAACCGGGTGGTCATCGGCCACGACCAAACGTATCATGCGGTTTTGCCTCCCCGAGCCAGGGCAAAGGTGAAGGTGGTTCCCTGGCCCAACTGGCTGCAGACGTGGATTTGCTGTTGATGGTCTTGCAAAATTCTTTGCACGATGTACAGGCCCAGACCCAGGCCGGTGCTGGACCCCTTAAACTTTTCAAAAAGGTGCGGCAGTTCTTCGGGAGCGATCCCCGGCCCACGATCGCTAACTTTCACGCACACCCGCTTGGCCTCGGCGCTTAGTTCCACGCGCACCTGACCGGCGTGATGGAGTGCGTTGCTGAGGAGATTAGAGAATACTCGTCCCAGGCGGGCCCGGTCCCCCCATACTTCCCAATTCTGGCCGGGGTCGGCCACCAGTTCGATGGGCTTGTTGTCGATGGCCAGTTGTCCCTGCACCTCGGCCACCAGGTCCCGAAGGTTGAAGGCCTCGGGTTCCAGGACCGGTTGGCCAAACTCGTATTTCATCGCCTCCAGCAGGTTGCGTACCAGTTCCTGGGCGTCCCGGTTGGCCACCTGAATGTGTTGCAGGTAGCGCAACTGCTTCTCACTGAGAGAACCGCTGCGCGGGTTTTGGACCAGTTCAGAATAGCCTGACACGGCCGCCAGTGGGACTCGCAGATCGTGGGTGATCAGCGAGAAGAACTCGCGAATTTGCAGGGTTTTATCGGCCACCTTCTGCTCCAGTTCTTCGTTGAGTTTCACCAGGTGCTCGGTCTTCTGCTGCAGTTCTTGCTGATATTTGACCAGATCCAGGGTGACGTGGTTGAGAGCGCGAGCCGCCTCCGACAGTTCGTTGGGTTGGGGCAGTTGGTCGGGTTTGTGTCCGGCCGGGTCCAAGGATCGCAACTGCTGCAAAGATTTGGCCAGACCTCGCAAGGGTCGATTGAGGGCGAATTCGGCCCATAGGTAGATGGCCAGCATGGAACTGACCAAAAAGATGGCGGCCACCGTCAGGTAACCTAACACGATCAGATTGATACGTAGCGGAGCTTTGGGCAACTGCACGGCCAGGTGGACCACGCCCATCAGTTCACCTTGAAGGCGATAGAGAGGGTGGTAGCTGTGGTGAACCACGGTACCACGGTAGAAGGGTCGGACTTCCATCAGTTGTTCCATGTGTCCGGCGCGGTGACCCCAGATTTCGTAATAGCTTTCCTTCTGCAGTTCAATCCAGGAGATGGCCTGCAAGAGTTGCAGGCCATCGTCGTGAGCCGAACCGGAACTTAGCAGGCGCGTGGAGTCGGGTAAGAATACGTCGAACTGAATCAGGTCGGGAGTTTGGCGCAAGCTGGCCAACAGGTTAGTGGTCATGGGGCTGGCCATGCAGCGGGTCAAATCCTGACTGTAGAGGCCGGAATTGACGAAGAGTTGGATCTGTTGCAGGGCCTGCGAGGCGGTGCGACGGCCGGCCAGATCCGTGCGAATCAAGTTGTCCTGGCTGGATATGGTCAGGTGGAAATAGGTGAGCGCTCCCAGCGAAACCAGCATCAAGGCCAGGCACAGAGCCAGCAATTGACTCTTGAGCCTAAATCCCACAAGTGGCCCCTTCGCGTGCCCAGACTTTGAGGCCGTCGCGGTAGAGCGCCACTCCTTTAGAGTGCGTGGCAAGGCCCGACTCTCCTTGGGCCGGCGGGGGCCACTCGCCCAGGGGGCGCCGAGTCTGGTGGCGCCAGGGCCAGTCCCACGGGAGCAGTCGTTGCGGTTCGATCTCTTCCAGGCAGATCGACTCGCCCAGGTGGAAGTCCCCGCTTTGCAAGCGCAAAAGGAAACTAAGGATGGCTCCACTGCCTACGGCTTCGCCCAGATCGCGGGCCAGGGCACGAATGTACGTGCCGCCTCCGCAAGCTACCCGTAAGACCAGGCGGGAGCCCACTTCGCGCACGATTTTTACCTCGTGGTAGTGCGCCGGGCGGGCCGGCAACTCAAACTGCTCGCCGCGACGAGCCCGGTCGTAACTGCGCTGGCCTCCCTGGCGCAAGGCTGAGACCTGCGGCGGTATCTGCATCACGGTGCCTTGATAGCGTTGAAGGAGATCGGCGATGGGCAGAGGCAGGGGAGGGGGAGAGCCGATTTCAACCACCCCGGCCGCATCGAGAGTATCGCTGCGAAAGCCAAATTCGATTTCGGCCAGATAGGCCTTGTCGCCCTCCGGGAGATGGCTGATCAACTTGGTGGCCCAACCCACCGCAATGGGCAAAACCCCGGCTGCAGGCGGGTCGAGGGTGCCCAGATGGCCTACTTTCGTGTCTTTGGGAAACGACCGACGGACCCGGTAGACTACATCGTGGGAGGTCATCCCGGGAGGTTTGAGTACATTGAAGAATCCAGCTAGCATAAGTGGCTAAAGCATAACCAAAAGAATGCCATCGCGCTACTTGTGAACGCAATATTGACAGATCGATAAGTCCTTGACGGGTCAGCCAGGGCAAAATAGTATGCAGACCTCGGAGGTGCTAACGACACCGACGGCGCTCCGCTCAGCGACACGAGCGGCGCCCTGTGGAGCGGAGATACAGGGGTAGCTTGCCTACCTGAGCAAGTCGAAGAGTTGCAGCTTTGAACAATTGCAACAAGGCCCATGGCAATAGGAATTTTCCTTGACGCAGGGGCCCTGACGCTGGAAAAGTCAGGGGGCTCTGTCCAGCCTGAATGGACAGGGGCGCGTAGACACCATACTACGCAACGCGAGAAGCAGCGCCAATGCTTCGGGACCCTCGGGCCCCTGAGAACCGTGAGGTGAAAGTGCGACGACGGGAATCGTGAACCCGTTTCGAGGAAAGTCGTCGCCACTCAGTGGAAGTTCGTTGGGTGTTTGGTGTAGACGGATGGCAGCCAGACAGACAAAACCGCCGGAGCAATCGGGCGGTTTTTGTTATGGGTGGCCGGCCGGAGGAGATTGGGATGGATATTCTTGCCTGGTTTGTGAGCGAAAATTTGACAGGCTGGGAAAGCCGGCCCATCGCTCCGGGCACCCTGGCCGGGCCCACTTCCAACAGTTTTCATGACGCTCATCGCCGGATCGTGGCTGTCGAGCCGCCCGGACCTGCTCTGGCGGACGGCCCTTTTTGGCGCGCCGCCCGGGCCATCCGTCACTACGATATCTTTCCCTCGGACATCGGTCGAGGCAAAATCAAGCGTCCCGTCGAGGTGGGTGATATCGTAGGTTTGCGCTACTATCTGGCCCCCGGACTGCATATCTTTTTTGCCAGCCGCGTGAGCGACGTGTTTGATAGCCGGCATCGCAGTGGATTTACTTATCAGACGTTGCAGGGCCATCCTGAACTGGGGGAGGAGACTTTTTCCGTCGACAAAGACCCGGTCACGGGGGCGGTCAGCGTAAGTCTGGTAGCCTGGTCTCAACTGGCCCTCCCCCTGGTCGGACTGATGGGGCCCCTGGCCCGCCATTTTCAGACCCATGCCGGACGGCGCGCCCTGGATCACCTGGAACTCCTGGCCCAAGAAGCTTCTTCTCCTGCAGGGAAGCAGAGGCAGTGCCATTAAAGGAGGGACACTTAAGCACTTGGAGGGTGTCCTATGTTTGGTAAATTAGCCGCTGATGTTCTGGGCATCTCTGATATTGGCCGAATCGTCATGCCCGAAGACTACAACAAGACGGATTCGGACGACTACGTATTTTCAGAGGAAAACGAAAAGATCTACTTCCTCATCAAGTCCAAGACCGACGAGTACTGCTTTACTAACCGGGCCTTGATTCATCTGGACGGGACCAGCGCCATGAGCAAGAAGCGCCTGTTGCGCCGCTCGCCGTACTATACCCACCGCGTGCATCACGTGCACCTGGAGACGGCCGGCACCATCGACCTGGATGTAGAGATCAAGTTTCACCTGGGCGATCGAGAGTATTCCATTGATGTCGACAAAAAGCAGATTGAGTTGCTCAAAGACCTCTACAAGGCCCTGCTCAAGATTGCCGAAATCCAGCATGACAACGCGCACGCCCTGGAGTTGTCCTACAAGGGTCTGGACAGTGCCATTGGAGCCATGGGCAGGGTTACCCGCACCGACAATCAGATGGCCGACCAGTTGCGCAGCTTAAACGAATACACGTTTGGCTACCTGCACAGCCAGCACGAGAAATACACTCGCAAAGACTTCGGCGAAGTGTACGAAAAGTTCATCAACACTTAGTTCACCTGTGGACTACCTGGATAGCCTCCAGGCGGAGGGACAGTTTCATTCACGGGGGCGTTTTACGCTGGACTTCGCGGCCAGCCGCAAGCGCTATGAGAAATTGGCATTTCAGGATCCGGCGGCGTTTTTGCGGCTTTGGCTGCAGGCGCTGCTGGCCTCAGGGGTGGGCGGGCTGGACCTGGATGCTTCGGCCCAGCAGTTGCGCCTGAGCTGGCATGGCCATCCCGCCCCGAACTGGCAGGCGCTCGATCTGGAGTCGGTGTTTGGTTACCTGCAAGGGGAGCAGGATCATTTTCAGGGCGACTATTTGCAGTATGCCAAACTGGCCTGTGTCCTCTGCTCCTGTCGACCCGATCTGCGCCTGACCGTGCAGTTGCCGGGTTGCCCCTGGCAGCTGCGCCTGGACAGCCAGGGGCCGCAGCGACTCCAGGAAGCGGGTCAACAAAGTCAGATCTGCCTGCAGCAGGTTGGGTCCCGTCCTCTGGGTCGCCAGGTGACCTTAACCACCCTCGACTTGCTCTCGCCCATTCTGTCCTCCAGTTGGCCCGAGCTTCACGAATTGAAGCCTCAGTTGGCGCACTTTCCGGCCCAGGTGCGCCTGAATGGTCAGTTGCAGGTCGCCATAGGTGGTTTCAATCTCGACCCCTCCATACCCGAGATCTTGCGGGTGGGCGTGTTTCACGATGACCCCCGCTACAACAACATCCTGCTGCCTATGGGGCAACCTCCTAAACCGCTGGCCTGGCTGCAGCCGGTCACGATTCTGGGTTTGGATTGGCTGGGCCAGGTCAGGCCCATTCTGCACAATCGCGCTTACTTTGTGGCTCGCATCTACCTGGGCGACCTTAACCGCGAAGACGAGGTGGTCGAGCAGCGCTTTCAACTCAAAAAGCACGGATTTCCTCTGCAGATTTCCCAAGGACTGATCCCCAAACAGGCGGCCGTCAGCATCGATGCCTCGGATCTGGTCACCGATATCAGCTCTAAAAAGCCGGTAGTCAACCAAGATTTGCGGTCTAAGGTCCGAGAGGCGCGCGACTGGTTGGCTCGAGCGGCCAAGCTGGGGCTGCAGCACGTGAAGGAGGCGCCGCGCTGGCAGTCTTTTCTGCAGGGATCGCGTCATCAGAGTCTGACCCAACTCCGGCGTAGCGCCGAGAAAGACTGCGAGGCCGCCCTGCAGCGTCTGACTTAGAGAGTTGTTGTAGAGCCCGGCCTATGTCAGCAGGCCACCTTGCGATTTTGTACAGGCGTGTACTGGCAACAATTATGTCGTTGTCAGAGCGGATTTTTCTCCCCCATTTAAGCGTCGTAACACTACAATGAACGCGACAATGATTCAGTCCGTCAGCCAACTTTCTACTCTCAGCCCGCTGGGGCGGGCTCCGGCGCCGGCCAGGAAGCCTCCTGCCTCCGAAGAGCCGGAGGACAGGCTGCTGCTTTCCCCAACGACTCCGGCTGAGGAGCCCCCTCGCAAGCGAGGGTCGGGCTGGAAGCAAGCCATTTTGGGGGGAGCGCTGGGCGTGACAGTTTTGGCCTCGCTGGCCGGCGCGGCCACGGCCCCCGGTCAAGTCTTGATTCAGCAGATTCTCCATCCCCAAGGTCAGGCTCAGGACCTGGTCGGTCAATTGCAAGGCTATGCCGGTGAGTCCGCAACCGACCGGGAAGCGGTCATTCAGGGCTTGCAAGAGAATCTGCCTTTGCTGGATGCCCCCGCAGGTCACCATCAGGACGGGTTGATTGGAGTTTCTGACCTCCATCGGGTGGCCGCCGATCCCAAGGCTCCCGAGGCGGCGCGTGATTCGGCCCAGGCGGTGCTGGCAGATCCCGTGCTGCTGGACACTTTGGACGTGGCCACTGGGGCCAGGGTAGACCACCTCATCAGCCAATCGGACCTCGAGCAGGCCTGGAGAAACGAGCAAGGCGGCGACTTTGGAACCTTTGACCAGGTGCGCCAGATGCTGGAGTCCACCACTGGAGACCAGACGGCTTTCGACTACTTCGACTCGTTGGGCCGTCAGGACGACCTGATCACCAGCGGAGACCTCAGCGAGGCCCTGCGATTGTCCTCGACTCCGGATCCTTTTCGTTCGCTGGCCCAGGATCTGCTGGCCAACCCCAACTACCTGAACGCTTTCGACGTCGCCAGTTCGACCAATTCAAGCAGTCTTTTGGCGCCATTCCACACCAGCAATTACCGGGATGGACGGATTTCGGCCGAAGATTTGCAAAGTATCGCCTACGCCCCCGTGCCCGAGAGCGGCCGCCAGTTTAGCGAGGCGGATCAAGTGGCGCTGGACCGGGTATTGAGTGGAGAGGCGACTCTGGACAACGACCTCTTTCAAAGCTTTTTCCAGACCAATCGGGGCAACTGCGCCTCCACCGCCACCATCAAGGCGGCTATGGAGCAATTTGGGCCCAATCTATTCGAAGAGGTCGAGAAGCAGCCTGACGGCAGTTACAACATCACCATGAAGGATGGATTCACTCTCCGTATCAGCCCCTCCGAACTGGAGGCGGCGGCCACGGCCACCCACTATGGCGGCAATGACCCGGAAACCAAAGCCATGGCCAACCTGTCCTATGCTTCGATGGCCAAGCGGGCCTGGGCCATGGGTCACGAGGGTGCTCAGACCTATGGGGAGGCGTTGTTCAGTCTTAACAATGGCGAAATTACGGGCAATGTGCCTACTTATTTAGGCTTGCGCCACCATGTGAAGTTTATCGATGTGGACGAGGTGCCCAAGCACGACGGTGCCGTGGTTTATGGCAATGGCCACGCCTATTTTGTAGACCGGGTCAACGGCCAATCCGTCGGCGACAAATGGGGCACGGCTACCCCCTACCAGGGCAAGGTTAGCATCGATGAGGGGGCCAAACAGGACAACGCCTTTGTGTTAAGGCCGTAGCCAGTGCCACAGGACCATGCCCAGGGCATAGAGTGGATAGAGTAGCCAGGGCATCACCAGAAAAACCAAAATGGGATAGTTGTCAAGGGTACGCGAAATTCCGTGAAAGCCCGATTTGACGGCGGTGCAGGGGCAGACCACCTGGATATCGCCGTCCAAGATGTTCTTTATTTCCTCGATCATAGCCTGAGCTGACGGAAATCGTCGCTCTCTTTCTTTATGCATCGCCTTCATGACCAGGCGAGACATCTCCACGGGTAGGCGGCCTTGCACGGGGTGAGAGTGAAATTCCGGAAGGACCGGGTTTTTGGTCAACACGGCCGTCAATACTTCGCGCAGATTGCCGTTTTTGAAGGGAGTTTTGAGGCTGAGCCACTCATACAGGGTGGCTCCCAGCGAATAGACGTCGCTGAGGGCGTCGACTTTGTCCGCGGAAATCTGTTCTGGAGAGGCGTACATCGGGGTGCCTACAAAGCTGCCCACCTGGGTTTCTAAAGCGCCGGGAGCCGGCGTACCCTGGTCTTTGGCCAGGCCCCAGTCCATCAAAAAGACTTCGCCAAATTCTCCCACCATAATGTTGTCGGGCTTGATGTCGCGGTGCAGAATTCCGCGTTCATGGGCATAGGCAACCGCCTCGCAGACTTTTAGAAATAGAGCCAGACGGTGTGTGAAACGGTAGTGGTCGTGAAGGGCAGCATCGCTCTCCTCACGCAGGCGCTTGATCAACTGCTGCAAGCTCTGGCCGCGCACTAATTTGAGGGCAAAATAGGGATTGCCTTGCTCGTCCTGGCCCAATTCGTAGACGGGGGGGATGTTGGGATGCTCCAGTTGGCCGGTGGCCTTGGCTTCCATCAGAAAGCGCTGCAGACTTTCGCCATCCCCCAGTTCTGGATGCAGCCTTTTAATGGCTACATCGCGGTCCAGTCCAACGTCGTGGGCTCGCACCACTGTGCCCATGCCGCCCTCGCCGATGGCTTCTACCTCGTTGTACCGGTTCCAGAGAAAGGGCTTACTGCTCATGGTAGGCTGCCCCTTCGCGTTGGTCTGTGGGTTCCCTAGTGAAGGCCCACCGGAGATCGCGACGAACCACCAGGGTATGCGCCTGAATACGATGCTTGTGGCTGCTTTGGCGGTCACCCAACTGGCTTCGGCCGGCCCCCTGATGACCGAGGAATACCCCCTGTGGGTTCAGGATGCGGTCCGTTCCTTGCGGGCACGGGGGCTGATTTCGGCGGGGTGTCTTCCGCAGCAGGCCATGACCCGGTCGGACATGGGACCGTTCTTACAGCGTCTGGTGGAGATGCAGGAGAAGGAACTGGAGCCCTACGCGGGTCGCAGTGATCTATCGGAAGTGCGCAAAATGTTGGAGTCACTTCTTGAGGGCACGGCCGAATTACAACAGAAGGTAGAAACGGTTCATCCTCCCGAGGTTAAGGAGTAGCCGGCCTGTAAGGCCAGATGATAGCCTAGCGGGCCCATGCCGCAGATCACTCCTCGGCAGACCGGGCTGAGGTAGCTGTGCTGGCGAAAGGGTTCTCGCGCGAATACGTTGCTCAGGTGGACTTCGAAGACCGGCACGTGGAGAGCGGCCACAGCGTCTCGCAAGGCCACCGAAGTGTGGGTATAGGCGCCGGCGTTGAGGACGACAAACGCAAAATCGACCGCTTCATGGAGCCAGTCGATCAGTTGTCCCTCGTGGTTGCTCTGGCGACATTCCACCAAAAGGCCCAACTGGCTGCCCCAGTGGCGGCATTGCTCGACCAGGCTTTCGTAGCTGGTCTGCCCGTAGATGCTGGTCTCGCGTTGCCCCAGCAGATTGAGATTGGGCCCGTTCAGAACCAGGGCTCTCATGACAGTTCCTCCCAGACGCATTCCAGGTCAGCCAGGCCTACGTCGGGCCTCACCTCGGCCTGACCGGGCGCTGCCAGCAACACAAAACGCAGTTGACCGTGCTGGTTTTTCTTGTCACGGTGCAAAAAATCCGTTAGTTGAGAAAACTCCAAATCGGGCCTCCGCCAGGGTAGTTGATATCGTTGCAGTTGAGACACAAGACGATCTTCCCAGTGAGGCGCCATGCCCAGTTTTAACTGACTCAGGCGCAAAGCGGCTCGCAGTCCAAATCCCACCGCCTGTCCGTGGTTCCAACCCGAATAGTTTTGGGCCGATTCGATGGCGTGAGCCAGGGTGTGACCCAGGTTTAAATGAGCCCGGATGCCCTGTTCCAGAGGGTCAGCCGCCACTACGTCCAACTTCACCTGACGCGAACGCTGCACCAATTGGTGTCGGTCGGGACCGCTTAAGGGGGTATCTAGCTGTTCTAAATATTGCCAGTGGGCCTCTCCGTCCAGCAGAGCGTGCTTGAGGACCTCGGCCATGCCGGAGTTCCATTCGTGCTGGGGTAGCGTTTCCAGTAGATCGGTGTCGAGGTAGACGAGGCGGGCGGGATAAAAGGACCCCACCAGGTTTTTGCCGGTCGGCAAATCTACCCCCACTTTGCCGCCCAGGCTGGAGTCGACTTGAGCCACCAGACTGGTGGGCACTTGCACCAGAGGCAGTCCCCGCAGGTATGTGGCCGCCACAAAACCGGCCAGGTCGCCCACTACCCCGCCGCCTACGGCCACCAGCCAGGTGGCCCGGTCGACCCGGTGCTCGGACAACTCGGCGTAGAGCTTTTCGGTCTGGGCCAGCGACTTGCTGGCCTCCCCGGCCGGCACGATCAGCACGGGACTTTCATTCCAGGACCAATCTAGACGCCGTTCCAGATTGCTGTCACTGACGATCAGCCAGCGTTTGCACCCCAGACTGCGCAGTTGGGAGGGGAGTTGCGACAACTCCCCCTGGCTCAGGACGGACGAAGTGAAATCAATCATGATTGAAACTTTATCAAGTTACGCGGGCCTGTCGAGGAATCCCTGGACCTGGCACGAAATTTGTTTCATGTCCCAGATTCCCGCAGCGCGCAGAAACGTCTATTTGGTTGGTTTTATGGGTACCGGCAAGACGACCATCGGTCGTGAATTGGCGCGTTTGATGGGGCGTAAATTCATCGACGTGGATCAAGAAATCGAGAGACGATTTACCTTGACAGTCGCCGAGATATTTGCATCCCGAGGGGAATCGGTCTTTCGTCAAGCTGAAGAGGATGTTGCTTTGGAGTTGTCGGCCGAGACCAATCGGATTGTGGCCACGGGTGGCGGCACCATTCTCAATCCACGGATTTTCGACGCTTTTGAAGGGTCGGGGATGCTGGTGTGCCTGTATACTCAGCAACAGGATCTGGTCGATCGCTTGCAGCGCACCGATAAGCGCCCCTTACTGAAGGGCCAGAGCGAAGAAGAGGTGCGACTGCGCGTCGAGCGTCTGCTCGAGGAGCGCCAGGTGGTTTACAACAAAGTAGCTGTGCGCATCGACACCACCAGTTTGACGCCGCTCTCGGCTGCCCGCAAGATTCACGATGTGGTCTCGGTTCGTCAGCGGGTGCAGCGGGTGCGCGATGCTCTGGGCGGAATCCTGGACGTGACCTAGAGGCTGTCTTTCAGCGCCCGCAGCATGCAGGCGGGGTCTGGACGCAGTCCCGACCACCACTCAATGGCCCGAACTGCCTGATGGACCAGCATTCCGCAGCCGTCCAGGGTGCGCGCGCCGCCCTGGTCGGCCTGGGCCAGCCAGCGTGTGGGGCTGGGGTTGTAGACGAGATCGCAGGCTATCACGCCTGGCGGCAACGGTTGGGGCCATTCCACCGGAGAGGACTCGGTATGAGGCCACATGCCCACCGAGGTGGTTTGCACCACCAGGCAATCGGCTTCCAGGTGGGAGGCAAAATCATCCAGCCTCAAACTAAGATCGCCAGGCCGGAGCAGGGACTGGCTGCGTTCCGGGGTGCGATTGAAGATCGCCAGGGGGCCGATTTGCTGCCTGCGCAGGGCGGCCAGGATGGCCCGGCAGGCCCCACCGGCCCCGATTACCAGGGTTTTACGACCTTGCAGGGGCAGTCCGATCTCCTCTTCAAAGCTGTCTAGCCAGCCCGTGGCGTCACTGTTGTGACCTTCCCAGTGCTGGCCTGTCCAGCGCAGACAGTTGATGGCCCCGATCTGCTCGGCTTCGGGGGTCACCTGGCTGACAAATTGAAAGGCCGCCTGTTTCAGGGGGAGCGTCAGATTGATGCCCAGCAAGTCGGGCCCGGCCAGTTCGGCCAGGACCCGACCCAGTTGGTCCGGGGATACTTCCCTTTTGGCAAAGGTCCAGGCCTGCCCCAAATGCTGATAGGCCGCCTCGTGCAGCTGCGGAGAGCGGGAATGTTGGACGGGGCTGCCGAGCAGCCAGGCCCGTTTCAGAGCAAACCCAGCCCCGCCAGCAGCGGCCGTAAGGCGGCCTCTTCTGCTTCACTGGCGGAATACAGCGGTGGCCGCACCCCGCCCACCGGGAAACCCACCATCTGTAGTCCAGCCTTGACCAGCACCGGATTGGTGGTGGAGAAAATGCCTTTGATCAAGGGAAAAATTTGCAGGTGGATACGGCATGCCTCCTGCACCTGGCCGCTTTCAAAGGCCTCAATCATTGCCCGCATTTGGGGTCCCACCAGGTGGCCTGCCACACTTACTACGCCGCAGCCTCCCGTCGACATGATCGACAGGGTATGGCTGTCATCGCCGCTATAGATGAACATTGAGCCGGGTTTGTCGGCCAGTCGAGCGGCCAGATCGCTTACCGGGTCGAGGTCGGGGAGCGACTGTTTAACGGCCACAATGCGCGGATGTTCGGCCAGTTTGGCCAGGGTTTCGGGAAAAATCTCCACGGCCGTGCGCCCCGGGATGTTGTAGAGCATGATCGGTAGCGTGGTGGCTTCGGCCACTTCTAGAAAGTGGCGGCGCTGCATATCTTGAGTGGGCTTGTTGTAGTAGGGGGAGACCAGCAGCAAGCCGTCAGCACCGCAGTCGGCAGCTGCCTTGGAGAGCTCGATGGTGGCCCGAGTATCATTGCTGCCGGTGCCAGCGATCACTTTGGCCGAGGCCGGCAGAGTTTCGCGAATGCCGCGAAATAGGGCCTTTTTCTCGTCTTTGGTGAGAGTGGGGCTCTCGCCGGTCGTGCCCGAAATGACCAGACTGTCGTTGCCTTGCTCGATGAGGCGGACGGCCAACTCTTTGGCGCGATGGTAGTCTAGATCCAGTTTGTCGTCAAAGGGGGTGACCATGGCTGTCACCACTCGTCCAAAAGGTGGGCGCATGTTGTTTTCAGTTCTCCGTTACAAGCTTCGCCGACGAATCCGTGGCGGCGGGCTCTTCGCAAGCCTCCGCTTGTGGGCCTGCGACCTGCTCCATCACCTCGCTGAACTTGAGCGTCGGTGCTTTCTTTTGCGAACGGCGCACCCCAAAGATGATGCCAGCTGTGGCCAGACTGGGGGTGAGCAACAGGTTGAGGGCAATCATGTAGATGCTCAATCGGTAGGGGCCGGGAAAGCAAAGTTCCAGAATCAGCGCCGCCAGGCAGGCGACGGCACAGCCCAGGGCCGCTCCCTGCAAGCCCATGTAGATGCCCAGGCCCCGGCGGGGCTGCCAGTAGCGGCTGAAAAAGGCCAGGTTGGCCATCACCACGGCCATCGCCAAAACTTTGAACATAGGTTCAGTATAAGGGAGCCTGGTTAAATTCCCTAGAGCTCCGGGCCTATCGGAATCCTGCTCCATCACTCCGGTCGTCGAGGCACCCTAAATCCTAAGGCTGGAGTGCGTTGTTCTGTCGTTTGCCGCCCAGGCCCGGTCGGCTGAGGCTTATCGTTTGCCCCCAGTTCTGGCCCGCTCAGGCATCGCCAATGGCCCACACGCTCATGCCGCCATCCTCGGCCAGGGTCGCAGCCAGGGGCATATGGGGGTCTACTACCAGATTCCGGAATTTTTCGCTACGGCCCTCGTAGCAATGAACCAGACGGCCACTATGCAGGCTAAATCCCCGCAGGCTGTGGTCGCCGGCCAGGCTAAGCACATAGTTGTCCATACAGGTGAAACGAGCATCAAACACGACCGAGGTATGCCCTCGCAAGTCTCGCACAACCTGGCCCGTGTTCAGGTCCCAAAACTTGACCGTGAGGTCGTTGGAAGCGCTCAACAGCGAAGTCCCATCGGGACTGAATCGTGCCGATGTCACGCTCTTGGTGTGACCCTTTAGCTCCGAGACCAGCTTGCCGGCCACGACCTCCCAAAGGCGAATCAATCTGTCCTGACCGGCCGATGCCAGCCATTTGCCCGAAGGGTGAAACTCGACGCAGTAGGCCGGTCCGGTGTGGGCAGACCAAAGAAGGGGCCGAGGCAGAGTCGGTCCAACCAGAGCGCATTTGCCATGGGCGAAGGAAACCGCCACCAACTCGTCATGAAAACTCAAGGAAGTGACAGCCGATCCCTCCTGGATCAGGATCAGGCCCTCATGCTCGAGGTCTGACGGTGACAATTTTACCTCGCCTGCCTCGGTGCCCGTCACCAGAAAGTGACCGTTTCTGGAAACGTCGATGGCGTTGATTTTCCGGTCATGCAGGAGCGCTTCGCCTACGGGCAGGATTTCCGGCCAGCTAAACACGCTCAATCCCCCGTCGTGGCCAGCGCAAAAGAGCCTTCCGCTGGCCGCATGCAGAGCCACGGCCAAGACCCCCTTTAATCCAGTCATTGTGGAACCTCGTGCTTGAAAGCAGGCGGGCCGGTAACTGCTGGCTTTTGGGGTGCTGTCCAGGCCTAACTGAAAGAGAAATTCACGAACACCCGCGGTGCGCTGAAGAGGATCAAGTGCCAGAGCCTGCAGCAAGGCATCCTCCAGGCGTGGGTTTACGTTGCTCATGGCCGGTATCCCCTGACCCTCTTTGCGCAACTGAGCGTCCGGTGGCGGCGTTCCCGTGAGCAATGCCAGCAAGGTGGCGGCAAAGCCGTACACGTCGGTCGTCGGAGTGAGAACCACCCCTTTCAGGTACTGTTCTGGTGGTGAATAACCAGGAGAGAGGCCACGCCCCCCTATGTGAGTGCCATCGACACTGAGAAAACCCCTGGTCAAACCAAAGTCCAGCAACACGTAACGTCCCTCGCGAGTGAGGAAAATATTGTCTGGTTTGAGATCTGCGTGAACCAACCCGGCCGCGTGGACCATCAAAAGGGCCTGTCCGACCTGTTGGGCCACCTGTAAAACCAGCGCTTCCGGCATGGGGCCTGCCTGGGTGAGACCCTCGCGAAAAGTTATTCCCTCCAGATACTCCTGGACCAGATAGGCCGTGCCATTCTCTTCAAAACGCCCCAACACGCGCACAATGCCGGGATGTCGAAAGCGTTCCAATGTGGAGGCCTCATCTTGGAAAGCCTGTAGACCCGAACTGATACGCCTTTCAAATTGTGCGGCCACCGCTCGCAAGCCATCGGGTCCGCGTTGACAACCCGGGGGATAGAATTCCTTGATACACACCCGCAAATTCCAGCGTCCCTGGGTGGCCAGATAGACCAGCGCAAAGCCGCCTTCTCCCAGCAGCCGTTCAATGCGGTAAGTGCCCTGGGCCAGGGTCGAACCCGCTGGCAAGGGGGTTCTGGCAGGGGTCGGCACACCGCTCACGGGAGGGCCCAACTCTCCATCAGTCGCTCGAAGTTCGCCTGCAATTCGGAAAACGTGGGGGGGCTGGAGGCCGCCGCCACGGCCAGAGTCCAGTCCGGATCTGGCTGCGACCAGATCACCTCTTCCAGCCGCCCGCGGCGGCGCGGCAACTGGACGACCAGGCCCATGACCTGCTTCCCAAACATCGTTAACGGTCGACTCTCGATCACCTGAGCGGCCAACTGTCGGCCGCGAGCCTCGCTCAACTGGAGGGGATCCAGGTAGGCGCCCACCACGGTATGGAATCGAATCAGACGAGTATTGCCCCGGTCCAGACGAATCAACAAAAAGTCGTCCGGGGTGCCCAATACCCGAAAGCCAGGGGGCACCGTAATGCGGAACAAGCCCTGAGGCCCTTCCATGGACTCCACGCGACGCAGACTCCCCAGAGGAAGATCTCGCATCTCGTCCATCCCTGCCCAGGGTAACCCCAGTTGAGTCAACACCTCAATGGGACGCACGGAAGGCTGGGGGATGGACGGAGGATCGGGAAGGCGTGGTGTGTTAACGGGGTAAGCGGGCTCGGGTGACAGGCGCGGGGTAACAACCGCAACCGGTGGTGGGGGGTCTGGGGGCGGCGTGGCTGCCACCACCGGAGGTGGAGCCACGATTGGTGCGGGCGTGGTCACCACCACCGGCCTGGGGGAATAGAGCAGCTCAGGCGTGACAGAGACCGGGGGAAGCTGGGCCAGGAGGGTGGACGACGGCGAAGGGGTGGCAGACGGAACTGCCGGCTTGGGACGCGTGAGCAGCAAGGTCAGGCCCACCCCCAGACACAGCCCCGCCACCAGACCAGGCCAACTACGTGTCGCACCCACCTCAACCTGCATGGCGGGGGCCGGCACCGGCTCGGGAATAGGCACCGGGTCTGCCGTGTGCCCCGATAGGGCCCGGCGCAACTCAGTCACACTTTGGTAGCGCCGGTCGGGCTGGCGCTCCAGGCAGCGCTGGATGACCCGCTCAAACTCTGCCGAAACTTCACGATTGAGCGCGCGCACCGGCGGAAAATCAAAGGGCGAAACGCGCTCGCCCTGACCGTTGGTCAAAAGGTAGTGAAGGGTAGCTCCCAAAGTGTAGAGATCGGAGCGCTGGTCGGTTTGCCCGCCGTAGTGTTCGGGCGAGGCTGTCAAAACCGAGCCCAACAGACGCGTATCTTGCTCCTTTCCTTGCTTGTAGGCCCTGGCAATCCCGAAGTCCACCAGGTACAGTTTGCCGGCCGTATCTCTCAAGACGTTCTTGGGCTTTAAGTCACGATAGATAATGGGTGGCTGTTGACTGTGCAGATACTCAAAGATATCGCATAGCTGCAAGGCCCACGACCTGACCACAGCCTCGCTCAGGTAGATATCGGGAAACGGAGAGATCTGCTGCTCCAGGTTGCCTCCCTCTATGAAGTCTTGCACCAAATACAGGTGCTCACGACACTCAAACAGGTCGTGCACCTGCACGATACCAGGATGGCGCAGCCTCTCTAGCAAAGCCTTCTCTTGGGTAAGGGACATCACCGATTGCGACTGACTGGTGGGCACTTCCTTGACAAAAACCCAACTTCCATTGGGTCTCTGAGCTTTGTAGGCCACACTCATGCCGCCGGCGGCCAGATAAAACATCTTCAAACCGCGCACCAATGTGCCCTGAGGCAATACCAGCAAAGGTGCGTTGTTGGTTCTGGTCCCATCGGGCGCGGGAACCCGTGCCGGTTGAGCTGCTGGAATGGTCACTCGCGTGGTTTCCCCCTCTCAGGGGAGGTTTCCCCCGAGACCCCCAGCCCAAGTATTCTCAGGGGAGGTTTCCCCCGAGACCCCCAGCCCAAGTATTCTCAGGGGAGGTTTCCCCCGAGACCCCCTCTAAGGTGGGGGGCGTGGATTCGCCTTCAGAGAGTCTGGCCCGGGAGCATCTGGCTTTGTTGTTGCGCACCAGTCGGCTGCTCAACTCGCTGCTGGAGACTCAAGAAATTCTCGATACCTTGATGAACCAGGCCATCGAAGTGTTGGGTGCCGAGCGTGGCTTTGTGTTGCTGCGGCCTGAGACCGACCAGGAATGGCAGTTTCGAAGTGGCTGTGCCCTGGACGATGAGACCATGGCCAAGGATGATTTCCAGATCAGTCGGAGCATTGTGGACCGGGTAGCCCGCGAGGGAATTGCCATCACCACCAGCGATGCTCAACAGGACGACCGCTTTCGTCAGCAGGCCAGCATCGGGCTCTACAATCTGCGCTCCATCTGCTGTGTGCCCATCGTCCTCTCTGGCCGGGTGCTGGGTGTGCTCTACGTTGACCATCGCCTGGCCACCGGCGCTTTCGACCGGCACACACAGGCTCTGCTGGAAGCCCTGGCCAGCCAGGCAGCGGTCGCTTTGGAAAACGCTCTGCTGGTAGAGCGCCTGAAACAGATGCACGAGCATAGCCTGGAGCTGGCCCGCCAGGAACTGGCCGAAACTCAAGCCCAGCTTTTGCAAGCATCCAAAATGGCAGCCGTAGGTCAATTGGCGGCCGGCGTAGCCCTGTCCCTCAACCTCAGCGGGATGCGCAAGCAACTGGGAGAGCATCCGGCCGCCGCCCGTCTCAACATTTGCGAGGGGGCTATCAACCGGTGCAAGACCATTGTGCAAAGGCTGCTGACCTTTTCCCAAAAGAAGCCTCAAGTGCAAAATCTGCAACCGCTCAACGAGACGCTGCTCACCACACTGGCTCTGGCCGAAGCCGACTTGAGACGCTGCGAGATTCGCGTCCACAACGAGATTGGCCCCGAAATGCACAGTCGATTTGAGTCCAGCGAACTGTCTCAGGTGCTGCTCAATCTATTGCTCAACGCCCGCGACGCCTTGCTGACCAGACCCAAAGAACGCGCCTTGTGGCTGCGCAGTAGTCGCCAGGGCTCAACGGGACGCGTAGAAGTGGTGGACAACGGCAGTGGCATGAGCGACGAGGTGCAAGCCCGCCTTTTCGAACCGTTCTTTACCACCAAGCCCATCGGCCAGGGTGTGGGACTGGGGCTCTCGGTGTGCTATCAACTGGTGCAACAAAATGGAGGTCAGTTGGTAGCCGAAAGTCGCCCCGGTCAGGGGAGCCGTTTTGTGATCACTTTCCCCGTCGAGGAGGTCCCGTGCTAGAACACATTTTGGTGGTCGAAGACGACGAATTTATGCGAGCCAGCCTGGAAACCGAGCTCAAACTCGCCGGCTATCGCGTCAGCCTGGCCGAAAGCGGCGAGCAGGCCATCGAGATGGCTCACAATCAACATTTTGACCTGGTGGTTTGCGACATTCGCATGCCGGGACTCAACGGCATCGACACCCTGTCCACCCTGCGTGAAATCCAGCCCAGTGCGCGCAATATCGTGATGACCGGCTACGCCGATGCCGATGCCCCCATTAAGGCGGTGAAACTGAAAGTCGACGACTATCTGATGAAGCCGTTTAGCGCCGACGACTTTCTGCTGGCCGTAAAAAAGGCACTTCACGTGCAGTTGCAAGAACTGCGCAGACAACGCACCTCTCGGCAGTTGCGCAGCCTTTTGCTGGCCACCACGCGTCAACTGGCCGACCCCGAATTGGCGGTCAGTTGTCAGTCGGCGGCTCAAAGAGCCTGCTTGCTGGGGCGCCAACTGGCCCTCTCGCCAGCACGTTTGGAGGCCCTGCAACTGGCCTGCTGGCTGCAACCCCTCCGCGAGCAACTGGACCTGGTAGACGACCTCAAATCACTGACTCTATTGCTCGATCAGGCCAGCGAGGAATGGGAAGGCGGTGGCCCTCGGGGCTGGCGCCACAAACAGATCCCGCTGGACGCGCGCATACTACGTATCGCTCTGGGTCAGACACAAGGCACGGACCCAGAACTCACCCCGCTGCTCCAGGAGGACGCACCTCAGGCCAGCGAGGCCCTGGCACGCCCGCCCCAAGGACTGCTGGCCCTGGCCCGGTCCTATTTTGATGCAGGCCAGCTCGAGCTGAGCCAGGTGGCCCTGGAGCGGGCTCTGGAAGCCGAACTGGAAGCCGAAACGGCCGCTCAGGCCTGGCTCTTTGCCGGCAGGCTGCATCACGAACGCGGTCGCCATGAAGCCGCCAGCGAGGCGGCCCGTCAGGCCGAAGAAGCCGCGCAGCGCTGCGGCCTGGACAGTATCCGGGCCGAGGCTATCTTGCTGAGAGCCGCGCTGGGCTCGGTCAGCCCCAAACCCGAGGAACTGGAGCAAGCCAGGCAGATCTTTCAGACCTATGAAGATAGCCAATCCCTCAGCGAATGCGAACTCTGGCTGGCGCTGGCCGGACAGGAGTCGGCCCTGCAACGCCTGTTGGAAACACTCCAGGGGGACAACGCGCTGTGGGTCCGCCACCCGGTTCAACTGGCCAAAGCCTTGCAGCCCGCCTGCCAGGAGAAATCGCTGGCCAAAGCCGTTCAACTGGCCGGCGAAAGAGCTCTGGGCCTGCTGGAGGAATGGTTGCAGCCCGGTTCGGCCCTGGAATTGCGCCTCAAAGCCCTGGACTTGCTGGCCCTGCTCGACACCCCTACCGCCCGGGCCCTGCTGACCCGCTGCTGCAGCAGTGATTCTCCGGCACTGGCCCAAAAATCTCAACTGCTCTCGCAGCGCACCAGTCCCCCCGAGTCTCCTCAGCTACAACTCTTCATGCTGGGCCGGATGAGACTGAGCCTGGCCGGGCTGCTTCTTCAAGACGATGGTCTGGCCGCCAAAAAAAACCGCAGCTTGATGGCCTACCTGGCCTGGCGACGTCCCCGAGAGACCTCGGAAGATGTGCTTATCGATCTCTTTTGGCCTGATTCCGGGCCAAAATCCAAGCACTCCCTGCACAACGCCATCTACCAGATTCGCAAGGCTCTCAAGGCCCACCTGGGCGATGTCTCGGAGCAATTGCTGCGCCTGACCCATGGCTACTCTCTGGAGAGCCACCCATGCTTGTGGGTGGACGTGGAAGAATTCTTGCGTCACTGTGAGGCTGCCCAGCGAGCTTTTGAACAAAATCAGAATGCCCAGGCCGTGGCCGAACTGAAGAAGGCAGAATTGCTCTATCGTGGTGATTTCCTGGAAGGCATTTACGACGACTGGGCCGAGACAGCCCGCCAACAAATACAGGAAAGGTTGACGCAGTTGCTGACCGCTCTGGGCCGTCATTTCTTCGAAAGCTCGCGATTCGAGGTCAGCCTGGACTACTGGAAGCGCTTGCTGGCGCGCGACAATTGCAGCGAGGACGCCTATTTGGGCTGCATGCTCAGTTATCTGGCCCTGGGTCGCCAGGGAGAGGCGGTCCGCGCCTACCACCAATGCGCCCAAACTTTGCGCCAGGAACTCAACCTGGCTCCCCCACCTCGCCTGGTAGAAACCTACCTAAAATTACAGGCCGGGGAGGCTGTGGATCTGGCGCTGCCTGGAAGACCTTGAGTCGGTCCCTCGGGGAACCGAAGCGAGAGGACTGTGCTTTAAGACCCTCAACAGACCCTCATTCTAAAAATCGGAGCCTACATCGTTGAAAAAACTAGCTATCTCCCTATTTTGCACTCTGTTGCTGGCCGTGTCTGCTTCGGCGGACACCTGGCACACCGACTGGGATGCCGCCCAAAAAGAATCAAAGCGAACCGGCAAGCCCATTTTGATGGATTTCACAGGCAGCAACTGGTGCGGTTGGTGCAAAAAGCTGAAGGCGGAGGTGTTCTCAACCCCCGAATTTTCCACCTGGGCGAACAAACACGTCGTTCTTATGGAGTTGGATTTTCCTCGCCCCGATAACCAGCCCGAAGCCATTCAGAAGCAGAACCGCGAGTTGAGCGAAAAATACGGCGTCCAGGGATTTCCTTCGATTTTGTTTGTCAATCCCAAGGGTGAAGTGCTGGGCGAATATGGCTATGATGAGGGCGGCCCCAAAGTATGGACGGCCAAGGCTGAGAAGATGCTCAAGAAGAAGTAGTTACAGATAGAGCCCAGGCGAAGGATTGGGGTGGCAAGCCTGACTTGCGATGCTGTAAATCTCCATAAAAGCCGTGCGTTTGTCGCACATTCCCGCGCCTGCTCCACTCAGTTGGCAGCTTAATTCTTCTAGCCCGAGTTTACCGGCGAAGTAGTCGCGCAGCAAAGGGCGATCCTCGGCCGGAGTGGAGTAGAAGAGATGTTCCGCCTGCTCCTTATATTCCGGCCGCGAGGCGGAACAGCTCTGAGCCAGTTGAATCGCCGCCGGATAGCGCTCTCTGACATCCTGCACCCAGGCCACCTTGTCAAAGCCCATCCAGCCCTTTTGACGCAGTCCAAACTCGGAGATGGCCTGCTGAGCGCCCTGTTCAGGGCGCTCGGGCCAGCTCCGAGGTGTAGACGTCGACGCCAGGGGGTGGTGGGAGGTGATCCGCATAACTCAATCAACCGCAGACGCCTGAAAAGCGCCTGAAATGGCTGAGTTATTCCCATTGTGGGATGGTCTTCTGGTCCCAGTAAATATGCAGCTTGGTGACGTTGGCTGGAGGGCTGAGTCCCTTAATTTCGGCAGTCTCGCCGTCTTCATATTTGATATGCACATCAAAAACGCTGGGCACTCGTTTGCCCCTCCAGGTGACGTCGACATAGGAACCGCTGGTCAGATTGTCCTGACCTAAAATATCCTCTGACCATTCTTCCGAATCCACGGGGCGGACATACATGTAATCGATGGTGTAACCACTCTCGTTGACCAGAGTAAACCAACGCTTTGCCGCCAATGCGGGCACTGACGCCAGCAACCAGAGCAGACCGAATAGAAGGACCTTTCGCATGGTCATGCCTCCCTTGATGATTTTAGATACCGACGGCCATTCCTTTCCGACCCGCCGATAGCCTTCGTTTTGAGACCATTCCTGCTGCGGGGGTTGCAGGAGGGGTGGCGAAGGTGAACCACAATGGAGTCGATTCACAACAAAATTGGGGCAGTCTTGCAGGGTCGCTATCGCATTGTGGGCTTTTTGGGCCGGGGGGGCATGGGTGCGGTCTATCAATGCGAAGACCTGCGTCTTTCGGGCAAGCGCTGGGCCGTAAAAGAGATGTTGGTGTTTGACCCGGCCTCCCTGGAGCAGATCGAAGAAAGCTTTAAGCGCGAAGCCCAGATGCTCAGCCGTCTGCGTCATCGGAATCTGCCCATGATCGTCGACTACTTCATCGAAGAGTCCAAGCAGTATTTGGTGATGGAATGCATTGAAGGCGAGAATATGGCCCAGGTGATCCAGCGGGAGGGCCAGGGCACCGAACTGCAGGCCATGCGCTGGGCTCTTGAGCTATCGCAGGTGCTGGACTATCTGCACCGCCAGGAAAAACCGGTCATTTTTCGCGACCTCAAGCCCGACAACATCATTATCACGGAAGACCGCCACATCAAACTGGTCGATTTTGGTCTGGCTCGCCAGTTTGACCCCGGCAAGCGGCGCGACACGCAGGCCTCCGGCTCGGTCGGCTATGCTCCCCCCGAGCAGTGGGAGGATGCCGCCCAGACCGACGAGCGCAGTGACGTTTATTCCCTGGGAGCCACTCTCTTTTATGTATTGACCGGTCGACCGCCCAGTCCCGTTTACGGCTCGCAACGCCTGCGCCCCTACCGACCCAGCCTGGACCCCGGCTGCGAGGCCATCGTGCTCAAGTGTCTACAACCCGACCCGTCGCAGCGCTACGCGAACTCGGGAGAACTGATTCGGGACCTGCTGCTGTGGCTGTCCAAACAGCCCCAGCAAAGCACCTCCACATCTACTCGGCAGCCGGTGGACCCGGGAACCACCTCGGCCGAGATGATCCACGACAGCGGCGAGCCATCGCGCACGGTTTTTGTGCCGCCATTACGTCCATCCCTGACATCGCCCTGGTTGCTGCGCTGGCTGCAGACCAGCACGGTTATCTTTTTGGCCGCTGCCTCTTTAGGTCTAACTCAATTCTGGGCCACCAAGGCCCCCCAGCCCGTCATTCAAGACCCCTTGCGCAAGATTCTTGACGCCAGCGTCGATGAGAAGCAAAAAGCCCGCGCCTTGATCTCCGCCAAGGACTATACCAAAGCGATCAACGAACTGGATTCACTCATCACACGCTACCCCGAGGATGCCGAAGCGCATATTCTTAGTCAGAATACCTACGTGGTCTTTCAAAACAAGCCCTATTACCGAATTCCCGTGCTGACCAGCACTACCGGGTCTGACCATGAAGGGGTGCAACTGTACCCCGGCCTGGCCATGGCCCAAAAGCGAATCAATCAGTCAGGTGGAGTACGCAATCACCAGATCTTCTTGGACCTGTACGATTGCGCCAGCCGTCAGGATCAGGCCATAGAAATGGCCGGACGCATCGTTAAAGACCCGGCCTACCAGGTGGTCATCGGCCCCTGGACCTCGCAACAGGTCATCGCCACCGCGCCCATTTTTGACCACGCCCGCCTGCCGGCCCTGGCCCCAGCGGCCTCCGACCCCCGCGTACGCGAGGCAGGACGACACATCTTTACCGCCTCCGAAAGTGATACTCAACGGGTCGATCGCATAGCCCATTACATGTTCAACAACGGATGGAAGCGGGTGGCCGTGCTTTGGGCCCAGGACAGCGTTGTCTCGCGTTCCGAGCAAGAACTGTTTGAATCCGCCTTTAACAAACTGGGAGGCCAGTTGGTCTTTCAAAAGACCTACAACACCTCCGATGGTGACTTCTCGAGCCAACTGGAGGCCCTCGACAAGGACTCGGTCGACGCTGTTTTCCTGGCCGAATATCGCAGTGATGTGGTCTTGCGTTTTGCTCGCCAGTTGCGCCAACAGTTCCCCACCTTGCCCCTGGCCACTCAAGTGGTGGCCTTCAGCAGTTCGGTGGTTTTGGAAGGCGGTCGCGATGTGGACGGCTTGATCACCTCCACCTACTTTCATCCCGACGTAAACTCCCCGCGCATCCGAGAATTTGTCACTCAGTTTGGAGCGCAGTTTGGCAGTTTGAGGCCCTCACACCGCGAAGCCAACTCCTATGATAGTCTGATGCTGGTGGCTGACGGCATTGCCAGCGTGGGTTTTGAGCGTGATGCACTCACCAAATATCTGGCTGAAATCGGGCAACAACGCCCGGCCTACCCGGGCGTTTCAGGAGACTTTGCGCCAGGTTATCGACTGGACAAACGCACCCCCTACCTGGTGCAGATCCGAGATGGCCAGTATCGCTTGCTGGACAAGGATGGTACGCCTTAAATCGTATTGACAACGTTGATGATCGGCAGCAAAGTGGCCAGGGCTAAAAAGGCCGACATGGCGCCGGCGAAGGCCAGCAAAATCGGTTCCGCCAGTTGAGTGGCGGCGGTTAACGACGAGGTGACGTCCTCCTCGTACAGGACAGAGATTTTGGCCAGTACCAATTCCAGGCTGCCTACCTCGAGACCCATGTGAATCATTGTGATCACTAGATGTGGAAAGACCTCATACCTCTGGAGGGACTCCGCCAGGTCGGTTCCTTCGCGAAAATCCGCCAGAGCAAGGTCGAAGCGTTTCCGGAACTGCAAGTTGGTACAGACTTCTCGAGCCAACTTCAGCGCGTCACTGGTGGACATTCCCACCTCTAAGGAGCAGGCAAGTACATACAGCATCTGGGCTGACACCGTCTTGACAATCAGGGGGCCCAAGATGGGAATACGCAAAGCAATCCCGTGTAACCTCAATTGGAAAGCTTCGTCACTGCGCATGCGACGGACGAACATCAGGTATCCCAACAAAACAAGTCCACACACCCCTATGACCCAAGTAGGACTGCGCAGTTTTTGGGACAGGCTGATCATCATCTTGGTCGGACCTGGCAACTCCGAGCCCAGAGAGGAGAAAAGACTGGCATCACCCGGAGCCAGCACCAGCGTAAAAAACAAGCCCATGGCCAGGATGGCCAGGAACAGAAAGGCCGGATAAGTCAGAGCCGAGATCACGGCGCGTCGCAAACGTAGTTGTGTTTCACACAATTCTGCGATACGAAATAGCGAGTCTACCAGGGCCCCGGTATTTTCCCCCAATTGTACCAGCCCCACCATTACCTTGGAAAAAATCCCACGCACGGCTGGCATCGTCATGGCCATACTGAATCTCTGGCCCGACGAAACCTGCGTGTGAATCTCCTCAAGAGCCCCGACCAACTGAGGATCAGATTCAGAGTTGGCCAGGTAATCTAAACACTGCGCCAGGGGAAGGCCAGCATTCAGCATGGTGGCCAGACGACGAAAGAAGCCTGACACCACATCGGGAGCGACGCGGAAAGGCTTATCCTTTGCCTTTCCAGACTTGTCCTGCTCGCTTAGTTCGAGCACGGCCACAAATTTTGCAGCAAGCTGCTTCTTAGCGTCGACAAGGTTGGGGGCATTCATATAGCCCGACTCGGTTAACCCATCCCCCCTTTTAGCCCTGTACTTGTACCACACTGGTCAAATACTTCGGCAAAAAGCACCAATGTCCCCCACAGTCCTGGTCGGGGGAAGGCTGGGGTGCTCTGGGGAAGCGACCAAGCCCATGACCTGGACTATCGTTCTCGAAAAAGTGCTTTCCGCCAGCCTGGCAGGCAGCCTCGTGTTTTTTCTGGATTGGCGTTCTTTAGTGGTAACTTTCATTGTATTGGGTCAGGGGCATTTCTTGACCGCCTATGTATATCAGGCAGGTGCCGGGAAAATCGGCCGCACCTACCTGGCCTCTTTTGCGGCCTGGGCTGCAATCATCGTCACCAGTTACTGGCTGCATCCATTTCCGGCTGGATTGACGGCCATCGCTACGATCTATTTTGGGATACATATGGCCACTGACGAACTCTATCTGACGCGTCTGCCTATCGCGCTGTATCAGAGTCCCCTGCACCTCGGGAGGCTCTTCGAGATGCTTCCACTGATCCTCGTCTACGCAGCAGCGGTCAGTGACGCAATGTTGGCACACGGGGCCTGGCTGCAATTTCCTACGCTGTCCGGTTCCGCCCTAAAGTTGGCCGAAGCGTCCTATCTGGCTTATTTACTTGTGATCTGGCCGGGTGGATACCGACCAGATGGGCGCAGCGCCTACTTGATCGCGGCCGGTGCAGGCCTGTATGTAGCATCCCGATGGGGGTATCTGGGGCAGGTCCCGGCACCTAAGTTGAGTGGGTTTTTCATTCTATTTCATTACTTCAATTGGTACATTCACTACTTCTTAAGCCTGGCCCGGTCACTCAGGGCCCTTTATCTGAAGAGAGTTGCTGTCATCAATCTAGGCGCCGTATCGCTCTACCTGGCGTCGGGAACCTCGGGTCCGGGCTGGATTTTCTTTCAGGAGCAAAACTTCTATATTTGGACTTTGCTGCATCTCATCACCACCACCCGATACACAGATGTAAAAAACATTCTCCGTTGGCCAGAAAGCCGACCGGCGTGAGCGACGACAAACCGCAATCCGAAGCGGGATTCTTTTGCCCTGCCTATGTGGGAGTTCGGTGTCTGTTGCTCTTATGCGTAATCGAGGGCCACTATTGGGCTGAACACTTCCCTGACACAAGAGTAGGGACCCTCTCCCTGTCGGTGCCCTGGTTTTTTGCCCTGAGCGGCTTTCTGATCAGCCACACCCTGTTCGCCTACGAAAGTCTTGCGCCAGGCAAGGCTCTCAGCATTTTTTACGTGCGCCGCGCCCTGCGAATCTTTCCCGCATACTTCCTGGTCTTAGCCATTGCTCACTTGACGCGCGGAGTCCCCTATGTGGGTTGGGATCTCACCTATCTTTTGAACTTCAAAATCTATCTACTCAGCAGCAGCAACAACCTGGCAGACTTCATGACCTTTCTTCAATATCGAGATTTCAACGCGATTCATTTCTGGTCTGTGTGCGTAGAGGAACAATTCTACCTGGTTTACCCCTGGTTGGTCTTTGGAACTTCCCGCCGCTGGAGAACCACACTTTTGTCAGCGGCCATCGTGGGTAGCATCGCCTGCCGCCTCTATTTACTGCGCACGTCAGGCGGCATGGCTTGTTACGGGGGCCTACCCTTTATCGCAGGCGAGTATATTCTGTGGGGTTGCCTGGTGGCCTGGATGGACTATCGAAATCGCTGGCGATGGCTGCGCGACCCTATCATTCTCTATGTAAGTCTGTGTGTATTTTTCTATTTGAGTTGGCACGACGACAGCTTCCGGCGCTGGGCTCAATTCAGGCCTCCGGCACACCAAACGGTTTACTGCGTATTGATAGCCGTAACCATCGCCTCGCTACGCCATAACAATCAGTCCTATCTAAACCTGGCTCTGGCCTGGAAGCCTCTCCGCTGGGTAGGCACCATGTCCTACGGAGCCTACTTGCTGCACTCTTTTCTAAACCCGACGCTAGACCAACTGTTGGAAACATTCCCTTTTTTGGTTCTCTTCCCGCAATGTCCAAGGGCCGTACTGGGGCCTGTGCTGACGGTAGGGGTGGCCTCGCTGCTCTGGTATGGCTTTGAGAAGCCAATCCAAGGCTGGCGTCAACGCTGGAGAACACGAGAGTCAATAGACGACCGTGGGATTTCCGATGGCGAATTGCACGATGGCGACAATTTGCAGCAAGAAACAGAGCAAAATCATCCAATGAAAAGTTCGCGCCGAGAGCCTGTCCTGAGTTGCGCTGAACAAGGGGAAGAGGACCAACATCAGGCGATGCTGCGAGATAAAAAGGGTGTGCCAGAAAGGCAGGACCAGGGACAGTAAGATATAGATTCGATAGCTCCCCCGCAATGATTTCCATCCCACCCAGAGCATGACCAAAGTGACCAAAGCGAAGGTCAATCCCACCACATTTTGGGGAAGTAGCTGGCGACCTTTCTCAAGGGCGGGCCAGGCGCTGATGAACGGCTCCAGTCTTTGCTGAAGGTGGTAGTAGCCCAACCCATCGCCGACGACCGTGTGAAGATGCCAGCAGAAAGCCAGATGAGCCAGACCTATGAGGAGCAGCCAGCTGCACTGGAAAAAGCGACGGGGCTGACGTTGAGCTTGCCACTCCCAAAGCAAAGAGGGAATCAAACAGAGGCCCACCCATCGTGTACCGGCCGCGGCGGCTCCCAAAATGCCGGCCAGCGGCCAGCGCTGGCTGCGAGCGGCCCAAAACGCTCCGACGCTGAAGCAGAAATAGAGCGACTCCGAGAGCGGCGCGCAGAAAAAGAAAGCGGACGGAAAAGCCAGCAAGAAAAGAACACTTCGCCAGGCACAGTCTGCCGAATGGTCCATTCGCATCAATCTCCACCAGAATGCAAGTGCCATCAGCAAAGCCAGGTTGGTCAATAGCAAAGCGTTGACCATCGGGTTGAGGGTCAGGTTAAAGAAATGAACGGCGATGGGAAAACCCGGAAACCAACCATAATTGCCCAGGTAGCCTATTTGGCGGTAGCCCGTCGCAGCGATGTCCAGATAGAGCCAGACATCGCCTTTGTTCCAGGCATCCAGCCAGGGGCCCCAGATCGGCACCATGTAACCGGACTGATGAGCCAGATTCAAGGCCGCCAGACCTGCTACCGACAGGCACAGCACGCGCGTCACCAGCCATAGTCCAAGGACTCTCAGCCAGTAGGGTGGAGCACGCACCTAACGGTTATTTCTAGGAAAGAAAGACACGGTATTGACCATCAGTGCAGGCTGACCCGTGAGCGGTACCACGCCGATCGCCAACTTGCGGCCCTCGAGTTCATTCAGTGCCGTAAGCAATACGGTGACTTCATTGGGATAATTGGGATTTGGCTGCACCTTTACTTGCATGGAAACCATGCCACGGGCGACCAGTTCAACCTGGCTGACGTTGGCCTCACCCAGCAAATTGCTGATATCCACCCGACCGATGGGCCGCGTGAGATACGGAACCGGATCGGCATTGACCTCATCGACAGGGGGAAGATCCGCAGGCGAAGTCAGGGGCGGGACATCGATAATTTTGCGAACCAGGAGCTTGTGCGGGCACCTGTCATCAAACCCGTTGGCGTCGGCCCCTCCCTGGCAGGGGTCGCCTTGGGGCACAATCATATAATAGAGGATGTTGCGCTGCCAGAAGGGTTCACCCACGGCCTTGGTGACCATGTCCCCGCTACCGCCTACCGAGGCACTCAGAAGACAGATTGCGGACCCATCCGGGACAGCGGCCGGTAGACCGGACGGGACGTTCACCACGGTGACATTGGCAATATTGGTCGCCACGATGTCTTTCTGGAGCATTCGGGCAGCACGCTTCAGTTGCATACTGGCGTCTTCGTTCCCGGAGATGTGATGAAACACTTTGTCGGCCATTTTCAACATGGAGTAGCCAACCAGCATAAATAGCGTCAGCAAACCCATGCATAGCGTCAGCTCAAGCAGAGTCATAGCTTTGTTCGAGCGGTTAGAGTTCTTCGCCATAGACCATCAGGCGGGTGCACGAGGTAAGCTTGCCTCCGCGCCCCTGCTCCTTCCACCACACGTAGGCATCCAGGCGGCTCACCAGGTTGTCTGGGGCAACCCCGCCCACACCAGCCAGAGTGGTCGCGTAAATCGCATAGTGCAGTTGGTCGGCCCCCACGGTGGCCGTCCCGGTGCGTAAGGGGCTTCCCGGATACGGCTTGTTGGGACCTACCACAGGATTGCCCCAGTAGGCGGTCTTGGTCCCAGCCGGAACATCGTAAATGATACTCACGATGGTTCGACTCAGTTCGCTGTCGGCCACCTCCACCGCCTTGATGTAGATGAGACTTTGCTGATTGAAGCGTGTGCCCAGACTACAAACACTTAAAAGAGCGAAAAAGGCCAGCGCCACCAACCCCAATCCAAGCACGACTTCAGCCAGCGTAAAGCCCGTCTTACTGCTTTTCAAAACCGTAACTGACACGCTTAATGGCCTGGAGGGGAGCTCCAGGAACGAGGGTGGCGCCCGAGACCAACTTGGTGGCATCGTAGGTGATGTGAGCAGTCTCACCATAGATGTTGACTTTCCCATTGCCAGCGCTACCTGGAGAAGTTGTACTGGGGTCTGCCCCATAGGCGACCAGCGCGCCACTGATAGTAACGTTGCCGTAGTTTGAGGCGGTGTACATTCCTGGCCCGGCCGGTGCCCCAGGCGTCCCGGCAAAGATATTGGCGTCTCCCCACGAGTAGACCAATCCTTCCAGTTTCAAAGGACCATATCCCGTATAGGCCGGGATGTTCACGTAGGGCGGAAAGAAGATCCCGGGATTGTCCTGCCAGGTAGACAGCGTGAGGTCGTTCTTCACATAGACACTCAGGCGGTTGTCAAAGGTTGCCGTGGTACTTACGGCAATATCCACGCTGGGAGCCAAAATGGTGGCGTTGCCACCCGAGGTCAAGGTTCCGTTTGTCCCTTTCACGTTGGTGGTTACGGTCAGGTTACCCGAGCAGGAGAGGGTTGCGTCCGTTAACTGAAGCACTCCCGGGGCAAAAAAGCTTGCAGGGACGCTATTGGAGACGAACGGCTTGGCCGCATCATTGCCGTTGAGCGCTCGACCCGATGGGCAAGTGAACATGACATCGCTGTTTCCGTTAGTGGAAGCCTTGATATTCAGGTCGGCGCCGGTCACATTAACAGCCAGGTTGGCATTGTCCCACTTGAGGCCCGCCACGGCCAGGTTGGCGGGGCTGCGAACTTCACTAAAATTGGTACTGGTGATGGTTACGCAGCCAACGGTCTGATCCAGAGTCTTAAAGGTAGTGGGACTGACGTCATAGTAACGCAATTTGCCATCTCCACCCGTCACATAGACCCCGCCCGGCAACTGAATAGCGGCGCTTTCACTGGTGGATGCAACCGGGACGTCGGACCACTTCAGGTTGAAAAAGTCCTGGCCATCTCCCAGGCTTTCGGTCTTGGGGACTACTGAACCCGTCAAGGTCGCATTCAGTCCCGTCAGACTGGCGGCTGTATCACGTCCCGCTTCACCAGTCATATCCAACACGTTGGCAGTCCCGTCAGGCTTGCCAATCTGGATCGTTTTCTTGGTCCTTAATCGAGCGGTACCGGTACCCACGATATCGACAGTGGCAGCTTGGGTTAATTCGGTGGCGATTCCATTGCCGGCACTGATGGAAGCATCAGGCACAGTGGAACCGGCGGCCGCCGCATAGCATACTCGCAAGGTGCGACGGGTCACCTGGCCCGCACCGATCAGTCCGGGCCCCGTCATGAAAGACACTGCCCTTCCCGCCAGCCCCTCGACTTCCACCACCGCTCCTCCGCTGGGTGCTACGGTCGGCCCGACGGTGGGAGCCGTCACCGCCCAGGGGCTGGTGGGATTGGCGCGAGGAACGGGCACGTCGCTGCCGCTAGCGATATTGTTCAGCGATACGTAAACATGATCCACAACGTGAGTTGGCGCTGGATCGGCCAGGCTATCGGGGCCAGGCGAGCCCCCGTCCTGGTAGTTAAAGCGTATCCTGAAGACGGCGACCTCGCCCGAGGCGGACTTCAGCCAGCCGATCACATTGCCATTGTCTTCCACAATCTTCAGGTCAGCGAGATTGACCGTGGTCGTGGCGGCCGGCGCACCTTTGTCGCCCTTCCAGTCATTCTTGTCTTTCAATTGCGCTCGCGCGTAGGCGGCGCCCGCTTCGGCGGCTCTTTGGGCCAGCAGTTCGTCGCCCAATTGGCCGCCAACCTTAGCCATGAGAGGTCCTGCAAAGAGGATCGCGCGGGAAAGAATCCCTATCAGGAGGATAAAAAACAAGACCGTGATGAGCACAAGCCCCCGTTTACGGCGCACCTCAGTAGTTTACCAACGAACTGAAAAAATTGCCAGGGGCAAACCCCAGGGTCCTCCATCGCTAATATTCACGAGTGCTTCACGAAAGCTTGATGAGCCGCTGCCAAAATGACAAGCACAAAACAGGAAAGCCACCACCATGATACTCAGTTCATCCAACCGCGAGTCTATGATCGCCCGGCGAGCCCGCCAGGCTTGGGAGTCCAGCCAGACCGACGAAGAAACTCTATACTTTGAGCGCCAGCAAGAGGGAATCCACGGTCCCATATCGACCAGGCCACTCAGCATGCAGGAGCGCGCCATCCGGGCTCGAGAAATCCATGAGGCGGAGCAAGACCAGCTGCTGTTTGAAGCCCAACAAGCAGGCATTCAAAAGTCGATGAATAGACTGGCCTAGCGGCTTTTGCTCACTCTGGCAACGCCCAACAGGCTCTGTAGTTCCTCGATAATGGCCGCAGTAACTTGAGCACCCGTGCTGGCCCGCTCCTCGCCCACCAGGTCGTAGGTCAGCACCTTGCCCCGTTGCAAGACTTTGCACACGGCCTCTTCCAGGGCCGCAGCAGCTTGAGCCAGCGCCTCGCTGTGTGGCGCAAACTGGGGGCGGCCGGCCAGCCAGGCTAAGGCCTCCTTGACCGACAAAATCATGGCCATGGGGTTCACCTTATCCTGGCCTGTGTATTTGGGAGCCGATCCATGGATGGGCTCGAACATGGCATGCCGATCGCCCACGTTGCAGCCCACCGCCATGCCCATACCGCCCTGCAGCACACTGGCCAGGTCGGTGACGATATCTCCGAACATATTGGTGGTGACCACCACGTTGTAGTGCTCGGGCTGGCCGATCAACCACTGCGTAAAAGCATCCACGATGGCCGTCTCTTGCTCGATCTCGGGGTATTCGGCGCCCACCTCGCGAAAGACTTGAGCAAACAGTTTGCAGCCCATCAACACGTTGTCTTTGACCACGGCCGTGAGGCGCTTTTTGCCGTCCTTGGGGGCCCCCTGAGGGCGCGCCCGGCACAGCTCAAAGGCCTTGCGAATCACCTTCTCGCTGGCTTCGCGCGTAATCACACGGGTATCCACGGCCACCCTGGCGACCCCGCCCGGACAGAGTGTGCCCCCGATACCGGAATAGAGGTCTTCGGTATTTTCGCGCACAATCACCATGTCCACCAACTCGGGCTGCCAGACCGACTGGGGTTTGCCGTGTATCCTTTGTTTTACGCCGGGAAAGAGCTTGACGGGGCGAATGTTGGCATAGAGATCCAGGCGAATACGATTGCCGATCACCGGCGACCAGCCGGCCATCTTGCCGTCCTTCATGGTAACAGGTCCGGAACCGTCGGGAGCCGGCCAACCCACCGCGCCCAGCAAAATCACATCGGCCTGAGCGCAGCGTTGCTCGGACCCGGCCGGCCAATCGCAACCGTGTTGAAGGTAGTACTGCCCTCCACACTCGATCGAGTCCACCTTAAAAGGGAGCCCCGACCATTCTTCCACCACCCTCAAAACACGCAGGCCGTGCTCGAGAACTTCCGGGCCCGTTCCGTCGCCCCCCAATGCCACCACACCAACCATCTGCTACCTCCTCAGAAAGGCGGCTTTCGGTTCTGGGCCGCCCTCAGTCCCTCAGCGATTTGATTGAGCACTACTAAATTGCCTCGCTGCCCCTGGCGGTATTGCTCCACGGCTCGATCTAACTCCCCCTGGTCCAGCCAGATTCCTCGGCAACGCAAGCAAAAATCCACCAGAACTTCCCCCAATGCCGTCTCGGTCAGGGCGGACTGGCAACCTGGGCAGAGGCGAGGGGCGTGGCGCGGGGCGGTGGCCGGAGAGGCTGCGGGCATTTCTGCTTCGGAAAGACGTTGAGCCAATTGAGGGCGCTGCAAAAACTCCTTGAGTTCCTCGCGATCAAACCAGAGGCCAAAGCATTCGGGACAACTATCCACCTCCAGGCCGTCGTGCCGAAAGGTCAGCATGGCCACCTGAGGGCAGGCGGGACACAATCGTAAGCTCAATCTTGTTCGAACTGCTCCAACACCCAACCGGCCAACTGGCCCGCCAGGTTCTCGGCAGCCTCCTGGTGGAGAAAAGCGCTGTAGGCACCGTAGCGAAAAACGATGGGCAGCAAACCAGGGGCTTGCGCAGGCTCTTGCAAGAGGCGGCGCAGAGCCTGCTGTTGGTCCGCGGTCAAAGGGGACAAGGGTTGATGCCAATGAACCACCACCTGGCACTGATTGCCATGTCGGTCCAGGCGCAACACCGGCCGACCCAGTTCGGCGCACATCTGGGAAAACTGATCCGACAGGGTTCGCTGGTCTCGTCGGCAGGTAAGATAGCCACGGCGCATCGCCACATCGAGAGCGCGATTTTCAGTTGTAGTCATCCACACGACCATCATATCCACCCCAAGCCGAACCCTCGGGTTCGGCTACGTCTCTACCCCATCCTTGCAAAGCTAAACCTGGTATCCGGCTTCCTCCCGGGGATAGAGGAAGCGCAAAACGCGGTCCACCCGTCGGCCCCAGTCAGCCTCGGTATGGGAGGCCCCCGGCACCTCCTCGACATGAAGGTCGATGCCCTCTTGCATGCCCCGCCCCAACAGGACGTAACGCAGCATGCGCAGGTCGTCGAGCACATCGGCAACGCCATTGCGGTTGCGATCTTCGTTGGACTCCCGGGTGCCCATGTCGAGCCACAGGCGATGGGGAGCTTGAAATTTGGTAGAACCAGCAATCGCACTGATCATGTCTCGGCCCGACCACCACAACGAGGGCGACAACGCGGCCACCCTGTGGAAAACATGTCCAAAAGACTGACTGGCATAGAGAGCCAGCAACCCGCCCAAGGACGATCCCATAATGCCGGTAGCGCGGGGGTCAGTTCGGGTGTGATAGGCCCGATCAATGAATGGCTTCAGTTCGTCGACCACAGCCTGGAGAAACTCTTGAGCTTTGCCTCCCCGCTCTCGGTAATCGGCGGTGGGGGTATATTCTTCAATTCGATAGCGGGTATTGTAGATGGCCACGACGATCATGGGCAAAATCCGTTGCTGAGCCATTTCTCGCTCGATCACCTGACCCAATCCCCAATCCACGCCGAAAGCGGAGGTGCTGGGGTCAAAGATATTCTGACCATCGTGGACATAGAGCACGGGATAGCGCCAGGGGTCACTGTCGTTATAGCCAGGCGGTAAATAGACTACCACCGGTCGCCGCCGATGCAGACTTTTTGAAGTCCAATGATGAATACGAACATCTCCGGGGCAGGTGGGCAGCGGAGAGGCACCGCGCGGAAAAAGGTGCTCAGTATCGAGATTCTTCACGAAGAGGCCAGGCTTCGACCCAGGCACACTTGATTCTTGCCCTGATGCTTGGCCCGATACATGGCCTCATCAGCGATCCGAATCAACTGCTGACGACGGATATCCAGATCCACTACGCCCTCTTCTCTAAATTGGCAGTCCCGATAAGAGGCCACCCCGACACTGGCCGAAAATTGACCGGTGAGGTTGAGTGGGGCACGCCCTTCCACGTCGCTTTCGCTGAGATACACACCGTGCTCGATGGCCAGACGCACCTCCTCGGCAACGGTCAGGGCTCGCTGCGCGTCGGCGCCCGGCAGCACCAGGACGTACTCGTCTCCTCCATAGCGAGCCAGGGTGGCCCCCGGGTGCTCGACGGTGCGAGCCAACAGACGGCCCACTTCGGCCAGCACCTGGCTCCCAATCAGATGTCCGTGTGTATCCACCACCTGCTTGAAGTGGTCCAGATCGAGAAAGATCAAGCTCAACTCGCTCCCGCTGAGTTCACACCCCTCCAGGTCCTTCAAGAGTTGCTTGTAGAGGTAGCGGTCATTGCGCAGACCCGACAGGTAATCGCGCAGCGACAGTTCGCGATGAAAGGCCGAGTCCACCGCGTTGCGGATGGAGGTGGACAGGTAGCCGCAAAAAATCTCCATCAGGCGCAGGTCGTGGCGGCGAAAGCCGCGCTTGCCTCGACGATTGATCAGGCTGAGCACGCCGCAGCCCTCGCCTTCAAAAATAATGGGCACACTGAGAATCGAGCGGGTCACAAACGGGGTCCGCTGGTCCACCCCGGCGTAAAAATTGCGGTCTCGGCTGACGTCGTTGCGCAATTGAGGGCGGCCGGTCTTGTAGACCTTACCGGTAATTCCCTGGCCGACACGCAAACGGGTTCCCGGAATAAGATCGGAACTTTCCCCAAAGGAGGCCACAAAAACCAGCTCATCGGCGGCATCGGGGAAGCCACCCAGGCAGATCGAACCGCATTCGGAGGGGACATACTGATTGGCCGCCCACAAAATACTCTCGAAAACCTCGTGCAATTGGGGGTCATGGCGCTGATGATGTCCGCTAAATCGCTGCTCAACCCAACTGGAGAGCAGAGCTGGCGAGAGCGTGGCCACCTCGTTACAGCGCTTAGAAGAGGGCATCAGCCACCTCGTCCTCCCAGCGCCACGAACACAGGCACGACTTCCCGAAGGCGTATCCCAAAACCCAGAAACCGTCGCATGCGGCCCCCGCCGGTGAAGCCCATTCCGGTTGTTTGAGCAGAAGTCGCACCACCTCGGGAGGCGGCACCGCCACCAGCGATTGATTGTGCCCCCAGGCCCAACGGTGAGGCTGCAGTGCCTGAAGCACCTCCTGGCGGATGCCCCGCCCAAAGGTAGCCACAGAAACAACAAAGGGGCTCTCCACCCCCTGTTGTTTCTGATGCCTGGCCGCCGCGTAAATCGCGGCGCGGTTTACCTCCAGCATGGCCTGGGCGTCCAGACTCACAACTCTTCGGCCAACCCCGTGCGCTGGTTAAACTCGTGAATCAGAGGGTCGATCTGGTCCACCAGTTTGCGAATCGAAGTCCAATAGTCTCGCTGGAACCACTGGGCTTGAATTTCCGCATGGCTTTTGCCCTGCTGCTCAACCCAGGTGTAATACTTCAAGTTGTGGACCCGCTTGCGCTGCGGGTAGGTCAATTCTTCCATCGAGTCGACCGTCTGACCCATCAGATAACGGTGATAAATGGCCGCCGCGTCCAACTCGCTGACCGGTCCACGCTGCTGGTCGTATTCTTCCAGGCGACTGCCATACATGGCCAGCGAATCGGTAAACACCGTCAGCACCACATCGTTCTCTTCGAGGTCGTAGAACTTGGCGAACTTGACCGCCGACATCAGGTTGCCGATACAACTGATGCCCAACCATGGCAATTTTTCAATCAAAGACTCGCTTACGCCCTGCTTGCGCAGATAAGCCAGGCCGGCCGGGCTGTTGAACAGGCGCATGACCGACACCGGAGCCTCGTCGTCCAGGGCAATCACTACGTCAGTGTTCTTGATGTTGTGAATCCAGGGGATATGCTTGTCGCCAATGCCCTCGATGCGGTGATCGCCAAAGCCGTTATAGAGCAGGGTAGGACACTGCAGGGCTTCGGAGGCACCGATCTTGCTGTGCGGGTAGATCTCCTTGAGGTAATCCCCCGCCGCGATGGTGCCCGCGGAGCCGGTGGCCACCACCAGGCCGCGATATTCATCGCCAGGACCCATGACGTCTTCGAGCACCTCGGCCATGGAGGGCCCCGTCACGTGGTAGTGCCACAGGTAGTTACCGAACTCTTCAAACTGGTTGAAAATCATCAGGTCCTGGCCTGACTTGCGAAGTTCCCAGCATTTGTCGAAAATCTCTTTGACGTTGCTCTCGCTACCTGGCGTCTTGATAATCTCACCGGCCACGTTTTCCAGCCACTCAAAGCGCTCGCGGGACATCCCTTCGGGCAAGATAGCGATGCTCTCACAGCCCAGCAAGGCCGAATCGTAGGCGCCACCGCGGCAGTAATTGCCGGTGGAAGGCCAGACCGCCTTTTGGCGGGTGGGGTCGAACTGGCCCGTTACCAGGCGCGGGACCAGGCACCCAAAGGCAGCGCCGACTTTGTGAGCTCCGGTGGGGAACCACTTGCCGGCCAGGCCGATAATGCGCGCTTTACAGCCGGTGACGCTGGACGGGAACTCCACGAAGTTGACAGGGCCAAAACCGCCGCCGTGCTCCTTGGGCTCGTTGTGCCAGGTGAGGCGAAAAAGATTGAGGGGGTCTACGTCCCACAGGCCCACTTTGGCCAGGCGTCGCACGATGGAAAACGGGACATGGCCCGGATCGCGAAGTTGACGGAAAGTGGGTATGAGAATTTTTCGTTGGCGCGCTTGCGCCACGGCGTTCTCCAGTCCTTTTGGGTCGATGGTCAAATCTATCATGCGTATGCCCCGCTCACGGAATTAGGAGGGGCGGGTTCGTGCTACCCCCCGCGCAGTCCCTGCTTTAAGGGCACCTGGCGGCGCGCAAACTCGTCGCCCATCTTGCGGCAAAAGAGAGTATTGCTGGTGACCCGCAGGGAATGACTGAAATACTTCTCATTGTTTCGCTCTACCAGTTGGAACCAGGCCGCTGCTGCGCCTTCGCCGAGCTGAAACCGATCATAATTGATGACAGCCCTGACCTTACCCTGAAAACGCAAGAAGGGAGTAAGCTCCGCCTCGAACGCTTCAACCTGGTCGGCCTGATGAAACTCCAACCCCTCCAGATTGAGGAAAAGCGTATTGCTGCCCTCCTCAAAGCGCACTCTTTCGTGGACGGGTCGTCGCCCCAGGCGGGTCAGTCCGATCTTGTCGGTTCCAAAATAAGCCAGGTCCATCCTCTTCAGTTGGGCGGACTGGCGCACCGCGAAGGGAAGGCGCCCCACCACGTCGCGCTGCACATCGATGCCCGGCGCCACCTCAGTCAGGACCAACCCCTCCTCATCCAGTTCGAAGACAGCCCTCTCGGTGATGTATTGCACGCGCTGTCCCCGGCGGCGAGCATAATCGCCATTGAAGGTAATCTGACCCACTTTGGACACCATCTTGCAGGGGCCATCTTCTTCGATGAGCAGACCGCCGGGGCCAAAGCGAAGTCGAGCCTTATGGGCAAAAGTTCCTACAAAAAACACCTGAGCGGCGTTCTGACTGATGTTGATGAATCCACCGGCACCGGCCACCCGATTGCCAAAGCGACTGACGTTAACATGACCGCTGCCATCCATCTCAGCCATGCCCAAAAAGGCCTGGTGCAGGCCGCCCCCGTCGTAAAAGTCAAACTGGGAAGGCTGAGCGATAATCGACTCGGGATTGCGCACTGCCCCAAAGCTCAGTCCGCCCGCGGGCAACCCGCCAATTCCACCCGGCTCAACGGTGAGGGTAACCTGGTCCAGCACGCCTTCCTCGAAGGCCACCGTGGCCACCCCTTCCGGCATACCGATGCCCAGATTGACGACCGCGCCCGGAACCAGTTCCTGAGCCGCCCGGCGCGCGATCACCTTGCGTTCGTCCAGGACCATTGGGGTGAACGAAGTAGGCGGAGCGACGACCTCGCCGGTATAGGCGGGATTGTAGGGCTCGGCAAAGGTCTGGGGGTGATACTCACTGGGGGCCAGCACCACAGCGTCCACCAAAATGCCGGGTAGGGACACCATTTGAGGGTGCAACTGGTGACGCTCGGTCACTCGCTCGACCTGCACAATCACCAGTCCTCCACTGTTGCGCACAGCCTGGGCAATAGCCAGCGCTTCCAGGCTTAGGGCTTCGCGTTCCATGCTGACATTGCCGCGTAAATCCGCGGTAGTCCCGCGCAAGAGCGCCACCTGAATGGGGAACGACTTATAAAACAGCCACTCGCGACCGGCCAACTCGATCAACTCCACCAGGTCTTCGCCGCTGTTGGCATTGAGTTTGCCGCCCTCATAGCGAGGGTCAACAAACGTGTGCAGGCCCACGTGGGTAATCACCCCCGGCTTGCCCGCCGCGATGTCTCGATAGAGGTGAGAGATCACGCCCTGAGGCAGATTGTAGGCCTCGATCTCCCCGGCCACGGCCAGCCGCCCCAACTCAGGAACCAACCCCCAGTGACCGCCGATGACCCGCTTGACCAGGCCGGGATGGGCCAGATGTTGCAACCCCCGACTGCGACCATCGCCCTGTCCGGCGGCATACACCAACGTAAGACCGGCGGGCGTTGCTTCGCGGTCAAAGCGCTCGCGCAAGGCCACCGCCAGCAGTTCGGGAAAGCCGATGCCTACAAAACCTCCCGTGGCCACGGTATCGCCAGAGCGCAGAAGAGCTACGGCTTCTTCGGCGCCGACCAGTTTGGACACCTACTTCTTCATCATCTTGCCAAAGATCTTCAGTCCGCGAGCCAGTCGCGTGAAGGGGGAACTGGTTCCAAAACAGGTCCACTCATTCCGCCAGCGCGTTCCTAAAGACTCTTTCTTGAGCGGGTCATAGTGCTGCCCGCGAGACTCCACCGAAACCACCCGGCCCACCAGCGAGGTGTCGGGATATTGCTCCATCTTGGGAGGGTTGGGCTTGGCCACGGCAATCAGGGCACCCTTCTTGCCGATTTGAAAACCGACAAAACGCCGCAAAACAAACTCTTTATCTTGCCGGACAAAGACAATGTCACCGAACTTGAGTTTATGGCAGGCTGCGGGCATAAACTCCACGGAAGATCCGGCCGGAATCAGCGATTCCATATCCGAGTTACGGATGCGCACTTTCGTTCCTTTGGCAGCCTTGTTGCCTTCCATGCCAGCAGCAGCCGCCGAGGCAGTAGCCATATCCGCCCCGATTTTGTCCTGAAAGCCGCGGTAGTCTGACGCCATAGTGTCCTCCGATGAGTTTCCCCTATCATCAAATTCGACCGAGAGCGCGACGGACCCTGGTGTAACCACTAGGAAGTTCATGGGGGTAGCGAGAAGCCGAGCCGACTATTCGGTGCACCATCCGCGGAGGAAGAATGTATATGACCAAACTCGTCACCCTGAGCCGCCACATCCTGGAAGAGCAGCACTCGTTTCCTGCCGCCAAGGGCGATTTCACCAACCTGATGATGGATCTCACGCTGGCTTTCAAGATCATCAGCCGCGAGGTCAACAAGGCCGGTCTGGTTGAAATCTTAGGGGCCACCGACGAGGAAAACATTCAAGGCGAGACGGTGATGAAACTGGACGCCTTTGCCCAGGATCGAATCTTCAAAGCCATGGATCACGGTGGCAACCTGTGCTGCATGGCCTCCGAAGAAGTCGAGCACATCATTCCAATCCCTGAACGATTCGAAAAGGGACGCTACATTCTGGTGTTCGATCCCCTCGATGGTTCCTCCAACATTGACAAAAACGTTTCCATCGGCACCATCTTCGGCGTCTTTCGACGAGTGACCGAGGGTGGCGACGGCACTCTGGAAGACGTGCTTCAAAAGGGAGCCAGGCAGGTGGCCGCCGGCTACGTAGTCTACGGATCGTCGACCATTCTGGTCTACTCCACGGGTGCCGGTGTGCACGGCTTTACCCTCGACCCCTCGGTCGGCGAATTCTTGCTGTCGCATCCCAACATCCGCATCCCGGAGAAGGGCAAGACTTACAGCATCAATGAGGGCAACTACAACACCTGGGACGAAAACACCAAGAAATACATTCAATGGGTCAAAGAGAGTGACAAAGAAACCCAGCGTCCCTATGGATTGCGCTATATCGGGTCGTTGGTAGCCGACTTCCACCGCAATCTGCTGGCCGGCGGCATCTTCCTCTACCCCTCCAATTGCAAAGACCCCGCCCATCCCAAACCCAAGTTGCGATTGGTCTATGAAGCCAATCCGCTGGCCTTCCTGGTGGAGCAAGCTGGCGGCAAGGCCAGCACCGGCACCGAGCGCATCCTGGATCTGCAACCGACGGCCCTCCACCAGCGCGTCCCCTTGATCATCGGTTCGGCCTACGACGTGGACAAATACTGCGAATTTATGAGCCGAGCCGGAGCCACTGTCTAATGCCAAAGAGACGCGCGGGCAACGGAAAATCCGGAGACAAGAAGATCTATCTGCTCGACACCAGCGTGCTGCTTCACTCTCCGGAAGCCCTTTTTGCCTTTCGAGACAACGACGTGGTGCTACCCCTGGTGGTGTTGGACGAACTGGATAACTTCAAAAAAGGCTCCACCGAACTCAATCGCAATGCCCGCTGGGTCATCAGTCAGTTGGACGAACTGCGCAGCCAGGGCCCGGTCAACCAGGGTGTCAAATTGGATGAAGGCGGGACTCTGCGGGTCGACATTGGCCAGATGCAAAAACTGGACACCCTCATCCCTCCCGGCTTCGCTCACAATGTGGACAATCGAATCCTGGCCACGGCCCTGGGAATCAAAGGCGAACAACCGGCACGCAAAGTCGTGATCGTCACCAAGGATATCAACATGCGGGTCAAGGCTGAGGCCCTGGGTTTGCTGGCCGAGGACTATCGCCACGACCAGATCGTGGAGATCTCCGAAATGTACGCCGGCCACCGCGAAGTGGTCACCAGCGAAGATGTGCTGCAGGAACTCTACGACCAGAAATCCATCCCGGCCAGTGCAGTCGATGTAGGACCGGTGCCGCTGACTCCTCACGAATTTGTCATGTTGCGCGCCAGTGGCGGGGCCATCACCCGCTACGATGACGCCTCCAAATGCCTGCACCAGGTGCGCGAAATGCGCCACGACATCTGGGGACTTCGTCCGCTCAACCGTGAGCAACGCTACGCCCTGGAAGTTCTGCTGGATGACAACATCCCACTGGTCACCCTGGCCGGTAAAGCCGGCACCGGCAAAACCATTCTGGCCATCGCGGTAGGCCTGCATAAAGTTTGCCAGGAGAAAAACTATCGTAAGTTGGCCATCTACCGGCCGGTCATCCCCATGGGCCGCGATCTGGGCTACCTGCCCGGCACCGAACAGGAAAAGCTTTCCCCCTGGATGCAACCGATCTTTGACAACCTGGAATACCTGCTCTCCGAAGGGGGTGGACCCACTCCCAATGGCGGCGGTGGTCGCAAAGGCGGCAGCAGCGCCAGCGGCAGTGGAACCAGTCGCATCGAATACCTGCAGGAGTCCAATGTGCTCGACATTCGGGCCCTGGCCTACATCCGCGGACGCAGCCTGCCCCAACAATTCATTATCGTAGACGAGGCCCAAAACCTCACCCCCCATGAAGCCAAGACGATCATTACCCGGGCCGGACAGGGCACCAAGCTGGTCTTTACGGGTGACCCCTATCAGATCGACCACCCGTATCTGGACAGCACCTCCAACGGACTGACCCACATCGTGGAGAAGTTTAAGGACCAGTCCATCGCGGCCCACGTAACCCTGATCAAGGGCGAGCGCTCGGCGCTGGCAGAAATCGCCTCCCAAATTATGGAAAACTGAGTGGCCCTCGCCCCGGAGTATTCCTATCACTATCGGCTGCTTTGGGGGCCAACCCCCCGGGTGGTGTTGGCCGGGGACTTCGGGGTGGGCCTCAATCCCACCGTAGCCCTGGCTGCCAGCCTCACCCTGAAACCCGAACCAGGCCTGCGAGTTGCCTTTCCCCAGTTGGCCTTCGACCTGAATTTCCTGCCCCTGCAGGCAGGTGATTTGATCGAAGTGCGCAGCACACCCTTCAATGCACACCGTTCTCTCAGTTGGTGGCGGGAGGGACGCCTGCAGGCGCACCTGGGCGATCTTCAGGCTCTGTCGGGAGAAAGAGTGGGCGGCCGTGTGCTGGAGGTTGTCAACGAATTTGACCTGGACGAGTGCCTGGTGCTCTATCAGCGAGACTGGAGTATGCGCTTGCGCGAGGGCCAAAGCGGAGAGCACGACGACTACCATTTTACCCTGAGCTCTCTGTGCGGACTGGTCACCGGCAGCAGCTATCGCGCCCGAGGCTGGCTGGGTCTGCGCCACTTTCCGGCTCATCAACTGAAGGGCTGGAGTGACTCGTTGGTGGTTGCATGATCCCATTGATTTCTGCCCGCAGAGAGAATAGGATGCTGCAATGCTACCCTGGTTGCGCCTGTTCGCCCTGTTGAGCCTGGTGATCTGCGTCCAGTGCAAACTGATCGACCTGGACTGCGCCCTGACCCAACCGGCCCACTGCCAGACGGTCCTGGAAGCGGGAGACAACAGCTTCGCTCAGGTCGAAGTGCACCAACCTGCTTGGAGCGAACCGGTAGCCTTTATCCTCGACCCCGTCCAGATTCCCCCGGCAATTTTGTGCCCGCGCGCACCCTGGCTGGAGGACGGTGAACCCTTAGCGGTCAACAGCCAGCTGAGACACCGACCGCCAGATTGCAAACGCCCCCCTCCCCTGCTGGCCTGCCTGTAAGCGTCAACACTCAGAGGAGGACCTATGCCCCAGTATTCACGACTGCTGCCAGCCCTGGCAGCGCTGTCGTTGTTTGCCTGCCAACCGGCCAGCCAACCCGCCAGCACAATCACCCCTACCCCGGTCAGGGAAGAAATCAAGACCACTCGGGCCATCAGCCGCCCCATACAGGACGAAATTGTGGCCAGCGGCAATATTACCGCCGACCCCAGCAGCCAGGGACAGGTGGGAGCACCGGCCAGCGGCCGCATCGCTGAACTCTTTGTCGCTCCGGGAGTTCAGGTGGGTCGTGGACAGCCACTGGCTCGCCTGCACAGCACCGAACTGACCCGGGCCCGCAGCGACTACGAGCACGCGCTGCTGCGCCTGCAACTGGCCACGCGCACTCTGGAGCAACGGCGCCAGTTGATGCGCCTGGGGGACGCCACCCAAAGGCCCGTGGAGGAAGCCCGCTACGAACTCTCCAGTGCGGTGAGCGAGGAGGAGGTAGCCCACAGCAACCTGGAGTTGGCCACTCGCAAACTAGAACGAGTGCGCGATCTGTATCGTAACGGAGTATCCACCCAACAAGAACTGGACGAAGCCGAAGCAGCCCGGGAGCAAGCTCAGAGTCGCCAACACCAGGCCCAGCGACAACTGGCCGTCGCGCGCCAGCATAGTCGGCGTGAAGAGCGTCTGGTCTCCTCGGGCTCGCTGGTGGGTCCAAAAATCTTGGAGGCCGAAAACGAACTCCAGTTGGCTCGGGAAGAGGTGGAACATAGCCGAGTCATTCTCTGTGACCTGGGCCTTACGCCGGGCAGCAAAGAGGACGGCTTAGTACTGCGCGCTCCCCGCTCAGGCCTGGTGGTGGCCAGCCATACCACCATGGGTCAGGCGGTCACGGCCGATCAGTGTCTGTTTGAACTGCTTGACCCCTCCACTCTGTGGCTCTGGATCTACCTTTATGAGAAGGACCAGGGAAAAATACGCACGGGCATGCCTGTGCAAGTGGAAGTGGACGCCATCGCGGGGCAGCATTTTCAGGGCCACATCTCCTACTTGCCGCCCAATGTCGAAGTCCCCTCGCGGGCCTTGCGGGCCCGAGTGGTGGTGGAAAACCGGCAGGGAAAACTCAAGGTGGGCATGTCGGCGCGGGCCCGCATCTCCCTGGGAAAATCGCGCCAGGCCGTGATGATCCCCGCCGAAGCCTTGCTGGGCAACAACCAGGTCTATGTCCAGGGCGACAGCGGTTATCAGGCGCGGAGCGTGGTGGCCGGCAGCACCGACGCCAAAAAGCAATGGGTGGAAATTCGCCAGGGAATCGCCGTGGGTGAGGCCGTGGTTACCAACGGGGCCTATCTGCTTGAGGCCGGGGGTGGCCCAAAATGATCGCCACCATATTGAGATTCTCCATACGTAGGCGCGGACTGATTGTGTGCCTGACCCTGCTGTTTGTGGGACTGGGCCTGTACAACCTGACCCAACTCAGCGTGGACGCGGTTCCCGACGTGACCAACCGTCAGGTCCAGATCAATGCCCTGGCGCCAGCGCTGGGGGCGGAGGAGATGGAGCGGCGCGTCACCTTTCCCCTCGAACTGGCCCTGGCGGGCATGCCCCGCCTGGAGGAAGTTCGATCCCTGTCACAGTTTGGACTGTCCCAATTGACGGTCATTTTTCACGACGATACCGACATCTATCGAGCCCGACAGTGGGTGGCCGAGAGGCTGCAGCAGGCCACCGACTCCTTGCCCCCGGGAGTGAAAACCGAGATGGCCCCGGTCAGCACCGGACTGGGCGAGATTCTCTACCTGCGCCTGCGCAATCCCCGGCTCAGCCTGATGGAACGGCGCAGCCTGATGGACTGGGTGGTGCGCCCGCAACTGCGCAGCGTGGCCGGTCTGGCAGACGTCAACACGTGGGGCGGCGAAGTGCGCCAGATCCAGGTATCTGTAGACCCGGAACGTTTGCAGCAACACGAACTGGCTGTAGATGACGTGATCCGGGCCATTCAAGAAAACAATGCCAACGGTGGAGGCGCTTTTATTGAGCAGGCCTCTCAGCAGCAAGTGGTCCAGGTCGAAGGTATGCTGACTCGCCCCGAGGACCTGGAAAAGATCAGCGTCACCCCCGCCCAGGGGCCCCCTATCTGGTTGGGATTGCTGAGCCAGGTGGGCTTTGGCCCCATGATTCGCCAGGGAGCCATCACCCAGGACGGCGCGGGCGAGGAAGTTTACGCCATTTGCCTGCTGTTGTTGGGCGAAAACGGCAGTGCCGTCGTGGAAGCCGTCAAAGCCAGACTGCCGGGCATCGAAAAGAGCCTGCCTGAAGGCTCCAGTCTGGAACCCTTCCTGGATCGCAGCCGCCTGATCGCCGCCACCCTGAGAACGGCCGGACAAAACCTGCTGGAAGGAGGGATTCTGGTCGTCGGTCTGCTCTTTGCCTTTCTGCTCCAACTGCGTGCAGGGCTGATCGTGAGTAGCGCCATTCCCCTGGCCATGCTCTTTGCGATGTGCGGCATGCGTTACTTTGGAATCTCCGCCAACCTGATGAGTCTGGGCGCCATTGACTTTGGAATCATCGTGGATGGCTCGGTCATCATTGTGGAAAATTGCGTGCGTCGACTGGCCGACGAGAGACACCGGCTGGGTCGGGCACTCTCCGAAGCGGAGCGCCTGGAAGCCATCGCCAGCGCCTCGATCGAGGTGCGCCAGGCCACCCAATTTGGCGAGATCCTGATTCTGGCCAGCTACCTGCCTATTCTGGCCCTGGCCGGCCTGGAGGGCAAAATGTTTCGTCCGATGGGCTGGACCGTGATCATGGCTCTGGGCGGCGCCATGATCTGTACCCTCACGGTGGTTCCGGCTCTGTGCGGATACTTTCTCAAAGCCGAGGAAGAACCCGAGCACCCCCTGATCCACTGGCTGCTGCCTCGCTACCAGCGCTCGATCCAATTTTTGATGAACTGGGGCAAAAGCGTGATGCTTGCCGCCCTGGCCATCGCCCTGCTGGGGGTGTGGCTGTTCTTCAGGCTGGGCACGGAGTTCATCCCCGAACTGGCCGAGGGGGCGGTGGCCGTTCAAATCACCTATCCTGCCGGCATCAGCCTGAAAGAGTCGATTCGCCTTTCCACGGCCGCCGAAAAAACCGTCAAGCGCCTCTGCTCCGGCCTGGTCGAGAGGGTGGTGACCCGCATCGGTCGCCCGGAAATCGCCACCGACCCCATGCTGACCTGCCAGACGGACCTGCTCATCGAGTTGCGCCCCGGCGTGGCCCAGGAGGTGGTGGTCGATCGCCTCTCTGAGGAGATGTCGGGAAAGCCCGGGGTTGACGTCAGTTTCACTCAGCCCATCAAGATGCGCATGATGGAGTTGATCGAGGGGGTCGGGATTCGCGCCGACCTGGGCATCAAACTATTCGGAGACGACCACAAAGAACTGGCCCGTCAGGCCCAGCGAGTGGCGGCCCTGGTCAAGACCGTGCCCGGCGCCGCCGACGTCACCGTGGAGATGACTCAGGGCCTCAAGCAGCTGCAAATTGAGGTAGATCGAGCCCGCCTGGCCCAATTTGGGGTGACCGTGGCCGACGTCAACCGCATTGTCGAGTCGGCTGTAGGCTGTCGCCCCGTAAGTAGCATCAACGACGGTAATCAGCGTTTTGAGATTGTGGTGCGCCTGCCCGATAATCTGCGCAACGACGTTGATGTCATCGGCAAATTGCTGATAAGCAATTCGCGGGGCGAGCACCTGCCCTTAAATCAGCTGGCCACTTTGAGTGACCGACTGGGCCCGGTGCAGATCTCTCGCGAGAACGGCAAACGTCGAATCGTCATCCAGTCCAATGTGCGCGGACGCGACCTGGGCAGCTTTGTGGAGGCCGTGCAAGCGCGACTGGATAGAGACCTGAAACTTCCCGTCGGCTACTACCTGCAATATGCCGGCACCTACGAAAAGCTGCAGTCCGGCCGGGCTCGCCTGGCCCTGGTGGTGCCGCTCACCTTTTTGATGGTATTCGGCTTGCTCTACTGGACTTTCGCCAGCCTGCGCCTGGCCGCCCTGGTGTTTACCAGTATTCCGCTGGCCATCACCGGCGGCGTCACGGCCCTGTGGCTGCGCGGCATGAGCCTGTCGATCTCGGCCGCGGTGGGCTTTGTTGCCCTGGCCGGGGTAGCCGTGCTCAACGGCGTGGTGATGCTCACCTTTATCGAACAGCTGCGCAGAGATGGCGAACCGGCCCACCTGGCCGTGGTCCGAGGAGCCGGACTGCGCCTGCGGCCGGTGTTAATGACGGCCTGCGTGGCCGCTTTCGGCTTTCTGCCGATGGCCATCTCGCACGGAGCCGGCGCCGAAGTGCAGCGGCCGCTGGCCACCGTTGTCATCGGCGGACTGTTCAGTTCCAGCCTGCTCACTTTGCTGGTGCTGCCCGTGCTCTATCGGCTCAGTCAGCCCAGGGAGGTTGTATGAAAAAGACGCTGCTCTGGCTGCTTCTGCTCAGCGTCACCGGGCTGGCTCAACCGGCCAGCCAGGAAGTGGTCCTCACGGCCGAGGAGGCGCTTACTCGGGCCCTTCAACAACACCCTCAACTCAAGGCCTCCCAAGCCCGGCTGCGTCAAGCCGAGATCGCGGCCGGCAGCGCCGCCACCTGGCCCAGCGCCCAGGCCGGCCTGGGCAGCTGGCAAGGGCGCGGCGACACATTGCTCAACAGCAACTACATCTCCCAGAATCGCTCCGACTACTACCTTTTCGTGCAACAACAGTTGCGTCCGCCCGGTCAAAACGAAACGCGCTCCAAAATTGCGGTTCAAGAACTGGAGGCTTCGCAGGCGGCCGCCCGCTTGTTGGAATTGCAGATCAGGCAGCAGGTCAAGGACGCTTATGCCGCGCGTCTGGCGGCCGACCAGCAGGTGCGGTTGTCCCAAGAAAATTTGCAGCTGGCCCAAGAGTTGCTGCAGATCACCGAGCTTCGTTTCCAGGCTGGCACCAGTCCCCGCCTGGACGGACTTAACGCTTCCATCCAGAAAAACCGGGCAGACCAGGAATTGAGTGCGGCCCAAAGCCAGCTGTTGCAGAGCCAGGCCCGGTTGGCCCCGCTGTTGGGGCTGCCCGCCTCGACTAATTTAAGGTGCACCGGGGAACTGACGCCCCAACCGGTCAGCCAGGTATACGAGTCACTGTGTGCGCTGGCCAAGGATCATCCGCGCCTGCAGATGGCCCGATCCAACCTGGAAGCCAGCCACCACCAGCGCGAACTGGCCCAGCAGCAGGGCGGTCCCACCCCCGGAGTGATGGCCATCTACGACCTGGTCAGACCCAGCTACGCCGTGCAGTTGACGCTGTCCGTGCCCATCGACTGGGGAGCCTTGGGCGCGGAGGTAGAACATCGCGCCGAGGTGGAAAAGGAAAAAGAGCAGACCCTGGCGGCCGAAGAACTGCAGTTGGAGGCAGACACGGGGGCCAACTTTTATGCCTACCAACGCGCCTACGACCAGGCCGTCGCCTACCGCGACAAGATTCTCCAGCCAGCCGAAGAAGTGGTAAAGGTGACCCGCTACGGCTACGTGCGCGGGGCCATCGCTTACAACCAGTTGCTCATCGTTCAACAACAACTCAGCACACTGCGCAAGGAGTATGTGCAGCGGGTGCTGGAAGTGCATCAGGCCTTGCACGCCCTTGAGTTGGTGGTGGGCCAGAGTCTGTCACGGCAAAATCCGGAGGGTAAGCCTTGAACAAAAAACGAGCCGCTCTGCTCTCGATAGCTTCTAATAGCGCCCTGGTGGTGTTGAAGCTGATCGTTGGAGCCATGAGCGGCTCGGTGGCCGTGATCTCGGAGGCCGTCCACTCGGCCACCGACCTGCTGGCTTCCGTCATTGCCTATCTGTCCGTGCGGATGTCTGACAACCCCCCTGACGCCGATCATCCCTACGGGCATGGCAAAATCGAAAGCATCTCCAGCCTGGCCGAAGCCCTATTGATTTTTGGAGCGGCCCTTTTCATCATTCACGAATCGGTCACCAGGCTTCAACATCCTCACACCACCTCGCCCCAATTGGGACCGGCCATCGCCGTGATGGCCCTGTCGGTGCTGGCCAACTTCTTTCTTTCGCGCCATCTGCGCAAAGTGGCCCTGCAAACCGATTCGCTGGCTCTGTTGGCGGACGCCGAACACCTTCATGTGGACGTGCTCACGGCCGCCGGAGTCTTTTTTGGCCTGATTTTGACCCAAGTGACCCGGGTCGACTGGCTGGACCCATTGGTGGCTTTAGGCGTGGCCGTGCTGATCTTGCAGGCGGCCTGGGATCTGACCAGCAAGTCTTTGAGCCCACTCATGGACGCCTGCCTTCCGCCGGCCGAAGAAAACCTGATCCGAGTGGTCCTCAATTCCGACGAGCGAGTCCTGGGCTACCACAAGTTGCGCACACGCAAATCCGGGTCGCAACGCCACGTGGATCTGCATGTGCAACTGGATGACGATTGCAGCCTGGTGGTGGCCCACGAAATCACCGAGGATCTGGAACAGGCCATTCGCGAGGTGCTGCCGGCCATTCATATCAACATTCACGTCGAACCCTTTCTGTCTGAAATGCAGCACCAGTTGGAAGTGCACGGAACGCCACCCGAAGAAGTCAACCTGAAGTATCACCCGCTCTTAAAGGTATAACTCGCCTTTACATCGGCGGCAACGAACCAGGGGGGTCCTCTGGTGGCAAATAACTGAGATTGTCTAAGTCGCGTCTGTTCAGGTTTTCTTGCGAGATCGACGCAGTGCCGCTCGAAAGGCTTCGACCAATGTTGAGTCATCCAGGGCCGCTTCGAATTGTTGCAACCAACCCACCACGTAGGTTTCGTCGAGAAAGTGGCCCTGGCGACGAATGACACTTTGGGCATCCTCGTGGTCTCTGGCTCGGGTTGAAACCAATTTGTAGACGATGAGATCCTCGGGTGAGCAGACGCGCACCACCAGTCCCGGGCGAACCTCCAAATCTTGGGCCCGTTCGATGGCTGCCACATCAAAGCTGGTGTCACAAAGCATCACATCGATCCGGTGGCCTCCGGCGTCACGCAAGAACAAGAGACCACTTTGCCTGATCTGCCAGGCCGGGTCATCCTGGAGCAATGGGGTGTAACGCTCTTTCAAAGTAGACAATAGCAATTCTGCCTCATCACGATGGACCGAGACTTTCACGTCGACGTCACTGGTTAAACGAGCCACGCCCCAGGCAGCTACGGCCAGTGCGCCAATAGCCGCCGACTCTATGTGCTTGGACTTGAGAAGGACTTGCAACGCCTGCAAGCTGTCGTAGAGGCCGTCCACTCAACGATTGAGTTTGCCGAGGCGTGCCTGCAACTCGACCATGGATTCCATTCGTGGAGATGCAAAGATACTCTCGGTTGCGTGCAGTTCGTGGCGGAATTCGCGGTACAGTGCCTCTAGCTGAGCCGCACTTTCGCGTACACTCAAACGCCGGATTAGCGCGGTTTCCATGTCCCAGCGTAGTTCCCAATCGTCTCGCACGGATCCCAGCCCTAGTAGCATAGTGGATGAATTCCGCGGTGCGCCAATATGAACCTGCCTGACCGCCGGTGTTGCGACCCCCCCCAGTTCCCGCAAAACTTCAGCGGAGGCCTGGAGCGAGGACTGAGCCGGCTGGATGGGTGTCTAGCCTTGTCACCACAAGCCCGGCTGGATATATTCGTGCGATGACCTTTCGCACAAAACTATTCGCTCTCGCCCTCCTCGCTGCAGGATGCGGTTCCTCCAACTCGTCCGGCGGGTTTCCGGCTGCTCCGGGGACCGGGGGGACAGGCTCCCCACCCCAACTCACCCCCTATCAACTGCTCAAGCAGGACATTCTGATCGAGGCCGATTGCTGGGACGTTCAGCCCAGGATGATCGCGGCCGGTTTGGGCTTTACCAGTATCATCGGTGTGCCCGGACTGGACGTGACTCAGCCCACTTTGAGTGAGGCGCTCACGCGCGCTGCCGGAGGCACCTGGAACAGCGTGGCCAATCCGTCGGGAGCCATACCTACGCTGGGAGCCTTTACCTCGGCCGTCACCCCCCAAGGAGTTGCCGTGACTTATGGGGTGCCGGTGGTCAACTGCGATGGTCTGCCGGTGGAATTCAGTTGGCCGATCTTGCCCAGTACCCTGGACGCGACCGACTTCAAGGTGACTCTCAACGATGGCACCACCGTTACGCCTCAGACGGCCGGCATCAATCCCAATTTTGACTTTAACGAGCGGGCCGTGGCCGTGCTCTTTGGCAAATTCGGCAATCGCTTCGGACCCGATGACCCGCGCGCCCGCTATCCGGTATCGGTGGAGGTGGTAGCTGACGGCACCCCGCTGCTATTGATGGGACCCAACCTGCAACGTTTTGTGGCGGTGGGTCTCAAGGCCATGAGCAACGGTACTCCCTACACCGACCCCGAGGTGGCCCCCGAGCGCCGTGGCGGGCCCCGGTTGGTGGGCGCCAAGTTGACCCGAATGTCCGCGATAGGGGACGGGGCGCCTTCTTTTTTGCGCTTCGCCACTCCCAACGACGGCATCGCCCTGTATGGCGGGCGGGCTCAGTTTCGGCTGCGGGTATACACTTCGGGCGGCTTTTCGCCGGATGGAGTGCGAGGTATGTTTCCCACCGAGTTTGCCCGCTACTTCCGGCTGCGGGCCGGCAATCAGTTGCTGACACAGACCGATGTGCCCTACTCGGTAAACGGGGGCAGCCTGCAGATCGTGGGCCTGGCCGAATTGGGCCTGGCCCTGCCGCTGTATGACGACACTTATCAGGAAGATCAGGACAACCAGATCGACATCGTCCTGGAAGGGGATGAAAAAGCCATGCGCGCCATTACCCAGGTGGAAGTGCCCTCGGTGGCTCCCTATTCACCGCTATACAATCCAGGGGGGCCCGGCAATCGGCCGACGCCGGGGGTGCGCTACAGCGCTCCCAGCCCGCCCCACACGGTAGACGTGCTGATGGCCCTGGACAACCCCCTCACCGTGACCTTTATCGACCCCGGCGTATCGCCCTGATTGGGGATGTCCTGGCTGTGGGGTGGTCTTTGTCCTGGTCTGGGGCCAGGACGGCCCGGGGGGACGACGGGCGTCCTGGCAAAGGTCTAAGCGGGGGGGTTGGCTAATCTCCCGCCATGCACATTCCGGCCATGGGCCCCAAGCACACGCCTCCCCTGGCTCCCGCGGTGGCGCCGCCGGTCGCAGCCGAGTTTAGCTACAATTCTCAAGACAGCTTCGTACTGCCGGCGTCCTCCACCACGGTGGGCGGGGTCTCCATCGGCAAGGGAGTTAGCACGGAAAAGGTGCTATTAAAAGGGGGCCTGGCGGCTGTAGATGGCAAGTTTGTCTACACGCCCGAAGATCGCCGGCACTTTGCGGCCAACGCCTTTGCAGCCGTCAATAAGGCCGTCAATATTTTTCAGGAAGCCTACGGTAGCCCGGTTCAATGGGCTACCGGCAAATCTCAACTGGAAGTCACTGCCGACGCGGGCGAACAACTCAACGCTTATTACTCGCGTTGGGAGGGTGGGCTCTTCTTTTTTCACTCCAAGGATGTCCAGGCTCAAGAGGTCGTTTACTCGGCCGGTTCGGGCGAAGTGGTGGCGCATGAGGCAGGGCATGCCATTCTGGATGCCATCCGGCCTGGCTATTTTGAGGCCTGGTCCCCCGACCCGGGCGCTTTTCACGAGTCGTTCGGCGACCTGTTGGCCCTGCTGATTTCGCTCAAGGACGACCGGGTTCTCGATCGGGTGGTGGAACAGACCGGGGGGGATCTTTCCCAGCCCAATCTCGCTGCGGCTCTGGGGGAGCAACTGGGGCGGGCC
>JADMJV010000069.1:111703-170600 GCA_018780265.1 bacterium
ATCAATCATAGCGCCGGCCACAATGTCACCGGGGGTGACTATACCCGCAACGCCATCAACTCGTTACTATGGCAGGACCCGGCCGGCCTGCCTGACAGCGCCCCGCCCGATCAACTGTCTTCGGAAGTGCACAACTTTTCGCGGCTCTGGACCGGTGCTTTCTATGATGTGCTCACCGGAATCTGTGACGAGAAGCGCGGCCGGGGCCTTGATCCGCGCACGGCTATCTCCGAGACGGCCGATGAAGGCCTGGCCATGTTGGCACGCTTGTTAAAAGCTTCGCCTGAGGGCAACTTTAGCTATGGCGACATGGCCAATGCCTTACTCAAGAGCGAGTTCGAGGGCAATGGGAGCAGGTATTCGCAGTTGATTTCTCGAGTCTATACGGCACGTCAGATAGTGCCCGAAGAACAAGGTTTGCTCCCTCCAGAGACCTTGCCGGAGGGCCGTCGTCAACTCGATCACACGCTGGTGGGTTCTCAGTTTGGACCCCTGCAGGGAGCGGAGGTTAGCACCGTTGTTTCGGGAGCAGCCGGACGCAGCCTGCTGGAGTCCGATCACGAACGGCTGCGACTGGAGCAAGACATCGCTCGTTTATGGCGCAACGGCGACATCTTGATGACCGAACCCAACCAGGTGGTCCCGCCCCATCGTCTCTTCAAACCGGACGGGGAGCCCTATATCGGGGTGGTCCGGTGGCAGGATGGCAGAATGCGGTTGGAACGCGTCCCCATCGGCCACTAAAGCGTCCAGACGGGTGCACAAAGAACCGCTCTCAACTGGAGGAGAGTTCTTCAGAGACGGACCGGTTGGAGGGGAGCGAAATCAGCAAGGTGCTGGCGTAAATCACTCCAGCCAGGACCATCAGCGAGGGAATCCCCCATTTGAAAGTCACCAACTGCAAAGCACCGCCGAGCATCGCTCCAAACAAGTTCGCCCCAAGATCCCGTCCCGGCTGTTGAGTTTTGGCGAAGGCGTGCCCGAACAGCAGGCCGCTTAACAGCATGGGCAGCCCGGAGAGCGTCGCCGCCAGCAGAAAACGGGGAAGGAAAGGGAGCAAAAGTAATTTGCTCAAGGGCAGGAAAGCCAGACCAATGCAGCCCAGACTGAGAGCCAGGGTTATCCAGAAACGAGAAATTGTGACCCGGGGGAGCAGAATGTTGGCCGCCAAAATCATCACCAGAATGCCCGAAATCACCACGCTGTTCACCAGCCAGGTGCTGCCAAAGAGAATCGACGCTTTGCAGATAGAGAAAACCTGAACCAGAGAGAAACTGATTCCGAGCAGTGTCATGAACAGTTCCTGAGGATTGCTCCAGTTGGGTCCGAGAATTTTGCCGTAGCGCAATCGGGAAGAAATCACCCAAAGGACCAGAAAGATCAAGCCCAAAATCCAGAACAGGCTGGGGATGGAGGGCTTCTCGATGTAGAGATACGGCCACGAATCCGAAGTGCTGCGAACGTTGGGATCGGCGGGCTGACAAAGGTTGTCCTGGATGAAGCGATCGAGCATCGGATCGCGCCTGAGACTTGCCTGGATGGTTTCTGGCGAACCGGTCACCAGAGCCAGGCCGCCCCAGCCCCACTCGCTCGGTGGCACTCGAAAGACCAGCGGACGGACTCCGAAGACCGTTTCCAGCGTGTTGTTCAGCCGCGAACCGATGTAGTCGCGTTGAGCCTGGAAAAGCAGTACCAGCACACCCGAAGGACGGAGGAGCCGGGCGGCCGTTCGCAACGATTCTTCGGTATAGACGAAGTTGTCGAGACGGGCATTCGACAGATTGGGGGTGGTATGGGAATCGAGCAGTCCAAACACGATCAGATCGAGCGAGCCGGGCTCCAGGGATTGGAACGTGGCCCGGGCGTCGTTTACGGTGATGTGAACGCGTGGATTGGAATACGGCTTTTCAGGATGGAGCAGCCGGCCGAATTCCAACAACACCGGGTCGATATCCACGGCTTCGATGGAGGCTTCCGAGTTGCGCAGGAGTCCGGCCACATCGTTGCCGGTTCCAGCGCCCACCACCAGGGAGCGGACCGGACTGCCGGCCATGCGGCCCGGTAAATTGTATTGATGAACGGGACGTTGCTCGCGCGGCAGGGCGGATTCTTGGGCGTCATTTTGGATCTGCTGGAAGCCCGTGTTGTTCACAAAGACTTCCCACTCATCCCCTTTCAAGGGTCGGAACTGAAGCTTCTGGTAGGGCGTCCAGGTGGTCCGGACCTTGTAGGAGGCGGCTGCGTTCCAGCAGGCTAAGGTTAGCAACAGCAGGCAACCCAAGCAGCCCTGTCGGGTTCGGAAAGCGGGAAACGAGAACAGGAGCACGCACAGTACGACAAACCACATCTGAGGGGGGAGCGAGAAGTAGGCCATCAAGGTAAAAAGCCACACGCCCGACAAACTGCCCAGCATATCAAAGGAATAGGCAGTCAATCGATTTTCGCATCGACCCAACAGTCGGCTGAGTTCGGCGCCAAATTGCACCATGATGGCCCAACAGCAACCCAGGACCAGCATTGTCATAAGCAGAGCGCCGACGACTTCCCACCTCTCCGCCTCGCGCGAATTCCAGATGGTAAAGTCGTGAAAGCTCCCCAAAACACTCGATGCCTCGCGGGCAAACGTGCGAATCTGAGGTATGAACAAAATCGTCGTCAGGCAGGCCAAAGGCGGCAACAGACGGGTCAGGCGGTCTTGGGGACGGGATTCGATCAGCCCCATGCCCAGACCCAAGAAGCATGCGATCAAAACCGAGTTTTGCAGATAGGCGAAGATGCTCATCTCGGTAGAAATCCATCGAATCAGAAGCAACTCCACGAAAAGAATGGCCAGACATACGTGACCGACGGCGCCGTATCGTTGCATCGATCATCGACGTTTGCCTGGGACGATGCAATGTCCTGCGGAAGGCCATTTATGACAGCGAAAGGAAGGGTTAGCGGTGGTACCGGCCCATAGGTTTTCGAGAGCTAACCTTCTGACGGTGTTGATCGTTGTGGGCGCTTGTTTGTGGCGCTGCGCCGCCGCCAACAACGATCTGTGGCTGGATGAAATCTGGTCGTTGCGAGCCGTCATGGAGTTGACGAGCCCCTGGCAAGTGTTTACCGCCATTCACTCCGACAACAACCACTATCTCAATTCGCTGTGGTTGTACTGGCTGGGGGATGGCTGGAGGGGTTCCCTGATCTATCGGTCGGTACCGGTTTTCTGGGGCACTCTCACCGTGGTGGCGGCTGCCTGGCTGGGGGCCAGGGAATCGAGCACAGGACGGTGGGTATACGCCCTGCTCTTCGCGAGCTCTTTTGGACTCGTTCAATATTCTTCGGAAGCTCGTGGTTACGGCAGCTTGTTCTTCTTTTGCCTGCTCAGCTATGGGTTGGCCTCAACCGCTACGGCTCGAAGGGATCTCAAAACCTGCGTGGGGTTTTCGTTGTCTCTGATGTTAGGAATGCTTTCCCATCCATGCTTTGTGCAGGCCGCGGCAGGCCTGGGGGTCTGGCTGGGACTGGAGTTTTGGAAGCGACGACAAGGATGGCGAGATTTCTTCCTCAGATTGGGAGCTTATTTCGGACCCGCCCTCGCGTTGATAGTGGCCCTCTGGTGGGTGGATCTGCGCCACCTGCACCCGGGGGGGGCCAATCGTTTGGGGGTGCTGCTCGGGGCGCACGACGCGCTACGCTGGTTGTGGACCGGACTGGATTGGCCGGCGGTGACCTGGCTGAGTGGTTTGCTGGTGGGGGCCTTACTGCTCTCCCTTCTCCAATATAAGTCTCGAGAATGCTGGTTTTTCCTCGTATCCATTCTGGTCGCACCTCCAGCGTTTCTGGCGCTGGCCCGGATCGACTTCGTGCATCCTCGCTATTTCTTGGTTTCCGTCATCTTTTTGTTGGTGCTACTGGCTCGCCAACTCAGCCGACAGTTGGAGTCTGCCCATCGGATCCGCCGATGGGGCGCCGCCTGCCTGCTCTTTCTCTTTGTGGCGGCTAACTTGAGTGCAGGATTTCGCTTGATTCGGCTGGGGCGTGGCGATTACCGCGAAGCTTTGCAGTGGATCTGCGACCAGTCTCCTGGCCGCAGGGCCGTCTCTTTGGGCGGGGACAATGATTTTCGAAATTCCGTGGTAGTTGACTTCTACGCCGGTCGGCTGAAAACGAGCCCGAGTTTGCGGTATTTCCGCCAATCGGAATGGCCGTCAGGCGGACCGGACTGGCTGTTGATTCACGCGCTTCAGCCGGAGCCGCAGGTCCCCCCCAGAGTGCTTACGCCCACTGCCAGTTATGCCATCCGCCGAAGGTTTTATGCGGCGCCGCTCTCCGGTTGGCAATGGTTCGTTTACCAGAAGGAGTGAATTGTAGAACGGGTTTCCGTCGCCTTGGGTGTCAGCCTGGCCAAACGAGCCAGGCATCTAAAGCGTCCAGATGGCCAGTTGTCCTTCGGGGCCAGCCAGTACAAGGCGGTCGCCTGCTCGTTGCGGTCGCACGGTGGTGGGCTCAAACGAGGTAAAGGGGCGCCTGGCCTCGACCACCCGGGGGTGCCCCTGATCGAGTGCCAGTTGATAGAGCATGCCTTCGTAGCTGGCCAGGAGAGCCCACTGGTCGCCCAGCACGGGAGCCAACACGCATGGCTGGGGCAGGTCCAGAGCGTGTTGGCGACCGGCTTTGAGGTCGAGAATGTGGACGGTTCGTCCCGCGCACAGGACCACGTGATACTCACTGGCCTGGAAGCTGTAGCAGGGCCCGCTGTGGCCGACCAAACTGCGAAGCAGTTCGCCCTGGCGCCACTTCCACAGTTCTCCCCGTTGGCCGGCGATCCACAGAGTCTGACCCACCTTCTGCAAGCCTAAGGGTTGAAAGGACAGAGGCGTGCTACCCACCTCCAGACCGCTGTGGGCCTCAAATTCGCGCAGACATCGACCGGCCAGCACCAAGACACGCTCTCCCACCAGGGCGATGCCCGGCGAGGATTCTCCCAGCGCGGTCTGCCAACACGGGGTCAGACCCTGCGGGCGGGCCTGATAGCAGACCAACTGAGCGCCAGCCACCCAGGCCAGTCGCTGAGCATCATGGGCCAGAGGCGAGGCCAGGGGACCGCAACTTTCAAAATGGCTGTTGCGATCATAGCGGCAGGCGTCCTGGCAAAGTTGAGGAGTGAGATGGAGGACCTCCACTTGATTCTGGCACAGGCCTACAAAGAGGTTGTCCAGCAAGACCGCGGCCTGAACCGGTCGGCGCAGGGGCAGACGCTTGAGGGCCGGGCCGGGCTGCTGCAAAGACCACAGGTCCAGGCAACCGCTGGAGCGAGCCGTGGCCAGCAACGAGTGATTGACCAGCAGGCAATCGATGGTGTCCTTTTGGCTGTGGCTCCACAGCTCGTGCATCTGCACGTGAGCGGGGATGGGCCTGAGGGTGGTCAGGTCGGCCCGACAATGACGACAATAACGAGCCAAAATCGCTTGTTCGGCGCCGCAGGCATCGCATCTCAGGCAAAAGGTCACGGCAGGATGCTTATAGGCAAGCCAGAAAAGCGCCTGCACCCCCAATGAATTTTGATCAAGCGGATGTCCAATCTATCAAATTGCGCCCTACCCTGATTGTGGGAGTAGGCGATTTTGGCGGTTCTGTATTGCTCCAGATTCGCGAAAAGCTGGTCGGCTATTTCGGAACGGGCATCGACTTCCCTATTCTGGCCCTGCTGTGGCTGGATGATCAGGCCGGTCGAAAGGAAACACCCGCCGGACTTTCCCGGCTGTCGCTTGGCCTGGAAAGCCCTTCCCGGACTTTGCGCAAGTTGTCGGCCCCGTCTTTTCGGCACATCCATCGCTGGTGGTATCCTGGATGGTCCTCCTTGGGAGAACTGGCCGATGACCTCCACAGCAGTCGGCCGGCCGGGCGGGTGCGCTTTTTTTATCACTACCTGGGCCTGCGGGCCGCCTTGCAGGAGAGTTTGGCCCGGCTGCGCGACCCGGAAAATTCGACTCAGCTGCTGAACTCAGCCGCGCTGCGCGACCGGAAACTGGTGGCTCAGGTACAATTTGATCAACCTACCCAGGTTCACGTGGTAGGTTCGGGGGCCGACGGCTCTTCGGGCATGTTGGTCGATCTCGGCTTTCTTCTGCGCGAATTGGTGCCCGATGCCGCCGTGACGCGCACGGCCTGGGTGGCCGTTCCCCAAAGCGAGGAGATTCGAGCCCAGGCCAATTGCTACGCGCTGCTCAAGGAACTCAATCACTATAGCCTGGAGCGGCACGGCTTTAACGCCGAATGGGAGCCCAACAAAACGGCTCGCCCTTTTTGGCCGGTCTACGACGCTTGCTACCTGCAGCCCGGCCCCGCCGAACAGATCCAGGAACTGCTGGCCGATCACCTTTGTAAAGAGTTGTTGCTGGCCGATTTTGGCGAGCAGAGGCGCAGTTTGCGCCTCAACGTCCAAACTCAGTCGAGTCTGCTGCCCAGCGACGTGCCCGAAGAATTGCAACAACGACTGGCGCGGGGATTTTCGAAAGTGGCCCTGGCCAGGGTGCGGCTGGCCCACGGGGCTATCGTCCAGGCTTGCGCTGCTCAGCTGGCCGCCTGCTCGTTGCTGTCGCTGGTGGGAGTGGCGGGCAGCGCCCCCGTCAGCGGTTCGGGCAAGGTTTTGGAATTGCTGGGCGACGAGCGGGTCACGCGCAGGGCCTGGATTGCTCGCCTGCTGGAAGGTGGCCAGGGACCGCTGGCCTCGCGAGTCCACGCCTGGGGTCAGGAGAGTTGGCGTTCTTTGCAGCGCGGGCACCGCAGCCTGAGCAGTCACGTCACATTGGTGCTGCAGCAAGGGCAACGCTGGCTGGATCAAGAGCTGGTGCCTCAGCTGGCCATCCAGCGTCAGGCGCTGCTGGCCACCGAGTTAAAGCGGTTGCGCGATTTGTGTCTTGAGTCCGTCGAGAAGGGCTCGTGGGGGCTGCGCCAGGTGTTGCTCAAGGCCCCCGAGGTGTCCTCCACTTTGCGTCGCTGGTCTGAGGGCTTTCGCAGGCAGGCCGGCACCCTGGTAGAGTTGCAACGCGACCTGGCCGGCCAGGTCGCCCGTCAGCACGCCGAACTGGCCCGGGCCGAGTCGCGCAGTAACTGGGACGGTCGTCGCTCGCTGCTGGTGAGACACCACGTGCAGCTGCTTTTGGAAATGCATCTGGGCACTCTGGACTCGCCGGGTCTGCTGCTCGCTCGCTTGCTGCAGGAGGCCCACAACGAAGCCGCCCTGCTCTGTCGAGATCTGGCTCAAAGTCTGCATAGCGAGGAGCCAGTCGGGGATCTGGTGGCCGAGATGCAAATCCTGGTCCACCAACTGGACAGCATGGTCGAGCAACTTCAGGCCGCGGTGGCCGGGGCTTCGCCCGATAAGCTGTTTCCCTTGTGCTACAACCTTTGCACGGGCGACATGATTTGGCAGGAGATCTATCCTCGTTATGTGGCGGCCGATTTGCCCGGCCAGTTGGCCCGCTCTTTGCTGGCCGAGAACGGCCTGGCCACCTGCCTGGCCAAAGATCAGTTTTTAGAGGACCTGTTAGGCCGTTGCCGTCAGCCTTTTCAGAGCATCGCCCAGGACTATGCTCTCTTGCCCCTCTTGCCCCGCTATCAGGAGCGTTTTCCCTGGCTGGTGTCTCAAGCCGAACTCCAGCTTAACGCGCCGCGTAGCGAGGCACAGGTCCATGTGGTGGGAATGCCCATGCTGCCCTCCCAGTTAGGTCCGCTGCAGAAGGCTCAGGGAGAACGTGCTGCTGACCGTCTGCAGCAGTTGATTCAGCAGAGCCGCCCCGGTCTGACCCACTACTTTCCCATGGCTTACGGGGAAGAGATCGTCTTGTTTAGCGAGGCCGTCGCCCTGACCGTGCACGAACTCATTCCGCTGCGCAGCCTGCGCGATGCCTATCTGCATCTATACACTCAGGGTGAGGCCCTGCATATCGAATGCAGCGACCAGCAGTATAGCGATCTGGCCGTGCTGGGCCAGGATGAGTTGCAAGCGGTGCACGAGGCCCAGGAGGCCTTCGTGCTGTCCACCTTGCTAGGATTGCTGCAGCTAGAAGGCCAGGATTGGGTTTGGCTGGAGTGGCTCCCCACCGGTCCGCGTGTTCACCCTCTGGGCGAGCGCCACCGCTTGATTCCCAAGTTGAGCAAGGCTCCCCATCTGCGCGGACGCCTGCTGGCCGAAGGCCGTCGCCAACTGCAGTTGATCGTAGAAGGGCAGGATCTCGAACCTCTGGTACGCCTGGCCGGCAGCCTGTCTGCCGAGAAGGCGCGACGATGGCAGGGGGACGAGGGCGGGTCGGATCTGGAGTTGTTCGCCCAGTTGGAGCGGAAGATTCAGGCCAGTCGACTCTATGCGGAACATTGCCAAAGATTTGCCGAGCTCGTTGAGGCCGCCGTGGCCCGATGAACCTCCGTTGTGAGGCCGCTGATTGCGAAGGTTGGGCGCTCGACCCGGGCGATCGTTATTGCCCCAACTGCGGCCATTGGCAACAGCCGGTCGAGTTACTGACCGAGATTCAAGTTGCTGATCAGTGGGTGACTTCGTGGGTGCTGGGGTCGCAGCCGGCCCGTCTGGGCGTGGTTTTTCGAGGTCGCGGGGGCAGTTTGGACCTTTCCCAGCTGCGCCTGCCCGAGTGGTTGCAGGTCGACCTCCCATCGGAGTTGCTGGAGCCGGGTGGCAGTCTCTGGATGCCTTTGAGAGTGGGTCAGCAGCCGCCCGAGGGAGTGCCCGGCCGGATTGGTCTGAACGAGGCCGAACTCGAGGTGTGGTGCAGCGCCCCGGCCCGTGCCGAGTTGCACTGGAGCCCTCGACTTCTCAACCCGGAGAAGAGTGAAATCGAAGGCGAACTGCGCCTCCTGCAGGGGGCACTCTACGTCGATTGCTTACCAGCCGGATGGCAAACGGAAGTGGTCCTGCCCACCGTTCTCAGCCTGCGTTCTGGGGCCACATTGCCGGTGCGGGCTCCGGCCGTGGAGGGCCCGATCCACTGGCAATTGGGCAGCACTGTCGTGACCGGTCGGATCGACTGTCGCTGGGCCGGAACGTTTACGGCTCCGCTGCGCCAGGCCTGGTGCCTGACCCGCTTCCCTGAGCTGGAGGTGCCCATTGAGGCACAGCAAGGCCCGGTTGAGATTGAGCGGGTAATTTGTGACGTGGCCGAGGTGGAATTTCCCGGCCATCTGGAGGGCGAAGGATGGGTGCGGCTGCGGGCGGTTCCCGAATTGGAGGCAGACCAACCTGCCGAGATAGTCATTCACCTCAGTGATGGTCGCAAGAAGTCGGTTGCTCTGGATCTGGCCCGCCCCCAACCCATCGCCTTTCCTGGTTGGTTGCTGGTGGACTTTGGCGGCACCGCCAGTGGCGCCGCCCTGGTGGAAGATCAAGGTCGGCTGACCCAATTGAATCTGGAGGGAGACTCTCCCTACCTGCCCAGTGGGATCGCCTATTTTCCCGGCAATCGCTGCCGCGCCACCGACCAGCCAGGCCCCAACGTGATCACAGAGGCCAAGCGCAATTTGGGCCGGGGCAGCTTTGCCTTCCGCTTGATTCTACCGGAGACGGGCGAGATTTTAGAGCGTACCCCTCAGCAGGCCGCTCAGGACTATTTTGGAGTGTTGCTGGAGCGAATCCGTCCCCAGTTGGGGCTGTATCGAGTGGAGCGCTGTTGCCTGACCCATCCCGCGGCCTTTTCTCCGCGTCAGGTGGAAGAGTTGCGTCAGGCCTGGTTGGCCCAATTGGATTGCCAGTTAGAGTGCATCAGCGAGCCTCTGGCGGCCGCCTATTTCTATTTGAGTCGGCGCAGCTTGCCCCCCCGTTGCTGGCGTTTGCTGCTTTATGACTTTGGTGGCACCACCAGCGATGTGGCCGTGCTCCAGGTGGACAGTCGTTCGCGCACCATGGTCACGGTAGAGATGGAACACGTGGGCGGAGATCGCTGGTTTGGTGGCCAGGACATCAGCGACCAGGTTTCTGCCCTGCTGCCCCCGGAACAGCGGCGCTGGGCCGAAACGGTCAAGCGCAACTACAGTCTGGCCGAACCACTACCCCTTCCCTCCGAGGTGCAGTCGCCGGCTCGCAGCCGTCTGGACAGCGAAGTGGAGCCGCGTTTGCGCCTCAGCCTGCCGCAACCGCCTTTGCAGCCCGACTTGATTGTGCTCAGTGGGCGCGGCTCGCACTACCCGCTGATCGGGGAATGGCTGCAAAAGCAGTTTCCGGGCGTGGCCCTGGAACGTTGCTCCCAACCCAAAGATTGCGTGGTCCTGGGCGCTCGCCTTCACCCCGAAGTGATGCGCAGTACGGGGCCCCGCAGCCTTGGACAGCAGAGCACCTGGCTGCATTTTCCCGAGAGCCCCCGTCAGCCGGTGTGCACCACCCGACTGGGTATCAAGGTCATGGGCGATCAGGGCGCGCGTTTTCACACCATGGTGTCTTTGGGCCAACCGCTGCCTTGCCAGGTGGAACTGACGCCGTTGTCGTTGCTGGCGGGCCCGAATCCGGTGGAGGTTGTGGAGAACCTGGGAACCGAGGCCGCCTACGTGCTGCCAGACGGCAGCGACAACACCCAGTTGGTCTTGCTGGAACACGTCACGCTGCGTCTCGAACGAGCCCTTGACCCGGCTCGGACTCGGCTGCGCTGGGAACTTTCGGCTGACTACCGGCTGCGCCTGACCGTCTGGGACGATCAGGCGCAGATCGCGGCGGTGGGACCTTTTAGCCTCTGGCCGAACCCATAATCGGTGGCTGTGGCTTGGGGGTCAGGCCGGCGTGAAACTGCACTGTGCGGGCTACTTTGCCGTCGATCTTCAATTCGATGTCGTAAGCGCCGGCCAGGGGCAGCACTTGCTGCTGGAAGGTGGCTACCAGAGGGACCGTGATCACCTCGTTGGCCTGGTGGCCGGGATTGGCGGCGACGCTGAAATCCACCGCAAACTCGGCGATTTTCTCCTTGTTTTCGTGGGTGACGGTGATCACCAGTTTGTGGGATTTGCCCATCTCCTTGGCGGTGCTGTGCAATAGCAGAGCCAGTTGGGTGCCCATGGCGGCGGGAAATTGCTCGCGGTGCAGGCGGGTAATTCCCGCTCCCAGCACATTGAGCAGACCTTCGCGCACAGTGGCGGCGTCACAGAGCATTGCATCGACAGTCATGGTTAGTTTCTCCTCAGGATGGTTTGCACTCGGGCGGCTTCTTCGGCCACGGCAAGGCGTAGTTCGGGTTCGTCGATGGCCGGTACCAGGCCATCACTCATCACCAACTGCCCTTCGATGTAGACCTGCGTCACATCGGTGGACTTGGTGCTGTAGCACAGTTGCGAAATGGGGTCGTAGAGTGGAATCTGATGGGGAGAGTCGTGGCGCACCACGATCATGTCGGCTCTTTTGCCCACTTCGATCGAGCCGACCAGGTGATCCAGGTGAGCCGCTTGGGCACCGCCCAGAGTAGCCATATGCAAGGTTTCGCGGGCATTCATGACGGTGCAGCTGTGGCTGTTAAGCTTTTGCAGCAGGTTAGCGGTTTGCATCTCTGCCCACATGTCCAGGTCGTTGTTGGAGGCACAGCCATCGGTGCCCAGTCCCACCGGAATTCCGGCCTGGAGCATCTTGACTACGGGCGCGATGCCGCAGGCCAGTTTGGCATTGCTCTGGGGGCAATGGCCCACGCCCACGCCACTCTGAGCCAGACGTCCAATCTCGGCCTCGTCGGGCCAGACCACGTGGGCAGCAATCAGGCGCTTGCTCAGCACGCCCAGGTGGTCGAGGTGAGAGACCGAGGTGCGGCCATAGCGGTCCAGAATCTGCTGGTTTTCGTGTTGCGTTTCGGCCAGGTGGATGACCATGGGGCAATTGAGTTCCTCGGCCAGTCGGTGGCACTCTTGCAGATGCTCGGGGCAGACCGTGTAGGGCGCGTGGGGGCCCAACGCCGCCACCACCAGCGGGTGACCGGCGTAGGACTGGATAAATTCTCGGGTGCCCTCGAATGATTCGCCCCAGCTCTTGTATTCGGGCGTTGGAAAGTCGACCATGGCCTGACCCAGCACCGCGCGCATACCGATGCGGGCGCACTCTTCGGCGACCACCTTCTCAAACATATACATGTCGACAACGGTGGTGGTGCCGCCGCGCAACATCTCCCACAGCGAGAGTTGGGTGCCGGTGCGCACAAATTCGGGATTGAGGGCGGCCGCCTCGGCCGGAAAGATGTAGTTATTGAGCCAATCCATGAGCTCTTTGTCGTCGGCAACTCCGCGAAAGAGACTCATGGGCAGGTGGGTATGACAATTGATCAGACCGGGCATCAAGACGCGACCTTGCAGATCATAACGAGTCCACAAGGGAAACTGCTCGACCACCTCAGTGCTCGGTCCCACTGCCGCGATCTGTCCGCCCCGCACGGCCACCGCCCCCTGCGAGACCATGGTGAAAGCGGAGTCCATGGTGAGAACCAGGGCGTTGTCCAGGATGAAGTTACTCATACCTGATGAATCAGCAGGGCGTCTCGCAGCTTGGGCTCAAACCAGGTGGACTTGGGCGGCATGATTTCGCCCGCATCGGAAATGGCCATCAGTTCGTCGAGCGAGGTGGGGAACATGGAGAAGGCCACGGCTTCGCCGGCCTGGACCCGCTTTTCCAATTCTTGAGTGCCGCGAATGCCGCCCACAAAGTCGATGCGCTTGTCAGTGCGTGGGTCCTCGATACCCAGCAGGGGGGCCAGCACCAGCGATTGGAGGATGGCCACGTCCAACTTCTCTGAGGGCGAACTGGCCTGTTCGGGAACGTTGAGTTGCAAACCGTACCACTTGCCGCCTAAATACATGGACACACTGCCCCGCCCCTGCGGCGAGGGGTGGGCCCCCTCGCTGACGGTGCACACCTGCTTGAGTTTGTGGAGAAATTCGTCGGGGGTATTGCCATGCAGGTCTTTGATGACGCGATTGTAGGGGAGAATGCGCAGCTGATCGGCCGGAAAGGCCACCGCCAAAAAGAAGTTGGCGGCTTCCTGGCCGGACCAGCCGGTTTTGCTCTCTTCGCGCAGTTGGGCGCGGGTGTTGCTGGCGCTGGCGCCGCGGTGATGACCGTCGGCGATGTAGAGTTCGGGAACCTGACCAAAGGCCTGCATCAGCCGTTTCGGGTCGGTCACTCTCCAGAGGGTGTGACGAACGCCGTCGCTGGCCGTCAAATTGTAGAGCGGGGGCCCCTGGGTAATTTGGGCGACCAGGGCGTCGATCTCGGGCTGGGCCCGATAGGTTAGAAAAACAGGGCCGGTCTGAGCGCGCAGTGTCACGATGTGGCGCGTGCGGTCGTCTTCCTTTTCGCGGCGCGTCTTCTCGTGCTTCTTGATTTTGTCGCGGTCGTATTCGTCGACCGAGTAAGTGGCCGCCACCCCGGTCTGCACGTGGTCGCCCATCTGCAACTGGTAGACATAGACGGCTGGCTGCTCTTCCTGGGTCAACTTACCCTGCTTGAGCAGTTCGGCGTAGTTGCTGGCGGCTTGTTGGTAAACACCGTCGCTGTAGGGATTTACCTCTTTGGGCAAATCGATCTCGGCGCGAGAGACGCGTAGGAAGCTGAGCGGGTTGCCGGAGGCCAGCGCCGCCGCCTCGTCGCGGTCGACCACATCGTAGGGCACCGAAGCCACCTGATCAACCACCTCGGGACTGGGGCGAACTGCGGAAAAAGGGCGTAATATAGACATGGGCGCCTGTTTGCCGCCCGACGATTCGGCTCCTGCCTCACCTTCTGTCTGGGGTTTTCGGTCAGTGTAGTTCGGGAGGCAACAATCGATGATGCTTACGAATGACCGCATCAACTGAGCACAGTGGGAGTCGGCGAGCCACACTGTGAGCCGATAAAAGTCGATCAAATGGATCTCGCGTCCAGTTTAGATGGACGGCTTCCAAAATGAGCAGTTGCAGGCGCGGGTCCTGGCTCAACCTCTCGATAAAGCCGCTCACTTCGAGTTGAATTTTTCCCACTTCGCTCAAAAATTGCAGTTCTAAGATCGAGACGGGCGAGACGTAGTGGCGGCCGTATCGCGACAGCCAGGGATAAGCATCGAGGCGATCGGAGCCCTGCCATCGGGATCCCAGTTCCAGGTCCAGTTATCGGCTCGATCTACGTCATCGGTCTGGAGTACCGCCGAGTAATCTGGGAGGCTGGTGGGCGTCAACTCTTCTCGGCACAGCACCACGCGGCGTCCGTGGCGCTCGATCACCACCACTTCACCGGCGATCACCTCATCCAGGAGGGAGAACCAGTTGGCCCGAGCTCGAGTCGCAGAGTATTGCTTCATTGATGTACAGTGTACGTCGCCGGGACTCATAAGTCAAAGTCCAGCCACATCGGTCGGTGGTCGCTGCAGCGTCGGTAAACCTTGTCGTTGCCCACCTCAGGACTGTTGGCCAGCACTCTCGCTTGTAGTCGGGGATGGATCAAAATTTGATCGAGGGCTATCCCCTGACCGCGGTGCTTGTGCGTGTAGCGCTGCTCGGGAGCGAGGCGGGCAAAGGGGTCTGTCAGTCCGCTACGGGCCAGTGGTTCCAACGGCCAACTCTCCAGGCAATCGTTGAGATCGCCCAACACCACCACGGCGCAACCCGGATAGTGTCGGCCCACATTTTTGACCATCTGGGCCACCCTTAGTGCCTGTGCGCGCCTCTTGGCATCGGAACTCTTGCCTTTGCCAACCTTGCTTTTGAAGTGGTTGACCAGCAATACCATCGGCACGGGAGTGGCCAGATGCACCTCCAGACAGTCACGCGAGAATTTCGTGTCCAGGCTGGCGCCTTCCACATACGGCAGACGATCATTCTTGTGGGAGGCATAGCCCCTGACTTTCAGTTTGGAAAGCAGAGCGACGTCAATGCCGCGTTGGGCATCGTTGCCCTCGACCAAAATGGCGTAGCGATAGCCGCTGGATCGCGCCAGTCGCTGCAGGATGGACAGGTTTTCCACCTCCTGGAGAGCGATGATATCGGCCCCAATTCGCCCCAGAGCCAGACTGAGATCTTCCAATTTCTTTTCTACCTGTTCAGGCTTGGGGACCAGGTCGTCGTAGCGGTCATCGATCGCATCAAAGAGGTTGTGGACGTTCCAGGTGGCCAGGCGAATCCTTTGTGGATCTGCCCAGGCCACCATCATCAAGCAGAGGATGGTCTGGATTTTCTTCATGGGCCCAGCCTAGCCGGGGGTGTACTACCAAATTTCTACCGGGTGGTCGATGGAGGCCGCAAGACTGAGCCCAGTCATCTATACTGGGCCCTCAATCAAGCTTGAGGCTGCTATAAGCCAAAAGACCGCCCGTCAGTCCGAGCAGGCCCGCCGAAACCTGGGGGTCGAGGTGAATTCCGGTGAGATGAGAGACAAGTCCACTTCCCATCGCCTCCCCTCCAGCCACCGCGTTGCCGAGTTGAGCCCCGTGGGTGGCCGTGGCCGCTCCAGCGATCGCGCTGCTGAGGAGGGTGGGGACGAATCCCGGAGTGTATCCGGCGTAAACGCCGAGTGCCACCGCGCCGCCCAAATAGAGAAGTTTGGCCTCGGCACGCAGCAGGTCATCGCTGATGAAACCGGCCTGGGCACTGGGGCGAAAGGTATCGCAAAGGGCCACCGTCTGGGAATTCTGGCGCGGCAGTTTGACCAGGGCAGGGGAGTGAGTTTTGTGGCCATACGGAGTGGCCAGAGCCAGGGTCAATAGAGTCCGGCCGCGTGGCCCAGGATCAGGTGCAAAAACTGCCCAAACGATTCCAGCGGTGCACCTCCATTACACCAGCGGAAGATTCTTGCACTGCGTGGGCCAGCGCCTGCACGGTTGCCAAAGTAGGGGCAGCTTGACGCAGCACTGGGTCCGGGAGCGAAGAAGGGACTTGCCTGCCTCATGTTTAATTAGTGTCATATATACACCGGCAATGGGAGGACCTTATGCTCGAGCTGATCCCTGACCGAATGGGCGTTTGCCAGGACCAAACCAGCACTGTGGATCTGCTGATTCGCATCACCCCTCCTCCCCGCCAGGCCGCCACCCATCGGCCCAACCTCAACCTCGCCCTGGCCCTCGACCGTTCGGGGTCGATGGGCGGGGCCAAAATGGAGTTGACGCGCCAGGCGGCCGCTCAGGTGGTAAACTCGTTGGCCCCCGACGATGTGCTCAGCATTGTGGCCTTCGACCACGAAATCGAGACCGTGCTGTCGCGCACACAGGTGCGCTACAAGGAGCAATTGCTCAATCTGATTTCCCGCATTGAAGCGCGCGGCAATACAGCCCTTTTTGACGGCTGGCAGCAAAGCGCCTCACTGGCCCTGGCCGAGGCCCAACCCACCCGCATCAACCGGGTCGTCCTGCTGACCGATGGCCAGGCCAATGAGGGCGAAACCAATAGCGATGTGATTTCCAGCCATGTCCACAAACTGGCCCAGCAGGGCGTGCAAACCACCACCCTTGGATTTGGCGCCGGATATAACGAAAACCTGCTGAGGTCGATGGCCAACAGTGGCCAGGGCAATCACTTCTACGTGGAAACCCACGAACAGTTGGCTCAGTTTTTCGAACTGGAGATGGCCGGGCTCATGGCTACCATGGGCACACAGGTGCGACTCAAGCTGGAGGCGGCTGGAGCCGACCTGGAATGGCTGGCCGAGGTCGACAAGACCCCCGACGGCGAAGTACGCCTGGCCGACCTTGTCAACGAGGCCCCTATGTCCCAAATGGTGCGTGTAACCCTGGCCCATTCCGGCCCCATCAAGGCCACCCTGAGCTGGCACTGCCCGGATGGGGCTGGCCGCAAAAGCGTAGAAAGCGTGCTCTCCCTGCCGCCTATGTCGGTGACCCAAAGGCAGGACATGCCCATGCATCCTGAGGTTGAAGTGGAACTGGCCATTGCCATGGCCGCCCGGGCCCGACGCGAGGCTATGGCCTCGCTGCGATCGGGCGACGAACGTAAGGCCCTGACCATTCTCAAGGAGGCTCTCAAAATCCCCAAGCTGGATAAGCTCGAAGTGGACTCGCTCGACGACCTGCTGCGCACCGTGCAACGCGGCGATCACGACTCCGGCCACAAGAAGGTGGCCATGCACAGCCACGGTCACGGTCACGGTCATGGCCATGGCCATGGCCATGCGCGACCCACCCTCTCGCAAATGCCCACCACCGACGCATTTCACTCGGCCAGCCTGGATCTGCGCCCGGGAGGTGCGCTCTTCCAGACGGTCCCCTCGGCAGGCTCCCGCCTTTGGAAACGAATCGAAGGAATGCTGCGTGGACTCTTTTATGGAGAAAGGCTGGGCTGGGGAGACAAGGCCCCTATGGGAGAGGCCTCTCGCCTGACGGTGGCCACCGCCCAGCATTTGATGAACCCGCCCTTTCGATTGCAACGCCTGGCCCAGGATCTGGCCGAAGCGCCGGTGCTGCGGGCCAGCCCCAGTCTCAAAATCTTGCAGGGCAACCTGGATCTGGGCAAGCCGCTCGACCGGCTGGGCGGAACCACGGCGGGTTGCGCCGCCCTGCGCCGCATCGCGCCCCTGTTGATTCCCCATTGCCGCCGACCCGACCCCAGTTTGTGGCGCGAAGTAGCCCTGGCCACCATGTTGACCCACAACGACAACGCCGCTCTGGTCAGCTCGCTGGGCTACGCGGCCCTACTCTGGGATCTGCTGGCCAAGGAACAGATGCCCGACCCCCGTTGGTTTTTGGGCCGCTTTACCACTGCCGTGACGGGTCTGGAGACAGGCAATAAATATGACCCGCAGGCCCGCCGCTTCCGGGGCACGCCCCGTACTCTGTGTGAATTTCTAGAGCAAGTTATCCCCGATGCCCGCGCCCAAAAATTGACGGTCAGTCAGGTGGGCAAGGGATGGGGTACGGGCCCCTACCTGTTCGAATTGGTGCCGACCCTGCTCTACATCCTGGAATGTCATGGCCAGGACCCTCAAGAAGCCTTGCGTCAGGCCACCACCAACACGCTCGACCCGGCCTCTCTGGGGGCGGTGGTAGGCGCGGCCGTGGGCGCTTTGCACGGCCCGCAATCCGCCTGGCAACTGGAACCGGACTTGGAAGAGTTTCTCCGGGTCGCGGAGAGGGAGTGGAATTGATTGCCAAACTATTGCAGAACTTTTTCAGGGTGATTGCCTAGACTGGATTTATCCAGTATCGGGAGGTCTCTCCATGTCCAGTTCTTTCCAAATCGGTTCCCATTCCGTCGACAGCCGGCTCGTCAATGCCGACCTGATCCGCAAGTGGGCCGACAGCGCAAAGAATATCCAGGCGGAAGGCAACCCGCCTGCTGACAGTTGGGAGAAGCTGGCCGATAGTGCGGCCAGGAACAATGCCCTGAATCAAAGCGAGGCAGACCAGATCACAAAGCTGGGAAAGACCTGCTTCAGCTACCACAAGCAGCTCCACAAAGACCTGAAGGCCAGCGGCTATAAGGACCAGAAGCTCAAGGCCCAGCTGACCGAAGTGCACGTTTTCACCACCGGCTCCGATGCGGTCAAGAAAGCGGTGCTCAACAGCCAGTCGATGCTGGCCGTACAGGCCGCAGCCGGCGCCAGCTTTGGCCCCACCGGCGTAGTAGCCGCCTATGTAGCTGCAGTCAAATTGAACGATGAATCTGTCAAACAACTGGTGGATTCGTTGCAACAGGTGCGCCAGGGCGATAGCCCGCTGGTCCACCAGGGCAACCAGATCAAAGGCTTCCACTGCGAAGAAGTGTGGCCGCAAATGATTCACATGCTGGATGGCGCCGCTCAGTCCGCCCGAGACGGCAAGCCGGTGGAAGTCAACGCTCAGTATTACGAACTCACCAATCAGCAAATTGTAGGCAAGCTGGCCGAAGCCGCCGAGGCCGGCAACAAGGTTCGCGTCAATGTTGACGCCGGCCGTCTGGTGGCCTTTAAGGGCAAGCACGTCGAGATCGACGAGGTTCCCGACAAGCTGCGCAGCATTCTCCAGTTGGTCAACGCCGGTGGCGACATCGCCGTGTCGGCCTATCCCGTGCCCGAACAGCTGGGTGAACCCGGCAATCTGATGCACCGCAAGGGGCTGCGCGTGGGTGAGCAGTTTTTGCTCTCTGGCATGAACGCCAACGAAGGGTCTGGCGAGAACGTGGACGTGGGCTACGCCATCGAAGGACCGGCGGCCCGCAAACTGGTGCAAAACTTTGCCCGCGACGTGCAACAGTCGGCCGGGGCCAGCAACGCCCAGGTCTATGGCGAAAAGCCACTGGCCGATTTTATGGCCGGCGACATTAACATGGGCACGCGTGGATTTATCGGCCTCTTCGATTGCCTCGAGGGCCCCTCCAAAGCCGGCACCTCGTTGCCGATGGTCAAAACCTTCGCCGACCTGGAGAAAGTGGCCGAGAGCTATGGCCAGAAGGCGGTCGACTATGTAGCTGTGCCGGCCGAGAAGGCCGAAGAGATGCTGGCGGCCGGCGAGAGATTGCCCCTCAGCGACAAAGCCAAGACGGCCTTTATGGAACTGGTCGACAAAGCGCTGGGGGCTACCCGCTCCAAGACCAACGTGGAACGCCTCCAAGACATCTCCTTGCCAGACGGAAAAGCGGTGGGTGCCGCCGCGGTAGCCCTGGCCGATTTTCCGGTAGATCGGGAAACGCTGATGATTACGGCCATCCAGGAAGCCGAGAAATTCATCTACATCCCGGCCTTCGTGATGACGGCCACGGTGGCCGAAATGCTCTCTGCCAAGAAAGCCGAAATGGCTGCCGCCGGCAAAGAAATCGACATTCGCGTCATCGCTGACCCGGGCGTCTATCCTGACGGCGGCACCCCCAACCAGGCCGGCATGGAGCGTCTCGAGGACAACGGCATCTCTTGCCGCTGGGCCAATCTGCCCCGCTCCGGCTGGCACGACCGTAAAATTCACGCCAAAGAGATCCTCACCGACAAGGGCGAGTTCTTCGGCAGCACCAACTTCTCCAAGAAGGGCCTGCGCGAAAACTGGGAACACTCCGGCTACGTCCGCTTCGACGAGTCCGACAAGGCTTCCATCGCCGAGCGCGACCAATCGGTGGGCAAATTCATGAATCTGTGGAACAACGAATCGGTCGAGGTCAACAGCCTCGAGCGCGGCCGTCGCCTGCGGGCCCGGGAAAAGGACGCCAAAGATTTCAACGAGCAGGTCGATGAATCACGCTACGGCACCACCCGCGACGTGATCAGCGCCATCGAAGTGGCCGAAAAAGACACCGGCGTCTTCGTGGAAAAACAGGCCCAAGAGCCCGCCGCCGCCAGCCGAGTCGCCGAACTGGTCAAGCAAGGTTACGACGCCGGCGACGCCACCATCCTGGCCGTCAAGGAGCAGATGGGTGAGAAAGCCTTCTACGCCGCCCTCAATGAGCTACCCGGGCGCCAGGAACTCAACAAGATCCACTAAATTCAAGGCGACCTCTGGGAGGGTGCCGCCCAGGGGTTGGGGCAACAGAGGTCGAAGCCAACAGGTCTGTGAATCCTATCTCCCGCCTGACTCCCCTGCAGCGGTCCACGTCCGTCCGGGTCACCACGGCCCAGGTGGCTACGGAGCAGATCGCCCTGCCCAGCGACACTGCCGAGATTGCTGCCAGCAAACCGCCCGCTTCGCTTACCAAAAAACTGGCCAAGTGGGGCATGGCAGCCAGCATGGGAGTGGTGGCCACCAGTTCGCTGGTCGGCGGTATCGCCTACCACGCCAATTCCCAGGCCCTTTCCCACAAGCCGACCGTGCACGTGTATCCGCAGCAACTAAACCAGGCGTCGAGCAAGCCGGTGGAGACGCCGGCCGCCCAACTGAAGGCCCACAAAGCTCAGCAGGCTCCCAAGGCCGGCCCCATGAGGGGGCTTGTGCCGCAGCAGACGGTCACTCAGTTCTCTCATCAGGTCCAAGACTCGGCCCAATTTAAGGCCATGACGGCCAGCTTGACCCAAATGACCGGCCAGCAACTGGCTCAACAAGTGGCCGTGCTCAAAATCCCTGACTCCCAGGTCCTGCTCGACGTAACCCTGCCCCTGCCCACCAGCGATCGGGCCTTTCTGCATGTGGGTCAGACCGATCTCCCTTCCCTGGGCATACGAGCCCTGGCCACCGAGTCCGTCCCCCTGGCGCTGGACTACACGACCCAACCGATCGCCACCGGACTCAAGGTGGATATCAAGACCGTAAAGGCTCCGTCCGATCTCAAAGGTCCAGGAATTTTGTTGGGAGCCGTGCAGGTCAGCCTGCGTTCTGAAACGGGCGAGATCCCCATCCAGGGCGACCTCAACCTGCACCTCGACCTGGACGGCAAAGTCACCCAGCAGCGACTGGACCAACTCCAGGGCAAGCCCGATCAGCAACCGTTGGTCGAGCAACTGCAGGGCCGGCTGGCGCAGGGTCATCGCTTGCAGGGCACCATGCAAGAGCAAGGCGTGCAAGAAATTCTAGAGCAAGGCTTCACGCAACAGGTTCATTTTGAAGCCAAAGTGATCACAGGTACGGGTCCGTTGGCCCAGTCCACGCTCTATTTGTGGGCCACCCCCGACAACACGGGCGATGGCAAAGCCGACATCCAGGTGACTCAAGCCAACCAGACCGAGACCATGCAAAACGTCACTGTCGAATTGGGCCAACTGGGAAATTTGGGGAATGCGCCCGAGGGCTCGGTGGCCGCCAGACTGCACGGCCACGTCAAGAACGCCCTGCACCAGGGACTGCAACAAAATCTGCCCAAAGTGACCCAAGATCTGCAACGCACGGCCCGTGAGCGTGCCGAGAAAGAATTTGCCAAAGGCGGGCCCCGCTTAGAGCAGATCGCCAACCAGCAACTCGACGCGGTCTACGCCCAGGGTCAGAAGCTGCAGGTCAAGACCGGCAATGTGCTGGCACCGCTGTTGTCGGCTCAGGTAGGCAACGTTCAGGTAACCTCCCAGGGCCTGCTGGTGGACCTCCAGGCGGGCGGGAGCGGCCAGGCGGACTTCACTGGCGATCTCAACCTCAAGCCGGGTCAATTCGCGGCAGGCATGGACCTGAGCGTGCTCAACGGCCAACTGCGCCAGGTAGACTGGCAATCGGTGCTGGGCCCGGTCAAAGACAAAGCCGGCCTGCACGACCTGCAGTTTGGCAAAGACGCCCGGGGCAAGGCGGTCATTCCCCAAATTTCCTATCAGGGCGGCCAACTGGTGGCATCCTTTGACATTGTGGCTAACCTCAAGGGAGCAGAGCCCACCAAAGGCGCTACCGGCCTGGTGACGGGTGCTACGGGAGCGATCGACTCTGGCATGGGTAGCCTGCAGAAAACCCTCAAAAAAGAGGCTGGCGGCTTTGGCCAGGTGCTGGGCACCTTGCTGCGAGCGCCCTCCTTTGTGATAGACAAAGTGGCCAGCGGCGGCAAGGCTGTCATCGACCATACCGTAGGTAAAGTTCTCGATGCGGGGACCGAAGTGGTGACCCGCCCCACGGTGCACACCAAAATCAAGGTCCCGCTGACCCTCAGCACCCACAATGGCGCTCTGACCGTGGGCATCGACGGCAAAGCGGTCGAATTTCAAAAGGCTCAATCGCAAGCCCCCTTCGACATCCTCGACATTCTGCCCACTCGCCTGCTCAGTAACGTGATTGTAGGCGCCGTGGCCGACGCCCAGGGACCGGGCCAGGTGGGCCAGCAACTACAGAAGCAAGGCCTGGACATCGACCTGTCGCAGCGACTGGGTGTGGGCTTTGACGAAGTGCGAATCGGCAAAGATGGCGACCTCACCCTGATTATGCGAACCACTGCAGGCACGGCCGATTGGGTCGCTCAGCAAATTCACTGAGTGGACCTGCTTGATCCCAGCCTCTACGCCGACGGTTCCATCCACAGGCATTTTCGCCAGCTTGAGCCGGTGAGTTGGCAGCCCCGACCCGGCTATTGGGCCGTATTGGGCTACCCGGAGGCACACCGGGTATTGAGTGAGCCCGCCAATTTCTCGTCGGCCTTTGGCACGGGTATCGTGTCGGATGCCCGGGCCCACTTTGTCTCCCTCAATCTCAGCGATCCTCCGGTCCACACTCCATTGCGCCGGCACCTGAGCCATTGGCTCAAGACCCTGCAACCCGACTTCCACCCGGAAATAGAACCTCTGCGCGGGCTGCCTCGCCAGACACTGCAAGCCATCCTGCAAATCGGTGAAACCCAGGCGAGTCAACTGCAGCAACTGGCCGTGCGCATTGCTTACGCTCCCCACAAAGCCACCTGGCGGCAAGCCGAGGACGAACTTGTGGTCCAACTGGCCTTGTTGCATACCCCCCTGGGAATGCACCTGAGCACCACCGACCGCCTTTATCTGCTGCGCTTGCTGGTGCTGTCCGGACTGGAATCGACCACCACAGCTCTGGCCAGCCTTTGCCAGCACCGGCCCCAGCCCGCCCTGATCGAGGAGATGTTGCGCCTCCACCCGCCCATCCAACGTTTTGGCCGCCGCGTCATGCGCGACCTGAGACTGGGGCCGTGCGACCTCAAAGAGGGCGACCGGGTATTGGTGTTTTTTGCCGCCGCCAACCGTGACCCGCGCGTCTTTTCCCAACCCCACCAATGGCGCCTCGGCAGGCCGCCCCACCTGAGTTTCGGTGCTGGACCGCACCGCTGCCCGGGGGCCAGCCTGGCCCGCCGCCAACTGCACTGGCTGGCCCCCAATCCCCCGCCCCCGCCCGAGCGCTATTACAGGTCTTCCTTTAGCGCTGGGCCCAATTTCGGGTAGAGGCAGCTTGCTGGTGCAGCTGGGACTCCCGGTTTAGACGCTGCTTGCGCATCTGCACGGCCTGGCCTGGCACAAAGGCTTGCTTGGATTTCCCCGAATTCACTTCATCTGCGGCCTGATAGGCGTCCTGAGTAGCCTGCAGTCGTCGCTGCTGTTCCCGCACCTTTACCAAATTATCGTGTCCCGTGGGATTGATCAGACTGGGCATCCCGTGCGGTCCTTCGCCAAAGCCAGCGTCGACGGCCACCCGGCCCTCGCCCTCGTTACGCGCGCCACCACTCACCTTCTGAAAAATTTCCGTGGCCCGCGGACCGAAATCCTTGCTAACCATCGTGCTGTTTGAAATTGCCATTGTCTTAACCCTCCGCTACTCTGTTGTTTGCTACAACCACAGAATAGCCGGGGGGTTACTACCACTTTTCTACACCAGGGCCATGGATGTGAACAATTTGTAACACTGCTGTGCCAGCTTTTTTTGAGGCCGCCCCGCTAACCTCCACGTATGCAGATCAGCACCCCGAGCCTACAGAGTGTACCCATCGGCCGGCAATTCTCGGCCTTCCGTCCCGTCAATGCCGATTTGGGCACGATCCAGTGTCACGATGTGGCTCAACTCAGTGCTCGTGGTGACCGACTCGAAGAGCAGGGAACTCAACTGATCGCCGTTCGTCATGGGGAATCACTGGCCAATGCTCAGGGGGGAGGGGCTCTGCTCAGTGGTCGGGGCGATTCCCCGCTCAGCCCCGAGGGTCAACGCCAGGCCGGCCAGGCAGCCCAACAACTGCTCAAACAGTTGGGAGGCACGGACTGGTTGCTCAAGGCCGCCCATAACCCTCAAATGCTTCCCGTGCTGATCGCCAGTCCGCTGTCGCGGGCCTTCGATACGGGCCTGGCGCTGGTTCAACTGCTGCACCAACAGGCCGCCCAACTGCAGGAGCAAGGCCAGATTTCTCCCCAGCAGCGGGCTCAGGTTGAGCAAGTGAGTCTGCAAAAGGACGCCGACCTGCAAGAAATCGATTTTGGAGAGTGCGAGGGTCGCAACGCCCGCGAGGTCGCCCAGACCTACCCCAATTTTGGCAAGGGATTGGATTTTACCCATCGTTTTCCGCAAGGCGAGTCGGGAATGGACGTCATGACCCGGGTCGACGGCTTCCTCAACCGGGTGGAGGAGCAACAGGCCGGCAAAACGGTGATCTTCTTTGCCCACACCATGACCGTGGGGATCAGCCAGATGCTTTTGGGCGACGTGACCCACAACGAGCAAGGTTGTGTTTATCTGGACCGCAGCAAAATCCTCAATGCCGCCCCCATGACGCTCATTCAGCCGCCCAGCCAAAACGCTGGCGAATGACTTGCAGGGCCTGAGCAAAGCGCTCCTCGGCACTGCCGATGAGATGATCGCCGGGCACATCCTTCCAAAGTTTGTGAAACTCGGTCCGCTCCTCCACTTGTAGGGCCGACAAACCTTCGGTCACCGGATCCAGGATCAAGGTGGCCGCATAGTCGACGGACTTCTTGCTAATCCAGGTGGGACTGGACCCAAACATGCGCTCCCCCCACATGGACACGCTGGCCAGATCTGTGTCCAAAAAGAGCAGGCGATTGGCCTGTAACTCCAGGGCCTGGCGGGCAGCCAGATGTTGACGGGCCCAGCTGGCCAGTTCTTTCTTGGGCAACTGGCCGCCGTTGCGAGCCGCCAGTGCAGCCGCAAACTCAGGCACGAAGCAAGTCCGGAAATGGTTGGCCAGGCGCTGACACAGAGTGGTCTTCCCTGACCCCTCGGCCCCCACCACCCTGACCACTTTCAGGTAGTGACGCCGCACCACGGGCGCCATGAAGTCCCAATGACGAAAGGGGTCGGAGCGAATCTGAGTGGCCGAAATCGGCACCGTAACTCGCTCGGGATCGCAGAGCACCAGTACAGCCCCCAGTTTGTCAGCGAACTCCTGATGTCGGGCGTCCGAGCTAAAGACCACATCCACCTTGAAGAAGTTATCGTCCGCGATCACCTTGCAGCCGGGGAAAAGCGCTTTCAGCCAGCCCGCGCGAAGTGTAGGTGAAATGGGGTCTTGCGGGCTGGCCCGCAAACCGATGTTCAGCTTATCCACCTGAGCCCGCGCAAAACCGATCAGAAACTCATGACCGCGATGGGGCGGCATAAAGCGCCCCATCACCAGACCCCGCTTCCAGCGCTGCTCTGACTTCCAGTCGGGCCGAGTCTGCGCCTCATCCTCTTGATCTAGCGTCACGGGAGTGGCCACCGGCTCCGCATCATAGTCGTAGTAACTGCCCCCATACCAGGCCAGGGGTTGGACAGGTTGATAAGTCATAGCCGGCTTTTTCCCCCAGAGCTTGCCTTCCCCTGGTCCTTGCGCATAGGTTGGAGCCATGACAGACATGATTTCTCTGCTTGTGCAGCGCCTGCAGCTTCCCAATCATCAGGTAGCCGGGGCCGTGCAGTTACTGGAAGACGGCAACACCCTTCCCTTTATCGCCCGCTACCGCAAAGAGGCCACCGGCGGACTGGACGAAGAGCAACTGCGCAGACTGCAGGCCGAGTGGCAAGCGCTCAAGGCCCTGCAGGAGAGGCGCGAGACGATCCTGGAGAGTCTACAAGAACTGGGTGTGCTTACCCCTGGCCTGCGCCAACAATTGGAGCAGGCCGGCACACAGACCGCCCTGGAAGACCTTTACCTCCCCTATCGGCCCAAGCGCAAGACGCGAGCGACCGTGGCCCGTGAAAAGGGCCTGCAAGGCCTGGCCGACCGCATTCTGTCTCAAAGCCAGGCCCCTCTTCCCGCTGCCAGCGAAGAGGACTGGGCTGGAGCGCGCGACATCGTGGCTGAGGAGATGGCCGAAACCCCGGCCATTCGAGGAGCGCTGCGCGAAAAGGCCATGCGCTTCGGTCGGCTGCGCAGCAAACGGGCTAAAGGTGAAGACGAAAAGCAAGTCTATGCCAACTACTACGACTTCCAGAGCGGCCTGGCCCAACTGCGAGCCCACCAGACACTGGCTCTGGACCGTGGCGAAAAGGAAAAAGTCCTGAGCGTATCGGTGGATTTGGAAGAGCGCGACTGGCGTCCGTTGGTGTGGGGGCATTTTCGTCCCCAGCCCCGCTCGCCCTGGCATCAACAGTTGACCCTGGCCTTGGAAGATGGAGCCAAGCGCCTTCTGCTGCCGGCCATCGAACGCGAGGTGCGCCGCCAACTGAGTGAAGAGGCTCAGCGCCAGGCCATCACCAGTTTCGCTGTAAATTTGCGCGGACTGCTCACCATTCCCCCGCTGGCCGGACGCACCGTGCTTGGAGTGGACCCCGGCTTCCGCACCGGCTGCAAACTGGCCGTGGTAGACCCCACCGGCAAAGTGCTCGAGACCGACACCCTTTATCTGCACCAGGACCGCCTGGCCCTGGCCGCCCTGGAGCGGCTATGCACAAAACACAAAGTAAATTTGATCGCCATCGGGAACGGCACCGCCAGTCGCGAGAGCGAACAACTGGTGGCCACCTTTCTGAAAACGAACAAGGAATTGGCCTATCTGATGGTCAGCGAGGCGGGAGCCAGCGTCTACTCGGCCAGTCCGCTGGCCCGAGCCGAACTGCCCGAGCTAGACGTCACCCTGCGAGGGGCCGTGTCCATTGCTCGCCGTGTCCAGGATCCCCTGGCCGAACTGGTCAAAATCGAACCGCGCTCCATCGGAGTAGGCATGTATCAGCACGACTTGCCGCCCGCCCAACTCGATGAGGCGCTGGGCGGCGTCGTCGAAAGTGTCGTCAATCAAGTGGGAGTAGACCTCAACACTGCCTCGCCCGCCTTGTTGGCCCATGTGGCCGGAATCGGTCCCAAGCTGGCCGAAAAGATCGTGGCCCATCGCAATCAGCAGGGTGCCTTTCGCAGCCGGGCTCAATTGCAAAAGGTAAGCGGGCTGGGGCCCAAATCCTACCTGCAGGCGGCGGGGTTCCTGAGAGTGCGGGGGGGCACGGAAACGCTCGACGCCAGCGCGATTCACCCCGAAAGTTACCCCATTGCTCGGGCCATCCTGGCCAGGAAACAGGCAGATCACGACCCCGCCCAGTTGAGTCAAGAACTGAAAGTGGGAGAAATGACCCTGCGCGATATCCTGGAGCAGTTGGCTCGCCCGGGCCGCGACCCACGGGAGGATCTGCCCGCCCCCATTTTGCGTCAGGACGTGCTCTCCCTTGACGACTTGCAGCCGGGCCTGGTTCTTGACGGTACGGTGCGCAATGTGGTCGACTTTGGCGCCTTCGTGGACTTAGGCGTAAAGCAAGACGGGCTGCTCCATCGCAGCCAGGTACCCCGGGGCCAGCGATTGGCCGTGGGCCAGATAGTGGCCGTCGAGGTGCTGGAAATCGACCGGGCACGCGGACGTATCGCTCTGGGCTGGCAAAAGCAGTAAGCCGACCCGGGATTGTGGAAGGGGTGTCTCATGTTGGCAAAAATCATCTATCGACTGGCCTACTATTTGATGCGAATGCTGGGCTGGAGTTTCCCGGGCCAAAAACCTCCCGATAAAAAGTTCCTCTTGCTGGGTGCACCTCACACTTCCAATTGGGATTTTCTGATCACCCTGGCTCTGATGCATCACTTCGATATCCCTTTGCGCTATATGGTCAAAGACCAGGTCTTCAAAGGACCGTGGGCCGGCCTACTGCGCAGTCTGGGGGCTATCCCCATCGACCGCAGCCGGCGCGTGAACGTAGTGGAGCATACCATCGAGGCCTTTGCCAACAACGACGAAATCGTCATCGGTATTCTTCCTGAAGGCACCCGCAAACGCACCGAATACTGGAAGAGCGGCTTCTATCATATCGCTCTGGGCGCCAGGGTACCGTTGGTGCTGGCCAAAGTAGATGGCCCCAGTAAAACCCTGACCCTGGGCCCGCGCATCGAGGTGACCGGCGACATCGAAGCCGATATGGCCAAAATCGCCGACTACTATGCCGGTGCCGTGGCCATTTACCCGGAGTGCTTTGGGCCCGTCAGACTCAAGCCTCAAAACTGAAAAGGAAAGTCGCCGAAGTTGTCCCGATAGCGTTGCTCAAACTGCTCTGGTGAAAAACTATGGCCCTGTGTGCCTACTGCTTCGAGCACAAAGGCGGATGCCGTGGACCCCAGGCGGGCGCAGATCTCCCAGGGTAAACCGCGCACCCAACCCACCCCAAAACCCGCTCGAAAGGCGTCACCCGCTCCGGTCGAGTCGGCGGCCCGGGTCAGCAATGGACATGCGGCTACGGCCACGGCCGGCCGGCCCGGCTCATGGAGAAAACAGCCCAGTTCGCCTCGAGTGACCGCTGCCAGCGGCACCTCCGCCAGCAACTCTTCCAATCCCCAGCCCGTCTTGGCCTGAAAGACGGACAGTTCGTACTCATTGCATATCACCGCCCGGGCACCCACTACACCAGCTCGAAGCTGCTCCCCTGTGAGACCGGAGGCCTGCGAGCCAAAATCAAAAATGAAGGGCAGGTTGACCTCTCGACAGGCCTGGGCGAAATTCAACATGGCCACGGCATCGTCGGGTACGATGATGCAACCTGCCGTGTCGGCATCTACCGCCAATCTCAGGTCCAGCTCGCGGGCCAGATCGGTGGCTCCACCAAAAAAACCCACCACTCGATTCTGGGAATTGTCGGTGATGATGACGCAGGTGGCCGTGTGCAGATGGTCCACCCGGCGCACAAAGGAGAAGTCCACCCCTACAGCTTCTAAATGCTGATGATACTCATCGGCGTCATCCCCGGCGATAGAAAGCAGGCGCGGGCGCTGTCCTAGCAGGGCCAGGGTGTAGGAGACATTGCCACCACAACCGCCGAAATAGCGGCCCATGGTTTGGGCCTGCAGGGTGATGTTGCAACCGTCGCGCGTTCGCAATTGGTCGAGCGTAGTGCCCAGCCGCCCGGGATAACTCAAGATATAGTCGTAGGCCAGGCTTCCCGCGATCAGCAAACGCCGCATCCGACAGCCCGTTCAATCGCCCCGCCGCCAATCCTTTAGGATTGGCTACCCGACTTCGTTCTGAAGTTGTTCCACTTTCTTGGCGGTGTTCAAATAAAGCTGTTCCAGAGTTTCATGGCCCACCCGCGCTATTTCAAGGGCTTGTTCGGCGAATGATTCGTCACCCGTCTCCAAAAAATCGCGCATGAAGCCAGAGGCTTCCGAAAAGCAACCCAAACCGTTAACCGACTCCTCCAGAGTCTCCTCACCCTCGGGGAGGATCTCTGGTTCGACCGGTAAGGCCATCAAGCCCTCGTTCCACTGTTCTACGAACATGTCGAAAATATCAAGCGACCGAGCGACATCTTCATGAGTGCGCCGGCCGCTGCGATACTCTTCCAACAAGCGTTCCAATACGAAGTACGGGCTGCCTGGAAAGTTCATCCGTTGTCCTTACTGACGGCTGTAGTAGACTCCACTGCCGGGGTTCTTGTCCCGTTCCGAAATTCGCTGGAATCCCTGGCGAATATTATTCGACCCGATCGTCTTGCGGCCTCCGGCCTGGGTTACCAATTCGGTATGACCGCGACTGTGATTCATCCAAACGTCGCCCGGCTTGGCCTGATTGGCCGGCACCTGACGATAGCCCTGACGCTTGAGGGCGGTTTCGAGAGCGCGCACGCCCACAAAGTGGCCCTTGAGTTGGCCGGTGCTTTCCAGCGCCGAGCTTACAAAGTCAGCGCAATTGTTCGTTTTGCCACCGGCCGCTGTGAAGTGGTTCATCTGGCCTTTCAAGGTGTAGGAATCGCGACCGTTAAACTGGCGAGCATAATCCACCGCGGCCTGACCGCCCTGGCCAGCCGGCCCTCCCGTAACCGGACCGGTCACCCCGCCACCGGGGATACCGCCGCCGCCCGGGAAACCGCCGCCGCCGCCACCGGGGAAGCCACCACCCACTCCGGGAAATCCTCCACCGCCGCCAGGAAAGCCACAACCGCCGCCGGGGAATCCGCCCATTCCGGGCATTCCGCCCATACCCGGCATACCCATCATGTCCCCCATGAAGCCGCCGCCGCCCATCATCATGGACATCATTTCAAGCATCATTTCCATCATTTGCAGCTGCATCATCATCTGCATGCGCTGATCCATGCCGCCCATGCCACCCGTACAACCGCAGCCACCCATCGGGTTGCCACCCATGCGCGGGTCCATACCAGGACCACCCACTGGCCCAAAAGCGGGGGCACCGCCGAAGAGGGGATTACCTCCCCCAAAATTAGGGACTCGTATCGGTTGAAACAAGGCGGGACACCTCCTAGGGATTTGTAGATATCTTAGCAACACGCAAGGGGGTGGAGAGCCGGTTCATGTAACCAATTCCTAAAGCCGGTTAAGAGAATGTGAACAGTCCTGTTGATATTGGCAACATTACTCCTGTCGGAGCTTGTTGGGGCCCTGCAACACCTTGACCCCAGCGGCCCGCGCGATGCCGTTGAGCATTCCGGTGAAGACAAAGTTATGCAAGGGGGCCACTGCCCACCAATACATCAGGCCCAGCAGGCCGTGAGGCACAAACCAGGCGGTTTGGACCAGTCGAGTCTGCCCGTCGCCTTCCGGCGATAGCTGAAAATCCAGAATGGCCAGACCAGGCACTTTCATTTCAGCCAGCAGACGCAAACGCTGATTGGGCAGCACCGCCAGCACTCGCCACAGGTCAAGAGCATCGCCGACCAGCACTTCGTCGGGGTCACGGCGACCGCGCTGGTCGCCGGGTCCCCCCATCAGTCTGTCCATGATTCCCCGCAAACGCCACAGGGCTGCCCCATAATACCAGCCGGTCTGGCCACCGATACGCACGATGTGTCGCCACAATTCGGGCTGCGATCCCTGCACAACGATGCTACGCCGATCACAATAAACCGTTCCGCCCGACCAGTTAGAATCTCCGGGATAGTTGGCCTCTTCGGGAGGGAGATAGCCTGCATCGCTCCAATGAGTTTCGATGTCGTGCTGAAGCGAATTGCGCAGAGCCAGTTGGATGGCTACCTGGCAACTCAACAACTGTTGGGGAATCAACCGGCATATTTCATTTTCGCGGCAGACCGCCGGGTTCTTCAGCCCTTCCACCAAAGGTCGGGCCAGAGCGGCCGGTACCGGAGTCACCAGCGAAACCCAGTAAGAACTCAGGCGGGGGCTGAACATCAGAATGGGCCAAATGACGCGACGGGGTAGGCCGGCAGCCTGCGCATATAGATTCATGAGGTCCAGGTAGCTCAACACGTCAGGGCCCCCGATATCGAGGGTCTTTCCCCTCACCTCCTGGCAGGTGACGCAGCCCATTAGATAGTTCAGCACGTTGCGAATGGCGATAGGCTGGCTAACGGTCTTCACCCAACCCGGGGTAATCATGAGGGGTAGCCGATCTACGAGGTAGCGCAGCATCTCAAACGAGGCGCTCCCGGAGCCGATAATCATGGCGGCGCGCAGAGTTGTGACCGGGGTTCTCCCGGATTGCAAAATCTGAGAGACCTCGGCTCGCGAGCGCAGATGCTTGCTCAGGTCAGCGTCCTGGTTTCCCAGGCCGCCCAGGTAAATGATATGCTCAAGTCCGACTTCGGCGGCCACCTCGGCAAAGCACTGAGCGGCTTTGCGGTCGGTATCGGCAAAGTCTCTCGTGCTCGTATCCATCGAATGGACCAGATAAAAAGCCCGCCGACACCCCTGCAATGCCGCTCGAATCGAGTCAGCGCAGGTGACATCTGCGGCCCGCAAACTCACACCGGCGTGCTGCGCCCAGACCCGTCCGCGCAACTTTTGGATGGATCGGCTAACCGCAATGACTTCGTAGCCCAATTCCAGCAGTCGAGGGACCAGACGCCCCCCGACGTAGCCAGTGGCTCCCACAACCGCAACGCGAATGGCTAAAGTCTGCTTCCGCTCATTGGAGCCATTGCAAAGCCTGGGCCGCGGCGGCTGCCGACCAGGCTCCCTTACCCAGCGTCACCAGCGTCACGCCCCTGTAAGTGACCGCAACCTGCTGCTTCACCGACTGGAGGACCTCCTCAGCCTGTCGCATCCAACTGTCAGCACCTTCAACCCCCAGCAAAGCGACCGCCGCAGCCACGCTTGGGATCACAAACTCGAGTTCATCGCCCGTGGAGGTCAAGCGGTAACAATGCGAAGCGTGCTCTATCTCCAGGTCGGCCCGAATCGACAGTTTCACCTATTTTGTGTCGCGGGTACTGACAACCACCGTGCCATTCAGTTTCCAGCGCGCCTGAGCCGAATCCGCTTGAGTGCTGGAAGGCACCCAGACTTCCAAATTGGTGAAGTTGTAGGTGATCTCCGCTCCGCGTCCTGTTAGCGTCTCATAGAGAGCGATGGCCAGATCCGGCCAGGTGTGAGTTTCACTCATCAGGTGGGTCTCCAATCCTTGAGATAACGGGTCATTTGTTCCACCTCTTCAAGAGTCCTGCGACGAACGGTACCGATGCGAACCCGAAAAAAATCACAAACCATCCCGCAGTTAGCATCCTGTTAACTTCTCTCTGGCATTTATTGAAGCCGCTCGTGCAATAATGGTCAAGAGATCATAGGCCTTGCCAGAAAGCCAGAAAGCAGACTCCAGATGTTGTTTTTTTCATCCACTCCCGTTGTAGACTTCGTAGACCTGAAGGAGAATCAGGTGGTGTTTTTGTCAAAAAAGCCGTTGCGTCTGGGCCGCGACACTCCCGTTCGCATGTCGATGCAGGCCTCCGAAGGGAAGTCGCAACTGGTGGCCTCGCGCGTGTTCCTACAAAAATCTCGTCAGGTCGAAGGTGGACAGCACGCCTACATCGGCACCCTGCAGACTGAGCTTCCCTTTGAGCCGGTCCCACACTCTAGTGCCGATTCCTCGGCACTGCGTCGCGGCTCCCGCATGGATTGCGCCCTGCGCGTAATGTCCCCCGACATTCCTGGCTACTCCGGCATTTCCGTCGACCTGTCCCTGACCGGCCTGCAACTGGAAACTCGTCAGGCCTTGACACTGGGCCACGTGGTTGAACTGCGCCTGGAAACCCACATCGAGGAAATGGAATTCATTGTGGTAAAAGCGCGGGTGGCCTGGTGCCGCCCAGAAGGCAAGAAGGCCTTCCGCTCGGGCCTGGAATTCCGCGACCTCACCCCAGAAATCAGGGCCCAACTGGAAGAGTTGTCTCGCTTCTTGCGCCTGCGAGAAACCGCTAACCTCACCCAGTTGGTTCTCGAATGCGCCGACCGATATCTGCTCGGCTACACCTCGGTCGAAGCCGAATAGTCCCTCGCGCCCAAAAGCATTGCTGCAAACCCACTTAGTGGTGGCTCTCGGCACCGCCGGCATCGGGCCAGAGGTCCGACGTTTGTGCCCTACCACCGACTGTCGCGGGCTGCTGGCTGAACTGAAATTCCGCCCGAACGAGTAGATCAGAGGTTGGGGTTGATCCCCGGGAGCGGTGAGAGAGTTGGACTGGTGAGAGTTGTCATGAGCCACTCGTCGTTGGTCATCAGGCCGGCGGTGGCGGGCCCTTGCAGCTTTACACCCGACCTGGCGTCGGCCGGCTTGCCAGCAGCCACTTCCTCGCTGAAGTTGCCCAGTTCTGCCTGAAATTTCTTCTCATGGTCCTTGGCCAGTTCGCCGCCGGCCGCGCCGGTCACCAAACAGCCAGCGCCGTATAGCAGACCGGCACCCAGCGGCCCGCTGAGGGCCACCGTGCCTATCACCACCGCGCCGCCCAGGATCAGGCCGGCCCAGCGCATCACGTTGGCGCGCGTACTGGCACGAGCCTGGCTGGCCGCCTTGATATCGGCCTCGGTGTCACCGGGGGTACGCTCGAGCTTGTCGGCAAACGAGTCGACGGCGAGGCTGCGGTCCGCGAGCACTTTGTGGGCAAACTCACTGCCGGCACCTGAGGCTGCCTTGTGAAGAGCCTGAGAGGCTTGGGACACGTGCGTTTGAATCTGGCTGCGCTGTACGTTCATAGGCCATTCCAATACGACAAACCAGCCATAAGCCCTGCACCTTCTTCGGAGGTCGATGCACACACATCTGGCCGAGCGCAATTACTTGCCGGTCGGCTTAACAACCGCTCCTCAAAGGGGTCGCCAGCCTGCTATCCAGGTTTCGCGTTGGGCCTGCTGGCCACGCGCTAGGGCAGAGCTTCCAGGACTTGCTCGGGTCCGTACGTATTCTTTCCGACGGCATGACCCTTGTGGAAGAGCGCGAGATGGACACGTTTCCCTTGGGCCTCTGGACAAAGCTGAGCCTGGCTCCGCAGTTCGCTCCACGCCTTGTGAATCGAGAGATTTTCTTGCCATTTGACAGAAGCTAGAATGAGAGAGGTACCGTCCAGGCTCTCGGCCATCACGTCGATTTCTAGTGGTCTCCTGTCTAGCCCAGGCCCCCACCAGCGTTGCGCCAGCCCCCATGACTCATCCCCGATATTAAGAAAAGGAATAGCTGCACGCACCAGATCCTCCCACACGCTACCCACATGGTGAGGAAAATCGGACTGGATGGCGGCCAGAACTGGAGCGAGCTGACCAGCATGGAGACGGGACCGGTGGCGGGCCACAAAGCGATACCAGAACCGCAAAAATGGGTCAATGATGCGGTAGTAGGAGCGCTTGCTGTCTTTCTCCAGTGTGCCGAAGGGCTTGTCTCTGCAGATGAGTTCCAGTTCCAATAGCCTTTGTATGGGCCGGTTGAGGGATGTGGGTGGTTTTTCCAGGCGACCCGCCAATTCAGTCAGCCGTTGGCAGCCCTGGCCGACCAGTTGCAACAACGAAGCCGATTGAGGGGCATCTCTAAGATCATCTTGGAGCAAGGAACGGGGCTCATCATGGAGTATTCCAAGAGGGCTGAGAACCAGGTCGACCCACGCTTGTTCCTGGGTAGGGAATTCTCGAGCCAACTCCCAATAACGAGGTACTCCGCCCCATACGGAGTAGGCTTCTATTTGCTGAACGGGATCCAGGTGATCGAAAGCGTCCTTGAGCCAGTTCGCACCAAGTGGTGAAATGCGGAGTATCTCTTGGGCCCGACCGTAAAGAGGGGCAGATCTATCCAAGACCAAGCCTTGCATCATTCGTTGCGAGGAACCACATAAAATCAGGTGGGCTGCCGACCGAGTTCGTTGGTCCAGGTGCTTTTGCAGAAGACTTGGGAGTTCTCGCGAGGAGGACACCAAATTCGGGAACTCGTCCAGAGCCAGCACTGTTCCGGCGGGAGCATCTCGCCCCCAGCGTGCCAAGAGGGATTCCCAATCAGGGTAGCGGACTTCGTCAAAGCCAGGGACCACCGCGGAAATGTCGGCGGCAAGGCTGGCACGGTGCACAGCTGGTTCGCGTTCGTCCCCGAAGCAATACACAAGTTTCCCCGCCCCTGCCACGCTCTCAAAAATCAGGCGTGATTTGCCGCAGCGACGACGACCGTAGAGGACGGCCAGGCGGCCCTGAGGACTTTGGTAGAGGCGTTTGAGGCGTCTTAGTTCTTCACAACGATTGAGAAACGGCAACAGGTGCATAATGTAACGAATGCATTATGCACCTGTTGCCTTACATCCTCCTTTGAATTACTGGGGCCAGGTCTTCTTTCAAAACATTCTGGGTCCCGAACGGGCAAGCCGGATTGACCCGTGCGCCTCCCTGCGCGATCGAGGAGTCACCCGTGTCCCCCAACTGACGCCTCCCAGCTCTTCATGGATAATAAAGTCGGCAGCCTGGAGCCGGGAAAATATGCAGACCTGGTCATCCTGAGTGGCAATCCTCGCACTACCAACCCCGCCAACATCCGATCCATCCAGGTTTTGCAGACCTACCTGGGCGGCCAGCGCAAACGGTAGGTCTCAGGTGGGTGGCGGTGCTTTTTTGTTTCTGGGGTCGTAAGGGTCAATATTCTTGGGCGTCTCAAAGCGCAGCAAACTGAGCCCGCTCCCAAAGAAGTTAGCGGAAATCGCCTCGGGAGTTCCATCCCCCTCCAGGTCACCGGCATCAATGCCCACCGGCCCTCCCAGCGAGGTGGCCAGGGCGATGCGGGTCAGCACTCCCTGGCTATCGGTGGCCACCAGAGCGATTCCACTTTCACCCTCCAACGTCACCAGCAGTTCGGGGAATCCATCGCCATCGACGTCGGCTGCGGCAATACAGTCAGGCTTTTGCCCGATGGCAAAGGTGGCAGGATTGCCCAATCCGCCCGGGACTTTCAAAAAACGCGTGAGGGTGCCGTCAAGCTCGTTGGCCACCACCAGGTCGCGCAGACCGTCGCGATTCACGTCCACCGCCAGCAGTCCAAAGGCACCGTTGCCCACGGTCAATGTCTGGACTAAAGAAAACGTTCGATTGCCCCCGTTGCCAAATACGGACACCGAGCCGCTGTTGAAGTTACTGGCGGCAATGTCCAGTTTGCCATCGCCATCAAAATCGTCTACCTCAACCTGCACGGGAGCCAGGCCCGTGGTCAAAGTCAGCGGTGAACCCAATCCCCCGGCGGCCTGACCAAACAAGACCGTCAGATTATTAGAGCCCACGTTGCTGACCACAAGGTCCAGTCGGCCGTCCCCGTCCAGGTCTGCAGCCTTAAGCCCCTGCGGCGCCGTGCCCACGTTGATCCGACTGGAAGTTTCTCCATCGATCAACAAGACCTCGGTACCGTCACGCAGGGCCACGGCCACATCCGAGCGTGAATCGCCCACAAAGTCGCCCACCTCTACCTGGCCAGGGCTATTAGTGAGCGGCAAATTCTTGAGTAGGGCCAGGCCAGGGCCCGACAAAACCTGCAACTGGCTACCCTTGCGGTCGCTGGCCATCACTTCGGGGGCACCATCTCCGTCCAGATCGGCCACTTTGACGAACAATGGCGAGGTGCCCGTTTCTAAGTTTCGCACCAAAACCGAGGGGGGTAAAAAGCCCGCCGGCCCCCCATCCTCATTGCCCCGCCCACAACCAACCAGCAAGCAGAGGGCCACCAACGTTGTTCGCTTCATAGGCGAACGAAGTTCAGTGAAGAGGGGCAGCCTCCTCCTCATCGACGGGAAGCATCCAGTTTAGGATAGCGGCCGTGAGCGTGCCCATGGCCATACCCGACTCCATCAGCACACGCAAGGCTTCACTGAAAGAAGGGGGCAGACCGGCTGCTACCAGGCCCTCATGGAGCGCCGCGACGGCCTGTGGGCTGCCGCTGACGCCGATCCCCAATCCCAACGAGACGGCCAGAATGAACTGGTTGCGGGAGGTCAGCCCCGAACCACTGGCGATCTGCAAGCCAGCCGCGGCCACCGTGGAAAACATTAAGAAAGTGGCGCCACCTAAGACGGCCTTGGGAATCATGCTGATGAAGGCTGCCAGCTTGGGAAAGAGTCCACAAACGGTGAGCAGAGCGGCCGTGGCATAGCCCACCCGCCGCGACGCCACCCCGGTCAGAGCGATGATGCCATTGTTCTGAGCAAACGTGGTCTTGGGCAGTGCGTGAAACAGACTGCAGATCACACAACCCAAACCATCGGCCAGCAGCCCGCCCCGCAAACGCGACTCAAAGAGTGGGCCCTCCACCGGTTCCCGCGACACCCCTGAGGTAGCCGTCAAATCGCCGATGCACTCCAAAGCCACCAACAGGTAGGCCACCAACCAGGGCAACAGATAAACAGGGTTGAACTCCAGACCGTAGCGCAAAGGAACAGGCACATTGAGCCAGGGAGCCTGCCCCACCGGGGTCAGGTCGACCCGACCCAGCAGCAGCGCCACCAGATAGCCGCACACCAGTCCTACCGCGATCGAGATGTTGCGCACCCAACCGCGTCCCCAGGCCTGACCGGCTACGATTACGCCTACCACTATCATTCCCAGGACAAAGTGGATGGGCGCGCCAAAATCGGGAGCCCCGGGCCCACCCGCCATCTGCTGGAAACCGACCTGAATCAAGGTCACGCCGATCAAGGTGATGGCTATTCCTGTCACCAGCGGGGGAAAGAGGCGGCGCGCCGACTTGAGGCCAAAAGCCACCAGAAAAGGCACGAAAGCTCCGGCCATGGCCAGCCCGAAGACAAGATCCAGACCGCCCGCCTGACCCGTGGAGATGGCCAGCGGCACAAAAGCAAAACTGGGACCGGTCACGCTCAGCAATCCGGAGCCGAAGGGTCCCAGTTTATGCACCTGCAAGGCGGTGGTCACACCCGATGTAAACAACGACATGCTGACCAGATAGGCCGTCTGGGTGATATCCAATTTTAAGGCTGCCGCCACAATCAATGGCGGCGTCACAATGCCTACGAACATACCTAGAAGGTGTTGCAAGCCCAAAGTCAGGGCCAGCCACCAGGGAAGCTTTTCCTCTACCGAGTAAAAGCGCTGGCTCACCTCCAGCGGTCACGGTCCGCGTTACGAATTCGCCCCACCGAGACCACCTTGCCCGCCGGACTATCCTTCATGGGCAGTTTGTAGCGGGTGATTCCGTCAAAGGCGTAAAGGGCGCTGGCCACGGCCGCCGCTGTGGGAACCAGACCGATTTCGCCCACGCCTTTGGCGCCCATCGGCCCTTCAGCGGAGGGAACTTCCAGCAGTATCACTTCCATTTTTGGCATATCCTGGGCGCGCAGCACTCCGATGTCGCGCAGCTTGCTGGTGACCGGCATACCGTCCACACAAGGCAGTTCCTCACTCAGGGCATAACCCAGCCCCATGTGCAGACTGCCTTCCAACTGGCCTTCGCACAGCAACGGGTTGACCACCTTGCCCACGTCGTGAGCCGCGATCAGTTCGCTGACCCGCCCGCTCTCGTCCAAAATGCACAGCTGAGTGGCAAAACTGTAAGCGCTATGCGTTTTGGGCGGCTTGCTCTTGTCGTAGAGGGCAGTCGTGTCGTCAACCAGAATGTCGGCCCCAAACACCTCTCCCTTGAGCTGCTCCAAGGTCTTGCCCTCATCCATGGCGGCGCGCAGCTTGGCAGCCGCGCTCAACACTGACTTGCCCACAAAGAAAGTCGCCCGCGAACCCGTGGTCTGACCACATCCCAACATGAACGTAGAGTCGACTTTGGGTCGGAAGATATTGGCCGGAAGACCCGTAGCTTCTACCGCAAACTGGATGGCCACCGTCAGCAAACCCTGGCCCATCTCGGTATAGCCTATGTAGATCGAGACCGTCAGGTCGTCTTCCACCACCAGACGGGCTTTGCCCCACTCGGCTACGCCGTTGCCGATGCCGGTATTCTTCAGACCACAGGCGATGCCGATGGATTTGCCGGCGGCCCTGGCCTCCATGTAGCGGTCTTTGACTGCATCCAGAGTGGCCACCAGACCTACGCCCTCTTTGAGGACCTGTCCGGTGGTCACGGCCTGACCGTTCTCCAGCGCATTGCGGCGGCGGAAGGTCCAGCCGTCCAGGCCCACTTTGGTGGCCAGTTGGTCCAGGCAGCCTTCGATGGCGAAAGCCGACTGATTGACACCAAAGCCTCGCATGGCTCCGCAAGGGGGATTGTTGGTATAGGCGGCCAGCGCTTCGATCTCCACGTTGGGGACCACATAAGGGCCGCACGAGTGGCCGGCAGCCCGCTCCAACACCTTGGCCCCTACGGAAGCGTAGGCACCGCTGTCGCCCACCATCCGCGACCACACGGCCGTCAGCTTGCCATCGGCGTCGCAGCCCACCTTGTACTGCATCCAGATAGGATGACGCTTGGGGTGCATACGCACTGATTCTTCGCGGTTCAGGGTCAATTTGACGGGGCGCTTGGTCAGATAGGCCATCAAGGCAGCTTGCGACTGACATGACATGTCTTCTTTGCCGCCAAAAGCCCCGCCGTTGGGGAGCAGTTCGACGTCGACATCCTCTTCTTTCAGACCCAAGAATGAGGCCACCTGACGCTGATCGTCAAAAATGCCCTGACCCTGGGTCAGCAGCTTCAGTCGGCCGCCCTCCAGGGGAATGGCCACGGCTGACTCCGGCTCCAAAAAGAGATGCTCGATGCGCTGGGTCTCCCACATCCCCTCAACCACGTGGGCCGAACTGGCCAGAGCCTCGGCCACATTGCCTCGCGAAATTACCGATCGAGAGAGCAGATTACCGCCCTTGGGGTTGTGGGGGTTCACCACCGGGGCATCCGGCTTCAAGGCTTCCTCGGGATCGAGCACGGCTGGCAGCAACTCATACTCCACCACCACCGCCTTGGCAGCTTCGCGGGCCTGACAGCGAGTCTCGGCGGCCACCACCGCCACCACATCACCCACGTAGCGAACTTCTTCGCCCACGGCTACCAGGCCCGGCCAATCCTGGACAAGTAAACCATAGACCCGTTTTCCAGGCACATCAGTGGCCGTAGCCACCTTGACCACCCCTTGCATCGCCAAAGCGGGATTGACATCGATAGAAAGGACTTTGGCGCGCGGGTGGGGCGAGAGCACCAGGGCCCCGTAAAGCATGCCGTCGAGGTGGATGTCGTCCACATAAGCACGAGCACCCAGCGCGGTCGCGCCGGCCTGATAGCGGTTGAGCGAATCCCCCACTTTGCCGGCCACAGGGGTGGGAGGCGTCCACTCGCCCCGACGAGCCCGGGCCATCAAGGTGATCGCCTCTTGAATCTTTTTGTAGCCCGTGCAGCGGCACAGGTGCCCGTCCAGTGCCTTGACGATTTCCGCAGGCTGCGGGTCAGGGGTCTTCTCCAGCAAAAAATGGGCTCGCATCACAATGCCGGGAATACAGAAGCCGCATTGCAGTCCGGCGGCCACCTCAAAACAATCGGCGTAAGTCTGGCGCAGCTCTGGATCCAGGCCTTCCAAGGTGACAATGCTCTTGCCTTCTGCCTTGGTGGCGGCCAGTGAACAGATGGTGATGGCCCGCCCGTCGACCAGGGCCAGGCAACAGCCGCACTGCCCCTGAGGGCTGCAACCGTCTTTTACAGAACAGGTCTGGGTCCGATCGCGGATCGCGTGCAGCAGCGTCTCGCCGGGATCGACCTCGATTTCACAGGGCTTTCCGTTGAGGGTGATGTTTAGCTTGCTCATTCGGGCCAGTTCGCAGTCGAGCCTCAGGAGCCTGCCCGACCGGGAGCGAAGGGGTAACCATGAACGAATGGATTGCCTGGCTCACTCAGCACCCCCTGGCCCGGGGGGCTGTTGCTCTCTCTGTGATTTGGTTTATGGTGGGCTGCTGGCGCTGGTGGCGCTGTCGCCAGCAACTGGCTTACCTGGACCTGCCCCTATTGTTACCTATGCTGCTGGGCTTGGCTTCCCCACTGCTGATTCTCAAGGGTCTCTCGGCCGGGTGGGAACGCTTCGACCTGGAACTCAGTCGACTGGCCACGCTGGAACCCTGGGAGGGCCTGCGCGCTCTGGAGATCGTGCGCCATGCCTGCCAAACCTTTTTCACCTGGTCCACTCCCCAGATCACGGCGGGCATCGCCTGCATCCTGTGTGCCATGGTGGCCACCATGATCCACTCGGTGTGGCGCTTTGATCTCTATCTTCACGCGCGCCGACACCGCCCCAACGAACTTCAGCAAATCCGCCAGGAATTGACCCGCTTACGCGAGCTTCTCGAGGCAATGCAAAGTCGACAGCCAGTCGCCCCTTGAGACCACCGACTGCCGACTTTGTTTCTCTCTAGTTGACCTGGATGCTGCGGGGCTTGACGGATTCTTGCTTGGGCAGGGTCAGCGTCAACACGCCGTCTTGATACTCGGCACTGGCCTGCTCCGGGTTGATGGAGAAAGGTAGCCGAAAGGTTCGGCTGACTTTTCCCTGGGTGCGCTCCTTTAAAAGGAACCGTGCACTATCAGGGAGCGCCTCCAGATGAATCTCGGCCTTGATGGTGAGAATCTCTTTCTCGTATTGGACCTGTAGATTCTCCTTCTTGGAGCCGGGGATGAAGGCCTTCACCACAACGGCCTCGTTGGTCTCGATCACGTCTACCGGCATAGCCGGCCCACCTCGCTCAGTACGGACAAAACGGTCTTCCATCAGGCGGTTAACAGCCTCCCGTAGGGACAGACTGGTGCCGGGATCAAATACGCTCAATTGCATTTCTCGTTAACCTCCTCAGGTTGGCTGGGCTCATCATAGAGGGCGAACGTTAGCCGTGGCTCAGAGAAATGCAAGCGTTGTGTTAGAAGAGCCAGGGTCCGGAGGGCCTTGAGCATGCCAGTGGCGCCGTCGACAACCCAGACAATCCCATGCGTGGCTGATAGGCCTCGGTTCACCAGTTCCTCGAGGAACTCAGTCGCAAACTCGGCTGTCTCCGTCGAGCCCTGGCGCAGGCCGAGCACCTTTTGGGTGCCCTCCACCGGGCGACCTGCTTTGAGCGCACTCGCAGGGTCGCCCCCGGGAAACAGAGAACAGTCGACCAACACAAACGGACCCGTTGATGGAAAAATTGGAGGAGTATGTCCGAGACATTTTGGAGCCGGTGTAGGAGTCTTTTTTCCCACCCCCTTGCAGACCAGGAGGTAGCCACCCATGTGGAGGCTGCCAACCCCATTTTGTCCGTGCTTGGCCCTATGGAGGCACTGCGCGAAAAGGCCTTCGAACTCGACGAGTCGGCCATGCGTGACCAGGTGCGCCAGAGCGCTCTGGAAGAAGAGCGACGCCAGGCCAAACTGCACCAGCAGGACATGTTGCAAGACATTGTGCAACTGCACCACACCCTGAAGACAGGCTACGCCGCGAGCGACCTGGACAAGCTGGCCGATCAGTTGCGGGAACACATCAAATTTTTCAGCGGCCGCCAGACCCATTCACTGGCCGACCAGGGTCTGCTGGCCATCTTGCACAGCGTTCATGACCAATCGCTGCTCTACGCTTGGGAACTGCTCAATGAGCGCCTGACCGAGGCCAACTTGAAGTGGCCCCCGCCCCTGGGTATGTCGCCCAGTTCTAGCGCCGAAGAGATCCAGGTCAAAACCGAACTTCACCTGGCCAAACTGCGCCAAGAGTTTCTCTCCTTTCGCGGAATCCTGGTAGCCGATCTCCTGGTGGGCCTGGTTCCGGCCTGGCGCTCCGTATACCCCGAGCGCAACGGACCGGTGTGGACCGAAACCGTCTATCAGGCGGTGGGCGGAGCCATGGCCGTGAAGCGCTTCCATGACATTGTAGCTACGGCGACCGAAAAGGTGGAGGCCCTGCGCTCGCTGGTTTCGTCGCGCCTCTCCCTGGAGCTTCAATCGGTGCAAGACCACCTGGCCAAGGGGGTCAGTTCCATAGCCGAGGCGCGCAGCCTGTCGGAGGAAGCCGCCTCTATCACCCAAAAAGTGGCCTGCCAGGAATTCTGGGCCATTATCGGTCCTCTCTACCCCAAACAGGAAAGTGTGGCGCGCTAGCCTGCCTGGCCACCAGTGAGAAAGCTGCAACTGGGACCCCTGCATCGGAGAGTCAAGTATGGAACGTTGATGTTTATGCTCCTCTTCGTGGCCATCCTCAAGCCCTTAGTGGCCCCCACCGGGTGGGGCCCGCTGGCTCTGGAGGCAGGTCTGGTTCTAACCTTGATATCCTGCATAGCCATCATTGGCCGCAATCGAAGAGGCGTAATGATCGCCTCGGCGTGGGCCGTAGTGCCTGCTCTGGCGCTGGTTCTGCCCTCCTCCGATTTGGAACTCGTCCCGGCTCGCCTGACGGTGATGGTAGCCTTCTTGCTCTACGCCACTTTTTCTATCCTGTTAGACGTATTTTCCGGCCAAGACGCCAGCGTCGACAAACTCTTCGGTTCGGTCTGCGCCTACCTGATGGTAGGCATCTGTTTTGCCATGGTCTACCTTTCCCTGGATGTCACGGTGGCGGGTTCTTTCGCCTTTGCAGGTGTCCCCTCCCAACGACTTGTCTATGAGCAATGGACTCAAAAATACTCTGAGTTTGTCTACTACAGCTTTATCACCATGACCACGGTGGGCTACGGGGACATCCTGCCGGTCACGGCCGCTGCACGCTCGGTCGCTATCACTCAGGCAGTCTTTGGCCAATTTTACATGGCACTGATGGTGGGTCGACTGCTGGCCATACACCTCTCCGCTATCTCAAACGAGCCCGCAGCAAGAGGATAGGCTCTGGCGAAGGTTTCTCTGAATGGACACCGTAAGGGCGGGCCATTCAAGTTCTTTGAGGGAGCAACTATGCGCGTCAATCCTATCCGACCTATTCCTACCCTGATCCTGGCCGGTCTTGTAGCTACGGCTGTCTGGGCAGCCCCCGGGCCTACCGAAAAATCCGTGGACCTGAAGGCGGCAGATCTGCTGCCGGCAAGCATCGTGGCCGGCACCAACAGTCAGGTGCTCGATCCGGTGGAAAACGACGGATACCTCAACATCTATCGACTCAATTCCAAGAATGGCGAACTCAAGGTTGTGTCTACAGCTACTCTCTACGAACGAGCGCACGAGTTTGACATGATGGCCCAGATGGACAAGCTCAAAGGCAGTCAGGAATTCACGAAGGCGGTAGGCGGTCAGGTCGACAAAGTGGTGACGGGGGGAGTCAACCTGGTCACCGACCCCATCGGCACCACCAAAAAAGCCTTCTCCGGGCTCGGACGCATGTTTCAGTCGATCGGCGACACCCTGGGCGGAGGAGGGTCCGCAGACGACAACCTGATCGGAGAGGCTTCCGGGTTTGACAAGGTCAAGCGCTCTTATGCAAAAGAGTTCAAGGTAGACCCTTACTCGCGGAACCCGTACCTGCAGGAGAAGTTGAAAGACATTTCACGGGCGGGATTTCTGGGCGGCACTGTGACCTCGCTGGGTTTGGGAGCGGTGGGAGGCGCGGCCGGAATGGCCCTGAACGTAGCCTCCACCACCAATTCCCTGGGCGAAATGGTGACGGGCAAGTCGCCCCAAGATGTGGCCCAATATAACTCGGATACGCTCCACAAAATCGGCGTGGACGACGACATGGCTGACCTCTTCTTGCGCAACAAAAACTACACCGCCACCGAGCGCACGGCTATCGTGATGGCCCTGGACAGTATGCCCCAAACCAAGAACCGCCAGGATTTTATCAAGTTTGCGGTGCTCACCGACAATGCTGACGTGGCCTCCTTCCGTCGTCGTCAGGCCGACCTCTACGCCGCATATGACCAGAAGCAGGCGCACATTCAGGAGTTTCGTTTCCTGGACCCCTTTGCGGCCGCGCTTTTGGAGGACGGGTCGGTGCTCTTAATGGCACCCGTGGATCATCTGCTTTGGACCGGAGAAATTGCCACTTACGTGGCCAGGGTCAACCAGCAACTCAGCGCCCAGGCCACCCCGCGCAAAATGCTCTGGCTGTCAGGCAGCGTCAGTCCCCTGGCTTTACAAAGCCTGAAGCAGTCGGGATGGCAAGTTCAGCCAAAGGCGGCCGACCGATTGAAGTAGGCCATGGGCAGGACAGCTTCATCCCCTGTCAGAAGGGCATTCCCACATTTTTAGCATCATGAAAACGGTGACTGTTTTGAAAAAATATCCTTTCTTCCTTTTACTCCTGTGCCTACTCCTGGCAGCTTTGCCGGCGGTTGCCGCCGACGTGCCAGTGGCTGTCATCAGCCTGGTCTGGGGCGTGGTCACGGTCAAGCACGCGAATGAGGACTACAAGCCAGCGCGCTGGTTGGAGCCCATCTTTGTCGGCGATCAAGTCAAGACGGCCGGACCCGGCTCAAAGTTGCTGATCACCTTCTTTAACGACAACCACCAGGAAGTTCTGGCGTCCGACAGCGAGGCCAGCGCCGATATTGCGGGCTTGAGCAGCCTGTCTGGTCCGGCTATCCGCAAAGACAGCGCCCGCAACCCCTTTGGGGCAGGCGGAGTGAGCAGCCCCTTTGTGTATACGCACCGACTGATCAAGGCGGATTTCCCGGAGACAAATCTTGGCATGGATGGAGAAAAGGGCATTCTCCAGGCCCGAGTCCGCCCGGTATTCCCTCCTTCCTTGTTCTGGCAAAAACTGCCCGAAGGCACCGCCTACGACCTGCACGTCTATGATTACACGGGCACCCCGATGTGGAACAAGACCCTCAAAACACACACCTATGTGCTCACTCAGGAGCAGGCCAACATGATGCCCAAAGGCGTCACCTATACTTGGGAAGTCAAGGCCGGCGACCAGCAAGTGGTGGCCCGCTACCCCTTCAACCTGCTCACCCTGCCCCAGCACAAGTGGGCCGCCGAGCAACGCCAAATATTTGAAGACAAGAAAGCTTCGGGCAAACTGGAGCGCAGCGACTGGACCGACTTCCTGTTAGTCTGCGCCCAACTCAACTATGTCGACGAAGCACTTGATCTGCTCTATAAGATGGCCGACATGGATCCACAAAATCCCAACGTCTACCGGGCCTTGACCCGGGTCTATCTGACCAAGAATTGTCCCGCGCACGCGCAGGACTGTCACAACAAAGAACTGCAACTGGGCGGGCTTGACCCGGTCTATCCTTAGGAGAATTGGCAATGCGTAACCTGTGTCTGGTCCTTTTGTCGCTTTTGCTCTGGCTGCCCGGCGCAGCCCAAAATGCTCCCTATGACAATCTGAAGCTATTAGGCGTGGCCTCAAAGTTAACCGACGAGGAGGGCGCCACCCTCAATTTGATGGCCTTTCATACCAAATACAAAGAAAAAGTGGTCGGCATTTACTTCGCCAAGGGCGATACCCAGGTTCGCTTCTACATGAATCAGACCACTTGGGACAAACTCAAGCAAGACTTGCTGCAGGCTCGGGACAATTGGGCCGTTTTGCAGCCCCTGGAGTTTGAACGTGCCGGTAAAGTATTGGGCTACCGAATCGGCAATCAACTGGCCACTATGCGAATGAACCTTCAAGGAGCCACTGCGCTCTCGGAGCGACGCTTAATGCTCAACGCCACCGGGGGCGCCGACGAACCCAGGCGCGTTTCGGTGGCCATGAAGGAGCAGAATCTAAAAGATCTGGTGGAGGATTTCCACAAGATCGACGACTTCTTGCGCCAGTAACACTGGAGCGGCCTGGATGAGCAAGGCCTGGCGTGTTAGCCAGGGGACGAATTAGGAGGTGGTACTTTGCGCAGGTTATTGTCGTGGTTCTTATTGGCCTGGTTAGGATTCGGGTTATCCACTTCGGTGCTGGCTCAAACCGGCTACAGCCCCGAGGAGTTGGATGAGTTGGTGGCACCCGTAGCCCTCTATCCAGACCCGCTACTCTCTACGGTGATCTCTGCCGCCACGCAGCCCGATCAGGTAGCTGCCGCCTCTCAGGCAGGGTCGCCCAGCAAATCCTGGGACTCCAGTGTTCAGGCGCTCTGCTCCTACCCGGAAGTCCTCAGGATGATGGTCAAGAACAAAGATTGGACCAGCGCCCTTGGTTGGGCCTCCGCCAATCAGGTTGCCGAATTGATGGACGCTGTTCAGCGTTTCCGATACAAAGCGCGCAGCGCTGGCAATCTGCAAAGCGATGACAAGATACTGGTGATCGAAGAGGGAGCCACCATTCGCATTGAGCCTGCCAATCCCCAAGTCATCTACGTCCCCGTGGAGGTGAACCAGGACTCCTCGAGCAGCGACTTTGGGACGGTCTTAGGCTACAGCGCGGGAATCGCAATCAATGTTTTGCTCTGGCAAAATGTTTTCCACTGGAACGACGGCGTCTGGTATCACCCTCCGGTGGGCTGGTGTCCCGCCGCTGGCTACTACCGTCCCTACGGTTGGCAAACCACCCATGCTTTTGCGCGGGCCACCCCCTATCAGCCCCGCACCAATATCAACCGCCCGGTGACCATCAACAATATCAACACCGGCAACATCCGGGTCAATCGAAACACGCTGGTCGCCCCCAGCCAGCAACCAAAAATATCGCAGCCGGCCTGGGGTTCGCAGCCTTCGGGGAATCGTCGACCATCCTTTGATGCTCCAAATACAGCGCGACCGGCAATTTCAGACTATTCCCGCTCCGGCGACACAGTGCGGGCCAGCAACCGAGGGGCCAGCAGTCGAGGGACGGGTAGCTTTAGCTCAGGGGCCCGAGGCGGCGGTGGGAGAAGACGCTAATGAAGATGAAGTTGAGAAACTTGCTGGCTTCGGCCGCCACCTTTGCCATCTTGGGAGGTCTGGGCTGGGCCCAGGCGCCCACTTGCTTTAAAACTCCCGAGGAAGCCGTGAAAGCATTGGCCCAGGCCGTGGGGTCGGACTCGGAAGAATCGATGCTCAGCCTCTTCGGGTCTGGCCTGAAACCCCTTATGGACCCAACGCCAGAAGGACGCAAGGAGTCGCGCCGAATGCTTGCCTTGCTTCTGAAAGAGCGCTGGAATTTGGCCTCTTTGCCCGAAGGACGGAAGCTTCTGCGCCTGGGCCAGGAGGGCTGGCCGTTTCCGGTGACCCTGGTCAAAGGAGCTGGAGGCTGGCACTTTGACAGTGAATCCGGAGTTGAGGAAATCCTCAACCGGCTCGTCGGCCGCAACGAGCTGGCCACTCTCGAAACTTGCTCTTGCATTATGCTGGCCCAGGAGGAATACCGACGCCAGGACCGGGATGACGACGGAGTTCGCGAGTATGCGGGGAGCATCCCCAGCAGCGCTGGCAAACACGACGGATTGTATTGGGAAGTGCCAGGCTCAGACTGGCCCAGCCCAATGCAAGTGGCCATGAAAGATTCGTGGAAATACGCGGAGGAGCGGATCAAGGGGACTCCCTGGTTTGGCTACCGCTACCGCCTGTTGTTGGGCCAGGGGGCATCCGCGCCCGGGGGAGCTCGCAGCTACTTGATCAACGGCAATCAGGTAACCGGCTGGGCCCTGGTGGCCTACCCCGCCACCTACGGATCGTCGGGAATCATGACGTTTCTGTGTAGCCAGGACGGTGTAATCTACCAAAAGGACCTGGGCCCGGAGAGCGTACAGCAGGCCGAAGCCCTGTCGGTATTTGACCCAAGCCAGGGCTGGACTCAGGTGACACCACCCGGCAAATAGGCCGTCAAATCTCCGCGGAATCGACCCACCAATCCTCGCACAAGTCCTCGTATCCTGTGCCATACACGGTGGCGGGCGCTGGCTGAATCTGGAAGTCATTCAGCCCTTCCAGCACTGACTGGGAGCGAGCCCACGGCAGAGAGACGAAAAGCGTAGGAATGCCCTGCTCAGCGCTTCGATAGACAGCTTGCCCGATGAGACGAGCACCGTCCCTGGGCGACTTCCAGGCCAGGCGAGAGAGGTGCGCGGCCCTCATCTCCTGCCCCGAGTGGAGCAACAATCGTTTGCCGCGACGGGTGTCTTCGAGCAGGCCGCAAGCCTGGCCGGCGGGGTCGGCCAGGCCCAGGGGCGGTAACTGAGAGCGCAGCGCCGGCTGCCCCCCCAGCGGCACATACCCGGCAGGCGAACACTGCGCATAAATGTCCTCCCAGTCAGACTTACTTGGACAAGGGTCCAGCCGCCCCAAACGAGTGGAAATACTCAAAACCATCAGCCTGGCCACGGCTCGAAAGGGCGGGATTTGCAGCCTTCCCGTGTAGTCATCCGGGGCACGACCGGTGCCCTCCATGACGATGCCGTAGCCACAAACCTGCCCATCCAGAAGCTCCTGAGCGGCCCGCAGCAGGCGTAGCAAAACGGGGCCCCCGCGGGCCCGGGGCGTGACTTTCAGGTCGCCCAGATAGACGGTATCGCTAACCCCGCCATCAGGGTAGCGCAGGGCCCGTATGACGGTAGCCAGTGTGGCCAGCACTCGTCCCTGATGCTCGGCCACCAGCACCGTAGCCTCGCCGATGGCGGCGAAAAAGTTCACATAATCGTGCCCGTGAGAGATAGAAAAGCAAGCCCCCTGGCCCAGCGGATAACGAAACTGTTGCTCGAACTCCTGCAACGAACGAGCAAGCTGAGGGTGTGAGTGGCCCCGCAAAAGATGAATGTTCATTGCCGGGTGCCCAAATGCAGCTGGGGGTAGAAAAAACTCCGGTCCCGCGCTTCCAGGGCGGCCCCAGTAGCCATATCCCAGCGGAGAGAAGCCGGCAAACGGGGGATATCCAGACTGGAGTTAAGCTGGCGCACAATCACCCGCCCACCCACTTTCAGGGCATGGTGGGCCGCCTGAAGCAACTCACAGGCCTGGTCGGCAGACAGCCAGTCCAAAACATTGGAGAGGTGCACCAGGTCAGCAGTGGCCTCGGGCAGTCCTCTCAAAACCTCCAACATCGGTCCGTGAATACACTCCAGTCCTACCATCGGCGTTCCCCAACCCTCGGGAGCGAGCCAATCCCAGCACTGGCCAGAGGGAAAGGTGCCCGACAATAGCTGGCTCAAAAACGGATTCTTGCCCGAATTGGGGCGCCGCATAGCCAGACGAGTACGCCGGGCAAAATGGCTGGCAAAGCTGCGGCGAGGATTCTGGGTAGCCAGCCGGCCGAACAGAGCGACCAGGTTGTCGAGGCTCATCACCTCAGCAAAAGCTTCTTCCAGTGACCTGCTGGCCAGAGCCACTCGCAGTGCCGCAAACAGCTGCTCGTAGCGACCCACAAAATCGCCCCCAACCTGGCCTACCCACTTCAGCGGCCCCAAGGCATCGGGGGGCAAACCCAACTGGTCCAAGGTGGCTCGAATCGCGTCGACACGACCTTCCATGGGCAAGTGACCGAGCCAGGCCAGGGCCTGTTCACGACTGGCCTGGCAGGCCAGTTGCCATTTGCAGCGGGTCAGGGCCAACTGAGCAGCATTCGTGTCCACCACCATCAGTCGCCTCAAAGCAAGCCGACTGAGACAGATGGCAGTGTCGCCACCGGAGGCGATCATAACCACGGTGGCTCCAGCAGCCAGAGTAGAACATAACTCCAGATCAATACGCGGATCTTCGCGGACCTGAGCAAAAGCCACCGGCAGCGAGGCGACTGCCTCCACCCAGTCAGCGACCACTCAAGCGGGCGGCTGGGAAGCCCCGGGTCCGGGCTGCATGGTGAACTGCAAAAACTCCCACACAAAGGCGGTGTAGGACGAGATGTAAGGAGCGCCGCGCCGGCGCAACTCCGGCTCTAGAGCTTGATGCACGTGGGGAAGTTGATACCAGGGAACCGCCGGGTACAGGTGATGCTCGAGGTGAAAGTTCTCGTTACACATGAAGAAACGTACCAACGGAGTGGTGAGAATCGTGCGGGTGCCCAACACTTCGTCGTTAGCGTGCTCCAAAAGGGTGTGCTGGCTCATACCCCGGATATTCACCATCGTGTTGATAAACAGCATCGGCACAAACCAGCCGTGCCATAGCCAATCGGCCGGAACACAGGCCACCGCCACAATTCCCCCCACCAGCGTAGCCATCAACTCCAGGCCTATTCCCAAGCGGTCACGGCCGTTCCCTTGCCGAAATCCCAACAGGGGAATGGCCGCGATGTAAATCGGATACCCGATCAACAGGCGGGCCCAGTTCATGACGAAAATCAGCCAGCCCCAAGGCGTGTAGTTGGCGTAGTGGTCAGGATCTCCGCCCTCACCCAAGTGGCGGTGATGTCGCAGGTGGAGCACTCGGTAGGCGGAGCAGTTCTGCAGCACTGGAATGGCGCAGAGGGCCCCAAAAATTCGGTTCCCCATATGATTCGGAGCCAAAGTCCCATGAACAGCCTCGTGAGCAAAAAGACTGATGCCATGCAAGGAAGCAGCGGCCAAGAGGTAGCATGGGATGGCCAGCGTCCAATGACTGAAACCTGCCACTATCACCGCGCTGCAGGCGGCCCCAAGATATAAAATGACAAAGATAGCGATTCGCTGGGCGTGGCGCCAGTAATCTACACGGTGTAACTCCAGGGCCAAGGGGCCCTCCAGGCGCGTCACAAGTCGGCCAAATTCTGGTAGAGTTGACGAAACAGGTACCATCCCAATTCGAGGCCCGACTCGACTTCGTGCCTGCAGGCACCCTCGATGGAGCCGAAAAACTGAGCGGCGTGGCCTTTGTCGATGGCGGCGTGGACCGTATAGTGAACCATCTCGGCCGGCGTTATCCACCCGTTGGCCGCCACGGCCTCCCCGATCAGGGCCGAAATGTCGGCAAAGGCATACTCAATCATTCCCAGGCAAGCGAAAGCCAGCGTTGTCGATTCGCAAGTACAAGCGCCGTACAGAGCCAGGTTAAAGGCCCGCACCTCGGGCCCCTCCGGGGCTGGGTCCGCCCCCAGTCGCGCCAGAAAGGCCCGAAAGGTGCAGTCATGGGCCAGTGAAGGTCGAAACCCTGGCTGGCCCTCCTCGTCCCAGCCGTGCTCTTCGGCCAGGTTGTGCATCAGCACCTGGCGCGCGGCCGAGTTTGGCAGGCGAGCCATAAGAGCCGCCATGGCCCGAGAAAAGAAGGCCACTGCGTGGTAAAACTGGCGCTGGCCGTTGATGAAAGACGTACGATCCATTTGGCCCGCCCGCAGGTGGGCAAAATAGCCCTGGCTGAGAAGAGGGTGACGGGCGAGTAAGGCGTCGGCGGCAGCCTGGACCGAGGCGATGGTCTGGACATTCACGCTCTCCACTATATCAGGCCAAGCCCCTGCTCACAAGGCGAGCAAGGGCGCAGGACCCGGTCGCACTAATCGCCAACCCCGCACTCGGACAGGTCGCTGTGGCCCGCCATTTTCAAGTCGGATGGAGTATTGTTTGTGCCAAATTTTGTCTTAGTCGGTTTTGATAAATGGTGCCGTATCAAGAGCGGATTGTCCAACGCCAAGATTGCTGCGGCCATCTCCACCCAAGAAAAGCGCTACTCTGAGGAGGACGTGCGAGGCTGGAGAGATGGCGGCAGCATCAACGACCCGTCAAGCGTTCTGCTGCCTCTGCGGGTGGCCCTCAAGGAGCCGTGGCCTCCCGCCACTGCCGAAGAAGCCTGGGTTGAATTGTTGGAAGTCCTGAGCGCTGCGGTGCCCTTTACAGGTACACCTACCGCGGCCAAGCCGGCCCCCGTGTTGGAGCCTACCCGGGCCAGCGCACCTCGTCCTAAACCAGCCCCACCCAAGACCGACCCGGTTCTGGAAGCCTGCAAAGCCGACATCGAGCGAGCCGCCGAGGAACTGGCCGGAGTCGTCAGTCTGGCCGACCAGGTGCAGGCGGGTTGGTTTACTCGGACCGCCGAAAAACTCAAGAAATATGCAGCCGGTCGCGATATGAAGCACCGCAAAGCTTACCTGCAATACTGTCTGCAGCGAGCCGAGACCACTCTGGAAAAGGCTCGCTCCAGACGAGCCGATCTGGCCGCCAAACTGGCCGGCCTGGGGGCAGCTCTGGGCACCTTTGATACCATGCAAAAAGAGTGCACCGAGCGCATGGAACGCAAACGCGACGAAAACGTGGCCCTGTGGAGAGAACTCAAGCAGGCTGCTCCCCAGGTGGCAACCGCTCGTCAAACTTTCGAACGGGCCACCTCCAAGAGTCTGGCCGGCCTGGACGACGTACTCAAGCGCGCAGAAGCGGCGGTGACCGACTGGAAGGCCAAGCACGATATGATCTCTGACGAAGGCGGCATCACGCTCTCCTGGGTCAGCCGCGACTCCAAAATCGGGCAGCGCCTTCGCCTCCAGCACACAAACGCCAGCTGGAACGCAGAGTTTGACCCCTTTGAAGGATGCTGTATCTGCAAAGACAAGCTGGCGGACAGCTACAAAGTCGGCGGGTCGCACAAACAGGAAAAGCCGGTGGAGATCGACCTGGCCTGCGAAATCGACCTCACTGTGGTGGGACTCCAACGCCGTCAGGAGGCCGTACAGGCCATTTGCTGAGCCATGACCCAATCAAACCCCACACCTGCCATAGGCAGATTTGCCCACTTGAAAGTCTCGGCCGTGCAAAGCATGGGCGCCTTTTTGGAATGGGGACGTCCCGACCAACTCTTTCTGCCAACCCGGGAGCAAACCGAAGCGCTCTCGCCCGGTGACGATGTCGTTGTATTTATCTTTTTGGACAAAACCGAACGCCCGGTGGCTTCCATGCACCTTGACCAATTTATCGACCAGGATACCTCTCGCCTCCACCCGGAGCAGCGGGTAGAATTACTCGTGTTTGCAGAGACGCCGCTGGGATTCCAGGCGATCATCAACGACCGCCAGGTAGGCGTGCTCTATCACGGTGAAGTATTTCAGACCCTGGACTACGGGAGTCGACTGCCGGGCTACGTCAAACGAGTCCGCGAAGATGGCAAAGTAGACCTGATTCTGCAACCCATCGGCATGAAGGGCACAGATGACCTGAGTCGACAGATTTTGGACCGACTCAAAGAACGCGGCGGTTTTTTACCGCTGAACGATAAAAGCACACCAGAGACCATATACGCCCTCTTTGGAGTGAGCAAAAAGAAATTCAAAATGGCACTTGGGAGTCTGTACAAAAAACAACTCATCAGCATCGACCAGGATGGTATCAGGAGCTGGCACCAGGATTCGCGCCACTCTTCGAGCACTACACCACCAGGCTGCGGGACCGAGCCTTAAGGCGGCACCGTAGATTCCAGCAACAGTTGTCCCTCCTGGTCCCGCTTGAGGCCCAGATCGTGACGCAGTTGGCGAACAATGGAGGGGGCCGGACCCACCTCGGAGACCAGCTTCCAAAGGCCCATGCCTTGAGGGCAACCGACGGCCAGAGTTTGACCCGTGGAGTCAAAGGCCAGAGCACCTGCCTCGGCTATCCCTGGGGCCAGCGCCGAAATGGGACGCAGGCTGGCCAGGTCATAGACTCGGACCCCGGCCGGACCAGAAAGAGCGACCCACGAGCGTCGTGGGTGAAAAGCCAGCGTATTGACTTCATCTTCCCCGAGCTGAGACCAGCGTTCTGGGTGGTGCACAAGAGTGCGCAAAACCCGGCCATCCACAGTGCCCACCAGTAAGTAGTTGGCATCGGGGGAGAACCAACCGGCCCCAGTCCGCGCCGTGCCGGTATTCAGGTCGGTACGCTGACCGCCGACGGCATAGAGGTGCACCTGATTTCGGCGGGCGCATGCCAACCAGGCACCGGTGGGCGAAAGAGCCAGCCAACCGACGCCCCCATCAAAAGGCGAAGCCCAAACGGGCCTGTCGCTTGCGACGGTCCACAGGCTCAACCGGTCTGGGGTAACGATGGCAAAGTGGCTGCCATCCAGGCTCCAAACCGCCCTGCCGTCGGGCAAGGCGACGCCCAGCAAAGGGGAAGTCAAGCCCGGCTGGCGGGGCTTTAGATAGAACCCTTTGGCGTGCTTTCCATTGACCAGTTCAAATCGGCCGTCAGGGCTGACCCGATAGGGTTGCCGGGCCAGATCCTGGCGACCCTGTGGGTCTAGAAAATACTGCCCCATGGACCGATCCCAGCGATTCTCGCGCACACCCGACATGGCCGCACTCACCGCCAGTGTGCGTCCATCTCGGGTCCAGTGCAGGCCATCCACGTGGGTTACCAGTCCGGTCGGATAGCCCGATTTGACGCGAACCGACCACTTCTGCTGCCGGCCCTGCCAGGTGTCGACCTGCGAGGGGGGGTGTGCGCCACTCAGTTGGCCCGTTGGTCCCCAGCCCACCGCAGTAGTGGGTCGGTCGGTCAACCAATCGACCGACCTGGTCAAGCCCCGAACCTCCAGTTGACCATCTGACGAAAGCAAAGCCAGACCGTCCCCGGCGGGGCTAAACTCGGCCGCCGCCGTCGTCAAAAGGGTGCTGAAGGGACCTCCCACCGTGCGACCATGGCGGTCGACCACCCGGGCCCAACCTTCGCCCCCTATCAGCAACAGTTCTCCGGCAGGATCAAAGTGAAGTGCGGTGGGTGGCGCTTCTATGCCCATCCGCCAAACCACCTTAGCTGTCCCAACATTCCAGCAGATCACCTCGGTCCGGGTTACCGTAATCAATCTGCGCCCGTCGTTGCTGAGCAACGACCTCTGGCAGGGTGCGATAGACCAACTCTTCAGGCGCCGCCCGGAGCCATCCATCAGCCCAATCTTCCAGTGAGACCGATCCAACCACAATGAGAAACGTCTGTCTGGAGTCACCTGCAGGCAGCTAAAATCGGGATTCACATCTGCGAGGGATCGGCCGATAGTGAGAGGGTGGGGGTAGGAAGTCACTCCTCCCAGTGCCAGGTGGCTACGCTCGGGAACCCAATGCTGCCAAACTCCCGAGTCGGACAGCACCTCAACCTCACCTTTGTCGACCAGGGCGGCCGCTTGAGCGTGCCCTCCCAGGCGGTACCCAACCGCATCGTGGCGAACTTCGAGACGACCAGGAAAAGTTAGCAAAAAGCGCCGATCCGGGCCTGCTTCCAGAGCAACCAGGGAGCCCTCAGTGCGCCACTGCAAGGCCCCGCTGCTGGCCGTGCGGCATTCCACACGGCTTTTCTCAGAGTAGGGCAAGGTGTAGGCAATCTGTGTGCCGTCTAAAGAATAACGCAACAGCCCCGGGGGCCTCAGGGAATCGGGCAGAGAACTGGGCTCCCACACGATCGGCTCGCGCCAGCGCAGCGGATAGCGGTGCGACGTGCCCAGCAGCAGGCGCAGCCCCGGCTCGTCGGGTAGTTCTTGCAACAGCGAAGTCCAGCCCAGCAAGGCGGTATCAGGCCGGCCCTGGCGCTCCGACTGTATGCCCGCTTCCCATTTCAGCGTAATCCCCTGCTCGACCAGACTCCGATTGGCCTGTCCCAGGCGCTGATTGGAAGCTTCCAACTCACTATTCTTGCTCTCAATCTGGCGCCAGGAAGTGATTCCCAGTCCGGTCAGGGCTAACGCACCCAGCAGGGTGGCCGCCACCACCGGTCGCTGCACCCATTTGCGCAATCGGTAGGCCAGGCTCCAGGGACGCCGGCAAAGCAGGGGCTCTCCTCGGTCCCGATGATCTAGATCGGCCAAAAGAGGATACATCGATGGGGTGCGTTTGCCCGGTTCGATCTCCAGGGATCGTTCTATGATGCAGGCCAGATCGGTGTCCACTCGGGGGTTCAGGCTGCGCACGGGAGTCAGAACTCGGCTCAACAACAGTTCTCGATAGAGTTGAATTTTCTGTTCCACACTGCCGGACGACAGCGAAACACGGTCCGACTCAGACAGGCGTGGAATCACCCCCGTCAGCAAAAAGTAGGCGGTAGCACCCAGACTGTAGACATCCCAACGGACGTCGGGCAGCGATTCGGGGGCGGCCTGCTCCGGAGGCATATAGCCGAGGGTCCCTAAACTGCGACCGGCTACGTCTTGCAGCAGTGACTGCCCAAAGTCGACCAGGCGAATGCGGTATTGATCATCGAGTAGCAAATTGGACGGCTTTAAGTCGCAGTGCAGTATGCCTTTCTCGTGGGTGTAACTGAGCGCCAAGGCGGCTTCTCGCAACCACTGAACGGCCCGGGCGAGAGTGGGCCGCGCAGGCAAATCGGCCAGCGAACCCTGGCGCAACCAGGGCATTACAAAGTAGGGCGGATTGTACTGCAAATCAGCATCGAGCAAAGTGATCACGCCCGGGTGCTCGGCCACCTGGCGCAGCGTGGCCACCTCGCGCACAAAGCCTTCCCAACCCTGTGCCGGCCGATGTAAGACCTTCACAGCCACCCATTGTTCGGTGCGCAACTGCACGGCCGACCAGACCGAGCCAAAAGAGCCCTGACCGAGTAGCCTGGCTAACCGATAGTTGGGTATGCTCGGCGGGGCATCGTCGGAAATGCGACGGCTACTCTCAAGAGCCACGCCTGCCTGCTCGACGGTGACCTCTTCCAATTCACTCACACCCGGCACTCCATCATCATTTCAACCGTTGATACACTACGGGCGGCTGAAAGATCCCGGCCAAATGAAGCGGCACCCGGGTACGCACGCAAATCCAGTTGTCCCCAGCGTGCAATTTTCCGCTCATATCAACATCCCAGAGAAAGCGATAGTCCTCGCGCCACCACAGGTCCTGCTGATTGCGACTGGCCTGCAGATTGCCGTCCAGATACAGCCACGACGAGTTGAACAGCCCGGGAAAGGCCAGATGTAGCGGCAACGCGGCTTCGGGGCCGGTCAACCGAAGGCGCCAACGATACCAGGCGAAACCGGTGCGCGGCTCACCCCCTTGAGGCAACAAATATCGGTCGACGGGCATGGTTTCCCAGTTTTTGGAACGGTCGTCGGCCCAATTTTGCCACAGCCCGTGGTCGTCCAGATCCCAGCGAAAATCCCAACGCCGCGGGGAAGTGCGCACCAACCTCCCCTGGGGTCCGGCCACCAGCCGGCTTAACTCCTCAAGATAGGCCGCTTCACCCGTCCAGAATGCTGGGCCGCTTTCGGGATATTTGCGATAGGTGGTGAAAGTGGGGTTCATATCCGTCAGTTTTTCTCGCTCGGCCAGACAGGCGCGGGCGATGCGGGCGGCTTCGGCATAGTCAGCGGTGG
>JADMJV010000069.1:170610-203601 GCA_018780265.1 bacterium
CGTGATGAGGATGGCTTCGAGGCCCTCGCGAAGGGCGATGAGGGCGGCTTCGGCATAGTGAGCGGTGGCCATGGCCTCCAACTGGCGGGTGTAGCCGTCGAGCAAATTCTGGCACAGACCGGCAAAACGCAAGCGTGAGGCGTATGGCTCGCGCACCCCGGCCGCCACTGGCACCTTGAGTTGGCTGACCAATGCGCGCGGATACACATGGGGAATCACAAAATATTCATGCTCAAGCACGGGGGTGTCTTTCCAGGCCTCATAGATGCGCCCCCAGTAAGCCGCCATGGGCTGGGCCGCGGGTCCGAAGAAGCCGGGATAAAACTCGCGCAACTCTCGATCCACATCCAGGTCGGGGTTCCACATCAACTGGCCGCGAAAATAGAGATTGAGAAAGGTGGTGGCCAAAGCTCCGCGACTCTCGGTGTCGAGGCCCAAAATGCCCAGTTTGCGATACTTCTTGACGTCGTTTTGAAAGACGTGCTGACTGGGATTGGGCAGGTCGCGCCAGACCAGCATGGACTGGTCGTAGTCGTAGATAATAACCCGACCCTGCATGACCTGGACCCAGCGCGCCAGAGCCCCAAAGAAGTCCTGTTTGGGGGGCGAATCGCTGTGGTTGGGGTCGATGTCGATGGGGGCCAGATAGCAGATCAGCGGAGCGGCGGCCCTGAGTTGGCGCTGGGGCGGTAGGGTGAGATTGACATAGGCCAGAAACCCCAGCCGGGCTTTGCTGTGGGGAAACTTGGCGGCCAACCGCCGGGCCACGCGTTGGTAGAAAAGCAGGTAGGAGTCGCTCATGTTGTTGGCCACGAAATACTTGTCGCGTATTCCCCCGTTGTAGTCGTGTTCGCCGTCGCTTAACTGAGCCACGGTGGCATCTTCGATGGACAGCGACTGCGACTTGCCCTGGGAGAAGTCAGCCTGCAGGCCCTCGGCTACCAGGGCAGCCGCTTCGGGCGAGGTGGTTTCAAAGCTGCCCAGCTTGGCCTTGACTCGCTCGATGTGGGGCCCGAGCGCGTGCCCGGCCGGGATGCGCTCCAAATTCATGAAATTGCGGTGGGCAAAGCTGGCGTAGCCGGTCTGGTCGCCATTCCAGGACAGCCAGTAGCCGCGAACCTCAAAAGGCGGCGCATAAGCGTAGTCGAGCGGCTCTTGCAGCAGGGAACTTTTGGGCGGAATGCATTCGCCAAAGTCGCCCGGCATATACCATCGACATCCCCAACGCCGCATGAGTTCGGCAACCGCAAAGTAGTGGCTATCGTCGTTGCTGCCAGCCACCCAGAGGCGATGGGGCTGGGACCGCAGAGCGATGGCGTCGTGACGTAAAATCGGAGTCTTGCGGCGGGTGCCCTGCAAGCGCTCGTGCAGCGCCGGAATCGCCAGTTCGCCCACCACGATGCAATCCTGGTCGGCCGGGGGCGGGGTATTTAGGATCGGGAGAGTTACTCCCGTCATCTTGCCTACGACGGTGGCCAGATCTTGAGCCGCCGCCTTCTCCCAGGGGCCAGCATCGGGTCGCACGCACACGCTGACGCGGGGCCGACCCTGCTCGACAATCGCCAGCGGTTGAGCCAGCCCCGCGCTGGCGCTCAACCCCAACAGCCCCCCAAATATCCACCGCCTCATCCGCGGCCCTTTGGGGCCTCCGGGGCAAACCCTGGCTTCAGGTGTGATCTGGATGCGCATTCGAGCTTCCTTGCAGTTTTCGTGACGGAGTGGTTTTCGGTCTCGTCCGGGGCCCCACCAGCGCTGCGCCAGCCCCCATGACTGGGCCCCGAAATTAAGGAAAGGAATAGCTGAACGCACCAGATCCTCCCAAACGCCGCTCACATGGTGGGAAAAGTCGGAGTGAATTGCGGCTAAAACGGGAGCGACTTGGCCAGCATGGAGAAGGGACCGGTGGCGGGCCACGTATCGGTACCAAAAGCGCAAAAACGTTGCACCGAGCGGCGAAATGCGAAGTATCTCTTGGGCCCGACCGTAAAGAGGGGCTGATCTGTCCAAAACTAGACCTTGCATCATGACCTCCTGCTCCATCGGCTCCTGGTCCAGCGCGGCCAGTTCGGCCTGAATGCGTTTGAGGGCTGGCCCATCGCCGGCGACCTCTATACCGACTTCGTCGATAACGACGAATTTGAGTTCTGTGAATTTGTCGGTCAGGCGGCGGACCAGCCACTCCGCCGGGCGGTGATGGACGCGGAAGCGCTCGGCCCAAGTCAGAGAGGTCAAGAGGAGTAAGAAAACCCAAATGCGCACTCTACTCCTCGGGCTTGGGGAGAATTCTGGGAGTGAGGAAGAGCCACATCTGCCCCAATCTGCCCGCGTTTCCCAGGGCTAGAACAATGGTCTCCCCGTCTTTGATTCGGGTGTCGGTGGTAGCTTTGCGCACCCTCGGACCGCGGGCCGTGGCGATGGTAAGTTCAGGAAGAATCTTGGTGATGAGGTAGCCATCGGCTTTGACGTTGGCGGTCAAGAATACTACTAACCCCGCGCTCTCGACGGAGAAAGTCAATTGCTGGCCGGACAGGCCCTTCAAGGTCTGACGGGCCAACAGCAGATGGGCTGGAAGCGCACGAGGGGCGAGCAGAAGTCCCAGGCCATAAACCTGCCTGATTTCATCTTGATTTTCGCCCGTCCAGCGCATGACGCGCGGACCCTCCTCGGAGTTGCCGCTCAACCTGCTTCTCAATTCGGGCGTATCCAAAGCAAGTTGGAATTCCACCTCTACCGGGTCGAGCGGCTTATCCAGCTGGTCGATCAGTTCGAGCGCCTGTTCCACCGCTCCCGGGGTACCGACGATCATGAGACAGCTCGGACCCGACACCTCGATGAAGACGTCCGGCACCAGAGTTCCCAGGAGCGATTTCGCCTCATTGAGATCGCCGTGCTTGATCTCGACCTCCTTTTGAAAGCCCACCTGGTCGAGTAGGAAGAGGTCACTTTCCATGGCCGCCAGCAGCTCGGGCGGGCCGGTCGCTTCAAAGCCGTCCTCGTCAGCCAGGAAATGGATCAACTTATACTTGTCGGCCAGCCAACGCACCATGCGCTCCACCGGCCGATGGTTCGGCTCGTAGCGTTCGGCTCGGGCCGGCGAGGCGCACCAGAAGAGCAGAGCCAGGAGAAGAAGGCTTCGCACCGCCCAACTTTCGACACAAAAAAGGCAGTGCCCCCCGACCACGAAGGCTGCCGGCATGCGAAACCTCTGGGTGGGCCTGGCTCTGGTCATCGCCCCGGCGACAGCCGAGCCGGGACTGCGGTTTGAGCAAGTGGAAAACCCCGCAGCCAACCGTCCGGCACCGCGGGCCAAAGTCACCGTGCAGCCGCTTTCGGTAACCGATTTCCACTCCTTGCTGGCCCGCTTGCCCCGGCTACCCAAAGGCCTCGCCGACCTGCCCGTAGCGCTCTTGCGCGGCGACTCCTTGCCGGCGCCTCAGGTCACCAAAGTCGTGGACCTGCCATTTCCCCCTCCCGTCAAGCCTGAGCCGCCCCCCAGTCTACTGGTTGGGCCGCCCGAGGTGGAGCGCTTCGGACCCACCGGCGAGGTCGACCCCTCGGCCCAGGTCCATCTCAGCTTCCATCAACCCGTGGCGGAGCGAAGAACGGTGACGGTTCGGCTCATGCCGCCGGTGGCCGGCCAGTGGCGCTGGGTGGGCACTCAGGGCTTGATCTTCCAGCCTCAAACTCGTTTGCCTATGGCCACCTCGTTTCGCGTGGAAGTCCAGGGCGCCAACCCCACCAGTTGGACCTTCGAGACGCCCCCTCCTGTGCTGAAGACCAGCTACCCGACGGGAGGAAAGGTCCGCAAAAATCCCGTGATTTTTCTGGGTTTCAATCAGCGCGTGGAGCCCGGCCAGGTGCTCTCCCGGCTGCAGTTCAGCGGTCCGGCTCTGCGCCAGGCCACGCCTCAAGAGATCGAGTCCGACGAGTCGCAGAGAGCCAAATGGGGACGTGGTTGGCGCTGGTGCCCGGACAAACCCTCAATCCGGAGACACTTTACACGGTAACCCTGCCCGCCGGTCTGCCCTCGCTGGAGGGTCCGCGCACCACATCGCACGAGTATTTGATGCCGTTCACCACTTACCGCCCCCTGGTGGTCGACCGCAGTATGCAAAATTTCAATCCGGGGGAGACCCTCTACGTGTCGTTCAACAACGATCTGGCCTCCGATCAAAGCGTCCAGCTGACTTCTCTCCCCGAGATCGCGGGCTTGAAGACGGGGATCTCGGGCGGCAAACTGTGGATTCCTGGGCACACTCGCGCCCGGACCACCTACCAGTTCACTTTGCCGACGGGACTGGTGGACGTTTTTGGCCAGAAGTCGAGCACTCCCATTCCCCTTCAGGTTCAGACAGGGCCGGCCCGGCAGGTGTTCAAGCCCCCTGCCAAGTCGTTTCTTTTGCTCGATCCCCACGGACCGCCCCAATTGAATTTTGGTTGCGTCAACCACAAGCGGCTGGCGGTGCAAATCCGTGCTGTGAATCCGAAAGATTGGCCGGCTTTCCGCCATCATGGTGAGTCATTGCCGGGTGAGCTGATCTTCGATCAGGAGATCGAGGCCAACACCGTGGAGGACGAGTTGCAGACGGTCAGCCTGAATTTGAGCCGGGCCCTGGAAGAGAGCCCTCACCTGGTGGTTACTGCTGTTCCCAGACAGGAAAACCCGAAATATAACGGATATCGCGGCTGGGTTCAACGCAGTCCCCTGGGGGCCAATCTGGTGATGGCCCCGGGCCAGTTGCTGGTGTGGGTCAATGACCTGGCCACCGGCAGCACTCTCGGGGGATCGCAAGTGAGCTTTTTGGGCAGCCAGGAATCGGTTCAGACCGACGACCAGGGCCTGGCCACCCTGGTCCCCAAGCAGGAACAAGATGCGCTGCTCATCTTACGGGGAACGGACCAATTGCTGGTGGTCACCGCCGATTTAGATTTCCACCGGGACCGGAGTGCCCACGAAACTCTTTGGTATGTGAGCGACGACCGCAGGCTTTACAAGCCGGGCGAAACCGTCTCGGTGAAGGGGTGGCTGCGCCGCGAGGTTCACCTTCCCCGGGGACAAATGGAGGCTCTGAGGGATCGATCCCTGAGCTTTGAGTTGGTCGACCCCCGACACAACGTCATCAGCAAAGGGATGGCAACCGTCGGCCAGTTGGGCGGCTTTCATTTCAAGGTCGATCTGCCCAAGGATTTTCATTTGGGCGAGGGCCATCTGAACCTGAAATGTGGAGAATCCAGCCACCGCCACGACTTTAGCGTGCAAGAGTTTCGGCAGCCCGAATTCGAGGTTTCCACTCGGGCCGAGGACGATTCGGTGGTGCTGGGCGACCTGGGAACGGTGGCCGTGAAGGCGCGCTATTTCGCCGGGGGAGGCCTGGCTGACACAGCCGTGCGCTGGGACGTCGAGGCCCGTCCCGGCCACTACAGCCCACCCCACTGGCCAGATTTTACCTTCGGAGATTGGGCACCCTGGTTTGATTGCTACCGCTGGTGGGACGGCAACAAGGCCTCGAGAGTCACCCGCAAGACCTTCCGCGAAACCACCGACAGCCAGGGAAAAGACAGACTGACTCTCAAGTTTCTCTCGGCCGATGAGCCTCGGCCTTATTCCGTGGCCGCCACGGCTACCGTGGCCGACCTCAATCGTCAGGCCTGGAGCAGCACCGGCAGCATATTGGTGCATCCGGCCAGTGACTATGTGGGCCTGAAGACAGAACGCACCTTTGTGCAGCCGGGCCAAACCATCCAAACGCAAGTGATCGTGACCGATTTGGTTGGGCGGGCAGTGGCCGGGAGGCTGGTGGACTTGAGCCTGTCCCGGTGGAGTTGGGAGTATGGCGGCCGCGTTGATAAGAAGCAGGTGTTCACCAGCCAGCTCACTTCGGCGGACGCCCCCCTGACGGTTTCTGTCCCTACCGAGGGGGGCGGAACCTACCAGCTGTCCGCCACCGTGCACGACCGGTCCAACCGTTCCAACGGCAGCCAGCTCATCTGCTGGGTGGCGGGGGGAGAGCCGCCGCCGCCCGCTCGCCAGGTGGAGTTGCAGAAGCTGACGCTGGTGCCTAACAAGAAAGTCTACGAGCCAGGCGAAGTGGCCGAGATTCTGGTGCAATCGCCCTGCTCACGGGCCCAGGCGCTGGTGACTCTGGAACGCCACGGTTTGGTCTCGCATCAGTTCCTGGACCTGAGCAGCGGAAGCAACACCCTGAAAGTGCCCCTCGAGGAAGACTACTTTCCCAACCTTCGCCTCACCGTGGACGCGGTAGGCCAGGAGCCACGCCGATTCAAGGACGGCCGCCCCCTGCCCGGGTCGCCCACCCGCCCGATGCAGGCCCGTGGATCGCTCAACCTGGAGATTAACAAGGCCAGTCGCGAGCTGAAGGTAGAGGTCAAGCCACGCCGGCCTCAAGCCACTCCCGGCAGCATGAATCATCTGGAGATTGGGGTGTGGGACGCCAGCGGACGTCCCGTGGCCAACGCCGAGGTGGCGCTGCTGGTGGTGGACGAGTCGGTGTTGGCCCTGGTGAAAGGCGTGTTCGAGAATCCTCTGGAGGCCTTCTGCGGACTTCGCGCCGCGGAGGTGAATCACCAGGGGGTCCGGGGATGGATCGAACTGGCTCTGGCAAGCGAACTGCCATCCGAATCGAACATTACCGCTTCCGGTTCGGGGGTGTTGTGGACCTCTTCCACGGGGGCGGCCGGAGCCACCAATGTCACGTTCGAAGAGGAGTTTCGGGGCACGCTGGCGGTGCCGTTGAATGGCAGCCAGATCGGTGACCTATCTCAGGGCATCGGCGCTTTCCAAGGATTCACCACGTTGTCCTCAGCTGGGGGTCTTCCGCTGGGTATCGGCAGCTTCTCTCGCAACGGTGCCCCCGGCGCGGTAAATATCAGCTTCGAGGAGGCTTTTCAGAGCATGCTCCCTTTGGCCAAGAAAGGGGCGCCTATCCGTCTACGCCAGAATTTCTCTCCGTTGGCGCTCTTCAAGCCGGCCGTGCACACCAACGCTGACGGTCGTGCGGGTGTCACCTTCAAGCTGCCGGACAATCTCACTCGCTACCGTATCGTGGCCCTGGCTGCAGCTGGCGAGCGCCAGTTCGGCAAGGGAGAGTCGACGCTCCTGGCGCGCCAACCGCTGATGGTGCGGCCCTCGCCGCCGCGCTTTCTCAATTTTGGCGACCGTTGCGAAATGCCGGTGTTGATTCAGAATCAGACCGACCGGCCGATGCCGGTGCGATTGGCCTGTCGGGCCAGTAATCTGAAGCTGGAAAACGCCCGGGCCGGTTTTAGCGTCAATGTCCCAGCCCATGACCGAGTGCAGGTAAATGTGCCGCTCGCGACTCGAGCGGTGGGCCGCGGACATTTGCAGATCGCGGCCAGTAGCGGTGATTTTGCCGACGCGGCCGAAGTGGATTTTCCCGTGTGGACGCCGGCCACGACCGAGGCTTTCGCCACCTACGGCGAGATCGACCAGGGGGGAATTTCGCAGCCAGTAGACCCTCCCTCCGATGTTTATCCTGAAGTGGGCGGGCTCGAGGTGAGCACCAGCAGCACCGCTCTGACCGAATTGACCGACGCCTTCATCTATCTGCAAAACTACCCTTACGAGTGCTGCGAGCAGCTGGCCTCGCGCGTGCTTTCAACGGTGGCCCTGGCCCCCGTCCTGCAGGCTTTTGATGCCCCCGGAGTGCCCGGACCCAACCAATTGAAGGTTCGCCTTGCGGCGGACATCAAGAAGCTGGAAGGGTTGCAGAACAGCGACGGAGGTTGGGACTACTGGGAACGCGGCCGGCCTTCCATTCCTTACTGCAGTCTGCACGTGGCCCACGCCCTGGTGCGGCTGCGTCAGGCCGGCCATGCGGTGTCGGATTCGACCTACGAAATGGCTCTGGATTACGCGGAGGGGGTGGCCCACAGGGTTCCCTCTAACTATCCGGTTTGGTGCCAGCAGGACCTGCGCAGCTCCGTCTACGTTCTGCAACGGGCGGGCCGGTCGCAGGTGGCCCCCGCGCGCGAACTATTGCGCGACTATGGGGGTGTGGAGAAAGCGCCGCTGGAGGCGCTAGGCTGGTTGCTGCCCACGCTCTCTCAGCAGGGAGAAGGCGAACAGATTCGTCGACAACTGCAGAACCGGGTAACTCAGACGGCATCCACGGCTGAATTCACCGCCAGTTATGGGGACGGGGCCCACCTCATTTTGGCCTCGAACCACCGCGACGACGCGGTCTGCCTGGAAGCTTTAATCCATGACTCTCCCCAGTCCGACCTTTTGCCCAAGCTTGTGCGTGGCTTGTTGGGCCGGCGCAGGCACGGTTGTTGGGGAAATACCCAGGAAAACTGCTTCGTTTTGCTGGCCCTGCACGAGTATTTCCAGAAGTTAGAAAAGCCTACCCCCGACTTCGTAGCACGCGTCTGGTTGGGGGACCGCTATGCTGGCCAGCAGATTTTCCGAGGCCGAAAAACCGACTCCCAACGAGTGCGCGTGCCCATGGCCGAGCTGCGCGGGCCCGAGGATCTGCATCTGACCAAAGAAGGCAATGGTCGTCTCTACTATCGCCTTGGCCTGAAATACGCGCTTCGCAACCTGCAGATGAGGGAAGCCCTCGAGAAGGGTTTCAGTGTCGATCGCCTGTATGAGGGTGCCGACGAACCCGGGGATGTGACCAAAGACGCGCGGGGTCGCTGGCACATCAAAGCCGGGGCCCGCATCAAGGTGACCCTGACCATGGTGGCCCCGAGCAATCGCTACCACGTTGCCCTTGTCGACCCGCTGCCGGCCGGCCTGGAAGCCCTGAACCCCGCGCTGGGCGCCAGGGTGCCCAAGGCCGAAGGAGAGAGGAATCCGCGCTGGTACGACCACGAGAATCTGCGGGACGAGCGGGTCGAGGCCTTTACCGAATGGCTGCACTCGGGCGTGCACAGTTACTCCTACTACGCCCGGGCGACCACCCCCGGGCGGTTCACCGCCGCTCCGGCCAAAGCGGAGGAGATGTACGCTCCCGAAACATTCGGCCGTTCAGGCAGCGATCAGGTCGTGGTCGAGCCCTGACGTGGCGCAGCCTCGGCTTGCCGCTTGCGCCTCCACAGCCAAAGCAGAGCCGGCAAAGGTAGCAATAGCAACACCTGCCAGGGAACTGGCCGGCTCGGCTCGGGGTAGGCACAGCCCTGCACCCACTCGCGGCCACACAACTCTCGCCACTGCTGGCGTCGTCGCTCATACTCCTGGAAGGTAAGCGGCACGGCCATTCCGGCCCTCAGCCGCCGGCCCGTCCACAACTCACCAAACAGTTGCTGATGTTCAGGCGGGGGAAGTTTGCCGGGCACCGGGGCCAGTTCGTAGACCACGTCGGTATGCCCCTGTTCATCCACTTCGGCCCGGGTGGGTCTGAGATGCAGCCGAAGCAAACCACTTTGGGCATCATAATCGATGTTCTGTTCGGTGGGTTGGCCGGCAGCCCAGCGCGTCGATTGGGAGCGCCCCTGCCAATCCTTGACTTTGAGAGAGGCCACCAGCGTGTTGGCCGGCAGTTTGACTTCCACCACCGCCTCCCGGTGGGTCCAATCCTGGGGCTGGTCAAAGCTGTGAGTGGGTGGAAGGTAGGCCAGCTTGCCTTCCTTCATCAAAATGGGAGTGGTGGCGCTCAAACCCAGGCTTTGTGGCTGCCGACAACTGCCCAACAGGCCCAGTCTCAGTACCAGCACCGCTCCAGCCGCATAGGGCTTCCATGCCATGCTCGAATCCTTATGAAACTCGTCGGGGCGTGGCGGGTCAGGTTGAGGACGGTCGTGCGGCGGCTGAAGGAGGCAAGGGTGACTGCTTACGCAAAGATCCCACGTTCACAGCTTGAACCATAACTGACCCATCTGAAAAATCGCCGAACGAGCACACACTGGTGGTCACAGCCAGACGCCAGGATGGCCTGGAATCTGTCGCCACCCTCAGCTGGACCGACCTGGACCCCTGAGACCAGCCAGGTCGAACGGCCAAAGAGTCGCTAAAGGCGACCCAACCAGGTTGGGCCGGTCCACTTCGAAATTCTGCGTCAGTTTTTGTCCAGGCTCAACGCACAGACCGATGCCGCCAAAGAGGACGGCCTGGCCGCCAGCCAGAATCTCACCGCTATGAACCTCCAGCCCGGTAAACGCTACACCTGGATCGACCTGCCCGATTTCGATGGCGAACAGCGCTGGGAGCTAATCGACGGCCATCCCTACGCTATGAGCTCCCCTCTGACCGCCCACCAACTGGTGTCTGTGCGCCTCACCGGCGCCCTCTTGCCGGCCTTCAACGGTAAACCCTGTCAGTTGCTGGTCGCCCCCATGGACGTCAAACTGACCGACCACGATGTAGTCCAGCCCGATCTGCTGGTCGTTTGCGAGCCCGCCCAGATGCTCCGCACACACGTCGAGGGCCCCCCCCGCCTCATCATCGAGATACTTTCCGACTCGACCGTGCGCCATGACCGTGTACGCAAGCTTAATCTCTATGCCCGGGCCGGCGTCGCCGAATACTGGCTGGTCACCCCTCACCCAGCCATGATTGAGGTGCTGCACAACGACAACTTCAGCTTTCGAGTGGCCGGCAGCTACACCGAACGCGACCCCTTGCACAGCGTAGTCTTCCCCCATCTGAAATTCGACCTCGGCCCCATCTTCGCCGACCTGCCAGACCAGCCGCTGATCGACGAAGTCCACGAAGCCTCGCCAGAGTACCTGGCCACCTTGATGCTCCGACGCGGCAACAACATTCACCGAAGCCATCCTGCGGCTGGAAGAGACAGTTCAACTATACCCCCATCACAGAGCGGACATGGTCTGACAGGTGCGCCAACTTGTGTCACAGGTTAAGCGCGAAATCTACCTGCGTCTCGGCGAGAAGCCCGCAAGAGACTGTTTTCCCGCGGGATTTGCGCCCGGAGCCCAGAACGACTTACCCAGATGACCGTGAATAGTGCGTTGCTGATGCTGGCGGCCTGTTACGTGCTGCCCATCCCCACCGGGTTCCTCGGCGGCATCGCTTACGTTGCCGGGCCGCCGCTGCTTGCGGCAGTAATTTTCGCTTTCTACGGCTTCGTGATGTTCACGTTGTGGCAGTGTTTTCGTTGGGTCAACGGGGGATTCGGGCTGGCCTTTTTGTCCGTGGGCATTCACTTGGGACTGGGGTTATTCACTTTCGCCCGTCCCTGCCAGTGGGCCGATGATGGAGTGCTGCTCTTTCTTTTCGCGGGTTTTGTGGCGGTGGGGTGTTCCGCAGGTTGGTTGGCCCACCGTCTGGGTCGTTGGAAATCGGGACTTGCTCTCGCGGCCACCGGACTACTTCCGATGGTCGTTCCCCTCACGCCGTTTTTCTGGGAGGGAATGGCCTGGTTCTGGTGCTATGCCGCCCAGTTCGGGCTGGTTCTGAGCCTGGCGCTCTTCTCCGAATCCCTCCCTGCCCCGGTCGCAGCAGTGGACTGCAGTCCCGACATCGGTTTCCAACGAAGGTAGTCCACGAGGGGCAGATCCTGGGTCAGGTGACTTGGGACCAGGTGACAAAGGCCCAACAACCAGTCCCAAAAATTATGCGCGGACGGGTCAGTCTGGGCAAGATCACCTTGCCGCCGACGTAGCATCACCAAGAAACCCAGCTAGCTATTTGGGGGTTGCCACTGGATTCAGCAGCTTCTGTTGCTGCTCTTCGGTGAGCGGGTCCACCTTTTCACCACGCTCACGCTTCTCGTTGTAATCCTGAACCATTTCTTTGCCGGTCCTCTTCCTCAACAAGGCGCCGTTGAACGACGGCATATCGTCGAGTTTGCGATAGGTGCCAAGCACGCCGTCAGCAGCCAGTTGCCCGCCCGGGCGCACGTCCACCAGCTGAGTTACCCGGGCGGTGGGCATCAGTACATCCACCCGCTCCTCGGCTTTGGCTCCGCCTTTCTTGTCGCCGAGGAATTAGCTGCGCCGGGTTTGGCTCCGTTGGCCGCCCCAGCGGGGCTCGCCTTGCCGGCCTTGCCAGCGGGTCGAACCGCGTCGTCTTTCGGCTTGTCTTTAGCCCCTCCCGCGGGACCGGCTTCTTCCGCTTTGCGGTCCATGAAGTTCTGGGTCACTGCCCCCAGCAGCGCATCCAGGTTGCCCGACCCCTGGGTCTGCATGGCTTTGTCGACTTCATCCATCAACTCGTCAGATATCTTGGTGGGATCTCCATTGCGCAAAGTTTCCGGACGAGGAGGGCGGTCTTGCTATCTAAACGGAAAATCTGACACCAATGTGCCGGATTTGTTACCCTTCGACACACCGGAAGCCGCCTCGTTTCACGCTGCCATGACGATCGATTGCGCCTGCCGCCCTATCCTTGGCTTATCTCAGTCAAGGAGTTAAGTCGTGAAAATCCAGACCTCCCGCGGTAGCGGTTGTCCGTGGCATCTCTCTCAGAAACCGCCCGGTACACCCAGCCTACAGGACACTTTTCAGCCCTCTACCGAGGTCAGCCAGCCTCCCTTGCAACTATCGCCGGAGCAGCTGGCCAGGATAGCCACCCAGAAAGCCACCTGCCCGTTTATCGGGTCTGCCCTGCAAAGCGGCGCCTTGCAGGCGCGCCACCAAGTAGAAAAGCCGCTGGCCAGTATCGAGGAAGTCAGGAGACTGGGGAACAGCGGGGGAGGAGACCTGGGAGAGTTGCTGGCCTTCTTTGCCTCGGGGAATCATTCGCGGATGCCTGGCGACCAACTGGTTCCGCAGGGCCTATTTTCCCTGGATTTTCCAGGTTCGCAGGGATCTCACCCGGGCCACAGCGGAATTCTCCAGGGGGATCCGTCAAAACCGGATACGGGACGATTCAGTGAAGCAGACTTTCAGCGACTGGCGGCCCATGCCCAGGAAGGTCTGATCAAGCGCTCCAAGGTTGGGCAATTTATTGCCGAGAACCTGAAACGAGATGATCAATCCAAGGTGGGAGGATGGCACGTGGCCGGACTGCTGGCTGGCGACGTGTTGGAGTTTGTAAAGTCGACAGGTCCGGCCCTGTTGGCCCAACTGTCGGGGACTCCCCAAGAGGCGGCCGCCGCTCAGAGGGCCCTGGAGGTGAAGCTGACCAGACTTCTTGGAGAAAACAATTTGGTCGGGTCGGCTGGCGAATTCGGTCTGTTGTTCGCCTTGCTGGCCAACAAACCGGGTGCTCCCATTCAGGATGGGGAGCCGGCCCTGGCCCTGAGCGACGTGCAGCGGATGTTCCAGGAACACAGTCTGCCCGAAGGTTGGGAATCCTGGAAGAAGACTCGCTTGAGCTGGGTAGCCAACACCACCGGGCTTCTGCTGAGCGCGGCCAAGGCTTACTGGGGCGGATCTGACTGAGCCCGTAGAGGACACTACTCTGCTTGGAGACGCCATGAACCTGGCGCAAGGCCACCAGGCGTTGCTCCTTGAGACTGGCCGCGACGTCGAGCACGAGCAGGCCCTTGTCCGTGCACACCGCCAGGCGGCTGGCATCAGGCGGATAGCTGGGGCCGGCTGCGTAGGCCAGTTTCCCCAGCAGTTTGCCGGTGCCCAGATCGAAAATCTTGGAGGGGCCACCATAGCCCACGCCTTCCATGGCGAAGTCGCTGGCACCAATGCGCATCATAATTGCGGGTGTGTCGCCCAACAGCTTGCCCTCGCGCGAGTAGCAGTGGCTCCCCTCCTCGTCCGTCACCACAAATCCGCCCCGAGTCCACCAGTTCAGAGTGGCTTTCGACGAACTGGTGTAGACGGGCTGGTCCTGCTTGTCAGTCACCATCAGCCTGTCGCCTTCGTTCTTCCACTGCAGGCTACCATCCCGATTGCGCACCGTGTCGCTTTGGAAGTCGGGCTTGAAGGTGACCACTTTGAGGCCGGGCGTGCTGTGAATGGTCTCCACGCAATGAGCTCCGTTGTCAGCCATGTGCCGAACTCGGATGCCGGCAGGTTCGGGGTCCACGTGAATGCTGTCGCCCCCCAGGCGAACCTCGGCCAGCTTTTGACCGGTGAGCGGCGAGTAGCTCTGCAGTTTGTCCAGCGCTCCCCGCACAATGCAGCCACCATCCGGCGCCCAGGCCAATTCCTGGCCGCCGCGTTGCGAAACCGTCCAGTTCCAGGAAAACAATAGCCGTCCACTGGGCCCGTCAAAGAGACGGGTGACGGGATCGAGATACACCGGCCCGTGAGCCGCTCCCCAGCACAAGAGTCGGTCCTCCCGCGGCGAGAAGCTCACGTCGTAAGCGCCGTCTACCTTGGAACCGGAAAAGGACCATGCCAGACTGGCTTTAGCGCAGTCGTAAACCCGCAACTGACTGGGATAGTCTCCCACTGCCAGCAGATTCCCCGTGCGGCTGAGCGCCACCCCGCAAACTCGCTTCATATTGGGGAATCGAGCCACCTGGCGCCAACTGGCCAGGTCGAAAACACTGACCCCCTCGCCCCAGTTGATATAGACGCGATTTCCTGAAGCCGAGAAGCCGGTCAGCGGCTCGCCTCCGGACTTACAGTTGATCTGAGCCGCCGGCTCACCCCAGGCCAGGTTGGCGCCCAGCCACAACAAGGCAAGCATCCCGATGGAACGTTTCATTTGCCACCCTTCTCGAAGCGACCCATGGCCCCTCCGGCCGGTACGCCGACCTTGGCCTGGATGCCGGATCCACAGGGGAACTGACTTCTTGTGCAAACATTTTGGCGATATGCTGGCTCGCCCCTTTGAGGTGACGGAGTCGGCGCTAGGGGTGGAGTAGCGGCAGAGTGAGTAAATGAAACAGAATCCGCTGCCTCACCCAGCGCAAGCGGTCGGTCAGTCTGCGGGCCCGGGGCACTGCCAGGGTGGGAAATGAATCGATCAGCATCAGGTGGGCAATCCGTCGACCCTGCTCGCCCAATTGCAAGGCCATCTCCCGCAGAGACAGGCAGTCGCCACACAGTCCCGGAATCCGTCCCATGGCCAGAGCCGGGGCCTGGTCGGCGATGGTGGGATGCGTAAACAGCATGGCCACTGGCAGCCTCACCCCCAGCGCCTTCTCCAGGCAAGCCAGCAGGTCCAGACCGGAGAGAGAGTTTCCCCCCATATCAAAAAAGCTGGTCTGCCTGTCGAGTGCCTTGCTCTGCCGCGACGTGCGCGTCCGCAACTACGGAGATATGGCCGCGCTGGCCGGTGCCCTGCGTCAGGGCGCCGCCGACCACACTGTGTAGCAGATGCCTGGGATTTTAGGCACGATAGGCTGGGGTTGGCTCATGCACATCATCCGCCGGTGGCAGAGGCAAATTGGCAAAGAGTTCGGCTAGGTCCAGTTTCAACTCAGGAAAAGCCTGGCTGCGAAAGGTCCCGTTCTCGCTGGCCGCACCCACCCGAGCAAAAACGCCTTCCTGGTTGGTGTAGACCTCCAGCATAAAGGGATGCGGAGTGACCAGCCAGCATTCGTTCACGCCAAACTTGCCGTAAAGGTCAAGCTTCCGGATGCGATCATGCCGCTGAGTTGAAGGCGAAAGAACCTCCACGATCAGGCGCGGTGCCCCGTCGATGTATCCTCCCTTGACCTGCTCAGGCTGGCACACCACCATAAGGTCCGGCTGCACCATATCGTGTTCCGACAGCTTCACATCCAAAGGAGCCACATAGAGGCGGCACTGGCCCCCTTGAAACTGCGGCGATAGCCGCAGCGCCAGAGCCAGCACCACATCCTGGTGCATGACACTGGGCGAGCTCATGGCATAGGCGTGACCATCCAACAATTCCCAACGAGTCTCGTCGTCCCAACTGCGGACTTCGGCAAAAGTGATGGGTTTGTTGCGCCTGGCCTCCATCCATCAAGGTTCCACCAACTCCACAGGCGCCCTTCCCGATACGCTCTCCTTTCTAAGCCGAGATCCCGAGATGGAGGGGGTTTCTGGGGTTACCGTGGTATCGTTAATCGATACGCGACAGCACGGCCAGTGAGAAAGCGAAGGCATAAACACAGATGCCCAGACAGAAGCGGGTGGACTTCTCCTGCAGGGCCAGGGCAATAATACGCGAGGATAGTTGGGCGCTGGCCAACTGCACAGCCACCCAAATGGCCGACATAGTAAAGACGATCAGGGTGAGCATCGCGGAAGTCAACATGCTCACCACCGCGCGTGCCTATAGCGCCTCACCGCGCCCATCACGCGAAAGGTGGACAAGGCCAATACCAGGCGTCGTAGTGCTTGATCCCTTTGGCCAACACGGTGAGGATTAAGTTCGACGTCGGTGGACGACTTCCAGTAGCCGACAATCTGGTCGAGGCGCCTGCCGGGCCGGAGCCCAGACAGAGCATGTCGCGAACGCGCTGATAGGCATCCGACATGGGATGTGGCATCTTGACAGCAAACATGGTGATGCTAAGATTGCAGAGTGAGAACCACCGTGACACTTGACCCCGATGTCCTGCAAATGCTGCAAACCACGATGAAAGAGCGGGGGATTTCTTTTAAGGAGGCTCTCAATGTGGCTGTTCGTGAGGCTCTGGGCGGAGGAAATCGGCGCCGCGCCCGAGCGTTCAAGGTCGAAGCCGTGTCCATGGGGACCCCAACCCTGGACCTGACCAAATCCCTGGCATTGGCAGCCGATCTGGAAGACGAAGAGATTGTTCGCAAGTTGTCGATGAGGAAGTAGTCCGTGAAACTGCTTGACGCCAACTTGCTGCTCTACGCTTACAACAAAGACTCCGATCTTCATCTGCCCGCCAAGAACTGGCTGGAAGAATCGTTGTCCAGCACTCAAACGGTTGCCTTTGCCTGGTCCGCCTTGCTGGCCTTTGTGCGCATCACCACTCGGCCTGGTATTTTTCCCCGGCCGTTGCCGGTTGCGGAGGCCTGCACACTGGTGAATCGTTGGTTGGGTCTGGCCAATACCGTGGTCATTCATCCCGGCAATCGCCACTCTCAGTTGCTCCAACAACTCTTGACTCAGACCGGCACAGGTGGAAACCTGACCACGGACGCCCACCTGGCGGCACTGGCCATAGAGCATGGCGCCACGCTTTGTTCTTGCGACCACGACTTTTCTCGCTTTGCTGGACTGGACTGGGTCAATCCATTGCGGTCAACGTGACGGCCAGGGCAGTAGCACAATCTTGCCCATGGAGCCGGTTTCCATGACGGCGATGTGGGCCTGAGCCGCCTGCTCCAGGAAAAACTCGCGCCCGATAACCGGGCGCAGAAAGCCTGCCTCGAGTCCGGCCACGATGGCCTTTTGAATCTGCTCCAACTGCTGAGGCGGGGTATTAAACAGTGACATACCGCGGATGTCGGCCTCTTTGCCCATGGTGGCGCGAGGATTGAAGTCCAGGCTGCCCCGGTTGCCGATTACCACCACGCGCCCGTATTTGGCCAGCATTTCCAGGTCGCTCTGCAGATTGATGTTGGCCAACATCTCCAGGACCAGGGCGGGACCCTCGCCCCCGGTAATGCGTTGGACCTCGGCCGGATAGTCGGGAGAGCGATGGTTGAGGGCGTGGTGAGCACCCTGGCGCAGCACCTGTTCGATGCCCTCGGACGTTCCGGCCGTGCCGATGAGGCGCAGGCCCATGGCCCGCCCCCACTGGACGGCCGCCAGACCCACTCCGCCGCTGGCTCCGTGGATCAACACCCACTCGCCGGGCTGGGCCTGGCCCCTCTGAAAAAGGGCCCGGTAGGCGGTGGAATAGGGCACATAAAGGGCCGCCCCTTGCTTGAAGCCGATGTTGGGCGGTAGCGGCTGCAACTGTTGGGTGCTGCACAATGCCTGTTGAGCGTAGGTGCCCGAGAGGGACCCCGCCAGGTAGACACGGTCGCCTACCTTCCATTCGCCCACGTTCTCGCCCAGGGCGATCACCTCACCGGCTGCATCGCTGCCTGGCACATATGGAAGAGGACGGGGACCGTAAATGCCGCTGCGAACATAGGTGTCCACCGGATTGACGCCCACGGCAAGTAGCTTTACCACCACCTGGCCCGGACCCGGGACAAGGTCGGGAACGTGGCTGAGGGTGAGCACCTCCGGTCCACCCAATTGGCTTACTTGAATGACTTTCATGGGCCTGGAACCCCCTGATGATAAGCATTGACGCTACCGCAGCCGCCGCAAAATTTGGCAATAGCCTTCAAATGATGGCCGCAGTTGGTGCAAACCAGGGGAGCGGGAGTCAGGGGTGGTGGTTCTGGAAAGGACTCGGCGGCGAGTTCCATGCCCATCACCACCCGCGAAGCGAAGGCGAAGGGCGTAGATAGAAAAGGATGTCGCCTCAGGTCGCCCCACAGAGAATTGTAGCTATCCAGGTCTTCGAACTCGCATAGCGAGAAGTCGGTGAATTTTCCCGTCCAGGCTTCGGCGTCAAACCAGCTGCAACTGACCTCCTCGCTGGCCGTGATGGCTTGCAAAAGATCTCGTTGCCACTTTTTTCTCTCGGGCAAATCGAGGCGAAACCACTCGGGCTCGAGAGACACCTGCACTACCGCGACCAGCTCCATGGGGCCCCACTTCAAGCCAGTCCGCCGGCATCCTTCGGCTAATGACGCCTGTGTTTGTGCCAGACCACGCTGTAAAGGTCGTGGCGGCGATCGTGAACATTGAGTACCGTGCCGGAATGGCGGGCTTCGTAGAGCGCGTCCAGGCGCAGGTCGGCAAAGATGACCTGCTCCACGTTGGGAGTGGTGTCAGCAGCGATGCCGTCGCGGGCGAAGGCAAAGTCGCAGGGGGTCAGGATGCAACTCTGGGCGTACTGGATGTCCATGGCGTGTACGCGGGGCAGATTGCCCACGTTGCCAGACATGATGACGTAGCACTGGTTTTCCACGGCCCGGGCCTGGGCTGAGTAGCGCACCCGCAGGTAGCCTTGACGCTCGTCGGTGCAGAAGGGTACGAAGAGCAGGTTGGCGCCCTGGTCGATGAGGTGGCGGGCCAGTTCGGGAAACTCCACGTCATAACAGATCAGCACCCCGATGGGGCCACAGTCGGTGTCGATGACATGGAGTTTGCTGCCCCCGGTGATGTTCCACCAGAAGCGTTCGCTGGGGGTGGGGTGAATCTTGGGCTGGACATGGACGGCCCCATCGCGCAGGCAGATGAAGGACAGGTTTTCAATCGCTCCCTCGCGCGTGGTGGTGGGGTGTGAGCCGGCGATAATATTGACGTTGAACTTGATGGCCAGACGGTGAAAGAGGTCTTTGATAGCGTCGGTGAAGCCGCTCAGAGTATCAATGGCGGCTTCGGGCGCCTGTTTTTCATGCGAGATAGAAAGCAACTGCAGTGTGAACATCTCTGGAAAGAGCACAAAGTCAGCCTTGTAGTCAGACACGACATCTACGAAGTAGGTGGCGATATCCTCAAATTCTTGAAAGCTCCCGATAGCCCGCTGCTGATATTGGACCGAGGCTACTCGCACCACGTTTTGGCGGGGGGCGCGGTGATGGGCGCGGGTGTTTTCGCCGGGTTCGACCTCCGGATTGCGCCACACCATTTGGGCCGCGTAGCCCAGCGATTCGGTATCGTCGGGCAAGTAGTTCGGCAGAACCTGGAACACCTCGTAGCCCTGGCGCAACTGGAAGCTGAGTACGGGATCCTTGATTTTCTTGGCCTGCACAAGTTCAATGTAGCGCTGCACCGTTTCGGTCTGGCGCAACCGCCGCCGCAGCAAAGGGAGGCGGCCGCCAAAAGTAATGCCCTTGAGGCGGTAGTGCTTGCACAGGTTGCGGCGCTCTCCGTAGAGGCGCTCGCCGATGCGTAAACCGCGGTAATTGGGGTCTACCATCACCTCTACACCGTAGAGAAAGTCGCCATCCGGCTTGTGGGTGGTGCAAAAGCCGCCCCCGGTTATCTCTTGCCAGGTATGGCGGCGCAGGGCCTTCTTTTCGGGGACTCGCAGGGTGGCGCAATAACCGATGATGGTCTCCTCGAAGACGACCACGAAGCAGCCTTCCGAATAGTGATTGATCTGCCCGCGTAGGGCGGAGGCCGGGTACGGGGTGTCGTAGACCCGACCGGACAGATCCACAATGGCGTCGATGTCTTTCAGGGTGGCGTTGCGCACGACCAGTTTCGGTCGAGTGGTCAGGCGCTTACTCATGAGTGGCGCAGGGGGAGCAATCTTTGGCCTGCCTGGCGTAAAGTGTCCAGGCTCTTACAAAAGGCCCAGCGCACCAGGCCGCGTCCGGCTCCCGGCGTATGATAGAAGGCGCTGGCGGGTATGGCCGCCACCCCCAGTTTTTCGGTGATCCAGTGACAGAATTTGACATCATCCTGGTGTCCCAGAGAGCGCACGTCGGAGATGACAAAGTAGCTGCCCTGAGGCACGTTGTAGGGGATTTTCGCCTCCTCCAAGAGGTTGCACCACAGATCGCGACGCTGCAAATACTCTTGCTGCAACTCAGTAGTGTAGTCCGGCAGTCGATCCATCACCTCGGCCAGGGCCGCCTGTAAGGGAGAGACCGAGCAAAAAGTGAGAAACTGGTGGGAGGCGCGCACGGCAGCGGTCAGGGCGGGGGGCGCAAAGACGTAGCCAACTTTCCAACCGGTCATGCTCAGAGTCTTGGAAAAGGACGAAATGACCATGGTTTTGTCACGCATGCCGGGCAGGCTGGCCAGATGGACATGGACAGCCGGAGCGAAAACGATGTGCTCGTAGACTTCATCGGTGATAAAGATCAACTGGGGGTGCCTTTCGCCCAGTTGTCGGAACAGGTCGAGTTCGTGGCCAGAGAAGACTTTGCCGTGAGGATTGCCGGGCGTATTGATCATCAGGGCCCGGGTTTTGGGGGTGATCAGCTTTTCCAGGGCCTCCCAGTCGACCGAAAAGTCGGGCAATCGCAGGGGCAAGAAGCGGGCCGTAGCCCCGGCCATCGCCACGCAGGCTGGATAGCTGTCATAAAAAGGTTCAAAGAGGATCACCTCATCACCGGGATTGAGCAATCCCAGCAGCACGGCCGCGATGCCCTCGGTGGCTCCGCTGACCACCGTGATCTCCCGGTCTGGTTCGTATTTCAGGCCCGCCTCACGCTCCATTTTCTCGCTCAGTTTCTGACGTAAGAGCGGATTGCCCAGGCTGGGGGCATACTGGTTGGGTCCGTTGTGAATGGCCTTCACGGCGGCTTCTATGAGCCAGTCTGGTCCATCGAAATCGGGGAACCCCTGGGAAAGATTGACGGCTTGATGCTGCACAGCCAGGCGCGACATGGTGGAGAAGATCGATTCCCCGAAGGGGATTAAACGTTGAGACACTTGATTCATTTCAGCCGTTTCGGTCCCCGGTGACGCACCCCTCTGAGCTTGCCCACGGGCTGCAACAGGAGATTGAACCGGCCTTCGAAAAGTGATATGGTCGGGGGGCTTTGGGCGGTCGATCAGAGCGCCCACAGCGGGAGGAGTAACCATGGCGAACGAACCCGATTACATCCTGTTTCGGCCAGATGCCGCCCCCACCGGCCGAACCCGCGAAACCCCTCCCGATAAGGTGTATCCGTTGACGCAGGGTTTGTGGCAGCAAGAGACACTGGATACCCTCAAAATGTACGGCGACAAAGAGGCCGGCTTTACGCCGGTGCGTGGGAAAGAGGTGCAGGGTACCCTTTTTCCCATGGACGAGGTGGCCACTCCTACCAAGACGGAGAAGGCCAAACCAGCCGACGACCCCTCCAGCTTGATCCCCCACTGGAGCAATTTTAAGTTTTTCTCCGAGGACACGCTGCGGCTGGCCCGCAAGCTCAAGGACATTTACCTGCCAAAGTTTGGTCAGGAAGCTCCCGCCAAGCCGGTGGGCAAGCTGCACGAGATGTGCCCGGCAGTCGAGAAGCCGGTTTTTGATCCCAAGACAGCCGAATTGAAAGCTGACCAGTTTCCTGACCGAATTCGCTACACCGAGGGCGGACTTTACCAGAGCAAGGACCCCAAGGTTCAGGAGAATGCGCCCAACTACCGCAAAATGCCGGACAAGCCGGTACACGGCGTGGGCCAGCCCACCCGTCAGGGCTTTGAAGACGTGATCAAGAAGATGAATGGCAAGCCGGTGGTGTGGGCCAACACCCGGGCTGAAGGGGTCGTTTATGTCGAGGGTAAGCCCTATAATTTACGACAGATTGAGGGTATGGAGAACGTCGACCTGAAGAAGGGCGCCAGCGCCCAAGAGGTCGAGGCCATGGAGGAGAAGCTCAAAAAAGAGCTGATGGCGCGAGGTAGCATCAAAGTGGCCGAAGAGGTGCCGGTGCTGGGGCCTGACAACAAGCCGGTCAAAGAAAATGGCCGGCTCAAAACCCGGCGTGTGCTGCGCGAAGTGAAGCTGAACGCCGACAACTGCCAGACAACCCAAGACATTGTCCAGGACCTGCAGGCCAAGTATCCCAATTTTGAGTATCGGCGCATTCCGCTCACCGACGAGAAAAGTCCAGACCCTCAGGGACTGGACTCGGTGCGTAATTTTATGAATGAGATGTCTACCAAATACGGGGACAAGGATCCCCAGTACGTTTTTAACTGTCACCAGGGTAAGGGGCGAACCACCACGGCCATGGTCACCGCCGGCATCACCCTGGATGGCAAGGGGCCGCGCCAACTGGAGTTGCCCTTTGACGAATCGCGCGATCGGGCCGAGCGAAATATCAAAGACAACGCCCAGATGCTCAACCTCAAAACAACCGTAGGCGACTATCAGAAGAAGACCAAAGACGCCGAAGCGTTGGCCGGTCGCCTCAGCGCTCAGGCCGCCGCAGAGGCCGACCCGGCCAGGCAAGCCGAGCTGGAAGCCCAGGCCGGGCGGGCCCAGGCCGACGCCATCCGCAATGCCGAGAATGCTCAGGAATTTACCAAACGCTATGCCTTGCTGCAGAAGTATAGCGATTACGTCACGGACCACGGCAGTACGGCCAAGACTCCCAGCTTTGAGGAGTGGATGAAGGATTCGACCCAACAGGCCGACCTCCAGAGCAAATGGGCCTCGCTCAATCAACTGTGCGGACTGGCTGCTCCGCTGCAGCCGCTGCAGTCACAAACAGCCTACGCGTGAGCGAAGACCCCAAGCCCCCCGTGAATTACTACGCGCAGTGGCAAGAAAAGCGTCGTAGAGAGGCGGCGGGATCGGACACGGAGACCGAGACCGGGACGATCACGGCTATTGCAGCGCGGCCGGAAGATGCTCCCGAGTTTTTTGAGTGGACCGAGGACCGCGAGCGGGCCATTCAGGAATGCCTGGAGACGACCGTTCCCGGTACGCTTCCCACGGTGCACCTGCAATTGCAGTCCGTGCTGCAGGCTCTCAAACATGGCAATCTGACGGGCCAGCAGGCCTACCCGCTCATCCGGGAGCTCGAGGTCTATCTAGACGGCAAAGTCCGTCACGAGGAGCGCAAGGTGCCAGTCGCCCACCCGTCCTTTCTGGTTGCCCGAGCCGACAAGCTCAAGGCGCTCTATGCCTGGGAGGAGGCCTGTCGATCCTTGCGTGAGTTTGTGCGTGACGGACAGGTGGTGCAACTGGAAGTGGCCGCCTATGCGGCTGAGCAAGGAAGCGCCTTTCTGGCCGGAGTACGCCGCACTTTGCTGGAGGCGGAACCCTTTGAGGACGAGGACGAGGACGAGGACGAGCTTGCTGAGGCCGCCCACGAGGTCGAATGCGAGTAATCCTGGGCGTGTGCGGCAGCATTTCGGCTTATAAGGCCCCCTGGATCGTGCGTGAGTTGCAGCGTCTGGGGGCCGAGGTCCGGGTAGTGATGACCCCCGATGCTGTCCATTTTGTCAGCCCGCTGGCACTGCAAAATGTGAGTCACCACTCGGTTGTTGTCAATCCCTATGCGCCCGAACATCAGCAGGGGGGATCCTGGCACGTGCACTGGGCGCGTTGGGCCCAGTTGGCTCTGGTGGCCCCATGCAGCGCCAATACTCTGGCCAAGTTGGCTGTGGGTCTGGCTGACAACGCGCTCGCCCTGGTGCTGCTGTCCTTGCCTCAGGGCACTCCGGTGCGACTGGCACCGGCGATGGATCCCGACCTGTGGCTGCACCCGGCTACCCAGCGCAACGCCAGGCGCTTGTGCGAGGACGGAGCCCTGCTGCTGGAGCCCGAGCAGGGCGAATTGGCCAGTGGAATGATTGGCCCCGGGCGGCTGGCCGAGCCGTTAGAGTTGGCCCGCTGGGCCCTGGGCCAGGCAAGCCTGCGGGGGCGAAAGGTGATGATCACGGCCGGACCCACTCGTGAGGCTATCGATGCGGTGCGCTACCTCAGTAACCATTCAACGGGTAAAATGGGCTACGCGATGGCCGCCGAGGCTCAGGCTCGCGGGGCCGAAGTCGTGCTGATCAGCGGCCCGGTGGCCCTGCCGGCTCCGTCTGGAGTCACTCTGGTGCGGGTGGACAGCGCCGAGGAAATGCTGAGCGCCTGCCAGCAGCACTTTTCCGTCTGCGACATTTTGATCAAGTCGGCGGCCGTGGCAGATTTTACCCCCATGCTGGTCAGCGCCGGTAAGCTGAAGAAAGAACACCTGGGAGAGGATTGGTCGATCGCCTTGCGGCGCACCCCAGACATTCTGGCCTGGCTGGGCGAACACAAACGCGCCCATCAATTCTTGGTGGGCTTTGCCCTGGAAACCGACCACGCCGAAGAGAATGCCAAAGCCAAACTGGAACGGAAGAAGTGCGACCTGGTGGTGCTCAATCGAGCCAATCAGCCCAACAGTGGCTTCGCCGGTGACTTCAATACCATTACGCTGGTCAGTCAGCAAGGTCTGATGGCTCTGGAACCGATGAGCAAAAGGGAGTGTGCGCGTCAATTGTGGGGCGCTATTGAAGCAAGGATAGGGGGGTGACAAGTCGATGAAACTGGCAAAATTCCTGATTCCGGTGGTGGCCGCCGGGGGTCTCACGGCGGGGGCCTTCTATTGGATGAACCGGGGCTCAGCCCACCGCTTGAACGATCTGGCCCGTGAAACTCCTCAGCAAGCCGTCCTGTGGGTGGCGGCCGAGATGCGTGATGAGCAAGGCGCGGCCAAACTGAGCGATGAGGTGCAGAAACTGCGCCAAGAATCGGCCGAGGTGGAACAGTTTGCCCAGCAATTGGAGAAGCGCAGTGGCCGCAAGTTGGACCAACTGCTCAAGATTTATGCGGCCAGTGGGTTTATGGCCATCTACGCAGGTCAGGGTGCCGGTCAACTGGACAAAAGCGCGGATGTTTTGCTGGAATGCCAGCTTTACGATGCAGGTGGGGCCCGCGAAATGATCAAGCAGAAGGGCTGGAAAGAAGAAGCCTACGCCGGCCAGACCCTTTACACGAATGGCCTTAGCTGGTGTTGTGTCAGCGATAGGGTTGTCATGATGGGGAGTAGTCGGCATATTTTGGAGCGGGCCGTCGATGCCGCAGGCCACAAGAATACGCTGGACAGGGACCCCCAGTTTCAGCAGGCGTTGGCCCGCCTGCCGGGACTCTCCAAGAGCAACGGTATGGCCATCTACTGCGATTTTGGCCCGTGTTGGAGCAGCCTGGAAAAGGTAGGTGGCCAGCATGTGGATGCTGGCACCGTGGCCGGATTGCGCACGGTGCCCTACCTGGTTGGCGGCTTGATGAAAAAACAAGGGAGTTGGCTGGGTCAGGGCTTTCTCGTCATCGATTCCAAGACCAACAACTCGCTGGCTCAGGCACTCTTGAAGACCCCCTCGTCGGCGGCCCCTTTGGCTGCGGTGGTCCCTGAGCAGTGGGGCTGTTTTCAGGGGTTCGACCTGATCTATTCGCTTGACCTGTTGGTGGAGATGATTCGGCTGGTACCCAGAGGTCGAATGGGCGTGGGACTGGGCCTGGCCTATCTCGGCCTGCTGCCCGGTGGCGCTCGTGATAAAGCGATTCGCCAGGCTTTTTCGGGCGACGCGGCCTGGACCTTCGACCTGGACTCGGCCCTCTCGGCGGCCCAATCCGGTCTGGCCAGGGGCCGGCGCCCTTCGCTGGCAACTGGAGGGAACTTTGGCATGGTGTTTGGCCTCAAAGACGTCGAGGCGGCCCGAAAACTGCTGCAGCCCCTGCCCGGACAAAAAGTGACCCTGGCTGGTCGGGAAGGCTTTCTACTCAGCTATCAGGGCAGTGAACTCTGTTGGATGTTTCTCGACAGACCGGCCTCCTTGATCTTCAGCGCCGGCCCCAAGGGGCAGGAGAGTCTGGCCAAAATGGTGGAGTGCGCCCACGGCAAGGCAGCCTCGCTGGCGCGGCGCAAAGAGTTCTCTGCTTTTGCCTCGAGCTATGGAGCCCGCAGCGCTCTGTTCAGCTACCTGGAAATGAGTCGTCTGGTCGATGGCCTCAAAGGCGCTTTGGACGAACTGGCCGACGCGCCCGGTAGACCGTTGCTCAAGAGCTTGCTGTCCAGGCAAGAGCTATTGGTGCCCGACCGGTGGAGCGTGCAGATAGAGAAGGATGGGCTGCGGGTGACCAATCAGGGCTCCGCCGCGGTGCTGGGCTTGGGCGGGGCCGGCCTGGCCGCCATTGCTTCTCCCAACTTCACAAAAGCCCGCGGTCGGGGTCGGGGTCGACTGATTGCCTGCAAGTCCAATCAAAAAAACATCGCTACCGCTCTTGAGATGTGGAGCAGCGATAACGGCGGGCGCTACCCGGAACGACTTTCTCAGTTGCTACCCGGCTACCTGAAGACCGTCCCTACCTGCCCGGCCGCTGGATCGGACACCTATTCAGGCAGCTACTCCAAGTCAACACGTCCCGATCAGTTCAATTTTTGCTGTCAGACCGGTCACCCCGGCCAGGTTCCGGCCAACTATCCCCAGTATCAGTCAGATATCGGTTTAATCGAGCGTCCTTAAAACCTCGGCCAGGCGTGCTTCAAAGGTAGAACGGTGAAAGTGCTGACGAGCTCGGGTCTGAGCCGCCGTGGCCAGGCGTTGACGCAGTTCGGCATCGCCAGCCAGGCGCAGCAGGCCCTGAGCCAGCGCCCAGGGCGAGTTTGGGCGGACCAGCCAGGCCGATTCGTCGTGCTTCGCCAATTCTTCGACCACGGGCAGGCGGGTCGATAAAATGGGCAGTCCGGCCGCCATAAATTCGATCAGCTTGATGGGGCAACATCCCTGCACGGTGTTGCGCGAATCAGCCGGCAAGGGAGCCACCCCAATATGGGTTTGAGACAGCATGCCCCGCAGATCGTGGGCTGCGTAGGGGCCCGAAAAGTGAACCATCGATCGAACTCGCATCTGCTGGGCCAGGCGACGCAGGGGTCGCGTCCAGCGTCCCTTGCGAGTGCCCACCAGATCGAGTTGCACGGGCAACTTGTTCTTTACGTGGAGAAGGGCTTCAAAAAGCAATTCTAGACCCTGCCAGGGAGCCAGCGTGCCTGTGTAAAGCAGACGCAGGGGTGGGGTGGGTGGTGGGGCAGGCTGCAAAAATGACTCTTCGAGGGCACTGTTGGGCAGCACCGCCACTTTGCTTTTCGGCACGCCGCGAGTGCCCAGAAAACGCAGACCGGTCTGGCTGACGGTCAAAACTCGCCGGGACATCTGCAGCAACGTCTGTTCCTCAAAGGCCAGTCGGCCCAGAAACTCGGGATGATCCAGAAGGGCCGGAAAGTGGTGAGGTAATTCCATGGAGGGAAATCCGTGCGCTTCGTAGACCGTGAGTCCCCGGAATTTCTGGCGCTGAGCCGCCCAGCCTTCCCACGGGGAACGAAACCAAAAAATGTCCCAGGGCTGACCGCCCAGCCACTCTTCCACCCCGCGCCGGAAACGCAGGGCCCGGTCGATGAACGGGTCAGCGCCAGGGCCCACGGCCACCTGGTGATGCTCGATCCCCTCCAAGCTGTCGGCAAAACCCTCCGGCTTGCCGACCTTGGGAGTTACCAGCGTGAGCCGGGCCCCGGCCTTGACCAGTCCCCTTACGGTAGCCTCGATGCGAACTCCGGCCCCCTTGGGAAAGGGTACGGGGTCGTTGGCACAGTAAAGAATGCGCATCCGTGTATAATATCCCTCACTTCGTCAAAGACCCGGCCCAGGTTGCCCGACTCCGGCAGGCGTTGGAGACGGGGCATTCCGATTTGCTCTCTTCTGTGAAGATCAAGCTGACCTCCTTTTGCAATTTGCGCTGTCAAATGTGCCATTACTGGAAAACGAAGCAGGAAGAGGCGCTCACCACCGATCAATGGTTTGATGTGCTGGGCCAACTGGCCGCCCTTGGTTGCCGCAAGATTCATTTCTCGGGTGGCGAGGTCTTTCTGCGCCGGGACTTTCTGGACATCGTCGAGCACGGCACGGCCCTGAAATTGAAGATCAACATGACCACCAACGGCACCCTGCTGACCGAGGAGCGCTTGCGCCGACTGATCAGGGCCAGGCCTAACAGCATCTCGCTAAGCCTGGACGGCCCCAAGGCCAGTGTTCACGACTCAATTCGCGGAATCCCCGGCAGTTTTAAGCGCACCACCCGCACCGTGCGTAAGTTGGTCGAGCTGGGCAAAAAATCGGGCCACTCGCCCCGCGTTCGCATCAATTCGGTCGTTCAGCAGAGCAACTACAAACAACTGCCGGCTCTGGTGGACGTGGTTTCCGGTCTGGGAGCGATCGAGCTACATCCCATGCCGGTGGACGAGAAAGGACCGCGCAAGAATCGCCTCTCTCGTTGGCAGATTGAGAATTATAACGAAGAAGTGGCCCCGCGCGTGCTGGAAGCCAGACGCCAGGCCGGTTATTCCACCGCGCCCTGGATGGTCTATCCCTTTGGGCGTAGCGAGCAAGAAATGGAGCGCAGCCGCAAGGGACAGTATTCGCTTGGCATCTATCAGCACAAACCGTGTCTTTCTCCCTGGATGCACCTCTTTATCGGTTGGGATGGGGAGACTTACCTGTGCTGCATGACCAACCGGCGCATGGAGTCGCTGGGCAACGTTGGACATCAAACGGTGATGGAGATTTTCAATGGTCAGCCCATGCAGCAGGTGCGCCGGCGCTTCTTGGCTCTGGAACTGGAGACCTCATGTGGGCGATGCGACATGGTCAACTTTGAGAATCGCCTGCTTCATGACGCCCTGCAGCGGTAGCCCAGGTTTGCCTGACAGCCGGCTCGGGAAACCTGGGTGAATGCATCGTCTACTGTTTTTCTGTCTACTTTCGGCTCCGATCTGGGCCCAACCGGCTTCCATGCTGGGACGGCGACAGGTTTTGACACTTTGGTGTCGCGAGAATCTGGCTCAGCAGTATACGCCGGGCTACAAGGCCACGGTCACGAATTACTATGTGGGACCCAACCCGGACCTGGATATGAGCCAGGGGCGGGTGGTCGCCACCGGAATTTCCCTGCACCTGGCCATTCAAGGCGAGGGTTTCTTTTGCGTTGAAGGGGATCGCTTCACTCGCGACGGGCGCATGCAGTTGCGTGAGGGCATTTTAGAAGGGCCCGGCGGCTATCCCTTGTTGGGCTACAAGCTGGACGAAAAGGCAAATATTGCCGACAAATTAGGGGTGATTCGCTTCCCGACCGACCCCGCCAATCAACTGTATCTGGGACGCTACAACGACTATTCGTTTGATGCCCTGGGCAACTTCCTGGGCGGCCTGACCACCACGGATCCTGTAACCGGTCAGAGTCATACCGATTACACGCCCCTGTATCGCCTGGCTATCGGGACCTTTCCGCAGCCACATCGCCTGTTGCGCGAGCGGGACGGCCTGTTGCTGGCCAGTAAGGAGAGCGGTCTGTTACGCCTGGACCTGGCCGGCCAGAATCGGCTGGGCTTTTTGGTGCCAGGTTCGGTAGAGCTATCCAATGTGGACCCGGTCCAGCAAGCCTATATTTGGGGACGCCTGGATGCGATGGAAATGCGTCCTTTTCCCAGTCCGCCGAAGAAGAAGACTTTTAAGTAAACAGGGAACGCACCAATTCGGGTCGGCCCAGGGGCAGAGGACCGGCCGAGGCCGGTTTGCCGTCCCTCCATTGGGTTAGGGCCGCCTGCAACCCGGGCAGGTCGTCCACGCAGCGATGCCAGCCTCTTGGTTTAGGCCCGAGGCGCCCCCCTGCCCGCAAATTCTGCTCATCATAGAGTCGTGCTTGCGGCCAGAAAATAGCGGGGGTGCCGGCCTGGACGATTTCGTGGTAGGCATTGTATCCGCTTGCCGATATAACCAGCGACGCTGAGGCCAGCAATTGAGCCACATCCTGTCGCGACTGCCCAAGGTCCGGCGCCGCCATTACCGCCTCTGAAGGCAGGGCCTGCGAGAGCAAACACTGGGTCTCCAGGGGGCCACTGCCCAGCCACAAGATCTTCCGCTTTCCTTGGGGCTGAGGGGGTGTGGCTACGACCGGGCCTATCTGGCATCCCTGTTCCCATGGGGTCAGTTCACACTGTAGTATTTTATGATAACGTCCCAGGGCCGTCACTACTTCGGGTCGCAGCGCGTAGCTGAGCTTGAGCCAGCGGGCCACCAGCCACGCCGGGCAGGGGAAGTCAAGCTCGGCAAGCTCTCCCAGCACTCCGCGCGGGAAGGTATCGACCACCAGCAGGTCGGGGCGGAGTTTGCGCAGCAGGTGCGCCACCTGCACGCCCAAAGAGGATGGGCTTACCAGGTGCACCTGCAGTCCCCGGCTCCAGGATTGCAGGCGCTGCGGGAGGATGAAGTGGATGTTGGTGCCGGGTGGGAACCACTGGCTCAGCAGGCGGCTGCGGGTGGCGTGGCCGCGCCCTCCGCCCAGCGCATAATAAAGGACTCTAAGTGCCGTCGAAGTCGGTCTCAAAGGGGTCGACGTCGCCCACCGCATCCAGGCCTGTGGCCGCTCGCAACAGGGGCGAGGCGCCTCCCGTATCGTAGTCCGGGTAGAAAGCGGCGGCCATCAAGAAAGGGTCGCTGCGAGACTCTTCGGGGTCTTTGGGAATCTTTTTAAAGCAGCCGATGCAGATCGACGGGCCCGAGGCGGAATTGCGAGCGTGCAGTGCGCAAATCGCTTTTTGGCAACTGGAACAGGTCAGTGTGGCCTCGCGGGTACAGGGGTGAGGATAGAGGACTCCGGCCGATTCCTTGCACTTGCCCACGCTAAGGACCCACTTCCGCCAGGTACAGGGCAACCGCCGCCCGCTGTTCGGGGGTCAGCGATTCCAGAGGCAAAACCAGGCCCACTGCAATCACTTCAGTACCGGTCAAGGTTGCCTGTACCTTTTTGGTGGCATCGACCCATTCCAGTCCAGCCGCGCCTTTTTGCACCGACCCACGCGGGCCGCCGTTGCCGGAGCGCACGATCAGGGTGGGGCCGGCCGCGTCGATCTGAAAGAGTCTCTGGTTGTGGCCATCTTCCAGCTTGAGAGAAGGACCGGCTTTCACTTTGGCGCGCAGCAGGCGGGCTCCGCTGCCGTCTTCCAGTTCGAAGCCTCCTTTTTTCTGTTTGACTTTGGCCACCAGCTTATCGTCGGCCAGCACCTTGACCCGGTCCGCCTCGATTTTGCTGGTATACGTGGTCGAACCACAGCGCACTTGCACCATGGAGCCCTGTCTGACCAATTCGAAATCGGGTTTGGCGTTGCGCTGGCTCACAATGGTCTGCTGCATCTTGCCGGCTACCGCGGGCGCCGGCGCCGAACTGGCCTGAGGGGTGACAGGACTGTCCGTGGTGGAAGGAGAGTTACAACCCCACAACACTGCGGCTGCGATCAGAGCAAACACCCCACTGCGAAACATTTGCCCTGATTCTCGCGCCCGGGATGATTCCCTGCCCACCCGTCGAAGCTCTCGGGATGTCAAAATACGGCAAATCAAAATATCGCTTAGAGGGTCCCTGGGAGCAAGTGCGTCAGCAACTGGCCCATCTGGAGTCGAGTGATAGCCACGCCGAAAAGCAGGTCAGCTCCGGCAACAAAATCATGGGTGGGGGATGCGTCACCTTGATCGTGGGCTTCCTGTTGCTGGCCGTGACCGGCCCGTTTGGCGGCATTATCGCTTTTGTGGGTTTCTGTTTGTTGATTTTGGGAGCCGTCTACAACAGCATGTTTTCTTCCTATGATCTGGAAAACATGCGCTACCAGGTGCCCACCACGCTGCTGGACACCCTGGCTGTGGATCTGGACGCCTCCAAAAATGTGTCGGTGATGATCGACTTTCGGGCCAGTCAATCCAAAGAGTTTATCCAAAAAGTGGAGCAGTCGTCTTTCCTGTTCTTCAGTTACGGCCCTAAAGTGAGCTATTTCAGTCACCCCTGGTTGGAATTCAACGCGGCCAGCGTAGACGGACATCGCTTGAAGCTGAGCATCAGCCGGGAAGGCAGCTACAAGGTCGTGCCCAAGCGTAAACGCACCAAGACCAAACTGAGATATGTGGACTCGGTGACCCTTTCGGTCCGGCCGCCCACCGGCCAGGCCGTGGCCATTGCTGCTGGCACCTCCCTGGCGCCCCCTCAATCCGCCCGCTTTCGCAGTTTTCGGGGCCAGGTGACGGCTCAGGGAGCCGTGGTCAAAGCGGTAGGTCCTCATTACTACACGGTCAGCAACCGCGGCACCAGCAGTGGCGGCGACCACCTGGCGGGCCGCGATCTGGTGGTGCTGTTTCTCTCCTGTTTCCGAGGCTTGACGACCGCTCCCCGTTAGGGCCCGTCCCCAAATAACTCAGGCACATTATGGATCAAACCCTGGTAAAATCGAATCGTGAATCATAGTAACGAACTGGCAGCTGAGAACTGTCAGTACCCGGGGGAACAAAAGGGAGAGGTGGAGAGGACGGGGAGAAGGAGAGACCCTGGTCCAATTTGAAACCCCGAAGCCTTACATTGGGACGATTAGGGTGCCGGCAAGTTAGCAAGACCCTCTCCACCTTTTCGACCTTCCCCCCTCTCCCTTAAGAAGGCCTGCCAGTGGCACGCGAGTAATTCCTCGCATTGACTCACCGGTGATCACACTTTGACCCCAAACTTGCCTCACGAGTAATGTCACCCGACGCCGCAAATGGCGGAAGGAGGCAGAAAAGTGAGATCGTGCATGGGTTTTCAAGCAAAAAGAGAGCTGCTTTTGCAGACAGGGCTCCGCTACAGTGAGGCATCTGGCCAATTAAAGACCAAGATATTGGATGAGTTCGTCCTGGCCACAGGC
>JADMJV010000176.1 GCA_018780265.1 bacterium
ATCGAATATGACTTCAGACTCCATTTCGACCAGCTTATTTCAGGACGGGCCCTTAAGGATATTCAACCTCCAACCGGGACCCGTACTCATCCTTGGCGCCATTGACGAGGGGAGACCCCAAAATGCCGGCGGAAGGCGGTCGAAAACTGGCTGGCGCTCTGAAATCCGGCGTTCAGGGCTACCTCCAGGATGGAACGCCGGGAAGCACGCAACTCTCTGCGGGCGTGGTCCAGGCGCAGACCGATCAAATACTGCCCGGGCGTGGACTGGAACACTCGCTTAAAGAGCCGCAGGAAGTGAAAACGAGACAGACAGGCCACTTCGGCCCACTCGGATAGGCTACCTCCACCCCGCGCCAACATGGTATCTCGGGCACGAAAGAGCCGTTGCAAGGTTTCCCGTCGCAGCCTGGGATTTTGAATCCCGAGCTGGAGGGAGTGGGCGTGCAGCCCGTCGTCCTGACACAGGAGGCGTTCCAGGAGATGCAGCGCCGTCTCTTCCAGTTCCAGCGAACTGGGGTGCTCTCCCAGCAATTGCCGGGTCCGCCCCACCAGTGGTAGCAGACCGGTGTGGGGGGCATAAATCGTCTCTACCAACTCGGGGGCCTTACCCGAAGCCGCAGGATCGTCGAGCAAATTGCGCAGCGGAGCGCTGCAAGCGCGGTAGACTTCGCCCAGCAGGCGCTGACCAAAACTGACACAGTAGGTTTCCATTTCTGGCGCCGCCGCCGTGGCCTGGGATCCATACCGCTGGCCCGAGTTGATCACCAGCAACTGATCCGGCTGTACTTTGTGCAGGCCGTGCTCGATGCGAAACTCTTCAACGCCGCCCAGGACGCTCTTCACGGACAGTCCCCGGGCCGCGTGCTCGAAATGTCGCCCGGGGGTGGTGTAGCGTGTAAAGGTGATGCCATCGACAGGCACGTCGAAAATGTCCAACTGAGGCGCGACCCGGCCGTCATCCCCGGTCCACCCCTGGCTGGGGATCCATCCTCGGGCCGCGTGGGGGCAGGGTTCCTGGCCGCACTCATGGCGCCGCCACAGCCGACCCTGAGCATCCAGCAAAATCGCAAAAAGCAATTCAATCCTCCCGATCAGAACTTCCACAGGACCCTGACCCGCCCCCTGCCCGGCGGGCAGCGCAGCAATATATGGCAAGACTCTCGGCCCGGCATCGCCTAGAATATGTCTGTCGCACACTATCAGGTATTTTTCATTGGCCACTCATAGATTGCTGACGACATAGACATAGGAGGAATCCAAACATGCACATTCAGAGCTTGAGGCCAGCATCCGCCTCCCTCACTCCCTCTCCGGTGGCCGTTGCGGCGCCGCCCACCCCGGCCGACCCGGCCGACCACATGACGTTCACTGTTCCAGGCCCCACCCTCTCCAACGATCCGATGGCAGGGACGCAAGAGACGCCTCAGCCGGCCGTTCCCATCCGGCGGGAGGCTGCCCAGGGAGCCCCGCTGGCGCAGTTGGAGGAGGCTCCTCCCGTCGCACTCAAATCCCGAACGGCTCTGCAAATCCTGCGGGAAAGCGCCGTGGTGGCCAGCGGCGCTGCCTTTCATCGCGAAGAAGCTTATGCCGTTATGGACCGCTTCGCGGCTGCTCAGGACCCGGTCACATGCCTGCTGCCGCTGCACGTGCGCACTCAGGATGGCCAGCTCGTGCCTACCGACCATTTGGCCTCGGGATTGGATTTCGGGCGTCACACGGCCGGCCTGGTCATGACGGCCCAGGTGGCCGCTGCCCAGGGCGACCTGACACGCGCCGCCCGCTATCTCCAGGCTGCCGAGACCAACTACGCCAGGGGCAAGAAGCTGCTGGCCGAGGGAGATGTCTTCATGCATCGCCGTGACTTCAACGAGGATGGATCGGTCAAGAGCACTCACGTTGGGGAGCCAGGCAAGAGCGCTGACGGTGCCGATGATATGACGCGCGTGAACCCCCGCGCCTATGCCTTCCGGGCTGCCGCCGAACTGTACCAGGCCACGGGGAATCCCGACTATAAAGAGGACTTTGCCCGCTACTTCGGGGCCTGGGTGAAGGACTTTCACGACCCCGTTCAGGGGGGATTCTTCGTTCACGCCAACATCCACTCGGAGGGAGACCACACCGAGCGAGGCAGTTTCAAGAATCCTGGCGGCACCGACTCCACCTATTCGGGAAGCGAGGGCGTAAAAGGGAACGACAGTACCATCTACGCACTCTCGTCGGTGTTGCTGGCGGCCAACGAAGTGCTGGCTACGCCGCAAACCCGAGCACTGGTCCAGGAGAGCATGGATATCATTTTGGACAAGTTTGTTCGCCGTAATGGAATGCTCTGGGAAAATTACACCGCCGACTTCCAGCCGATTTCTCAGGATTGGCAGAACCAACCCCGCGAGAACGGCAGTAGCAGTCACGTCGCTATCGGCGGGCACACGGCGATGGCCGCGCAGCAAATCATCGAAGGAGCGCGTCAACTGAAGAAGCAGGGCGCCATTTCCGACTCAAAGTATCAAAGCTACATCGACCGCACCGTGGGGCTGTTTCAAGACTTTGCCAGCCACAGCGGAGCCCTCGACTGGAATACGGGGGCGGTCCACAACGCCATCCGGGTAGAAGAACCCGACCAGGACAAACGCTGGATGCAGCCCTGGGGTGACGCCTCCTGGCAGCAGGCGGAACTGTTGCAAACCCTGCTCAGGCTCCGCGAAGAAGATCGGCTCCACGAGATCCAGGGGCCCGACGGCCGCAACGGCAGCGACCTGCTGGCACTGGCCGAACAACACTACGCCTCGCACTACGCCTTGCCAGCCGAGTACAGCTTCACAGACTACTTTGGCAATCCTGACGTCTACCACCGCCCTCAGGTGGCTCAGTATTTTCAGCAAGCGCTGAGCCAGAAGGAGGGGCAATGATCCGCGCCGTGGCCCAACGAGCGCAACCCCGACCTGGCCAGCGGCCCGCCCGCGACGACGATTGGGCCGTCCTTCCCTTTGCCCGCTCCATCACCGACAGTTTACAGCGCTCCGGTCACACCGGTCATTGCGGCCATGCCAAACCCAATACAAGGCCAGCGCCAGCCCACTGAATGGGAGCAGCAGGCAACCTGGTCCTTGGATTGGTTTACGGACGACGCCGTAGGCGACAAGGCCAGCGAAAAACCACAATTCCCACTCCCGAAGTATAGCCCGCGATAAAGGCGTGTTGACATACGCCCTTTCTCAATTGGAAGGGGCCCCCAGCGGCGGTTCGTGGTCAAATTCAATACTCGCCCTGAGCGATAGCCCAAGCCGGTTGATGGCCGCTAACACCGTCGCATAGTCCGGGTTGCAGGCGTTGATCAGCCCTGCGAAATTTTTCACCAGCCCATTCACCGTCGATCTTGAGCGAGAGTTGGTGCCTTCGTAGACCGCCCGGGCGTCATAGAGCTTCAATTGCAACATCGCGAACTCATACAAGTCGTTGTCATAGTAAATCTTGATCCCCTTGAGCCTGCTGACGGGGCAGACTTCGGGTAGTTGACGAGGCTTTGGCATCTTGCTGTGATTCGGAGAATTGCGGCGGTCTCCCCCCCGTGTGTTTACATTTTAACTGTCACACTGTAAACTGTCAAAATGCGAGATGATGGTGGGCCTGCTGGTTGGGTATCGCAACTCCAAGAATCTCCCCCGTCCCTCTTTCAGGGAGAACCCAGTCTGCAAGGCTGGCCGTTGTGCAGTGGTTCGCTGGCCAGGGTCGATCCGGCCAAGGTCCCGCTGCGGCGCGAACTGTTGCAGGCGCTACCGGGACCCCTCCTGCGATTGCATCGGGCTCTGCCCATGGAGTTACACGAAGAGACCCTGATCCTGGGTATGGAGGACCCGCGCGACCTGGCCGTTCAAGAAACCGTGCGCCGACTCACCGGATGGGACGTGCTGGCGGTCCAACTTTGTCCAGAGGGAGGCCCGCTGCCGGGCTGGTCTGAACTTCAAAAGACCCGGGTCGAGCAAAAGGTGTGCGAGCCCTTCAAGCTGGAACAGACCCTGGTTGAAGCCCGGGTGGTGGGCCCGGTCGTGCGTGTCAAATTGACCCAAACCTACCGCAACAACTCCTCTCTCGCCGTCGAGGGCCTCTTCCGGGTGCCCATACCCCATTCCGCGGTCCAGCAAGGCTTCTGGGTCGACCGAGAGGGGCGCCCCGTGGCCACAGCCGCACCCGAGAGAGTGCTATTGGGGGGACGGCTCCACTTTTCGGCTCGCACGGAGCCCGTTCTGCCGGCAGAAGCCGTTACCCTGACGCTCTCCTATGTGCACCCCCTGGAAAGGGACTCCGAAGGATTTCGGCTGCACCTCCCCTGCCCCATCGGGGAGGCACCTTTCGAGGGCCGGCTTCAGTTTGAAGGCGAGGACCTGCACCCAGAAGACATCAGTTGCACCAGGCCGGCCAGCTGGCAACGCCTGCCCAATGGTGCCCTTTCGGTGTCTCTGCAATCTCAGCCGGGAAGCGTGGCGCGAGACCTGGTCTGTCATATTCGAGTTCGCCCCCACGAATTCGAAGGGCGTCTGCTGTCCGACGGGCACCACTTTTTGCTGCAACTGCGCCTGTCTCCGGCGCAGGCCACACCGGCTGCCCGCGACATCCTTTTCCTTCTGGATCGATCTGCCAGTCTGGAGGGCTGGACGGCCGAGCAAGGTCGACGGGCTGTTCTGCAATGCCTGCGCAGGCTGCGTCCGCTGGACCGTTTCTCCCTGGCCATCTTCGACCATCAGGTGGTAAGTTGGCAGGACGGTCGTCGGGTTGGCAGTGGTTCCCTCTCGTCGGCCAAGAACTGGCTGCAATATCAGGCCAGGGGGGGCGGCACGACCGACCTGGTTGGCGCCCTGGAGTGGCTGCGAGAACAGGCGCGCCGCAATCTGCCTGACCGTCCTCTCTATGCGGTGCTCATCAGCGACGGACAGGGAGGGCGGCAAGCCGAGGCCTGCAGGGTGGCCAGCACTTTGCGCGGTGCCTTGCGCCTCTTTGCGCTGGGAGTGGGGCCCAACTGCGAAGAGCACTTTCTTGGCCTGCTGGCTTCTTTGGCAGGAGGTAGCAGCGAAATTGCCCCCTCCAGTCAAGATCTGACCATGGCCACAGAGCGACTGTGTCAACAGATCGGTCCGCCCACCCTGTCCCAGGTCAGGCTGGTGGGCCAGGGTTTCCATTCCGACCCCCCTCAGCAGCACCCCAATCGGCTGCCCGATCTCTTTCCCGGCCAGGCCCTTACGGTGGTAGGCAAGCATCAAGGAGCCGGTCCCTTGCTGGCCACCGGGTTGGCCCAGGAGGGACCGATCTCCATGGCCCTCAAACCCACCCTGACCGATCATCCAGCCCTGGCATCCTTGTGGGCCCGAGCCCAGGTCAACGCTCTGCAACGAAATCTTGGCCAGGTAGCCACCGAGCAACGCAATGCTGTGGTAGAGCAAATGCGACAGTTGCGCCTGGAGTATCTGCTGGACGCCAGTTACGCCGACGCCTTGTTGTCACCCGAAGCCTGGGTTCGGACCCGAAGCGCCGAAGCGGCTCCAGCCGGCTCCAGGCTGGCCGATTCTCTGCTCGAACAGGCGGTGCTGAGACAGGCCACTCACATCCACGTGGAGACCGGTCAACCGGTGAAAGTCCGACTGCGCGTGTGTGGACGTTTGCAACCCTATCAGAGGCCTTTCGAGGCGACGGGCCACAGTGAATCTCTGGCACTCATCGGGCAATTCAAAAAGTGGTGCAGACTGCACACCCTGCTCCATCAATTTCAAAATGGCCGATTCGTTCGCGACTACTGCGGCCAAAGCTACCTGTTTGAAGCATCTTTCTGCCCGGCCATCAACGGCGAAAAGGTCGTCTTGGAAATCCGCCCGGCCCGGCGTGACCATCATTCGACCCTGGCCCAGCCCGGCCGGTCGGCCGTAGAAAGCCTGTTAACTCGCCGTCGAGGTCTGCTGTTGGTGTGTGGCCCGCAGGGCTCGGGCGGCAATTCGCTGATGGTGAACTGGCTGGCCACCCGATTCCCCGATCGCCACTGCGTGCTCTGCCACAAAGAGGAATGGTTTGGTCTGGAAAACGTGACTCAGGTGCTGGCTCACAGTGACACGGCCAGCCTGCTGGGCGAACTGAACGGGCACGACATCGACGTGCTGGCCTGCACCCGCACCCGAGAACCAAAGGCCTGGGAGGCACTGCTGGGGCGCGCCAACGAGCGCAGCCTGGTGCTGGCCCGCCACCATGCCCGCAGCGCGGCCGGAGCGCTGGTCGATCTGGTCGAGCAAGGCCTGGATGGGCGACTGCTGGGCAAATGCTTCTTGGGCGCAATTTCGCTGCAGAGGTTGCCGCGGCTTTGCTCATGCAAGGTGCCCGAAAGGGACCCGGCCCTGTTGGAAGTACTGCCCGAGCAGGGCAGTTATTGGGCCGCTTCTGGCTGCCCCAAATGCCATGGCAGCGGCTTCCTTGGCAATATCTTGTGCAGCGAGATTCTGCTCTATCGTCCAGACATCTTCGCCGTCTTGCGACCAGGATTAAACACAGGCCAGGTCGAGAAGGCGCTGATTCGATACCCTATGGAGCAGCAACTCAGGCGACTTGCCGAGCAGGGTCAAATCGAGGCTAAACACTGTCTTTGGGCAGGCAACACTTTTTGAACTTCTTGCCGCTCCCGCAGGGGCAAGGGTCGTTGCGTCCCGCCTTGGGAGCCTGCCTCAGCGGGTTTTGCTTGCCTCGCAGGAACAGCCAACGCCCGTCCTCCTTGCGAAACTGAGAGGTCTCCCGGTGGGTGCCGGGCCCACGACTCGATTTTGCCAGTCCTTCAAAGTCCGCCTCAAAGGTCACCGTGCCGCTCTCGTCGTCGGGGCCACCCGCCTCCCGGTCGAGCACTCGCAACTGGACGAAGCGCGTGGTGGACGCCCAGTTTTCGATCACTTCTCGGTCAGGTTCAAACTCGGTTTCGACAATATAGTCGATGGCTCCGGTAGCATAGGCCGTATAGCGCGAGCGCATCAGTTGTTCGGCCGTCTCCGGTCGCGACTGTCCGGTCAGGTAGGGTTGGCAGCAGGCCTCCAAGGGCCGGGAGTTTCCGCATGGGCAAATTTCCATGCGGGCTGCTTCTGAGCGTGGCCAGGCGACCCCTACTTAAATCGGTAACGAACCACCGTAGGCATGGACCGATTGCCATCGGGGTCAATGGCATAGATGGACATCACCACTTGCATTCCTGGCAGCAGGAGGGGCAACCCATACTCGACCTTAAAATCCCCTAGCTCGTCCACCTCGGCCGGAATACTGCCGCCCGTACTGCCCACCGCATTGCTGTTGGTGGTGGGGGCCTGCACGCCGCTGAAGCCCACTTTGGGCACCACGCTGACGCGCGAACCGGGACGGGCTCGCCCCGTCAGCACAAAACTCTGCTCGACCTCACTGCCGTCCGGCGGCGACAAGACTTTGACGCGATAAAATCCGCCAAAGATTTTGACAGCCTCGGCGGCCACCGCTTCCTCCTGATGGTCGGCGCGCCGGTAACGCACCACCAGGGGCACACCCAAAGCGTTGTCACTGGTGAGCACTTTCCAACTGCCGGTGTACAGTCCGGGCTCCTTCTCGGACATCTCCACGGCGTTCAACTTTCCCACCTGAAAGCTGGCCTTGCCTTTGGCGGGAGCCCGAAAGCTGACCTCCAACTCGTCGTCCTCGAACAGGTCTACCTGACCATTGTGCTTCAGTTCCTTGATCCAGGCCGGAGGACTCAACTGAAAGGTCCACTGCTTTTCGATCTCAACCCCTTTGGAATCGGCGCTGGTGAAACGGACTTCCATGGGCCCCGGAGGGGGCGCCTTGTGCGGCCGAAAGCTCAAAAAATTGCCGCTGCGCAGACAATCGGCGGTCACTTCTTTGCCGTTCACCCACAGTCGGCTGCGGGCGCCACTCAGGCTACCTTCGGGCCAGCTTACCTGTACACAGGGCCTGTCTTCCTGGACCACCTCTCCAGCCACCGGCACAACTTCTAAGGGAACAGGTTGAGCCAGGGCGATACCGGCCAGGCAGACAAAGCAGACGATTTTTACCAACACGTTTGCTGCTTCTGGAGGTTGGCAAGGATCTCCTCATCTCAAGGAGGAGCATACCCCCATGGACCTGGAGATTCGTTACTGTGTATCTTGAAACTATCAACCTCGGGCCGCCAGTTTGGCAGGCCTTCTCCGGCAGCAATATGGGCTGGACAGCCGGCTTACCCCCGGTGGCAGGGGTGAATTTACCGTCTGGTTGGGCGGGAAAAAAGTGGCCGAAAAGGGCTGGGACGGTTTTCCCAGCGATTCCGAAGTCTTGTCAAAGGTGGGTCAGCTCATCGCGGGTTGACCAGCCGATTGGCCAGCACCGCAAACCATTGTTGATTTTTGTCGATGAGTTTGCCATGGCTGTTGGTGGCTAAGGTCTTGAGAGTCACGGAATCCTGCACATTGCCTCCGATCACGTCGATCTCGCCCGGCCGAACGGCGACTACCAGGTCGCAATGAGACTTGTAGGTCTCCGGTCGCCGCGTGAAATTGACGTCATCCTGCCTTCGATAGCAAACCAGGTCACCAACTTGGGGGGCACGCTCACTGAGTCGGTAGCCCCAAAAAGACAGTTCTTTGTCATCTGCGGCCCGCCCATCAATGGCCTGATTGATGTAGTGGGCGTGCCAGTCTGAATACTGGAAAGTGTTGCCCAGTCCGGCCTCGCGCATCAGGTAAGAGATGAAAGCCGCTGACCATGCCTCGTCGGTATTTTTGCCCGTCCAGGGAAGAAACAGGCCATTGCGCCAGTAGACGCCCACCCTTTGCCAGTAACCTTCTTCGGCTTCGGTGTGGCCGGCGTGGCTGACTTTGCCATCCTTGCCAATGGTCTGGCTTCCAAAAAACTCCCATTCCTGGCGCGCCAACTGCAACATTCGGTCGGTATGAGGTTCAGCCCATACGAGGGTGGCTTGCAAAAAAAGCAGAACTATCCAACATCGCTTCATGGGGCACCCAAATTCCTCACGAGGTGAGCAACTCCCCCTGCAGCGAAGACCCCGGAGGACGATGAACAAGAACTTCTCCATCATTCGCAATGTCGAGAACTGCTTCTTCTATCCCGGGCGGACCTGGACGGCGGAGTTCCGCCAGATCATGGGCATGAACGGGGACGCTTTCCAGGCCCACCTGGAAGCCGGTTACTTCTCCCGAGGCATTGACTTCTACAAGCCGGTGTGTCGCAGTTGCCAGGAATGTGTGCCCATTCGATTGCCGGTGGCCCACTACCAGGCCAGCAAAAGTCAGCGTAAACTGGCCCGCCAAAACTCCGATCTGAAAGTGCACATCGCCAAACCGAGTTACAGTGACGAACGCCTGGACATCTACGCGCGCTACCACCGCAGTCGATGGGGCTGGCTGAGCGTTGACCCGGAAGCCCTCAAACCTCATTTCATCGAGCATCTGATTGCTGACTGGGGAGGCGCCTGGGAGTTTTCGTTCTGGTTAGAAGGGCGACTGTTAGGATTTGGCATCGTGGACGAAACCACCAGCGCGGCCAACTCTCGCTACTTTGTTTACGAGCCCGACCTGGGCAAACAGCGCGGCCTGGGCATCTACAGCCTGATGCGCGAAATAGAGTGGTGTCAAAACCGGCAAAAGGACCACCACTACCTGGGAATGTATGTGGCGGCCTCACCCACGATGAGCTACAAGGGGGATTTCCGCCCCTTTGAATTGAGACTGCCGAGCGGAGAATGGCACCCGGTGGCCAACCGCAAAGGGCTGAACGAGCGACCTGCGAACAAGCCGGGATGCCCAAAAAAAGAGTTCTAGTCCTATCCGCCTCGGTGGGAGCGGGGCACCTGCGAGCCGGTGAAGCCCTGGCAGTAGCGGGACAAGACAGTTCCCTGGAAGTCGTGCACCAGGATGTCTTAGAGCTAATGCCGCGACCTTTTCAAACCCTGTATCGCGACGCCTACCTGGATATGGTGGGCCGAGCACCCCACATTTTTGGCTGGCTCTACGAGTTGACAGACAAACCCTTTCAAGAAGACATCCTGCGCCAGGCCTTTGAAGAGGTCAGTGCTGGCAAATTTTACCAGTTTGTCGACAAGTTCGACCCCGATCTGGCCCTGTGCACCCACTTTCTGCCCAGCAGCCTGCTCCACAAAAGGCGCCAAAAACAAAAATTCTCACGAACCCTGGCCACGGTCGTAACTGACTTTGATGTTCACGGCATGTGGTTAGCCACCCCTTCCGATCACTACTTTGTGGCCGTGCCCGAAGCGCGCGCCTACCTGCGCACCTTTGGAGTGTCGGGCCGGGCCATCAGCGTAACCGGTATTCCCACCCACCCGGTTTTTTCGCAACCCGCCGAGCGTCCCCAGGTTGCCGCTCGACTGGGTCTGAGGGCCGACCTGCCCACCATTCTGATTTCCACGGGCGGCTTTGGAGTGAGCAACGTGTCTCAGCTTCTCGAGGCGCTTCAGGACGTCAAGGTGCCCACCCAGATTGTGGCCGCCTGTGGACGCAACGAAGATCTGCGCCAAAAGCTTCAAACTCAGTTTGGCAGCCAGCCCGACCTGCACATCATCGGCTTCACCAAAGAGTTTGACCAATACATGAGTTGCGCCGACCTGATGCTGGGGAAACCCGGTGGCCTGACCACCTGGGAATCCTTTGTCAAAGGGCTGGCCTGGGTGGTGGTTAACCCGATCCCCGGTCAGGAAGAGCGCAACACCTATCACCTTCTCGAAGAAGGCGTGGGAGTGTGGGCCTATGAAGCCAGAACGCTGGCCTTTAAAGTCGATCAGCTGCTGCAAGAGGATGGCCGGCTGCAAAGGATGCGCCAAAATTCACTGCGCCTGGCCCGACCTCAGGCGGCCCACGAAATCCTCTCCATCTGCCAGGACCTACTCGGACTCTAAAGGGTCGGGACGTTCTCCCGTGACGATCACGATGGCCGAGTCGATGAGGCCCAGCGAATAACCGGTGCGGAAGGTCTCCAGCAGGGCCCGTCGAGCGTGTCTGGCCTGACGACCGGGCTGACCCACAAACTGCACGTTCTCTTCATGGGTGAGCCGATTTAAGTGTTTCCCATAGCCAGCCTGCAGTTGCAAGGCATCCGCATCGAGCTGACGCCACTCCTCATCGGCCACCGTCAGATACTCCTGTAACGTGGCCTGCAAGGAGAGGCAGGAATCGGGCAAGCGGCACGGCTTGGGTCTGTGGCCCAACCGATAGAGGGCCGCCCCGTCGAGTGCCCCGCACAACAATCCGGCCGCCAGAGTCTCCAGACTGCTGCTGCGCACGCTGTCTGGATCGGGCAGTTCGTGCAGTTCATCGATGCGGGCCAGCACCTGTTCCTTGGTCAGGCGAGAGTCCTCTAAAGTCAGCAACAGTTGGTCGACAGGCAGTTTTGCCAGGTTTGCCACTAACTCGGCCGTCTGGCCAAAAGCCTCTACAGGCGGCAGCAGAGGGGGGAACGAATATCGGGCCACCGGCTAGTAGCCTCGCCGCCTCAGTAACTCCTTGAGCCGATCGATTCGCTGCGGCAGCGGCGGATGGGTCGTGCTGCCCAAAAGCGCCTTCTCACCATATTCGCGGACGCTCTGGTCGCGCAGTTTTTCCAGCGCTCGCATCAGGCCCTCGGGCTGAAACCCCGCCGCCAATGCGTATTGCAACCCCACCATGTCGGCTTCACGCTCCTGAGCGTGGGAAAAGCTGGAGGAAAACTGCACATAGGATTGAGCCTGGTCGATCTGACGACCCACTTTGCGAGCCTCGATCATGAGACGTTCCATCTGGGACTCGTACTCATCCTGACTGATTTTCCCGCTACGATAGCGGGATTCCAGATCTTTGGACCGATCCAGCACGGCCTGACGGTCATCCAGGGTCTTGCCGATGCGCTGCAACTCCAACTGATTGTGCTCCACGTGCTGACGAGACCCATGGGCAACTTCGTGAGCCAGAATGCCGGCCAATTCGTCGCGACTGAGATTGAGGTCAAAAAGCCGGGTGGTGACGTAGACGGTCCCTTCGCCCGTGCAGGCCGCGTTAGGTTCGTCCAAATTGACCAGCACAAAGTGCCAGGGAATCGGCCGCCGGCTTTGGGCGGCCAGACTCTGGCCCACTGACTCGACCAGGGCGGCTCGAGGGTCACCCGTGACCAGTCCGAAGCGCCCTGCCCGCAGCGCCTTCTGAAAACGGTCCCAGGCTTGCGCGGACTCGCTGCTGGGTCGCACCGGTTGGGCCCAGGCCAGCGAAATCCAGCCCACCACGACCAGGCAGCCACACAGCCATCTCATCTGGAGGTCTTCGGCCCGGGAGTCGATTATCCCCGCCCAAGGGAGGTTTCTAACCCTCCAGAAGCGGACAGCATGAAGCCTATGCATAAAATCACCCTTCTTCTACTGCTGTTGCTCACCGGCGTTACGGCCTGGGCCGAAAAAGTCGACCTCAAGACCTACACTGAAACGGCCAAAAACGCCAAAGTGGTGGTGGTTCACGCCGGGGCCACCTGGTGTGCCCCCTGCATGAAAATGCTGCCGGAGTGGCACGCCTTCGAGGGGAACTACAAAGGCAAAGTGACCCTGGTTCACATCAACGCCGATCAGCACGACACCCCCGAATACAAGAAATATGGACCCATGATTGAAAAGGAAGAGGGAATTCCACTCACCTTCTGGCTCGATTCCAATGGCAAGGTGTTGGGCAAAGTGCTGGGCACGCTCGACCAAAAAGCACTGGCCAGCAAGACCGACGACGCTCTCTCCAAAGCCAAGTAAGCTGGCTATCGAATGCTTCTGGTCGCACCCTTTGCGCCCCCGCAGGGTCACGGCCCGACTGGGCCTGCAGCGACCCTTTCGGGGGGTTTACCTCAGCGATCTTCACTGCGCCCCCTGGTCAGGCCGCATGCTGCGCCAATTGGAGCGCGAACTCGAGCGGGTTGCTCCCCAAGCTCTGCTGCTGGGCGGGGACCTGATCGATTTTCCTTTTGGCTACCAAAATCTGGTGGACTGGGTCAGGGGCCAGTGCAATCGCTGGCCCGTGCTGGCGGTCCCCGGCAACCACGACCGCTGGGCCGGCGAGAGAAGGCTCAAGCGACACCTCCCCTGGGTCCACTGGCTCGACGAGGCACCCTTGCAACTGAAGAATGGCCTGCGCCTGTGCGGTCAGATTGGTCAGGGGGCCACGCCCACCAGTGTTTTCGTGGGGCACGAACCCAACCGCGTGAGGGCTGTTGCCCGAGCGGGCTTTCCCCTGATGCTGGCCGGCCATCTCCACGGCTGCCAGTGGATCGCCTTTCAAAGGGGCGGCCTCGATTACCCGGGGGCCTGGTTTTTCGCCTATCACGGCTGCGATTTTCAGGTCGGCCCTACCACCCTTCATGTAAGCCGCGGTGTCAGCGACACGCTGCCGGTTCGCATCCACTGTGCGCGCGATTATCTGCTGCTCGAGATCGAATGAGGCCCGCATGATCGGTTGGTTTGACACCCCCGGCGGTCCCACTCTGGCCGAACTGGTGACCCAAGGTCTGTCCTCGATAGAGGGAGGCTACGATCGCCTGTCGGCCAAATTTGACCAGAGTGTTTTTCGCACTCCTGATCCAGTCCTGGAGCGGCTGAGCTCACAGTTGTTTGCCTGTCACCGGGCTCTCGACATCGGCTGTGGGACTGGGGCGGTCTTACAGCGACTGCAGCCTTTTGCCGAGCAACTGGTAGGACTGGACCTGAGTCGCAACATGCTCGAGATCGCCCGGCGTCAGTTGGGACCCGAGGCGCACTTGATTCAGGGCGACTTTTTGAAAACCTATTGGGAGAATCAATTTCAACTGATCACCTGCGTGGGTGTGCTGGGGCACATTCTGGTAGCCGACCAGGACGAGTTTTTCCGCCGCGTAGAGCGAGCTCTCTGTCCGGGAGGGGTCTTTCTCACCGTGGTTGGTAGCCTGACCGGACGCCCGTGGGTCTACCTGCCAGCGCTGGCCTTCGACACCTTGATGCGCTTGAGAAATCTACTCTGGAAGCCAACCTTCGTCATGTACTATCTCAGCTTTGTGCTGCCCCAGGCGGCCCGGGTGATAGAACGACATGGCTTAAGCTGTGAAGTGATCGAGGGCAACTTTCCAGCCCCATTCAATCAGCTCAAAATATTGAGAGCCACCAGGCCTGGCTAGGAGGAAAGTCAACCCAGCAATATGTTCGGCCGCACCAGTTATCCTGACCCAGACTATCCCATCGTCTGGTGACCTGGGAGTTCAGACTCTCAAAACGGAAGGAGAACTCTTGACGACCGGCTTGACTCGGCTCCAGGTATGCCATAAAGTTATGGCATGTCTACCCGCAATTTCCACGTTCCTCTGTCGGAAGAACTTCACGCCATGCTTCACGCCGAGGCCGCCCGTAGAGGCCGTGCGGGCACTCAGTTAGTGCGTGAGATCTTAGAGCAACAGTTGAAGTTAATGCAATCCGACTCGCTGGACCAAGAAATCGCGGCATATGCTCGGATGATGGCGCAAACCCCCCACGATTCTCCCGTCACCGATGGTTCCGCCCACCTCTGGGAATTGCTCAAGGACGATGAGTGGTGAGACGAGGGGACATTCTCTGGGCCGATTTGGCCCCTCGGTCGGGATCCGAACAATCGGGCCGCCGACCGGTCTTGTTGATCTCCAACGACGGCTTCAATTGCACTTCCGCTTGGCGATCCTTGATCATCGTGCCGCTCACTACAGCCGTCCAAAACCAAAGTCCGACGACGGTTTACCTGCCACTGGGGACGGCTAACTTGTCGCGAGAAAGCCTTGTATTGGGCCATCAAATCACCACCCTGGATCGAGCCAAATTATTCCATCGAATCGGTTCTCTAGCGGGCCTATATTTGCAACAAGTGGAGCGAGCCATTCTGCGAGCCCTGGCACTGCCCTGAAGAGGATCAATTTGGCCAGTGTCAAGCTTGGAGTCCCCGGAACCTTTTACAAGTCTGGGGCACGTAGGCGGAATGACTATCGCTTCGAATCGAAGGGGTCTCCCGGCCGCTGGGCTGTGGCGCGGGGACGAAACCTGGTTAGTTGACCATGCTCATTAGAAGGTGCCGATGAAGCTCGTGCTGATGCTCGTCGGTTAACTTCTCTTCGGCCCGGTTGACCAGACTGATGATGGCAGAGACCAACACCTCGGCACGCCCCGGCTTACCGTCCGTCAATTTCTTGGCCATGGGGTGAGCGGAGTTGATGACCACAGATTTCTTCTCGCCCAGATCGAGCAGACGCCCTTTTTTTGCCCCCGCGGTCACCACCACATTTGCAAAAAACGTCTTCAAATTAAAGCCATTGACAGGAACCCGGTCGGAAAGTTCCGAGCCCAGTGTCTTCACTTGCTTGATCAGTTCGTCCATGGGAGTCCTAATTCTAAACGCACTTAGCCTGACCCTTCCAAGTGACTGGCCCGCTCCAGCGCCACGAACTCTTCAAAATGCAGCGTTTCGGGGCGACGTTGAGCCACGATACCGGCCGCCTCAAACTGGGCGTCGCTGAGCAGTCCTTTGAGCGACGTACGCAGCATCTTTCTTCGCTGCGCAAAAGCCCGCCGCAAAATCTCGAAAAATCGCTTGGGAAGGACGTCGGGCGGCGGTTCGTGCAGGCGAAAATGGACCACAGCCGACTCCACCTCCGGGGCTGGCGAAAAGGCCTGAGGGGGAACCTTGAATAGATAACTGGCCTGGGCGTGAAAGCGCACGAAGTGAGTCAAAGAGCCGGACTGGCGGGTGGCCGGCGAGACGATACGTTCGGCCACCTCATGCTGCATCATCAGCCACATATCGCCGATCAACCCATGACCGTGAATCAACAGCCGCTCTAAAATGGGCGTGGTGATGTAATAGGGCAGATTGGCAACCACTTTCCAAGGGTCGGCACCGGCGGGAGCCAGCAATCGCCCCAGATCGGCATGCAAGAAATCCTGACAGACTACGACCAACCCTGCCGATGGTTTCAGTTTGCCGGCCAGTTCCTCGTCCAATTCTACGGCCAAAACCTGGGCGCCGCTCATGGCCAGAGGGTAGGTCAAGGCCCCCCGACCCGGACCGATCTCCAAGATGCGCTGCCCCGGGCCGGTATCGGCGGCCAGCAAAATCTTGTCAATGGTTTCGGGGTCGCGCAAAAAGTGCTGACCGAGAGGACGTCCACCCATGGGGGCCGCTTTCGGATCGGGATCAGGTTTACCTCTGCCGCACGCGGGTATGCCCGTTTGAACATGTCATTCTGGTGCCTGGTCCACGCTGAGGAATTGTAAAACGATGCAAGAAGTTTCCCCCAAATTGACGCGCTGGCAGCGTTTCCGTCGTGTGCCTGGACTGCTCCGTCTCAGCCTTTTCTCGCTTTTTTGTATGCTGGGGGCCGTAGTGGCGCTCAGCGGCGGCCTGCTGGCCCTGGAAATGGATCTGCCTCTAAGCGCTTCCAGGCCGGAAATGACGGAGGCTGGCAACGTTCCCCTCGAGATTCCGGCTCCACCGTCGGTTTTTCAAGGGCGAAATCGTCTCAACATTCTGGTGCTGGGCATCGATTACAACCACGACAGTAAAAGTATCATTTACACCGATGGGGCCCGCTCGGACACCATGATGGTGGTCAGCCTGTCCTGCGAGGGCGATGTCTTGAATGTGGTCTCCATCCCCCGTGACCTGTATGTTCCGCTCTCCGAATCGATGGGTTCGGACCGTATCAATGCCGCCTTCAGCTACGGTGGAGTCAAGCAGGCACGCCAGACCGTGAGTCACTTGTTGGGCATCCCTATCCATAAGCATCTGATCGTCAAGGTCTACGGCGCCAAGAAAGTCATTGATGCCCTGGGCGGACTGGCCCTCGACGTAGAAAAGGACATGGACTACGACGACAACTGGGGCCAACTGCATGTGCATCTCAAAAAAGGCCCACAACTTCTTGACGGCGACCAGACGGTTGGCTATGCCCGTTTCCGCAAAGACAATACGCGCGTCGACATGGAAGGCGATGTGGGCAGGATGCGTCGCCAACAACAGGTGATTCGAGCGCTGGTGAGGAGCCTGAAGGATGCGCGCATCCTGGGCAAGATTCCGCAACTGGCCGAAGCCGTCAAAGAAACCCTTGAAACCGACCTGGGCATCAAGGACATGGTAGGCCTGGCCGGACTCTACAAAAATTTCGATCCCAAAAAGATGCGCGGCGGGCAGATCAAGGGGGACGACGGCATGGTGGGCGAGGCCATGGTCTTGATCCCCTACGAACCTGAGAACACCCAACTGGTCAGGCGACTGCTCAAAGACAGTGTGGATCTGGGGTTGCGCGATGTGCGAATTCGCATTCTCAATAGCAGCGGCGAGTTGGGTCTGGGTAATGACATGGCCGATGAGATGGCCGCCCAGGGCTTCAACATTGTCAAGGCCGACGACAGCGAAGGCAAGCCGTTCAAGAAAACCCAGGTGGTCATCTATACCAAATGCCCGCGCGTTCAGCAACGGTTGCGGGGACTGTTTCCGGGGGCACAATTTCGCGACAGCGCCACGCCCAACAACGAGTATGACGTGACCATCACTCTGGGGTCGGATCGGGGATTTCTGGCCAGGCAGCCCAAGCCTCAGCCTCCCAGCGCATCTCGTTGGGGCGATCTGCCCCTGAAACCCAAGCCAGCGCCCGTCGCCAGGCCTTTGCCGGCAAAGCCCAGGGAAGAACCGGCTCCACTACCCACCCCGACCCAACTCCAACCGGACGACCCGCTGCGAGGTCAGGGAGATTTTGAGCCGCCGGCCCAGGGGTAACCGAGACAGGGCCGAAGTTTTTGTACTTAGCACCCCCCCAGGGTGAGGAATAATTTTCAAGTTCGAGAAGGTCGGTCGATGTCAACGCCAGGAGGCCCCATGTCGAGTCCCACTCCAGCCTTAACGCGCTGGCAGCGCTTTCGTCGTATCCCCGGTACGGCTCGAATGGTCATTTTTTCCACCTGCATGATGATGGGGGCTGTGGGCGTCCTGGGGGGCGGGCTGCTGGCCACCAACTATCTGGGCCATAACGCCGGGGCCACCTCGAGCGATGTCCCCTGGACGCAAATGTTTCAGAAGAGCTACGGCAAGTCCGTCTTTGTGGGCGAACGCAAGCGTATCAACCTGCTGGTCTTGGGGATCGATTACAACCACGACAACAAGGGCATGATTTATACCAAAGGAGCCCGCTCCGACACCATGATGGTGGCCAGCATTGGGGACGAAGCTCAATACCTCAACGTGATTTCAGTTCCCCGAGATACCTACACCCTCATTTCGGAGTCCATCGGGTCGGACAAAATCAATGCTGCCTTCAGTTACGGCGGCGTAAAGCAAACCCGGGAGACGGTCAGCCGTTTCCTGGGAGTGCCCATCCACTACTACGTCATCGTCAAAGTCCACGGTGCCAAGAAGATTATTGACGCGTTGGGCGGCCTACCGGTGGATGTAGAAAAAGACATGGACTACGACGACAACTGGGGACAGCTCCATATTCACTTGAAGAAGGGGCCTCAGGTGCTCAACGGTGAGCAGGCCGTTGGTTACGCTCGCTTTCGCCACGATGAAGAAGGCGACTATGGTCGCATGCGCCGCCAGCAGCAGGTCATTCGTTCGCTGATCCGGCGCCTCAAAGATCCCAGTATCGTGACCAAATTTGCCCAACTGGCCCAGGCCGTCAAAGAAACGCTGGAAACCGACCTTACGGTCGACCAGATGATCGACCTGGCCCTTCTTTACAAGGGCTTTGACCAGAGCAAAATGCGCTCCGGCCAGATCAAGGGCGATGACGAAACGGTCAATGGCGCGATGGTTATCGTGCCCTACGAGCCGGAAAACACCAAAATTATCCGCCGACTCCTGAAAGACGACATCGACCTGGGGTTGCGCGACATGCGTATCCGTCTGCTCAATGCCAGCGGCGACTCCAGCCTCGGCAATCAGATCGCCGACGAGATGAACCTGGAAGGGTTCAACGTAGTGAAGGTTGAGGACAGCACCGGCAAGTCCGTGAAGACCACCGAAATCCTGGAACACGTCCGCAGTCCTCGCGTCCATACGCGGCTGCAAACGCTTTTCCCGGATGCCAAATTCCTCAACAGTGCCTCAATCAACCCGGACTACGATATCACCATCACCATCGGGACCGACCGGGGCTTCGTAGCCCAGCGCCCCGCCCGGGAGCCGGCCAGCGCCTCGCGCTGGGAGCAGCCCCAGAGCTACCCCACCTACCGCAACGCCGAGGTGCCCCAGGCTCAACCAGAGCCCGAACCCGAACCCGAGCGACCGCTGGACCCCGAGCCTCAACCCGAGCCTGCGGCAGAGCCCGTCCCCGAACCGGTTGCGGAACCCGCGCCCGCCAACGAACCGGCAGCGCCAGCGCCAGCTCCGCCGCCGGCCCCCGCCAGCGTGCCGGCCGAACCGGCACCGGCTCCGGAACCGCCTCCTCCACCGGCGCCTGCACCCGCCGCACCACCCGAACCGGTGCCAGTCCCCGTGGCCACGCCACTTAGCTAGTTTGCTTGGACAAGGTCCTGGAACATATTCTGTCGCGTTCTCCGCGGCCCCAGAGTTGGGGACGGGTATTGGATGCTGGCACGGGAGAGTCATCGCTGGCCTGGGTGAGCAGACTACCTTGCTCGGACTGGACCGCGGTAACCGCCGACGAAAGCCGTGCCCAGGGACTTCGTGGGCGCTTTCCCCCGGGCAAAAACCGCCTCCTGGTAGGCAACTGGCAAGACCCGCAGTTCCTGGAGCGGGAGACCTTTGACGTGGTCATCGCCGACTACCTGTTGGGGTCTTGCGATCGGTATGCGCCCCATTTCCAAGAGCAACTGCTGGAACGCTTACTGGGCGTGTGCCGGGGATGGCTGTTTATCGTGGGACAAGAGCCATGGTCTCGGCCCACCAACCCGGCCCAACGGTGCCTGTGGAACATTGCTCAGTTGCGCGACGCGGTTCAACTGCTACTGGACCGGCGTCCCCACCGCGAACTCCCGCAAGACTGGGTAGAAAGGCAACTGGCCCGCTATGGACATCCCGTCAACTGGAGTGAACGGTTCGAAAATCACTACGACCAGGATTACGTGCTGCGCGAAGTCAATGCCATTGAAGAGAACTTGCACGAACTGGCCGACAAGGGCCTGGCCCAGCTGCTCCGTCGCCGCTGCCATACTCTGCGTCAAGCCAACGCAGCCGGGGTCTACGGATGGGACTATCTTCTGGCCGTTAACGTAGCGCAGCCTGCAGCAATTGATCGGCCTCCACACTGAGACGACTGCGAATCGATGACAGTTCCCGCTCCAGATTGTGTCCGGCCGAATGATGGGTCAAATCTCCGCGAGTCTTTTCCAGACACCCTCGGGCAATGTCGGTGCTGCGGCGCAGGCCGCGCGTAATGGCATCGGGGAAATCCATGGAGATCAGCACATAATAGATATCGTCCATCACCGAAAGCAGATTCTCGGCCCGCTCCAGGTCACCGCGGCGCAACAGGTCCAATACCTGGCGACGCAATTCACCCACAGCTTCGGCCAGACCGTTGAGATAGGGGGCAAAGTCCACTCCCAGATCTTCGGGGCTGGGAAATTGTTTTCCAGTCACGATTCGGTATGTGATCTGGGCCTCAGCGTACTCTTTCTCGGCATCCTGCAAAAAGCCGCTAAAATAGACATCCGGGTAGGCACGCAACTGGTCGCAGGCGAGACTGAGCAGAGTGCGCGCTTCGAGCAGAAACTGATCGACTTCGGTAGACTCGCCTCGATGCACGGCGCGAATGGCCAGGCTGCAGTTCTTAATGACCTTGCGGGCGTGGAACAGGCCCTGGTCGCGAGCCCTGTCCATCTCCTCAAAGCGCTGGCCGATTCGCCCCGAAATTTGCTGTAGATTCATTGCCTCACCTCCCATTCTCTTTGACAATATCATTTTGCAGGCCCGTGGCCAAGGTACTTCGAGAGTATTTACCGGTAAAATCGAAAACCGGGCAGACCCTTTCGGCCTACGAGCCACATTTCCAGTTGACTGGAAATTGTTTCCAGTCAACTGGAAACTTTGCTTCTTTCGTCAATAGACCGATGAGCAGGCTCAAGATGCATTTACAGTGGGTATTGTTTCTCTCTCCTGGCAGATGGGCAAATGACCTTGCATGAAGCCCTTGCTTTGGAACGTGATTCTCGTGCTGCTGTGGGCTTGCCCCCTGGCTGCCCAGGAGATGGTGGAAACGTCGGCGGGATTGGTAGAACGCCGCCTGCTGGTCAATGGCGCGGCCGCAGTTTTACAACCCCTACCGGACCGACCCGTGGTGGCGCTGACACTGGTCTTTCCCTGGGGGCGGGCCAACGACGCCGAACGATGCGACTATCTCAATCGAATACTGTCACGCACTTGCGCCCAATATCCTGGTGGTTCCCTGCTGCTGAGACTGGAGGAGATGGGCGGTTTGAGCAGCTACCACTGCGGCCAAAACTGGAGCAGCTTTACCCTGGTTGTGCCGCGCGGCTACGCTTCGTGGGCCTTGCAGATTCAACTGGACAGGCTGCGCGGGCAATGGCTGCAAAAAGAGGACATCGAAGGTCAACTGACCGCTCTGGGAGCTCCCAAAAGTATCGACGCCACCTCACTGCAGTCACTCTTTTTGCAGCAATGGAACCCCGCTCAAGGCGTGGTAGCCGTATGCGGTGGCTTTGAGGAACGCGAAGCGCGCACGCTGCTCAGCAAGGTAGGTGCCGCCCGCTCCGGCGATTTACCTCCCGTCGGCACTCAGTTGACCTATCTCCCCGCCCGGTTGGCCTGGAATTTCGCCAGACCCTCCGCCCCGCGCCAGCGGGCCGCAGCTTATCTATGGCAAAGCGCCCTGACCCCGAATGTCTTGTTGGAACTGGATCCTGCCGAGCAGGGCTACTGGCTTTCCACGACTCTGGGGGGCACTGCCCTGCCTGGTGACCCGGCGGTGGAAGCGGCCCGCGCCACCTTGAACGCCAGTTTGCCCGTTTCCGGGCTGTCTGTAACTGTGCGCACCCGACAAAAGGCCGTGCAGCGCTGGCTGGGAGAATGGGATGACCTGGCTTCCCGGTCACGCCTGCTGGCCCTAGAACAGGCCCGCGGCGAATTGGGTCGCTCGCTGCAAACCTACGAAGCCCTGATCGGCTATGAACTGACCCACTGGCCCCAGGATGTGGCGGCCTTCAACAGTCACACGGAAGTTGTCGCAGGACCCGGGCCCACATCAACCAACAGAAACACCAAGACCTCCCTGAAGTCCAGGCCAGGCCCCGCACCGGCTCGCTCCCCGGCGGCTCCTCCCCCTCCCTTTGTACGCCTGGAAATTACTCCCAATTGCACCGCCCTCATCCAGACGGTGAGCGACCTACCGGTGGTGGCAGTGCGCGCCCTGATACCCGGCGGGTCTTCCAGCGACTCGGCGGCCATGGCGGGTCGTGCCGAATGGCTGGCGGCCTACTGGCAGGTCAAGATGAATGCGGATTTCCCCACCACCGTCGAGAGCCAGCCCGCCAACTGGCAGGCCAGCGCTTATCTGCCACGGGACCAGGTGACGCCATGGTTGAGCCGTTTTTTCAAACTATGGAGCGAGTCTAAAATAGACCCTCTGGTGGCCGCCCAGACTCAACCTCAGGCCAGTCAACCCAATGGCCCTGTTGAAGAAGGTTATCAAGATTGGCTGCGATTGCTGTTTCCGATGGAGCACCCTTGGGGCCGTCAAGGCTTGGTGTCCACCCTCGCCATCGAGCGACTGCAAGAAATGCAAGCCCAGGTACGCCAGCGGGCCCGCTGGAGTCTTTTCTTGAGCGGTGATGTGACCAGTTCGGAGGTGGAAATGGCACTGAACCAGGCCTCTCCGCCCGCTCCAGACCCCTCCGTTGCCAACACCTGGGAGGCCTTGCCGACCCGGGCCCAGTTGCCCGCGGAGCCGGTGCTCAAGGCTGCCGATGTGAAGCGCTGCACCTTGTTTGTGGGGGGCTATGGACCGGCTCGTCGCGAGGCCGACTACTATGCCTTCGTGCTGCTACTGCAAACTCTGGCCGGCGACCCCCTGCGCAGCAAACTGCAACTGGAACTCCGCTTGAAGAGACCGCTCGCCGACAGGGTGGAGGTCAGCTTTCTCTCCTCCAGCGGAGTCGGTCCGTGGTTGTTGCGCATCGATTGCGCCCCGCAAAATCTGGCCGAAATTCAGACCAGGCTGGCCCAACAGATGGAGGAGTTGCGTCAAAAAGAGATCCGCCCGGAAGAACTGGATCTGGCTGTGGCCCGCCTGGAAGGGCAGCAGCAAGTGGCCAACGTCAACTCCACGGGACGAGTGCTACAACTGCGCAACCTGGAACTTTTCCGCCTGTCGGATAGCTACAATCAGGGCTTTGCGGGCATCTACCGCAATATCAGCCGCAAAGATCTGCTGGCCTGCGCCCGAGTGAGGCTGCTGCCTCAGAGACTAGCCACCCTGATCCTTACTCCGAGGACTCAGGCGCCTCGGTCTTGATAGGTTCGCTGGTGATCAACACCTGAATCTCTTGTTTCATCTGCTGCGGATGTTGCGGAGAGAAGACCCGAATGACCGCCCTCTGACCCGACGGAGTCTTCTTGTCTGTCAGGTAATAGCAGAGAAAGTTTTCCACGGCCATAATCTTTCCCGGCCCTTCCAGATGCCACTCCAGTTGCTCGGCCACGGGCCGCGAATTCAAGGTGGCCGTCAGGGTGGCCTGAGCCCCTGGCTGCACCACCAGTGCCTCGGGCACAACCTTAAAAACCCAGTCTTGTTTCTCGACGTCGGGCTGCAATGGCAAAGACCCCAGCGGGGCATTGGGGTCGGTAGCCGCTTTGTGGGCCGCCTCCTCCACGCGCAATCTGCCGCTCCAGCCGCCGTACTCCAGTTGCACGGGACGAAACTCCAGGCCCATCGGCTTGCCTTCAGGATCGATCAACGAGCAACGAAAGAAATAAATCGACGTAGGCATCTTCTTAAAATCGAGACGCTGCTGGCCTTTGCCTTTGGCTACAGTCCACTCACCGACTTTGCTGGTGGATTGGGGCCCCTGATAGCGATAACAGGTCACCACCATACTCTTGACGGGCCACTGGGTCAGGTCGTAGTCAAGCTCGACCCTCCCCCCCCGATTGGCCTGCGCCAACGTAATCTTGCGATTGATGGTAAAGGGAGGATTGGGAACCAGTTGCGCCTCGGCCAGCAGGCACACAGACAACCCGAACAGCACCTTGGGCAGAGCCTTGAATAACTTATGCATTTGGGTAGTTTCAGGATAGGCCAGCTCTCTCCTCGTTCAGGTCTTGATTTGTGCAAGGGTTTAGGCCGTCGTTGCCATGGAAGAATAGTGCGATGGATGACTGTGGAGGTCTGATGAAAGTTTTTCTCGCCAAGCCCCGTGGATTTTGTGCCGGTGTCGACCGAGCCATCGACGTGGTGGAAATCGCCCTCGATATCTACGGGCCGCCCGTTTATGTTCGTCACGAAATCGTGCACAACGATCACGTGTGCAACGAGCTTCGCAAGAAGGGCGCCATCTTTGTCGACCACATGCAGGAGATCCCATCCGGGTCGGTTACCATTTTCTCGGCCCACGGCATTTCGCCGGCCATCAAAGATGAGGCGCGGACACGCAACCTGAAAGTGATCGACGCAACCTGCCCGCTGGTGACCAAAGTCCATCTCGAAGCGATTCGCTACGCCAGGCGTGGTTACCACATCGTGTTGATCGGCCACCGCAACCACGTCGAAGTGGAAGGAACCATGGGCGAGGCCCCCGGGTCCATCACGCTGGTAGAATCACCCAGCGATGTAGCCAACCTGAAGCTACCTCAAGTGGAGAAGCTGGTCTACCTGACCCAAACGACCCTGTCGGTGGATGACACCACCGAAGTGATCCAGGCCCTCAAGGTCCGTTACCCCAACATCGAGGCCCCGCCCACCGACGACATCTGCTATGCCACCACCAACCGACAGATGGCCATCAAGGAAATGGCTCGCAAATGTGATCTAATCCTGGTGATCGGTTCACGCACCTCTTCCAACTCCAACCGCCTGGTCGAAGTAGCCATATCCAACGGTTGCCGCAGCAAACTGATCAACGACTCCAGCGACCTGGTCCGAGAGATATTTGAAGGGGCCGAAAAGGTAGGCATCACCGCGGGCGCCTCGGCCCCTGAAATTCTGGTCCAGGACGTGGTGCGCTGGCTGGAGACGCAATTCACTGTGGAGTTCGCCGACCTGGACGTCATCAAAGAGGATGTGGTGTTCACCCTGCCCAAAGAGATCGCTGGCGTAGTGCGTGGTTCCAAGTTAGGCGAAACCCTGCTCTCCAAGCACGTCGTCAGCAAAAGCTAGAGCTGGCCTTTTTTTCGCCCTCGCCCTCGGGTTCCCACCTGGCCGGCCACCGCCTGGGCCTGTTCTTTGGCCGATTTGCGCAGCTCGGCCCGACGCACCAGGGCCTCCTTCTGGGAAGGACGCACCTGGACCGCGTCATGGTCGGGTTGCCGCTCCCTGCGCAGCCACTCGGGCGTAGGCTCAAAGTCAAAAAGATTTTTGCCGATCCGCACCGTCTCGCCAGCTTCGGCTCCCTGACGCAGCAGTTCGTCCTCCACCCCCCAGCCCAGCAATTTGCGCTGCAAATTGCGCACATTGTCGGGGTCCTCCATGTCGGTGCTGCGCACCAACAGTTCAACCTTTTCTCCAAAAACACGCCAACAGTCCACCTCATATTCCACTCGAAACTCATGGTGCGTGCGAGGGGGCAGAGGATGGGCCAGTTGACGCACCGGCAGGGGTGTCTGATCCAATTCGCCAAAAAGTTGCTCGAGCAACGCCGGCAAGCCGGCATGGGCGTGACAACTGACCTCAAAAAGCCTCAATCCACGCTTGCGACAGGCGGCCCGCAGCGCCTCCAGGACCCCCTGACACGACTCCAGTTCACATTTGTTGACAGCCACAACCTCGGGGCGCAAGGCCAGGTTTTGGCTGTAAAGACGCAATTCGCGGCGCAAAGTATCGTAGGTCTCCAGGGGCTCCTCCATGGAGAGCGAGGCCAGGTCGAGCAGATGAAGCAGCACACGGGTGCGTTCGACGTGACGCAGAAAACGATGGCCCAGGCCCACGCCCTGAGAGGCCCCTTCGACCAGTCCGGGCAGATCGGCGAAGACGATGCCCTGATAGCCCCGATTGACCACCCCCAGCGTAGGCTGCAGCGTAGTGAAAGGATAATCACCGACCTTGGGCTCGGCTCGGGAAATCACGCTGAGCAGCGTGGATTTTCCGGCGTTAGGCATGCCTACGATGCCGACCTCGGCCATCATCTGCAGATCCATGGTCAGCCAGCGCTCTTCGCCCGGGTCCCCGTTTTCATAGTGCCGCGGAGCTTTATCCACGGAAGTGACAAAGTGGCAATTACCCCGTCCGCCGCGCCCCCCACGGGCCACCAGCACGCGCTCGCCATCGCGAAAAAGGTCGGCCAGACACAGTCCGGTCTCCTTGTCGGCAACGATGGTCCCGGGTGGCACCAACAAGATGACATCCTCGCCATCGCGTCCGCTGGCCCGCTTGCGACCTCCTTTGCCACCGGCACCCGCCCGCCAGTGGACCTTTCGCTTCAGATCCAAAAGAGTATGCAAATGGCCATCCACCTGGACGTAAACGTTGGCCCCCCGGCCTCCATCACCACCGTCCGGGCCTCCATCGGGCACAAACTTCTCACGCCGCATCGAGCGCGAACCGTTACCGCCGTCGCCACCGCGAACGTAGATGTTTATGTGATCAACTAATCCATGACTCATGACAATTCCTTACAAAAGCAAACAGCCCCGGGGACCGAGGCTGTCGCCGCCCGCTGCAGTTGCAGCGGATCAAAGGCTTGGACTAGCCCTCAGCAGGCTTGACCGAAACCAGAGTGCGATCACCCTTAGAACTAAAAGTAACCGTGCCGGGGGCGGTGGCAAACAACGTAAAGTCCCGTCCGGTGCCTACATTGTCACCGGCCCAGAACTTATTGCCGCGCTGGCGCACCAGGATGTTGCCGGAGAGCACTTCCTGTCCGCCAAAACGCTTCACGCCCAGCATTTGAGGGTTGCTGTCACGACCGTTCTTGGTCGAGCCCATCCCCTTTTTGTGGGCAAAGCGCGTTAAATCCATCCAAAACATCGTATCCTCCGAGCCCTTCAATAGAGCCTACCTATTATACCGAGAACGCTCCATCTGGCAAGATGTAGAGCAAAAATAAAGACCCCCCGGAGGCCTCTGATGAGAAACTCCGAGGGGTCGAGTCGAACTCTTGCCTTAGATTCCCGGCGGCAGAGCAGCGAAGTCGAGCAGTGGGCGACCACCGATGTTGCTGACCGGGTCGGCCTGACCCGTTCCCAGATTCAGGCGGCAAAGCACGGACTGATTGGCCGGCACGTCGGGGTTCTGAGACAGCAGGGGCACCGTCACCAACCAGGCGCGGTCATTGGCCTCAATGTCAATGCCCGTATTGTTGGTAGCCGTGACGGACAGACCGCCCATGGTGGTCAAAACACCGGCCGAGATGGGACTGCCCACCTGAGCCAGAGTTGGCAATTGGGCATCCACCAGGCGCCGACGCGTGTCGACCACAAACAGGCGAGTCGAGCGCGAACCCAGGAAGTTCTGCGTGTAGGCGGCTCCATTACAGAGCGGCCCCAAGGTCGGGTCGGCGTTAAAGCTCGGGTCGTTCGTCGGATAGCTCAAATTGGAATTGGCCGTGGTGGCGCCCGAGTTGGGAACCACCGAGAAGTTGGTGGTATTGGTGACGGTGTTATTGGTGGCACCCGGAGCGCTATTGGCACTGACCACCCGGAGCAGGTCGTTGGTGGGATTGAAGTCCAGCCCGGTGGTCGTATTAACGGCCCCGATGCCGGCGCCCAGCGTAGAGAGCAAGGTGGCTGCGCCGTTGGCCAGATTCACCTGATAAATGCGACCGACACCGCCACCGTCCAGCGTCAACAAGTGCGTTCCGTTGGCAGCCGTGAAGGTGCTGCCATCGATGGCGGCGCCCTTGCCGGTGCCCGGACGAATGTCGCAACCGCGGATGGTTTCACCAGCGCCCAGGCCGGTGATCAGAGCGGACGAAGTCAGCGTCTGGGGCGAAGTCGAACTGAAACGCACCAGATTGTTGTTGTCGTCGATGCCCACAAAGTTGGTCACGGCCGGTGCCGCAATCTCCACGGCCATCGTCTGAATGACGCGGCCGCCGCCGATACCGCCCAGAGACAACAGCGTACCGGTGCCCGGATCGAAGGTCAGCAACTGCGACTGAGCACCACCGGACGGAGTGGCCGCAATGAAGCCCAGTCCGTTCGGGGCAATGTCAAACCCGACCGTATTTTGAACGAAGAACGGGAACGGCACGGCGTTTGTGAGGGCACCGGTGGTCGGATTCTGCTGATAGATGGCGTTGGTGGCCGAATCAATGGTAAATAACTGAGTCGTAGTGGCGCCCGCAAAATTGTTGGTGTAGGCGGTACCGCAACTGCCCGTGACCGGGTTGCCTCCGATATTGACGTTGCCATCGGCCCCCAGCAAAGCACCGGTATTGACGTTGACGCGAATATTTTGACCGTTGGAAACCTGACGAATGGCGTCCACCACCGGATTGAAGTCAATGTCGTTGGCGAACGCCTGACTCGGATTTACGCCATTGCCCACCAGGAAACAATTGGCAGTATTGGTGTCGATATAGTGGACCTTGCCAAGGCTGGTAATACCGTAAAGAATCCCGGTATTGGGGCGAAAGTCGATGCCCGTCAGCCTTTCGCCAGCAGCCAGGGCCGGGGTAAAGGTGGGCGTTCTCTTGCCCTGGATGACCAGCGGATTGTCCGAATTAAAAGAAAGCAGATCACCAGCGGTATCGATGGCGAAGATTCGGAAGACCTGGCCGGTGTTGCCGCCCCCCGGCCCGGCGAATGGCTGATCGCTTTCGTTTTGATTTCCGGTGATGGTCGAGACCACATTGCCGCAACCAAAAGTCATCAGTGCCGCTAATCCCACGGTCACGGAAGCCAAAATTGTTCGTTTCAAAGAAACCTCCACAGCCTGAGACTAGAGTCTCGGCAAAATAGCGAAGCGGGTTTCTGAAACTCTGCGGACTTCCCTGCTTAAATACCCCGGTGAACTGCACGAAGTCCTCAAGAGCCATCAGAGACGTGCTTATTGCTCGACAATCGACAGTGACCCGACCCCCACCGTCTGAGCTTGCAGGGCTGGCGGCACCATGATCTGAATACTATTGATGGCCGGGGCGGGACCGGGCAGGGAGACCTCCTTGCCCAACTCCACGTCGCGGAGTACCCAAACACCGTTGTTGTAGGTCAGCTCGAGTGTCTGAGAGAGGGCCTGATTCCAATTTCGATTCAAGATTTCAGAAACGGAACCATTGAGGGAAATGGCCGTGGCATAGACCCCGCGCTCCAAGGCCGAGGTTACGCCCACCACAATCGTGGACTGATTCCACAGGCCGATCTGAAAGTTGGCCGGTCCCTGACTTCGCAAAAGAGTGATTCGCACGATGCGCAAGCCCACCGTCACATCGCGCCGAATCACCAACCCGCCGGCCTGGCCAGCGGGCGCGGAGATGGTATTGGGCGAGAGACCACCGACGTATCCTATCATTTTCCAACCCAAGGGCAATGAAAAATAGCTCAACATGTTCGGATTCACCGGCGACATTTGGATGGGGCCGTTGGCCGACACCGGGGTCAGCGGAGGCGCGGGCGGCAAATTGGGCCGGGCCGGAAAGTGACGAAAATCGACTCCGGGTCTGGGAGTAGAACTGGCCACCGGCGAGGGTGAGGGGGTCGAAGGGGGAGTCTTCATCAAATGCTTGACACGATAGAGCACCACCATCAACAGCAAGAAACTGGCCGAAGCCAACGCGGCCCTGAGCAAAAACTCCTTGGCTTCTAAGGGGCGCGCCCCTTGATAGACCACCTCAGGGACCTCTTCCAGATAGAGTTCCTCGACGCGCCGGGCGTCTCCCTCCACTCCGCTGATCACCTGCAGAGCCTGACGGGCGGCCATCTCCATTTTGCGGGCGTTGGCATAACGGCGATTGACATTGTCCTGGCAGGCCCGATCGACCACCTCGGCCAGGGCCGGATGGACGTCGTTGCGTACCGTGGCCAGAGGAGGAATATCAAAAGGAGCCGGTTGCTCGCCCACCAACATATGCCACATCGTAGCTCCCAGGGCATACAGGTCCGAGCGCGCCTCGGGGTGACCCTTGACCTGCTCAAGGGGCGCATAGCCCAGCGTTCCCACCAGAGTCTTGGTGGTGGCTGAGCCGCCTTCGCGAGCCAGCCCAAAGTCCACCAAAAAAAGTTCGCCGTCAACCTCGCGGACAATGATGTTCTGGGGTTTGACGTCTCGATGCAGCAGAGACTTGGGCAATCCGTGCAAATACTCGAGCACGTCCAGAATCTGCAAAGAATACTGGAGCAAAAGCTCTTCGGGAAAACGGCGGCCGTTGCTTTTAAATCCCTTGAGGACCTGATCGAGGCTCTTGCCCTCGATGAACTCCATCACGTAGTAGCCGCACTCTTCCACTCGAAAAGCATCCAGCATACGGGGAATGCGTGGATGATTGAGAGTGCGCAGCAGTTGCCATTCGCCCTCAAATCGCTCCAACATTTCGCGATTTTCAAAGCCCGCCCCGGCATCTGACCGAAGCTGCTTAACAGCCACCACCCGCTCATTGGAGCGGTCGCGAGCCCGATAAACCGCCCCCATGCCCCCCTGGCCGATGGGAGCTTCGATCTCGTAACGATCCTCAAGGACCGAGCCCGCCTCGTGCAACATGACCTGCATACGCTTCCGTCCTGAGCAGGGCAGTCCTGCGCGGCGCAGGAGGACAAGCAAAAAACGTGAACCGCCGCGGGCGGAGGAACAAGCACTTGTTGACTTTGGTGGTTTTAGCGGCCGGCATGGGCAGTCGCTATGGGGGCTTAAAGCAGGTGGACCCGGTCGGTCCCCACGGCGAAATCCTGTTGGAATATTCGGTTTTCGACGCCATCAAGGCGGGCTTTGAGCGGGTGGTCTGCGTGATCCGCCGCGACCTGGAAGAGGCTTTTGACCAACACATCGCCTCTCGCCTGCGAGATCAGATCGCCCTGGACTACGCCTACCAGGAACTGACCGACCTGCCTGATGGCTTCGCTCTGCCGCCCGATCGCAGCAAACCATGGGGCACCGGCCACGCCATCTGGGCCTGTCGCGAGTGCGTCAGCGGCCCCTTTCTGGCCATCAATGCCGACGACTACTATGGACCTCACTCCTATCAACTGTTGGCTCAACAGTTGCAACACGCCGACTCCCCTTATGCCATGGCCGGCTTTAGACTGGCCAACACCCTTTCCGAATTCGGCTCGGTGTCACGCGGCGTGTGTAGCAGCGATGAGCACAACTGGCTGCAAAGTGTGGTGGAGCACACCAAAATCGAGAAACAGGGGTCCAGAATTGTCTCGCAGGAGGCGCCTGGCGGCCCTCAAGAATTGAGCGGCGAAGAGTTGGTCTCCATGAACTTCTGGGGCTTACAACCTTCGATTTTCGCAGAACTGGGCCACCAGTTCCAACAGTTTCTGGCTTCCAATCCGGGCCCGAAGGGCGAACTCTATATTCCCAGCGTGCTCGACCAAGTCATTCGCGAAGGCAGGGGCAAGGTGAAAGTGCTGGCCAGCTCGGAGAGTTGGTTTGGCGTCACCTACCCCGACGACAAGCCGCGTGTGGTGGAGGAGGTTCGGACCCGCATCCAACGGGGACTGTATCCGGAGAAACTATGGTCGTAGATCATCACATCGCTTCCGAATTTGTTGGACCCCAGCAGGTTTCGGCCATTTTACCCATGGGGCGTGGACACATCAATGATACCTTTTTAGTCCACTACCACGATGGACCGGATCGGGTATTGCAGCGTCTTAACAGCCACGTTTTTCCGCGTCCCGAATGGGTGATGGACAATATCGTGCGGGTCACCGAGCATCTGCAGCGCAAACTCAGCCACCTGCCCGACGCCGACCAGCGCCACCTGCGAGTCATCTTCACCCACACCGGTCGCTCCCTCTTCGTCGATCCTCAGGGGCACCATTGGCGTATGTACCATCGCCTGCACCCCATGCACAGCTACGAACGGCTGGAAAATTCTCGCCAGGCATACTGGGTGGGTCATTCTTTCGGCGCTTTCCAGGCTCAACTGGCCGATCTCTCCCCCCCCCGCCTGCACGAGACCATCGCCGATTTTCACCACACTCCGCGGCGCCTGCATCGACTGATCCAGGTCAGTCAGGCTGACCCCCATCGCAGGCGGGGACTGGCCCAACGGGAGGTGGATTTTGCCCAGGCCCGCCAGCACCGCGTTGAAGCCCTGATTAACGCGCATCACCGGGGGGATTTACCGGAACGAATCACCCACAATGACACCAAATTAAACAACCTTCTCTTCGATTCCCAGGGCCAGCAACCCATGTGCGTGGTGGACCTTGATACGGTGATGCCGGGGTTGGTGCACTACGACTTCGGAGATATGATTCGCACGGGCTGCGCCACCGCTCCCGAGGACGAAGAGAACCTGGAACTGGTGGACTTTGATCGCGAATTCTTTGGGGGCATCACGCGCGGCTACCTGGAGGCCGGACGCGAATTTCTAACTGAGACCGAAGTCCAGCAACTGGCCTTTTCCGGCATCCTGATGACGCTCGAAGTGGGCATTCGTTTTCTGACCGACTACCTGGAGGGGGACGTTTACTTTAAGGTTCACCATCCCGAGCACAATCTCCAGAGAGCCCGCAGTCAGTTTGCCCTGGTTTCGCGCCTGGAGGCCGCCGAGAACGAACTGCACGATCAGGTCATGACTCTCTGGCAATCCTAGCGCCCCGAAGATACTGGTGACGGGTCTACTCGAGAACAGAAGGCCAGCACCCGTGGTAGCCATGGCCAGCACCGATACTGGCACTCGCCCCTCAGCAGCGAGCGCTAAGGGCCCGTCCTGAAATAAGCTGGTCGAAATGGAGTCTGAAGTCATATTCGATGGGCCCTCGCCATCCATTGATCCTGAAAGAGTTATCGACGCTAAGGAATTACTCGTGTGCCACTGGCAGGCCTTCTTAAGGGAGAGGGGGGAAGGTCGAAAAGGTGGAGAGGGTCTTGCTAACTTGCCGGCACCCTAATCGTCCCAATGTAAGGCTTCTGGCTTTCAAATTGGACCAGGCCGCCGCCGGCACAAATCTCCGCCCAGCTCCCACGCGACCCTTCCTTGATCAGGAAACCTGGCGCCTGCGCCAGCAAAATCCCATAACGCAGCCACAACTCTTGGGCAATAGCCCGGCGAGCCGTTTGATTAGAAGGTAAAGACCCGCAACGGAACTGGCCGATCTCCTCGATTGTCCAACCTTCGTTGCTCAGGTGCTTGCGATGGGAAGAAGATCAAGGGCAGAGTTCTAATAAATCTTGATAGATCTGGTGCAGCAGGGCTTCATCGGCCAGCGCTTCAGCCTTGACCACCATCGGAGCGGCCAGGGTGGGGAGTTCTTGACTGCAACCCTCCCCGCCATGCCACCAACCAGCGCCACGCGGCCTGGAACTGGGCACACGCCAACAGATAAAGTTTCCGTCGCGGCTTTCCCGGCAGCCATGAGTGTGCCCGCAGCCCAGACAGGGCCGTTCTCGGCTTACCCCGCGCCACCCGTGGGCGCCGAACTCTCGTTGTCTTGCCACCGATCTCCTTAGTAATCGGTCCCGCGCGTCTTACGCATCCTTGAACACTGTTCCTGAAACTTGAGAAGGAGACAACCCTGAGTCAGAAAACACGTGACAAAGTTGTAAGTGCTCCCCCAGCCAGTTCAAAAACCGAGAGTGCGCTTAAGGACCGTTGTTATTTGACCCCGCGTAGGGCCCGAGTTTCCAACCTCGGGCTCTTGCGCTTTCAGGACCTTTTTACCGGGCGGCAACTAAGGGCAATTGTAGCAATTTCAAACGGGGCTGATACCCGGGATGTGCGGGGTTCAGGGTTGATGGTCGCGATACTTCTGCAAAATCGAGCGACAGCGCTGGTCGCCGATCTTGGCCAGCGCTTCCAGGTAGGTACGGGCGTTGGCGCGATTGGCCGGTTCGCGTTGGAGGGCCGCCAAGATCAGGTCTACCGACTGGCTGTCGCGCAGATTTCCCAGACCTTCGATGGCTGTGCGCCGGGTGAAAACATCTTCATCCTCGGCGGCGATCTTGCGAAACAGCGGTGCATCTTCGGGCCGGGCAAAATGGACCAAATATTCGAGGGAACTCCGTCGCCAGTCTCTGTCGTCGGAGGGAGCCGGGATCCAGTAGGCCAGGTAGACGTCCCGGAGGCTGTCGACCTGGTTGTCGATGGCCAATTGAGTTAATGCCGAGGTGCGCTCGGGAGCGCGTATTAAAGCCGGCAATTGGTTGACCAGTTGAGGGGCGTGGCAACCCTCCAGAGCGTCGGCTGCCCAGTATCGGACGGTGGCGTTGGAGTGGCCGAGCAATCCCACCAGCAGGCCGATACTCACCTCGTCCTGACGACCCCGTAGGGCCCGAGGAAGTTCGGCCAGCACCTCTGGGTTGGAGGAGGCGCGCAGGGTCTCTTGTACCTCGGGCAGCAGGTCAGAGCTGGCCAGAATGGGATGAGAATTGACGAAGATGTGGTAATCTGCGGGCAGGGGTCGCTCTCGCAACCAATGCAGCCATTTGCGGACCAGTTCGGGTCGCTCGGATTCAAGGTAAGTGTCGAGATAATCTTCCTCTACAGGGCCCGTGGCACCGGCAAGGGAGTCGAGCAGAGCGACATCTTCTGCGGTGGGGCTGGCAGCCAGTGACTTCAGACAGATGCGGCGTAGCGTCTTGTGGCCCAGCAGCGGCTCGAGTAGACCCCTCTGTTGCGGCAACTGCAGTTCAGACATGGCGTAGATTGCGTAGCCTTTTTGCTCGTCAGGCCAGTCTGCAATGGCTTGCCTGACCAGGCTCTCGATCTTGGAGTCGGGCGTCGCTGTGGCCAGGCACTGAACGGCAAATATTCGGCTGCGCGGGTCTTGGGAAACGATTTTCTGGCAGGCAGTCTGGCGCACCGCCTGCGGGTCCAACTGGAGATAGATCTTGGCCATATGGGGGTCTGACCAGTCCTCGTTGGCCACCACAAAGTCAAAGAGTTCACTGGTATGCGGATCGGCCAGCAAGAGCAGCGAATACCCCGCCCAACGACGCGAGGACGCATCCTTTTCCTGGCGGGCCGCCTTCAGCAAGTCTGAATCAAATGAGCGATCGCCCACGGCCCCAAGGGTGGCATAGGCCAGGATGCGCTCGGGCTGTTGGGAAGAGTGCAACAGACGATCCATGGTCGTCTTGTAAAAGGGCTCCGAGCGGAGCTTTTGCAGGGGAAAAGGCGGCAACTGCGGTTGCTCGGTCAGGGAATTCAGCAGCTGGGCGGTATCGGATCGTGAGGTGAGGAGGTCGCCATACTTTCTCCAAAACTTGTCGAGGTCTGACTGTCTGAAAGGGTGGGTGGTCAGGAGCTGAAATTCCTGGACGAATGCTTCGTAGGACGGGGGTTCCCGGTCTGGAATGCCGACCTGAGCATCGTGGGGGCGGGCCACGGCCAGCGAGCAGACCAGGAGCAGCGCGAGCAGGGTCGTTGGAATTCTGGGCACGGGGTGAAGGTTCGCGTTCCCCGACGTGAGACCTACTTCATGCTCTGGAGGGCTTCGTGCGCTGCTGCAGGAGGACTTAATAGCAGGAGCACGTGCTTCAGTTGGGCCGGGCGCTGGTCGCCCGGATGGGAGCGCGGGGGGCGCAGGGCGCGACTGAGGGGCAGGTCGATCTTAGCCTCGGAGGCGCGCAAAGAGCCGTCCCCACTACCATGCGAGCGGTCCCCGGGGAGGCCGAGACCACCGAGCCGCTCGATTGAGGTTTCTTCACTTTCCAAGGCTCACAGAACTCGGGCCCCGGTTGGACTGACCTGGTAGGGCCGACCCAATGGACGAATCCGGGGTCTACGCTCTGGCAAGGGCCCGATGGCAATAATCAGCACTTGGTCCACACTGTGGTGAATCAGGGAACTCAGCTTCGCCATCATCTCTTTTTGTAACGCACGTGTGTCAACCTTTCCTGCATCGAGTTGGGAGCTCGTGCTGCCCCAAGAGTGGAGCGAAACGGGTAAGCCCTAAGCGAGTCTGGCCACCATGATGCTGGCTGGCGAAATAAGGTTGGGCTGTGGCGTTCGCGAATTGTCAGCAACCCAGGTTGACTCGGTTGAGCCGCCGAATTCCGTGTCATGGATGTCGCCTACTACCAGCATTCGGGAAAGTGCCCTCTATCAGGCCTGCTGCTGTGCCTGCTAACGGGCTCCCTGGCCTCGGCTCTGCTGGGAGCGATTTACGCCTACGCCATCCTCTACATTCCAATGGATGGACTGATCAGCTTTATCCTCACAGGAACTTTTGGCCTCTTATCGGGAATCGCCATCGGAAAACTGATGCGCCGCTCACACATCCGCAGCCTGCGAGCAGGCCGCCTGTGCCTGTTGTTCTGTCAGAGCGCAGGCTATTACGTGAGCTGGGCTGTCTGGGTTTTCGCTGTGTACGCCCGCGCGGGACTGAATGTCAGTCTTATCGGAATTCTCATCCCTCCCGTGCTCTGGCACGCGATCCTCCAAGTCAACGAGACCGGAGTCTGGTCCCCTGGCGGGAAGCCCCTCGGGGGGCCCCTCGGTGGGCAGCTTTGGATATTCTGGGTCGCCGAAGCGGCCTTCATCTTCTATTTTTCCTGGCTCGGCCTGGCAAAACTGAATGGAACCTTCTGCGAGCGCTGCGGCGTCTGGTGCAACGAACACGACGCTGTGGCCACGCTTCATCCTATGCAGCCAGACGAGCTGCGCACCGTCCTGGAGCAACGCGACTACGAACGACTCGAGCTGGCCACCGAGTCCATATACGAGCGCATCCAATTGGATCTCCAACAGTGCCCTCAGTGCCTTGACACCTGCACAGTTACCGGCAAGTTGATTCAGGTAACCCTCAAAAACGGCTACCTACACAAGCTGATCAAATCCTCAGTCAAACAGTTGCTCATCAGCCGCGACGAAGCCACAGCTTTACGCCATCTGCACCTGCTGAAAAACAGCTCAGGGTAGTCCGCCCAGGAGAGCATAGGCTTATTCAGAAGCCATGGCTCCTATGTTGATCGGTGGGTTTTGCGCGAGATTGAATCGCGAGGGCTGACACCGGCAAGGACATCACGCAGGTGGGCTGCATGGTGAAGGGCGATCAAAGGGCCCCCGGTCGCAGAAAGACCTGACTGCGGAAGCGGTAGGAGATCGTTGCCCCCCTCCCGGTTGGACGGCGCTTGGCTGATTTTG
>JADMJV010000081.1 GCA_018780265.1 bacterium
CGTCATCCACCAGAGCCAGGATACCATTTCTACTTGGCGCACCAAGGCACGGTAGGGGGTTGCCCCCCGTCGCCTCCGGTGGGTGTATCGTCCAACATAAGCCAGCACTTGTTCTGGACCGCCAAAGGGTGGCTTGGAATATACGACCCACTCAACTTTTCTGGCTCCAGCGAGGTGCTGATCAAATGCTTCCTTGTCCTCCAGTTGAGCTATGGAGCCGTGGAAGGTCAGGAACCCATCGCGGTGAGCCTCATCCAAATATTCAAGGAAGAGCCGGCGGTAAAGGCGGGACAAGACCCTCACCGGCAAAAAGAATTTGGGCCGCGAGGGCACCCAGCGGCTGCCGTCAAGAGACAGGCCGCCGCCAGGCGCGACGCAGTGAACGTGGGGATGGTAGTGCAGGTTTTGGCCCCAGGTAGCCGATGATGTCGGGGAGAATCCAACAAAGGGAATACCTGCATGAAAAATAGGAGCATCGGTCTGGACGTCCATCGACGTGGATTGCCCCGGGCGTGCTTCCAGATTTGCTCAGCAATGTCCGCCGGAAAGATGTGCCCCTTGAGGCGGCCCAACGCAGACGTTTTTCCAGGTAGGGCTCTACTTCCTGAACTTTGAGAGGGCGCAGGTGGCCTTTCAAGAATTTACGGGTTCAGGCGATACCGGAGCAGGCATTGAGCTATGCAGAGAATTAGGCACTAGCAAGGATGGTCTGGGCTGCAAGTCGCCCAATAGGAGCAGGACGCGAAGGCTCTGGTCGAACGCCTGAAGACCTGGCAACCGCCTCAGTGAGGCTTGGAAAATTCAGGGGGCTCAAAGGGCAACGTGCAAACGCATGTTCGAAAACCGAGGGGCCGCTGATATTATGTCTGCTTGGGGCTATCCTGGGAGGATGTCGAACGGCTCCGGATAGCAAAGTGGTCCTGGCTCCCTCAGGCAACTCGGCGGGTCCGTTCATCATCGTGGTCAACTGGTGGACGACCCGGAAGCCCCATTACTTCCGCTCAGCGTACCACGGAAGATTCTTCCCCGACGCGTCGCAGTCAAAGGTCCCTTCCATTCGGCGGGCAGAGGTGAATCGCCCCCGGTAGACCTGCTTGCGACCAGAGCGATCAGGAAAATAGAAGGTAAATCGGACCTGACCTGAGCCGCGATCTATGAGAACGTCGCGCAGTTCGTACCAGCTTCGGGTGGAATAGGAGTACATCTCACCCCGTCCTCCCGTGAATCTCAGTTTGGAGCCCGAACTGGCCAGCATGGCCTCCCATTCTTCTTGAGGAGTTTCCCTCTGAGGTGTAGGTCTTGAGGGCGGAGGTGCGGTTGCCTGAGGGTTTTGGGCCGTGTAGCTGGCCCAAACTGCTCGAGCACCTCCCGCCTCTTGGGCGTAAACCACCACATTGCCATCATCCTGAACGTGTAAGGCGCAGGTTCCCGGTTCTCCCGAGCCCGCGTGGGATTGCCAGACTCTTTGGCCGTCCCGGCTCACAAGTATCACCGCTCCGTCCCTACCCAGGTCCAGGCGAGTCACTCCCTTCCCCTCTGTCTGAGTACTCCAGAGAACCTTGCTTCCCCTCGTCAGAACCAGGTTTCCATCGTCCTGAAAGGTCAACCGGTAGTGCCCGTTGCGAGATTGTAGCCAGGAGTTCGGTGACAGGCTCTGGCCTCCAGCCATTTGCTGGCCACCCTGGACAGGCGGCGGCGGTGAGGGAGCCTGGGCTGTGTGGGTGGCCCATACGGCCCCACCTCCTTCGGCATAAACCACGGCGTTGCCGTCATCTTGAACCTGAAGATAGTAGTTGCCTGCGCCTGTTCCCGAATGGGACTGCCAGATGGCACGACCATCCCCGCTTACAAGTCTCAACGCACCGTCCTGACCCAACTCCAGGCGTGTCACTCCTCGACCCTCGGTCTGGGGGGACCAGAGCACGCTTGCCCCCCGGGTCAAGACCAGGTTGCCGTCATCTTGAAGAGTGAGCCGAATCTGCTTGTTGGGGGAGTGCATCCACGAATTCACCGATAGACTTTGGCTTCCCGCCAGACGATCTCCAAGCGCTCGAGGAGGGGCTTGAGTCGGCTTCCACTGGGACAGGTCGAATACTGCCTGATAGCGAGGATCGGTTGGGTGATACAGAGTGCAATCGAGACTCTGAATTTCCTGGGGAGTCAGAGGTATACCCTGGCGATGTCTATCCAGCAGGTTTTGATAGCGGGTCCACATGGTTTCTTGGGCCCGTTGGGACTGGCGGGCACTCTCCAGCCGAGCTTTGAGGCTCTCTTCATCGCCGGGAAAAAACTCAAATCGCCCCAAGAACTCCTGGATTCGGGTGATCGCTGCCGACCAATCCCGAGATTTCTGGCATTCTGACCAGAACAGGTTGAACTGGTCGACGGCCTTTTGGTATTCCTGGGCCAGTCCGTAGCACATCTGATTGAGTCGGTTCAACATCCCGGGGGTGGTGCGAAAGTGGGTTTGGAACGAGTCCAGCTCGCGCAGGCGAACCTGGGCCGTCGGCAGACGCCGCCGGACGATCAGGTCCTCCACCTCCGGAGCCCGGGCCCGCAGCTGCTGCTCGTTGGCCAGGGCCCGCCGCGCCTGCTCCAGTTGAGTCCTGGCCAGCGTGTTGGAGGGATCGACTCGCACGGCCAATTCCAGGTCGGCGATGACGGCCTTGAGGTCGGCATCGGGACTTCCGAAGGTCAGCCAACCTCGCTGCTGGGCGGCCTGGCTCAAAGACCTGGCCAGAGGGGCGGCGACCTTGGCATCGGCGGCGGCCAACCCGGCCAATACCTTTTCGGCTTCAAGCAAGCGCCCCTGGGCCAATAGTTTTTGGAATTCTTTGATCTTTTCCGACAGGTCGGGCACGGTCGGCGCCACCACCGAGAAATCTGCCGAGCCCCTCCCCAACTCCAGGCCCTCAGAGTCTTTGGCCACCGCAATCAGTTGGCAGGCCCCGGCCGCGGAACGCTGCACCTTAACCTGTTGACCCGAGGCCACCCCTACAAAATGATTGTCTTCGGGACGGGCAAAGCTCCAGCTGAAAGAGACTGCTCCTTCAGGCAGAGGCTGAATTTCCGCCTTGACCTCAACGGTCTGGTCGGCCGCAATCGGTCCCGGGGGCGCCAGAACCCGCACCTGAACAGGGTAGGCCCGAGCCCGAACCTCTTCGGTTTTTTCCCCCAGGTCGTCGCCGTGAAAAGGTACCCGGGCCGCGACTTTGATGGCCAGGGGCGAGGTATCTTTGGGGTGAAAAGTAATTTCCGAGGTGTCCTTGGAGGTGCCGAGGAGCCGGGCCGACGGCGGCAGGAACCAGCGATAGTCAATTTCGGCAGGTTGAGGACGAGCCTGGACTCGGGCTCGGGTGGTCTGGCCGACATAGGGAGTCAAGGGTTGAAAAGAGAGGGTCAGTTCCGGCCCGGCGACCTTGAGGTCAAGCGTCGCCGAAGTGCCCAGAGTGGCTCCTGAGCTTGCGTCCAGCACTTCCACGAAGAGGCGCGTGGCGCCAGGTCGTCGGAAAGTGGCCCGGGTCGTTGGTTGGCCCCCTTCGGCCGGATCAAAACTTACCTCGGGGGAAGGTTGCCAGCGAAATCGATAGTTCCCGGAAGCCGGGTTTACTGTAGCCGTGACAGGAAACTTGCGTCCTAGCGCCGCCGGTTCTGAGGAGGTCGCCTGCAGTGATACCTGGAGGCCGCTGACCGTGATCGTGAGCGAGCCACTGGTCAGGACTCGGGAGCCTTGCATCAGGCTGCACTTCAGAGTATGCGTCCCGGTCTCGCGACTGAGGAAAGTCACCTTCGGCCCGGAGCCCGAGTGGGGACCTTCCCAGCCGAGGCTGTAACCCGAGGGAGCATTGCGGATCTGAGCCTCAACCTCGAGCGTTTCTCCGGGGCTCACCTGAGTTTTGGCCGCCTGCAACGTCAATTCCACCGGAGCCTGGCTGGGAGAGGGAGAAGGAGTGGGGGAAGGCGTGCTGCCGGGCAGGTCCTGACGACGAGCCGAGAAGGTGCCCACAACTTCGTTGGTGGTGCGGTTGGGCCAAATCACGCCTCGGACCTCCCCCGAAGAAGTAGCCAGACCCTGGTATAACCAGCCTTCATCGTCCTCGAAGTCGAACTTTCCGGAGCCGATCTCAAAGACTCCGCCTCCCACGTTGGGCACGGAAACATAGCATCGCTTGCCTTCGAGTTTGAATACCAGAGGCGAAGTCTGGTTGGGATAACGACCTCTTATGTGCCAACTGGCCTCTCCGACGTAACGGCCCTCCATTTGCGAGGTTGGGGGTGGGGTCAGTCGCGCAGGTTCGAGTACCGTGACCTTGCGTTCTTGGGTTCCGATGATTTGGCCCTTGGCGTCGCGAACTTCGACTTTAATGGGGTAAGTCCCGGCCTGGTCGGCGGCCAGGCTCCAGGTGTCTAACCGGCTGCCATCCTGCCAGAGAAACTGCAAGTCCGGCAGACTTGGGTTCACTACAGCCTGGATGACGATCGGGCTGCCCAGGCTGGTCTGTGTGGGCCCTCTCAGTTCCAACTGGGGCTTGAGGTTGGCCGGTGGGATTTTGACTTCGAAATCTCGGGTAGCATCTTCGAATTTCCGGGGGTGACGGGCGTCGTTGTACTCCGCCTCGATCGTCACGGACTTGGGTTGGGTCAGGAGGTCGGTGCGGGCGTGGACCAGGGTCACCTTGACATTCGTTCCCTTAGCCATGTCGATCGGAATGTAACGAGAGGACCCCCCGGTTACGGCGACGTCGTCCAGAGTGGCTCGCATGCCCACGTTTGGGTCAAGATCGTTGAGTTTCAGGATCAGTTGACCTTTACTCACGGCTTTATTGTTGGACCTGAGAATTACCCCCACGGTCTGCTCCCAGAGGGCGGGTTTCGGGCGTTGGGGAAGAGCCGGGGCAAAGCTGAGGGAAACTGGCTGATGGGCTAACCTGGACTGAAAGATCCAGGTCGGGGGTTTGATTCCGTGATAGCCCCCCTGTTGGTAGAATTCCTGCACCTTGGCGGGGGGAGCAAAGCGAATGCCCGTAACTTGTGTGTAGCGTTCTACGGTGAGTGCGCCGTCCCCGGTGAGACGGACCCGCCCCCAAAGGGCACAGAAACTTTGCCAGGCTTGCTGAGGCCGGGACCAGATGGCTCGGGTCTGGTCGACGCTGAGCTTCTTCACTCTGGCGGCGGCCTCCGCCTCGCTCAAGCGTCGTTGGAAGTCAAGCAGCCCTTTGTAAGCGTGGATGGCGGCCTCGGCATAATTCTCGATGACGGCGTGATGGTCTTGCCTAAATCCGTTTCTCTCCAGCAGGTCGTGCTGGAGTTCGTGCCAGTAGCTATTTTTTTCGGGCGTCAGAGGCAGGTGCTGGCCCACCTGGTTGGCTGGGAAGAGGTAGGGTCCCTGGTCGAGATGCTGGATGGTGGTATTGAACGAATTGCCCTGATACCATAACCTGCCATCGGGCCCAGGGGTGAGCACCAGCACCAGATTGTGATCCCCTCCATAGTGGGGAGTCAAGGCCTGTTCAAAAATGACAGGGTCCCCCATAGAGAACAGTTGGGCGCAAGCCACCCCCTCCAGACCCCGGTTTATAAAGAGCTGGGCACCGCGACGAAATACGTGGCGCAATTGCGTCTGGACTTTAGGCTGGCTTTGGTCCTCAATACTCCGACCCACCTGCCCTTGGATGATTTGGGTGTCGCGGTCGGTCGGGGGATTTGCCCAGGCGATACACCAAAGAAGGAGCCAGAGGCTCCATAGGCCCCAAGCTCGCCCGTGCTTCGGGCGGCTCATTCGGATTCAATCCTTGAGTGCCTTGGCATGGCTCCAGCTTAATCATGTCCAGGCCAGCACGCAAATGACCTAGATCAGTCCGAGCCTAAAATGGGAGGAACATAGTCGGCGAAGGATTTTGGGGCAAAATCGACCAACCCCCCGTAAACAGAAGGGGAGCTTGAAATGCCTGGCAGTTTTCCCCTGGTCTTCTTGTGAACAGCTACCAACAACAGGACCGAGGCGACCTGGACGCCTATGCCCGCTATCTGGCCAATATGGACGCCGCCATGCGCCAGAAGGTAGCCCTGACCGCGGCTCATTTACCCTGCCAGGGGCGGGTGGCCGATATGGGGATGGGTTCGGGGTCCGGCAGTGAAGCTCTGGCTGCCCTCTATCCGCGACTGATGGTGGAAGGGGTGGACGTCAATCCCACCATGGTCGAGGCGGCCCGCAACCAATATCAACGGCCCAATCTTCAGTTTCGTGTGGGCGATATCGCCCGGCCCTGTTTTCCGCCGGCCAGTTTGGATGGCATCGTCAACTCCTCGGTTTTACACCACGTCACCAGCTACAACGGCTACCGCTACCGTGAAGCCGCTCGCGCATTGCAGTCCCAGGTCGACCAGTTGGCTCTGGGCGGCACCCTGGTGGTGCGCGATTTTCTGGCTCCCGAACCAGGCCCCATCCAACTTCGGCTGGCCCCCCATTGGGGGGAACTGTGGACAAAATTCAGCCAGCAGTTCCGCTTTCTCCATCCACCCGAACAACGAGGCTTTGGCTTCGAAGATCTGGGCACCGACGCGGACGGCTGGAATAGCTTTCGGGTGGAGCAGCGCCATGCCGTGGAATTCGTGCTGCGCAAAGACTACCAACAAGACTGGGAAAGCGAAATTCTAGAGGAGTATACCTACTTCACCCAGTCTGAATTTGAGGAACAGTTTCGTCGTCTCGGTCTGCGCGTGCTGGTTTCCACACCCCTTCTCAACCCGTGGATTGTGCAAAATCGCTTCGAGGGTCAATTTGAGTTCCGTGACCTGCAGGGCCAACTGCTGGACTGGCCGCCCACCAACTACCTGATCGTGGGAGAAAAGGTGGCTGCTGGGGAGGGGGTCGGCTTCACCACCTCGCCATCGTCTATGACCCCCAGCTACTTGTCCAAAACCTGCCACCGACACCGGGTCAGCGGCCGGGTCTATGACCTGGTGTGTCGGCCTCATCCCACCGTGGACGTGCTTCCCTATTTTGTCACCGAGCAAGGAAATCTCAACGTGCTGGTGCGTCACAGCTACCCTCGACCTGTGCCCGGGCTACTTGACCACACACTCGACGGACTGCGACCCTCCCCCTACATTGTCGAGCCCATTACGGCCGTAATGGGCGACGACCCGCTGGGGGAAACGGTGGAAAAAGTACTGGTGGAGAGGGCCGGCGTCAGCGCCGAAAATATCCTTACGGTAGAGGAGGGGAGCGTCCACTACCCGTCGCCCGGTGGCATTCGCGAAGAAGTGATCGCCACTTTCGCCCAGGTCGCACCCACCCAGGGGCAGGGGGGCGCCATTCGCGCCCTGGATGCCCAACAGTTGCTGCGCAGTGCTCAGGTCAACGGTCTTTCGGATCACCGCCTGGAAATGCATATTTTTGCTCTGATGCGGCGGCTGGGACGAAAACCCGGACCGTGGCTGGGCGACTTGTTGCAGCCGGTGGCAGCCGAACCGGGCTGGCAAAATCAGCCCGAAAACAGCTGGGGGGTCCCCCCAGCGCGCGCCTTTTTACCCCATCCGGCCCAGGACAGCCCCAATTTCCTGAACATTGAACGCAACCGCTTCGAAGAACTCAACCGGGATGGACAAACCGTGGGGAACCTCGAATTAGAAAGCGTCAGCCCCACCCGGTTGGGCAGACTGACCGTAGCCGTGCTGCCCATGCTCTTTGACCAGCACTGGTGGGTAGGGCTGGATCTGGATGATCTTCCTGCTGTTCAGGCTTTTTCGGGCAACAGTCGACACTGGCTGTCACCGGCTTGGCGCCTGCCCTCAGACCTTCGCCAGATGCATCAGGCCCGCGATTGGGCTGGCCGAGGGTTGCTCACCGAATATGCCGTTTTAGCCCAGGATTGGGCACCCCTGGGCGGTCCCTACTTTCCCTCTCCGGGAATGACCCCCGAACTGGTCTATCCTATGGCGGTCAGAGTGCAACCTCAAACAGGATGCAGTCTACACTTCTTTTCCTTGGAGAAGGTGATGACAAAATGGGACTCGGTCAGCAACGGCCACCTACGCTGCCTGCTGCTGCGAGCCTGGCTGGCCCACTCAGGCGAAGGCTGACAGACGTCGGGTGTGCAGCCAGCTGTTCAAGCGCCGACGGTCAGCCCTACAGCCCTCTTGAAAACGGACGCCTACCTCGGTGCCGCTGTCGGCGGGTTTGGCCCACACTACCGTGGCCAGCAGGCTCAGCGCTCGACGCGCCTCTAACTTGAGGTGAACCATCAGGGAGTGGCCGGGCTTGACGTTCTCTGAAACGACCAAACGCGCCCCGTCCTCGGTAAAATCACGCGAGGAGCCTCGCTGGTAGGTAGCCGATTGACCCCGAACCAGCACATCGCCCCGATGCAAAACGCGCCCGTCACCACGACGATCGAGTCCGAGATTCAAAGTGTCTTTCACAGGCACGCTCCTTTCCGAAGATACTCGGAGCGTATCCATCACCGCTTAAAGAATCATGATTCGGAGTCTTGGTCCTCGGGCGGGTCAGGCTGAACCGGCAACTGAGCCACTTCGTGCAGCAATTTCTGCATCTGCATGGCGTGCTCGAGAGTGTCATCGTAAACAAAGAGCAAAGTAGGCACCCGTTTCAGGCTGACCTGCCTGGTCATTTCGCGACGAAAAAAGCCAGCGGCCCGGTTGAGTCCTTCAACCACTTCGGCCACCGGCTTATTCATCACGGTCACATAAAGGCGAGCACTGGATAGGTCGGGCGACACATTGACCGAGGTGATGGTAATGATGGCACCCTCTACGGCAGGGTCCTTCACCTGGCGCATCACCTCGTTAGCGACCTCTTGTAAGAGGTCGTTAACGCGGTGCATTCGGCGACTACCCGCCATTTAGAGGTCTTCCCGAGCGGTAACTTCCTTGCGGAAGGCCTCCAGGATGTCACCCTCTTGGACATCGGGATAGTTGAGAATGGTCAGGCCGCACTCGAAGCCTTCTGAAACCTCGCGAGCATCGTCTTTGAAGCGCTTGAGCGACTCCAGGCGACCCTCGTGAATCAGAATGCCATCGCGAACCAGACGCACCTCGCTGTCGCGGGTGATCTTGCCCTCGACCACATAGCAACCGGCGATCTTGCCCACACGGGTAACTTTGAGCACCTGACGCACTTCCACGCGACCCAGGAAGACCTCGGACACATCGGGCGCCAGCAGACCGGCCATCGCTTTGCGAATTTCTTCGAGCATATGATAGATGACTCGATAGAGACGAATCTCTACGCCATCCTGCTCGGCCAGTCGCTTCACGGATGCATCGGGGCGCACATTGAAGCCGATGATCATCGCCTGGGAGGCGTTGGCCAGCATCACGTCCGACTCGCGAATGGCACCCACGGCACTGTGAGTAACCACCAGTTTGACTTCGTCCGTCGACTGCTTGTCCAGGCTGGCCAGCAACGCTTCCAGACTGCCCTGTCCATCGGCCTTCACAATCACGCGGAATTCCTTCAGTGCATTGTCACCGGAGGTTGACAGGAAGTCTTCCAGACTGGTCTTGCCACCCACCGCTCTGATTCGGTTGGCACGCGACTTGTCGGAACGAGCCTCGGCGACCTGCTTGGCCACCTTTTCGTCCTCGACCACTTGCATGTGGTCACCGGCGTTGGGAATCTCGTTCAGTCCAATGATCTCAGCGGGATAACTGGGACCTGCGAATTTCACGTTCTTCCCGTCGGCTGCGCGCAAACCACGCACACGACCCCAGGTGCGGCCTACCACAATCGTGTCGCCCACTCGCAAGGTGCCGTTTTGAACCAGGACGGTGGCCACCGGGCCCACGCCCTTGTCAAGACCGGCCTCAATGATGCTGCCGGTGGCGGGACGATCAGGATTGGCCCGTAAATTCTGCATTTCCGAAACCAACTGAATCATCTCGAGCAGTTCGGTGATGCCTTCCTTCTTCAAGGCCGAGACGCCCACCGTGATGGTGTCGCCGCCCCAAGACTCGGGCACCAGGTTATACTCAGTCAACTGCTGCAAAACCTTATCCGGGTTTGCATTGGGCTTATCAATCTTGTTGACAGCCACAATAATGGGCACCTTAGCCGCTTTGGCGTGGTTGATCGCCTCCACAGTCTGAGGCATAACGCCATCGTCGGCCGCCACCACCAAAATGGCAATGTCGGTAACCTGGGCACCGCGAGCGCGCATTTGTGTGAACGCTTCGTGACCAGGAGTGTCGATAAAGGTGATCTCTTCGTCCCCGTGCTTGACGGTGTAAGCACCGATACGCTGGGTAATTCCGCCGGCTTCCGAGGCCGTAACGTTGGCGCTGCGAATAGCGTCCAGCAAACTGGTCTTGCCGTGATCCACGTGACCAAGCACGGTGACAACAGCCGGACGCGGTTGGAGTTCGCCATCGTCTTCCGTCTCCAGCAATTCCATATCGGGCAGTTCGTCGATGGATTCGGCTACGATGAAGCCGTAACCCTCGGCCAGACGCGCCGCCGTAGCGTAGTCCAAAGCCTGGTTGATCGAGACCATCTGGCCCTCTTTGATAAGGGCCTTGATGACCTCACCGGGCGAGATGCTCAATCGACTGGCCAGGTCAGCCACCGAAATCAATTCGGGAAGGTCCAGAGCTTTCACGGTCTCCACCCTGACCGGGACGTTCGAATGGCGGCGTGGTCCGCCTCGTCCACCCTGGTGGCGACCGAAACGACCCGGGGGTTTTTGTTGATGGGTCAAGCCGGGAGCCACTGAAACGCCCGGCTTGACAGGTTTCTTGGGGCCTCTGGAAGGGCTGATTTCGCGGGTTTTTGGACCGCCCGGAGGCTTCTGAAAACCGCCTCGGTTATCGGGGGCTGCGGGAGCAGGGGGGGCAGGCGCAACCGGGACTGCCGCAGCCGGAGTGGGGCGATCTCGATATTCAGCAGCGATCTGCTGGTCCACCGGGACAGGCCTGGGCCTGCCAGCATCCACCGCAGCCTGGGCTTCTGTAACTTTAGGAGCTTCGACGGGAGCGGCACCAGTTGCCGCGATAACCGGAGCGGTCACAGGGGCCTGGGGAGAAATTTCCTCAATAACCACCTCAGCAACGGGAGGGGCGACTTCCACTACGGGCGGCGGGACCACCACCGGCTCCTGAATGGATTGCTTGGCCTCGAGTGCAGTCTCTACCGGGCTTTCACCCAGCAACTTGCGGCGGTGTCGGTCCAGAATCGCTTCTTTCTCGGCCGAAGTCGCTCGATTGGCGATACGCACGACCCGGTCAGGGGTTCGCATCTTGGCTGCCGGCACAGGGGCCGTATTTTTTTTGGGTTCATCTACTTTGGGCATGTGGGTCTCCTTGGGGCGCGCTTGATCCATGTGAGGCGCAACGACCTCTCGAATCTTCTTGACCGCTTCGTCGGACAAAGTGTTGGAAGCGGTTTTCACGTCATATCCCATGTCCCGAAGTATTTTCATCAGCGGCTTGCTGTCGTCCATACCTAGCTCGCGGGCTAGCTCATACACTCTAACTTTTACTAAGTTTGTCACCGCTCATCTCCCTGGACGCCTGCATCCACTCCAACGCGCTCTCGGATAGTTTATCCAATATCTGTCGGCGCAAGCGTCTTTCCTTTTGCATTCGCTGCAAACAGTCTCCGGTTCGGCAAAAGTATATCCCCTTACCGGGTAGTCTCCCCTCCGCGTTGGGAAGGAAACTTCCGTCCTCCTTTGATTTTACGAATCGGAAGAGTTGGTCCCTCGACTTGAGGTCGCGGCAGACCAGACACATCCTCTCCGGGCTCTTTTTAGTCATCACCCTTTCCGCGTCCGCGCTTCTTGCCACGGCCCCGGTCGTCATGATCGTCTACGGCACTTTTACCCAAAACGTTGGCCACTGAAAATGCCTCCTTGGGGTCGATCCCCACGGGAGTGCTATCGTAGCCTTCCTCATCCACCTCTTGCAGGTCGTTGATCTCAAAGTAGTCAGGAGAGACCGTCTTCATGTCGATGACTTCCTCTTCCTCAACGGGAACAGCAGGCACCACTACCGCTGGCTTGGCAACCACCTCAACCTTGGGCCGGGCGGCGGCATCCGCGGCTTCCTTGGCGGCGGCGGCGGCCACTTGAACCGCCCGTTGCTTCTCTCGAGCTTCGCGTATCTTGGCTTCTTGCTCCAAAAAGTCACGAGCCTGGGATTCGCTCTTAATGTCGATCTTCCAACCGGTCAGGCGTGCCGCCAGGCGTGCATTCTGGCCCTCTTTGCCGATGGCCAGCGAAAGTTGGCTATCGGGAACCACTACCAGCGCCAGGCGCTCCTCCTCATAGAGAGTCACGCGCAACACTCGGGCCGGCTGCAGACTGTTGGCCACCAGGGTGATGGGGTCATCGGACCAGGGAATCACGTCGATTTTCTCGCCCCGAAGCTCATCCACCACGGCCTGAACTCGACTCCCCTTGGGTCCCACGCAAGCGCCTACGGGATCAACCGCGCTGTCCAGAGACTTGACCGCGATTTTGGATCGGAAACCGGCCTCTCGAACCACCGCCTTCACCTGAATAATACCGTGACGAATCTCCGGCACCTCCATTTTGAAGAGTTCGACCAGAAAACCGGGCTGGGCCCTGGAAAGAACCACCTGAGGTCCACGCACAGAAGTCTTGACTTCCATCACGTAGGCGCGCACCCGGTCGCCCTGACGGAACCACTCATTGTGAGCCTGTTCGCTGGGAGGGATGACACCCTCAGCACGACCCAGATCGATCAACAAGTTGCGGTGCTCATAGCGCTGCACCGTTCCGCTGATCAACTCGCCTTCGCGTTTGACATACTCGCCGTAAACTATTTCACGCTCGGCCTCGCGGATACGCTGGACAATCACCTGCTTGGCAGTCTGGGCTGCGATTCGGCCAAAAGTGTCGTTCGGCACTTCGATGTCGATTTCCATCGCGATGTCCGCCTCGGGAGAAAACTCGAGAGCCTCCTCCAGCGACATTTCCAGCCCTGGCTCTTCCACTTCCGGCACCACCAACTTGCGTTGCCAGATGTGCAATTCGCCCGACGAACGGTCAATCTCAATGATCACGTTCTGATTGGGACCAAAGTTTCGCTTGTAAGCCGCTACCAGAGCATCCTCGATGGCACGCAGCAACATATCCATAGGGATATTGCGTTCGCGCTCGATCTGCTTCAAAGCACTCAGAAAGTCTGTATTCATCGCGTAAATGCCTCCGGACACCCGGCTCCAGGTGTAGTTTGTCCCAAAAAGCTTGATGCGAAAGAGTCACCCCTTTCGCATCAGCGCTAGGTCATGCACCAGCTCGCAACTGAGTATTTACGCCACTCAGGTGCCACCTGGTAATTGAGCCCGGTAACTATAGCATGACCTTTTCCAGCATGCAACCTCAGGTTCCGCTTTAAGCCAGAGCCTCTTCCACCACTTCCCGCAAACGCACAGGCATGACCACGTACTTGTAATCCTGTTGAGCGTAGGGCCGAATGACTCCGCTGCGGGTATCGTCTTGCAGATCCAACTCGATCTCTTCGCAATCCAATACGCTTAGCGCATCGACAACATACTTGCCGTTGAAAGCGATTTTCAAAGGCTCTCCTTCGTAGACCACGGCCACCTCCTCGGTAGCCACGCCCACGTCGGGAGTGTTGGCCGACAGTGTCATCAGGTCGGTTTCCAAATCCATTACAATCAAATTGGGGGATTGCTTCTCCTGGGCCACCACCAACATTCGCTGGATAGCTCCCAGCATGTTTTCGCGACCAACCCGACCAAAGCGCTGAAAACTCTGGGGCAATACCCGCCGATAGTCGGGAAAAACCCCTTCCAACAGCCGTGAATGCATTGAAACATTGCCAATACGGCAGTAGAACTGACCCTGGGCCAGGCTGAAGAAGACCGGCTCATCGCCGTCCCCGAGCAGGCGAGACAACTCCTGCATGGCTCGCCCCGGCACAATGGCCTGAACTTGAAGGCTGTCTGGATTGTCGATGGTTATCTCCTGGTAGGCCATCCGTCGACCATCGGTGGCCACCAGCGTGAGCAGCGACCCATCGATATGTGTGTAGACACCGGTCATCACCGCCCGAGATTCCTCGCTGCTTGCCGTGGCAAAGGCGACTCGGCGAATGGCCGACTTGAGAAGTTTTTGAGGGGCACCGACCTGAGGCAGGTCACCCGGTTGGGGAATGCCGGGAAACTCCTCGGCCGGCAGTGTCGATATCTCAAATTTCGAACGACCACAGTGGAGATGCAGACGTCCATCGGCCTGCGCCTTGAGACGCACGGGAGCCCCAGGCAATTTGGCCACAATATCCCCTAGCAAACGTGCCGGACAGGCTACCGAACCAGAGTCGATGCCCGAAGCGGGCACGCTAATCACCACTCCAAAATCGAGGTCGGTGGCCGTGCAACTCAATTCTTCCCCTCGGCTCTGAAAGAGCACGTGACTGAGAATGGGCAAAGGGCTACGCGTATTGATCGCTCGACTCACCACCTGTAGAGCCTGGACCAGGTGGTTTTTTTCACATTCTAACTCCATGAGTACCTCCATGATTGATCTTTATATATCGTAGTCGTAGTAATAGGGGGTGTTGATAGTGTGGATAACCTCTCACGATGCAGTGTGCCACGGGCCAGGAGCGGGTCCATAATCTGTGGATCTCCTGTGAGTAACCAGGGGATGTTTATACCCAGGCTGGGGAGGATGGGGAAAGTGTGGATAAAGTTGAAGAGTTTTCCAGGTAAAAGTCGAGTACCTTTCAACATGTTATCCACCGATATCCACAGCTCAGATAACCCATCCAAGCCCCGTAAAATCGAGGTTTTTTGAGTACATAACAAAGCCCGGGGTTGAAAAACCCCGGGTTTTGAGCTGTGCGAGCCAGCCGCTGGACTATTGCTGGTAGCCTCGCAAACGAGCCTGGATATTCTCCAGGCTGGTGCGGATGTAGTGGTCCTCAAGGTTGGCTTCAACCTTCCTACAGGCGTGGATGACCGTGGTATGGTCTTTGCCGCCAAACTGGGTGCCTATCTCTGGGTAGGATGCTCCGGTGATCTCCTTGCACAAGTACATGGCCACCTGACGCGGTCGCACGATACGCTGGTCCCGCCGTGTGCCCAGCAAGTCTTTGGCTGTCATACTGAAGTATTCACAGACGATTTCCTGGATGCGCCGGATATCAATGCCCTGGGTGCTCGATTCTGGCATGATGCCGGCCAGTGCCTCCTGGGCCAATTCCATGGTTATGCTCTTTTTGTTGAGGGAGGAGCTGGCCAGAAGCCGGGTCAGGGCCCCTTCCAGCTCGCGGATGTTGGAGCAGATCTTCTCAGCGATCAGATTCAGGACCGGATTGGGCACGAAAGCTTTTGACTGTTCCGCCTTTTTCTTCAAGATGGCCACGCGAGTCTCAAAGTCCGGCAGTTGCACGTCGGCAATCATGCCCCACTCAAAACGGGACCGAAGCCGGTCTTCCAGGGTAGGAATTTGACGCGGAGGGCGATCACTGGAGATCACGATCTGCTTGTTAGCGCCATGGAGTTCGTTGAAAGTGTGAAAGAATTCTTCCTGAGTTCGCTCTTTGTTGGCCAAAAACTGGATGTCGTCGACCAGCAAGACATCGACGTTGCGGTAGTTTCGACGAAAGCGGTTCATCTTGGCTTCACTGATCGAATCGATCATTTCATTGGTAAAGCGTTCGGCCGACATATAGACTACCCGGGCCCGTTTACGGGTGCGCAGTACCTCGTGGCCAATGGCGTGCATCAGATGGGTTTTGCCCAGCCCTACTCCGCCGTAGAGAAAGAGAGGATTGTAAGCTTTGGCTGGACTTTCGGCTACGGCCATGGCCGCAGCCGCCGCCAGATTGTTGGAGCCCCCACGGATAAAAGTGTTAAAGGTGTAGCGTGGATTGAGGCTAGATTCTGCATCGCCAATGCTTTCAACCGGAGTATCACGCAATTCCTCATGAGCTTCCGCTCCTTCCACTTGCACGAAGTCGATTTGAAATAACTGGCCGGTGGTGCGACGCAGAGCCTCTATGATCTGCTGTTGAGCCTGCTTCTTGTGCAGCATGTCGCGGGCCCATTTGCCCGTGACCCCCACGGTAAGTTTGCTGCCATTGCATTTGGTCACCCACGAGCCTTCCAGCGCGGAGCGTAAAGGGGGATCCATGAGGTCTGTCAGCACACGGAGAACTCTCTCCCAGGCGTCATTCGTAACCGCCTGGTGCTCTGACGGGATAGATGAATTTTGCATCGAGTCTTTGGTTCCTGATCCATAACTTTTCGCCTATATCTGTTTAAGTGGCGAACACTTTATCGCTGTTGTGTGGCGATGTGACGAACCGGTTTCGGATGTTCAGGAAGCGACTCCTACCGAAAAGACTACGAATAGAAATCCACATTGTCCACAACTTTTCCACAGGCCTGTGGGATCGGGCTCCGCTCGCTAATTGGGGTTTTCAGCCGTTCGTAGCCATGGCCTGACGAACCATACGGGGTAAGGAATTTGACGCGAACAAAAGTTATCCACAGGCTCATGGGGATGGGGTGGCTATTGAGTTAAGAACTGGTCGAGTAAACCCCGTAGTGACTTGCCGCGGTGACTGATCTGATGTTTCTCATCGGCGCTCAGTTCGGCCATGGTACGCTTTTCGTCTACCTGAAAGATCGGGTCATAGCCAAAGCCTTCCGAGCCCCGAGCCCCGGGGGCGATGTAACCTTCACAGGTGGCTTCGTGACTCCAGGTCTGCCGAGTGGATGGATCCACAATGGTGCTGCAACAACGAAATCGGGCCGTCCGGGGTCGATAGGGCTGTTCTTCAAGCAGCCGCAGAACTTTGAGAATTTTCTCAGAGTGGGGCATGTCGTCGCCCCCAAAGCGGGCTGAGTAGAGGCCCGGGGCACCGTCTAAGCCGTCGACCTCCAGGCCAGAATCGTCGGAGAGAGCGGCCAGGCCCGTATGCTTCGAGTAGAAGCGAGCCTTGAGCAAAGCATTCTCCGCGTAAGTTGCCCCGGTTTCATCGGGGGCCTCGACTCGAGGAAAATCGCGCAGATCGCACAATTCAACGGGAAAATCGCTCAGAATCTGACGAATTTCCTCAATTTTGTGAGCGTTGGCGGTCGCGATCAGGAGTTGCCGCATCAGTCCGCTTTGGAAAGGTGATTGATTTCCGTCCAGCGTTCATCGATTTGCCACTGCAACGTTTTGATTTCCTGGCAGAAGCCCACCAATTCAGGATCGCTCAGTTTGTTTTGAGCGTAGAGTTCGTAGACCCGATGGGCCAAGTCCCTCATTTTTTGGTCTTTTTGCTCGCGCATCTCCTGCACGTCCATCTTCAGTCTGGAAACGCGAAGCATTTTCTCGGAGCCGCGAATGGCGGCATCGCGGCCTTTTTGCACAGTTTTGCTCGCCCCTTTGAGCGAGTCACCCAACATATCGAAGAAACCCATGGCGGGGATTTCGATCTCGCTCAGGACAACCCTTCGCGCACCGCCTCAACAAATGACTCCAGGTCAGATCGAGTATGAACCAGGCTGATGCCAGCGGCATCCAGGCAGGAGGGCGGCAGGTAAATGCCGCGCTTGAGCAGATGGTGATAGAGTGTGGCAAATCGTGCGAGATCCACGGCCTCCAGGTCAAGGTGGCTGGATATTTCGCGTGGAGCAAAATAGAGGGAAAACATGCCCGGGTAGGCCACGCACTGAAGATGTGGATCCAGGGGTTTCAGAGCTTGTGTCAGCCATTCAGTCTGGCTGGCCAGGGGTAGGTAGCCATCGGGTTCAGATAGCAGTTTCAAGTTGGCGATGGCGCAGCGCACCGTCACCGGATTGCCGCAGAAAGTGCCCGCCTGGTACACTTTGCCCACGGGAGCCAGCTGGCTCATCCAGCGGCTCTGGCCTCCGTAGGCTCCGATGGGCATGCCGCCCGCCAGGGCTTTGCCCAAACAGGTCAGGTCAGGTCGAACCTGAAAGAGCTGCTGGGCGCCACCGCGGGCCACTCGGGAGCCGCTCAGGACCTCATCAAAAATCAGCAAAGATCCATGCTCATCGCAAAGCTCCCGAAGTCCGGTCAAAAAACCGGTGGCGGGCCGCACTACCCCCATGCTACCGGGGATCGGTTCTACAATCACAGCGGCAACTTCACGGAAGTGTTGTCTGAGCAGCTTTTCGACGCTCTCCAGGCTGTTGAAATCGGCCACCAGAGTTTCCCCGGCGCTTCCCGGCGAGGCGCCCAGAGCCAGCGCTCCACCGTTGGCTTCCGCCTCCAGCCCCACCGCGTCCAGGCACTCGACATGGCCGTGATAGCAGCCTTCAAATTTGAGAATGCGGGCGCGACGGGTAGCCCCCCTGGCAACCCGCAGAGCACTGGCCACCGCTTCCGCCCCCGAGTTGACCAACCGCACTTGTTGAATCGAAGGGTAGGCGTCGCAAATCGCTTCCGCAAATTCAAGCTCCCAAGGGGTGGAGGCCCCAAAGACCATGCCCTCTTGCAGTGCCTGGCTGGCCGCCTCTCGCAGAATGGGGTGGCTATGGCCCAGCATCAGTGGGCCCCAGGCGCAACAGAAGTCGAGGTATTGGTTACCCTCAACATCCCAGACCCGCGCCCCCTGGCCCCGTACCATAACAGGGGGTGTTCCACCCACTGCTTGAAAGCCTCGAAAGGGACTGTTGACGCCGCCCGGGATGCGTTGCGTCAGTGCCTGAAAAATTTGCTGATTGCTTTGAGCTGGAAGATTCGCCATAAAACTGCCTTGGACAAGTTGGGCGGTGAGCCTGTTTGGGGGGAAAAGCTGTTCAGTTCCGAAGGTTGCTCCTTATGGCAGGAGGACTCTATTCCCAAGTTTCTTTATGAAGCGCTCGATGCCAAAGGCAGGGTGGTCCAGGGTGAGGTAGACGCTCCCAACACCGACACGGTAATCCAAGACCTGCGTCGTGTTCGCTATACCGTCACGCATATCAAGGAAAAGCCGGCGGGAACCAGTGCCGTCATGGCCGTACTCGACCGTTTACAGACGGTCTCAGTTTATGCCCTGGCGGTGTTTACGCGTCAATTGGCCACTTTGCTTCAGTCCGGGGTGCCTTTGACGCGCTCACTGGAAGCGCTGATGGAACAATCGGTTGATCCTAAGGTTACCCGAGCGGTCGGAGTCATCAACAAGGATGTCAAAGAAGGCATCCCTATGTCTCGAGCCATGATGAAGCAAAGCCATGTGTTTAGCCCCATCTATGTGAGCATGGTGCGGGCGGGCGAAATCTCAGGGGCTATGGACGAAATTCTGGACCGCTTGGCCGGTTATTTGGAGCGGGAATTTGAATTGCGCCGCAGGATATCGTCGGCCACCATTTATCCGATGCTGGTCTTTATCATCAGCATAGGGATCACCGTTTTGCTGACCAATTTTGTATTTCCCACCTTTATCGAGCTGTTCCGGGGCATCAACATCACCCTGCCCTGGAGCACACGGGCTCTCATCACCATCACCCACTTTTTGCGCAATCCGGCTGTCATGGTGCCTATTGTGGTGGGCCTGGTGGTTGGCTTTTTTGCCTTGCGAAGCTACATCAAAACTCCGCTGGGTAGGCGTCAGTTTAGTTGGATTCAACTGGAACTGCCGGTGATTGGCAAGATCTACCACAAAGTGGCTCTGGTTCGTTTCTGCCGCACGCTGTCCACCATGCTCGACAGCGGCATTCCCTTGCTGCACGGTCTGAAAACGACCGCTTTCGCAATGGACAACGCGGTGATGGCCGACCTCTTGGAAGACGTAGCCCAAAGCCTCAAGGCAGGGGTATCTCTCTCTTTACCCATGGAAGACTATCATCAGTTTCCCACTCTGCTGACCCAAATGGTTCGAGTGGGCGAGGAGTCCGGCGAACTGGCTACCATGCTGCGCAAAATGGGTGACTTTTACGATATGGACGTCGAAGCTGCCCTGGAGGGCTTGGTTGCCATCCTCGAACCCTGTATGATACTTGCCATGGGCATTTTGGTGGCATTTGTGCTGTTAGCGGTGTTCACCCCGGTCTACACTCTGGTTCAGCAGTTCTAAGGAGGAGCAGCGCGTGATAAGTGGACGGCTAGCCATTTCTTGGTGGTGGTTACTGATGATGCTGGGTATGGCTGGATGGGGAGCCGTCGTGCCCGATGGTTCTGTGGTCCAGTCGGAAGAGCAGGCGCCCCGGGTGCCGATCGTGTCGGGGCCGGCAAAGAAGCAGCCCCCAACTTCGGCCACGCCTAAACCCAAACCGGATCGGGTTCCTGCAGTTAACCCCTCACCGCCTCCCAGGCCAGGGCGACCGAAGCCGGACAACTCGGGAGCGGCCTTTGGGGGTAGCCCGGCGGGTGACACCGACAACCCCGGCGAGACCCGACCCCTGGTTCCATTGGCTCCGGCTCCCGTGTCTACGGCAAGCACCATGCCCTTGTGGGCCGCTCTGGCTGTATTCTTGTTTTTGGCGGTGGGTGGATTCTGGCTGGCGCAACAACGGAATCAGGACTGAACGTTGCCCTTTTGTCCGGCTTGCGGCGTACGGGTGGCCCAGGGGCCGGCTCGTTGTGGACTGGATGGGTGCCTGCTGCGTCGGCTGCAATGCGGTCAATGTGAGGGGGAGGTGGCCCCATCCGACCGATTCTGCGGTCATTGCCGTCACAATCTGATAGTGCACCCGGCCACTTCTCGCCCTCTGCACATGCGAACTGCCGGAGTTTGGCGGCGGCTGGGGGCGGTTCTTTTTGACAGCCTGGCCTGGTGGATGTTCCTGCAGTGTTTTATTGACCTGCCTGCGCCATGGGTCCTGGCTCTGGTGCCGCTCTGGGCAAGCCTGATAGAAACGCGCGATGGCCAGACCCCTGGTCAACAGATTTTTTCGTTGAAACGCCTGTTTCTCGACGGCACTTCACCCCTCTTACGCGATTGGCCGCAATGCCTGAAGTCGGCCTGCTGGCCATTTGTCCAGTCTCCCACCCGCCTTTTTTGGGTTCCGGATTGAGTCTGCTTTTTCAAGCCCTCTTTTGGAGTTGGATGCCGGGGGCGTTCTGGCTGATTTATGTAGAATCTCGTTCGCCTCAGTCCACTTCCTGGCTTCGATTGGCTTTGACCTTTGTGGCTGGAGGGCTGTCAGTAGGCGGGGTCAACCTGTTCCACTCTTTGGTAGAGGTGCCCGAACCCGCCCATCCGGTGGGCCTTTTACTCTATTTGTGCACCGTGGTGGGCTTGCTGGAGGAATTGTGCAAGTTGTCGGCAGTTCTGTTGGTGGCCTGGCCGCGCCGGGATTTTCGCGAAGCCTGGGACGGGTTGTCCTGCGCAAGCTCGGCTGCATTGGGTTTTGCCACGGCGGAGAATTTCACTTACGTTTTGTCGGCGGGAAATGCCAACATACTGCTGGGGCGCTCGATTTCAGCCACTTTTGCCCACGTGGCCATGTCCGGAATATGGGGCTACGCATTGGGGCTTTACCGGCAACGTCAGGCGGGTCCTCTGGTAGTGGTCGAAGCGATTTTCTGGTCGGCGGTATTTCACGGCCTTTATGACTGGTTCCTTAGCCTGCCCTGGGTGCCCGGTGCTTTGCTGGTCTTTGGCGGATTGATTGTGGTCTTTCGCCAAAGGCTTCAGGAGTCGTATTTTACCAGTGCCCGCCGGAAAGCTCCCAGTGAAGTGGTGCGCGAATGCCAGTCTTGCAGGACTTTGGGTCGATGTGAATATGCCTTTTGCCCCAATTGCGGCGCGAGTTCGTGGATAGAACCATCGCGCTGTCTGGCCTGTCTGGCCGAGTGCTCGGCGCAGGCTGACCATTGCCCTGCCTGCCAACGACCTCTGATTTAGCGGGGTAGCGTTTCCTGGACCACCTCAGGAATGTGTTTCTTTTCTTCCAGGGTAGGAGCAGCCGTCACCCGATTGCGGCCTTCTCGTTTCGATACATAGAGAGCATCGTCAGCCGCCTTGGCCAGGTCCTTTTTGTTGGCGGCGTCACTGGGGTAACAGGCCAGACCAATGGAGGCAGTGACCTGCACTACGGCTGCGGCAAAGCGAAGTTGGAAGGTTTCGCGAATTCGTTCGCAGGTTCGACAGGCTTCGTCCTTGGGCACATCTTTGAGGATCAGAGCAAACTCGTCGCCACCGTAGCGGCAAACGATGTCGGTGGTGCGAACTTTGTCTTTGAGTAGCGAGGCGATCTCCTGCAGCAGTGCGTCGCCAGCGGGGTGACCCAGAGTATCGTTAAATTGCTTAAACTTGTCGGCGTCAACCATGACCAGACAGATAGGCTTTTTGTAGCGGTCGGCCCAGGCGATCTCTTCGGTCAGGCGCACTTGGAAGAAACGGTGCAGATACAGGCCGGTCAAACCGTCGGTAAAGGCCATCTGTTGCGTTTGCTCATACAGCAGTGCATTCTTGACGGCGATGGAGGCCTGGTAGGAAACCGTCTCCACCAGGCTGCGATGCTCTTCGGTGAAGGCACGTTCTTTCGCGCCTCCGACATAGAGCAGTCCCAGACTTTCATCTTCCGCCCGAAGGGGAGCCGCGATGACTGACCTTTCGTTGTTGATCAGGTTTTGCAACTCATACTGCTCGGTGTCTTGGATCAGCAAAGTCCGATTGAGCTCGGTGGCCTTGCCCAGAATCCCCTCATCATTGCGCACTGCCAGACTACGCACATAGTCGGCATAAGGGCTGTTGATCAACTCGGCTTTCAAGACGTGGATGTCAGTGCTGCTGACGCCAAAGAGAATAACGCTTTGGGCGTTGGGGATCATCTGCTTGATGTTTTCGGCGACCACCCGAAAGGTGTTGTCAATCTTAAGAGAGGCTCCAATCGCCGCACCCAGTTGCTGCAGACCGTTGAGTTGGTGGTTCTTGGCCTCCACGGCTTCACGAATCTGCCGCTCGGACTGTAAGTCTTTCTCTTTGTGCTCAAACAGCAAGGCCGTCTTGATCGACGGAGCCGCGAAGGCGGCCAACATCTTCAGTTTCTCCAGATGCTCTTCTTTATGAGTCTTGGCGTTGACCGAACCCAGGTAGATAATGCCGACGTTTTCTTTGCTGACCATCAGCGGCACCACCAACAGGGAGCGCTCATCCTTAAAAATGCGCTGTTCGGAGGTGGAGGGGCTGACCTCATTGTTCATGTAGGGACGCGGATCACGCAACACCTGTAGAATAAACGGTTCCTGCAGTTGCAGCAGGCCCGACATGCCAAGCACTTCCTGATAAGGAGTGTCGGCCAGGGCCGGGTCGAGGCCGCCACCGGGCTTGGATAAAAAAATTACGCACGATTGGTAGGGAATGCGCAGGCGTCGAATCATGGATTGCACCAGCGCGGTGGTTTCCGCCAGATTGGTGGAGGCTCCCAGCGAACGCGCCAGGTCGTAGATGATGTTCAGCTCTTCATTTTTGCGTTTGACATCGTCGGTCAGGCCTTCGCGTTCAGCCTTTTGGTTTTTGGCTTCGAATTCCATGCGACGAATGTCGTTGATCAGTTCGTCTTGGTCGAGGACTTTATGTTCGTCCACGGTGGCGCCCAAAGCCGCCCGCACGTATGCGATCAAAGGTGCAGCTATGAGCGCGCTGATGGCTAGCGGCAGCCAGGGGGTGAGCGAGGCCGCTCCCGAGATGGCCTGCGCAAAACCCGCTGCCAGGACTCCGATCAAAATCTGGAAGGCCATCGTCAAACGATTCTTGCTAAGCAGATTGTTCCAGGTTTCCTGGTCTGCTTCGTTGGCCGAACTCATCAATTGATTGATGACCATAGCGTCGACCAGCACGTAGACGATCACGCCCACGATGCCCTCTGCTACGAAGGGTAGGGGTCCCTTGGCCATGATGGAGTGGACGCCCACCATGGCTCCCCCTACAAACATCCAACGCAGGCTATTGGCCCCCATGTAGGCGATCGCCGAGGCCATGCCCCCGCGTGTAACAATAGTCAACATTCCCAGTACCAGCACCACCGCACCGGCTCCCCAACGTCCAGCTACAGCCAGCGGTGCCGACAGGGTAGAGTTAAGGCCCAGACTCGTCTCGGGTGCCAGCGCGGCCAGAACCGCCAGATAAAATGCGAGATTGATAAATCCATACTCGGTGAGGTCCATGGAAGCCAGTAAAATCAGCACACCTACGATTGCCAGCACCAGCAACGGCGCGGCGGCCAGACCCAAATTCAGGCACTTGAAAGCCAGGCCGGCACCCACAACGGCCGCTCCGAGGGCCGGCAGCGCCAACATCATGTTGGGCGATTTTTCAGAATTACTCACTCTGTGCTTGGTTCCATAGGTTTCAAAAGGATAGATCCCAAGTCAGGTTTCCCTCCTGGCGAAACAATTCCCTGCCGCGACTAGTGCTTGGGCTTTTGCAGCCAATGAATGGCTTCATTTAAGCTGTGTACGGGCACAATCTCAGGCTTCCCAGGCGCTAACTCTTTGCCCTGCAACTGAGCCTGGTCGCTCCAGGGAACAAACAAGATATCGGCCTGGATCGAACGAGCACAGAAGAATTTCTGGCGCAAACCCTGCACCGAGGTCAGACTGCCATCCATAGCCAAGCCCCCGCTGCCGGCAACGCGCCGGCCCCGCCGCAGATTGAGGTTGAGCAACCGCTCACAGATGTCCAGCCCCAGCACCAGGTCCGAAGAGTTGCCCTCGTAGGCCCCCGACTGGAAGCGAATCTTGGGTAAATTGCGGTTCTCCTCGTGCCCCGACAGCAGCACACCCAGCCCCTGACTGCCGGGCAGACCCTGAATCGGTTTGGCCACGGCTTCCACTGCGTATTTCCGTCCATCGGGTTTTTGCAGGGTGACTTCGATCGGCTGGCCGGCCGGTATGCGCTGTACGATTTGGCGCACCTGGGCCACCATCCTCAAGGGTTCGCCGGCCACTTGAAGCAGTCGGTCACCCGGCTCGACTTTACCACGCAGCGGGCTATCGTCTGTCAGGTCCAGAACGGTGATAATCAAGGGCGGCTCCAGGCCGCAGGTCTGGTAGACGACTCGTCTCAAAATCTGGTGATCTTCGTCTTCGGATAGACTCGACTGACTTTGGGGCCGGTCCTCGTGCTCCGAGACCAGCGTCCAGTCGCTCTGGATCAGCGCTCTCAGCGCCCACCAGGTGGTGGCAGAACGCCTGTACACAGTGGTGATGTAGTAGTCGCCTGGATCGGTCGGACGAGGATGGTCCTCCACATCCACCTGGTCGCCAGTGGCCACGGCCGGTCCCGGCAGCAGGATGACATGATTGGGGATCGGCAGCCAGGCCACAACTCCCAGGCAAACTCCCAACAGCAGCCCCCGTGCGATCAATCGGCCCTGGCCAAGCGCGCCTACTCGTCACCGCCTGTGAGGGATTCCTGTCCCTTCTTGATGATGGCAAGAATGCGTGACAACTCTCCTTCCATTCCGTTGAGGACCTTCATGGCATAGCGCTCCGCATCCTGACGGGTCTCGCGGGCGTAACGGTCGGCCTCGTCGCGGGTTCGGCGAGCTTCCAGGCGAGCCTCGTCCAGGACCTTGGTGGCTTCTTCTTTAGCTCGCAGGTAGACTTCTTCCTTGGAGAGCAGACGGTCCAACTCGCCTTCGGCAGCGCGTAAGATCTCGCGTCCTTTGCTTTGAGCTTCGCGCACGAGACGGTCTGCTTTGGTGCTCGATTCGGCGGCGATGCGTTCGGTTTCACGGCTGATCCAGCGAGCCTGTTTGACTTCTTCGGGCAACGAATCTCGGGTTTTGTCGAGAATTTTGAGGAGGCGCTCGCGATCGACCACGGATTTTTCCTGCAATGGCCAGGGCAGCGGTTTGCTCTCAGTGACTTCTCGTTGGAGGCTTTCCAGCACCGTGTAGATGTTCATAGGGCTTCCTTCGGGGAGAGTTTTTGGGCCAGACGTTCGGCCACAGCCGGTGTCACCAGGTGTTGAACAGGTCCCCCCAGGCGCGCGATCTCGCGCACGAAGGAGGAACTTACATGGGCATATCGCCCGTCGGAAGCCAGCCAGAGCGTGTCACATTCAGGATACATCTGGCGGTTGAGCCGGGCCATTTGGAACTCGATAGGGGCATCGGAACTGTCGCGCAGGCCGCGCACCACCAGGTTGGCCGAGCGCTGTTTGAGGAAATCGACCAGCAGACCGCTGAAGTAGTCCACGCTTACATTGCTCAGATGGGCCAGGCTTTGGGTGAGTATCTGCTGGCGCTCTTCCAGGCTGAACATGGTTTTTTTGCTGGGATTGTGAATGACGGCCACGACCAGTTCCGAACAGAAGGCAGCGGCCCTCTCGATCAGATCGAGATGGCCCAACGTTACGGGGTCGAAGCTTCCAGGGTAACATGCGCGTATCATGGTTGAATTGTACTCAAAAACAATTCGGGGTATTTGTCAAGCAAACCTGTCGAAAACCGTTTCGATCAAGGCAGTTGCAAAGGCAGGGGTTCGGGGTTGCAAAGTTCCACGTCGCCTACCAGGTCCAGACTTTCAAGAAAGTGGACGTCACCTTTGACCGTAAGTGAATGGCACTGAAGCAGACGTGGAATGGCCTGAAATCGCCGGGCAAAATCGTCGTAGGTTGAATAGTAGCGGGGGTCAAGACTGATCTGCGGCATCCGCTCCGGGCTCATCGCTTCTAATTCACTCTTGGCGTTAAGCCGATATAGATCGCTGCGTAACAGCAGCAGATCGGCCAGGGTTTTGACGGGCACAAAGCGATGTCGGGAAACCTCGATGGCGGCGGCTTTGGGAAAGGCCGAAATGGCTGCACCCATGGCTGACTCCAACTGGAGCACCGGACAGGAGAGGGGATTGGTAGGATCCACGGTTTTTCGGTTTACAATCACCGGAAGTTGAGGCAAGGGCTGGCTTTGCAGAGAATGCAGGTTGAGCCACAGGTTGTTGGTATTGAAGAACGAGTGACGCTCGTTGTCTTCAAAGGCCGCCAGATCGTGCCGGGCGCATTGGGCGCGCTCGCGCAACACCAGTCTGCCGTCTTGCAGTCGGGCCAGGTGACCCCCCTTTTTGTCTTGCTGAGTTCGTCGGGTCACTTCCATGGCAAAATCCAGGCCACTTTGGGCAAACCACTGTAGCAAGGCAGCATCGAGAGTGGCCCCAAGATTATCGATGTTGGATACAAAGGCGTAGGCAAAGCCCGAATCCAAAAGGGTTTGCAGCAAGCCGCTGCCCTTCAGGGCCGAATAGATCTCGCCGTGCCCGGGAGGGCACCACTCCAGTTCCGGGTGCTCGATAAATTCTACCGGTTGGTGGTCGTCAGCCCTTAATTTGGGAACTTTGGATTGCAGAAAATCGAGTGGAACCTTGCCATTGCTAAAGCTGCCCAGTTGGGCCAGGGTGGCCGATTGAGTGTAAAAACTGTTCATCAACAGGAGCGGCAGCAAACAGTCGGTTTCACCCCGCAGATGCTCGACTTGCTGGCGAGTCAGATCGAGAAAACTCAGCCCCTGGCGCACTTCCAAAAGCCCTTTGGGACCCTCCAGGCCCATGCTGGTCCCCAGGCCGCCGTTGAGTTTGATCACCACGGTTTGGGCCAGACGGTCCCACCTGGCCGGTGTAAGGTCACACAGGCGCTGGATTTTTCCCACGGGGCCCAAGTCGGACTCGGCCAGCAGGCCCTTTTCGCCGGCCTGGAGGGACAGCCAGTCTCTCTCAAAACGCTCGATCTGCCAAGAATTCAGCCCGGCCCGTTCCATCTTTTGTCGACACGCTTGAAAGCTCATGGATACTTGCCGCGAGGGGCTCCGCCCTTGGGAATGGTGGCCTGCATGACGTGGGTTGTGGAATCGTAGTTGTAAGTGCCGCCGGTGGCCTTGGCCAGGTCCTCCACGGCCACGTAGATGCGCTGGGCTAAAGCCGGCGGTCCGACCAGAGCCGTCAGCAGGGCTGCTCCCAGGAGTTTTTTCTTCACTTTGTCCTCCAAGCCCTGGCATCTGCGGTGTCTGTAGAAATACCACGAGGTTGGCAAGCTTCCTATGCAGAGGCCGGGAGAACTTCCCGGAAACTTGAAGGATTTTCTATTTTATAAACGAACCGTGCGGCGAGGATTGAAGCATGTCCAGAAAGGTTCTCAACGAAAGATACCAGCTTGAACTGAAGCTGGGTGAAGGCGGCATGGGCTCGGTATACCGGGCCCTCGATTTGGCGACCAATCGAGATGTCGCCGTCAAGATATTGCGCCGTGATTTGGCGGAGTCCAAGCACGCCCGGCGTCGCTTTGCCCGGGAAGCGCGGGCGGCCGGTATGCTCAATCACCCCGGCATTGTGCGCACCATGGATTTCGTAGACGACATCAGGCCATATCTGGTCATGGAGTTGATCAACGGTGTCTCTTTGCGCCGCTATGTTCGACGCGAGCGCCCGGATGTTTTCCGTCTGTTGGAGATTTCCGACGAACTCTGCGATTCGTTGGCACACGCCCACGATCGCGGTGTGGTCCATCGGGATCTCAAGCCCGACAACATCGTGGTCACCCCCGAGGGTCGAGTCAAGATTTTGGACTTTGGCCTGGCCCGGGTGCGTATCCCCGAGATTTCTCACTTGACTCGCTCTGGCTCGGCGCTGGGCACTTGCTCCTATATGGCTCCCGAACAGGCGGCCGGAAAGCCGGCTGACGAGCGCAGTGACCTCTACGCGATCGGAGTTCTGCTCTATGAGGCGCTCACTGGCAGCATCCCTTTCACGGCCGACGAGCCCGCCTCGATTCTCTACATGCACGTCCACGAAGCGCCCAAGCCTCCCCGCTCCCTAAATCCCGACATTCCCCCCGAAATGGAGCGCCTGGTGCTGCAGTTGCTGGAGAAGAAACCCGGTCAACGCCCGGCTAACGCCCGTGTGCTCAAACAATTGATCAGTCAGGTGCGGAGAGCCTTGCGGGGCGAGGAGACGGCCATCTTAGAAGCCGTCTCGCTGGTTCCCAGTCTCAGCCACTTGCCGGCGGCAACGGCCATGCCGCTGACTTTGCAGGCTCTGGAACCGGCTCCCGGCGACGCAGTGAGTGTGCTGGCAGCCGATATCCCCAACTTTACCCTCTTTACACGGGACCGCAATCCCCTGGAAACCACCGAGTTGGAGTCGGTGCTCATCGACGAGTTGGAACATTGTGTTCGTGACCATGCCGGCAAAATGCTTGACCGCTACGGAACCCGCATCGTGGCCGCTTTCTGCGGGCATGACCACGGCAACCGGGCCATTCTATCGGCTCAAACCATGCGCTCGAGGGTGCAGGCGGTGCTCAGTCGTTACAGTCTGATCACCTCTCCTACCGTTTCTGCGGGAGTCTTTGGCGGTGAACTTCCCAAGCGAGGAGCGGGGGACTCGTGGGAAGAGATGGCCAAGCAAGAGTTGATGCACGGCGCGGCCCGCCTCGAACGTTTGTCGCGCAAACTGCCGGACGACACGCTGGTCAGTGAGACTTGCCTGGGCACGGGCAACACCATGGCCACCGAACCTTTGCGCTCACTGTTTGTGCGCGGCCGCCGCGAGCCTATTCAGGTCTACCGGGTGCTCAACGCAGGCTAAAATTTGACAGCCTTCGCTCACCCGAGTAACCTGATAAGTACTGTGCATATTCCGCTTCTTTTCTTTGGGGGATTTCTCGTTCTGGTCGGATTGGTCTTGGGAATCCGTGAGATCCGCAACCCGATTCGCCTGACCGGTGTTGTCCGGCGCACCCGGCGCCGACTGGTCGGAGCCACACTGCTGTGCCTGTTGGGTGGATTGATTTCGCAGGGCCCATTGCCGCAAGCACCGGTGCCTCGCGAGGTTCTCAAGCACAACGCCACTTATTGGGCCGGAGTGCTCTTTTTGACCTTCGGTCTGGCGGGACTGGCACTTTGGGACACCTTTGACGGGGTCAGGGCCCTCAATAAGCACCTGGAAGTGGCTGAGAACTCTGAACTCAAACATATTCAGACCCGGCTTGAGCAAAGCTGAGCCTGGTTCAAGTCAAGGTCTGCGGGCTGACCCGACGGGCCGACGTTGAGCTGTGCCTGCAGTTAGGGGTAGACCGCCTGGGTTTCGTGTTGGCCCCTTCCCCCCGCCAACTCAGCCTGGAGCAACTGGACCGGCTACTGCCTTTGTCTGGCTGCTGGTCGGCTGTGCTGGTTGACCCCAGCCCGGGTCTGGTCGAAGATTTGCTGGCCAGGGGCTGCCCCTGTTTGCAGTTTCACGGTCAGGAAACGCCTGACTTCTGCCAACAGTTTCGCGGTCGTGCCCGTCTGGTCAAGGCGCTGCGCATATCTTCCCCTGACCAACTTCATGTAGACTATCCCGTCGACGAATATCTACTCGACGGTCCTCGGCCGGGTCAAGGCCAGACCTTTCAATGGAGTTGGGTCCACGGACAACCTGTCAACCGTCCCTTTTTTTTGGCCGGCGGTCTGCATCCAGGCAATGTCGAGGAGGCGATTCGCCAGACCTGTCCATTGGGAGTGGACGTGAGTTCGGGAGTGGAGGAAAGGCCAGGCTGCAAAGACCCTCAAAAGTTGCGCGACTTTGTAGGTCGTGTGCGGGCTCTGGTTTAACGTTCTCGGCGCAGACGCTGCTGTACGACAGGTTCTCCACAATGGTCGGCGATCCACTGTCGAGCCTGACGGGCCAGTTCGGCGGCGGCCACCAGGTCGGTTCCCTGAGCGCGTAAGGGCGGCCCGTAGTGGGCTTCCAGGGGTAGCGGCAGGGGCACCAGATTGGGCCAGGCCATGGCCGCTCGCGTTCCTTTGAGCACCAATGGCTGAATGACCAGGCCGTTTTCGGCGGCTACCTGAAATACGCCCAGATTAAATTCGCGCAGCCCCGGGGATGTCTCCAGGCCGCCTTCGGGAAAGGCGGCCAGGGTGTGTCCCTGACGTAGTTTTTCGACGATGGCCTGGGCCAACTGGGGAGCTCCCCCCACCTCGCCCCGACTGGCCTTGAGGTGCCCCATGCGGCGCAGGCCTTTGGCCAGGATCGGGTGATGGTAAATCCAGGGAGCCACGAGAAAGAGCAGGGGTCGAGGGCTGCATGCCAGCACCGTGACCGGATCGAGCAAACTGGCGTGGTTGGAAACAATCAGGCAGGGTCCCGGGTGGGGCGTTCCCACCACCTTGAGGCGCAGCCCCAGCATTTTCAACAACATGCGGGCGGCCGGGCCCAACGCCCGCCTGGCACTGGCCCCATGAAACCGCGACCAGAGCAGGGCCGGAGTTCCCAATACCCCAAACAAAGCTACCGCCGTGTAAGCCCCGCGCAAGGAGCGCCCCAGTGGAATCTGCCGCAGCAAGCCCAGAGCCTGGGTCAGTTTGCCGGGTTTGTAGCCCAATTTGCCTTTGAGTAAAAGTTGGCCGCACTCGGCCCGCCGGATCTTTCCGCTGGGGGTCTTGGGGATGGTGCCGGGGGGGAGGGCCAGCACTTGATCAGGCCCCACTCCCACGGCTCGGGTTACCACCTGACCTACCTGAGCCAGCAGGGCCGGGCTGGGAGTACGAGTCTCAAAAACCACCACCAGGCGCTCCCCGGAGCCGTCCTTGCTGGGCACGGAAAAGGCGGCCACACACCCGCGCCGCACTCCTTCGATCTCGGTGACGGCGGCTTCGATATCCTGGGGATAGAGATTGCGACCGGCTTTGATGATCAGATCCTTGGCCCTACCGGTGATGTAGAGTTCTCCCTCGGCCATGTAGGCCAGATCGCCGGTGTCGACCCAGCCGTCGCTGGACTTAATTTCGCTGGTTGCCTTGGGATTTCGATAGTATTCCTGGAGCGCCGAGCCGCTGCGAAAGAAGAGGCGGCCTTGCTGGCGCTCGGCTACCGGCTGGCCCTGAGGATCGCGAATGGACAGCTCAGTCCCCTGCAGGGGCCGTCCGCAGGCCACCCATGGGTGCCCGTCTGGCTTGGGCACTGCCAGGCCACGGGTTTGCAACTGATCCTCGTCGACTCGGTCGAGGAGAGGCCCTCGGTCCAGGGGGGAAAAGGCCACCGCCAGGGCCGCTTCGGCCAATCCGTAACACGGGAAATGGGCCTGGTGCCGAAATCCCATGGGGGCAAAGCGCTGGGTGAAACGATCCATGGTCTCGGGCTGAACGGCTTCGGCGCCATTTAAGGCTACTCGCCAACGGGACAGGTCAAGGCCCGTCAACTCCTCGTCCGGGACTCGCCGGGCACAGATTTCGTAGGCAAAATTGGGGGCCGGCGAAATGGTCCCTCGGTAGCGTGACATGGCCTGCAGCCAGCGGGCCGGCCGCGCCAGAAAATCTTGCGGACCCATCAATACCAGCGGGATTCCGTGGTAAATGCTGCCCAGCATCGAGCCGATCAGGCCCATGTCGTGATAGAGCGGCAGCCAGCTGATGCACACGTCTTGATCGTTGACCTGCAAAGCCTGGCCGTAGGCACGCACGTTGTGGAGCAGGTTGGCATGGCTGAGAGCCACCCCTTTGGGAGAGCCAGTGCTGCCCGAGGTATACTGGATCAGTCCCAGTCCGTCGGCATTTGTGGGTTGCGGAGCGATGGCCTGACCGCCCGCCAGCGATTCGGCCGAAACCACCTGCTCCAGGCTTTTTGACTGCATCTGCAGCAGCTGGGTGACCGACCAGGCCCGGTCAAACGAGATCAAAAAGCGCACCTGGGCGTTGTCCAGAATGGCCACCTGCCGCTTGAGATAATCCTCAGCCTGATCGGCTCGGAAGGGTGGATAGAGGGGCACAGGCACGGCCCCCAGCCACTGGATGGCCAGAAATCCGGCCACAAATGAGAGACCGGTGGGTAGCATCAGGGCCACCGTGTCTTTGGGCTTCAGGCCCATATCAACCAGCGCTCCGGCCATGGAGGCCGCTTCGTCCCACAGCTCTTGGGGTGAAAGGGAGCGGTTGAGCATGCCTTCTTCTTCAAAGTAGTAGAGAAGGCGCTGGGGCTGGTGGAGGCATTGGTGCTGGAGAGCCTCAATCATGTTTTGGGCGGCTTCGGGAAAGGGTGGCAAGGGGGCTGCCAGCGACGGACCTGGGGCGGCCACGCCGCGATCTTCTCCCATGGCGGGAGCCTGCAAGGCGGCCACCAGATCGCGCACGCGCGGAGCGGCAAACAAGGGTTGGCTGGGCAGTGCGTGGCCCAACTCTTTTTCCAGCCGGCGAATCAGTTCGGCCCTTTCCAAACTGCCGATTCCCAGATCCCACTCGAGATGGGAAGCGGCATTGACCACTCGAACTTGCTGCGGGTTGAGTTGCTGGCAAAGCTCCTCAACCACTTTGATCACGGTTCCTTCGGATTGATCTGACATCGCCTGGCAAGCTCCCCTCAAGATTGGTGGCTGTGCTTCGGTCCTGGCCGGTCGATTCCCGCGGCCGGTCGAGGGCCCCACCAGCGCTGTAACAGGACCTCCCTATCTCTCTTTCCCAAGGACCGTGCCTGAACTAAGGTGGTCCAACCCTCAAAGGCATCGGCGATTTGATCCGGGAATGGAATGCTGCGCACGGAAGTCGACAGTTTGTAGTTCCCATGTCGACGATGAAATGAGAGTGCAAACGAAAGGATTTCTGTCTATGCGAAGCAAGCTGTGGGCGCCACTGGGCCTGTTAACGGCCCAACTGTGCTGGGCCCAGCCCCCTATCGGCGGGGGCACGCCCGCTTATCACCCTCAACACGTTACGGGACCGGATGCGGGTACCGATACCTGCCCGGTTTGAAAGTACGGATTTAGACCTGCGGTGCAGGTCTTCGCTCCCGATGCCAAAGACCCTCAACTGGCTCCCTTGCTGCAATTGCTGCAGACCTCGCGGAAGAAGTATAGGGACAAGGAGATGAAGGCATTTATCGCTTTTTGGTCGGAGAAGCCTGAAACACTATCAAAACTCAATCGCGACCTCAAAATCGACGGGGTAGCGCTCACCCTTCTCAGCGGTCCCGACGATCCGGCTCTTCAGGGCTACTCGATCAATACCGAGAACAAGAGCACCGTGATCGTCTATAAGAATCGCAAGGTGACGGCCTTCTTTGTCAACTATGACGCCAAGAAGGATGCCGCGAAACTGCAGCGGGCCTTGGAGGCCGTGGGACGCTGACGCTTTAGCGAATGCCTGCCAGGGCCGCCAAAAAGGCGCCCGCTTCGGGCAGCGACCCGGGGCCGTAGTTGTTGTGGCCCCGGGCCGTGCAACCGCAAAAGTAGGTACACGGTCCCTGAGTGATCGGATCAGAACCCAGTTCCAGGGTGTAGACTTCCGGTTCCACTCCGACAATGCCCAGGAAGTAGGCTTCGGGGGGAGCCTTGGGTGCGGGCATGGTGAGCAGGATGACGTCGCCAAAGGTCTCTAATTGGGGCGCGGGAGAGGGGGGGTGTTGACAATGCAGGCCGGCGTGGCGCCATAGCCTGGCCAGAAATTTGGGCTGCAGCAAGTGTTGGCGAGTCAAGGCCGGATCAGAGAACAGCAGCCAAGGCAAGACCCGAAACGCGAACATGTAGGATTGGGTCATGCGTAAGCTGCCAGCACTTCGTGCACGTCAAAATAGAGAGAACCAGCTTCGGTTTGGAGAACGTCGTGCAGGCGGCCGTCCACCCATTGGCAAGTCAATCCCTTGACTTTGGCCTGCTGAGTCTGGATCACAAAGTACTCGTCGTCCACGCAGGAGACTCGATAGGGACTGTGGCGGGAGCCATCGCCGCTGGCCAACAAAAACTGCTGCAACTGATAAGTAAAGTAGTGTTCAAATTCACGCCCCTTGTCATTGCCCTGGAGGCGGTGCAAGTAAGCCAATGCGGCATGGGTGTTGGGATTGAGCAAAAAGCTGGGGAAAAGTTGTGGAACCAGTGACTGAGCGGTGGTCACGTCCTGGCCTTCCAGGCAGTGGGCGAAGCGTTCAAAAGCATCACTGTCGGGCCTATACTCCGGGTCGCGGACAACGGCCTGGCGCAGAGCCTGATAGCTGTCCGGCGAGGGCTCGGACAAGAAACCCGCAACTCGGTCTTTCATCAGGGCAAGTCGTGAATTACGGCACCAAAATCAAGGCACTGCGCGGGGGCAGTTCGACGTCGACCTTGCCATTTTTTACGGTGAATTCGCGACCACTCAGGGCGTCTTTGATTTTTTGCCCTTCCTGGAGTGGACTGCCCTCGCGCAGGGGAATCTGGCGCTGGCTGCTCTCGGAGCCGTTGTTGATAACGGTGATGGCTTCCTGGCCGGGCAGGCGGCGAGCGAAGGCGTAGAGCTTGTCATCCACCCACATTTCCAACTGTTGGCCACGTCGCAGTGCTTCGTTGCCGGCGCGAATTTCCGACAGTTGCTGAAAATGGGCGCGCACTTGGGGGTGGCTGTCAAAGTCCATCATGCGTCGATTGTCGGGGTCGTTGCCGCCTTCCATGGCTGTTTCGGTGCCGTAGTAGAGGCTGGGTGTGCCGCGCATGGTCATCAAGAAGGTCATGGCCAACTCCAGTCGCTGAGCGCGCTGCGTCTGGTCGCCTGCGCTGGTGGACATGAAGCGGGGGAAGTCGTGATTGTCTATCAGTGTCACCAGCTTGTTGGGGTCAGCATATTTGTGGTCGTCAGCGAAGCGCCGAGCCAACTCTTTGCAAGAGCCGTCGTTTCCGAATACGTCGCGCATCGAATAATACATGGGGATGTCAAAAATGTGGTCGATGCCAGCCCTTTGATAGTCGGCTACATAGCCCACGTCCCCGTGAAGAACCTCACCCAACACAAAAAGGTCAGGATCGTGAACCTTGTTTTTCAGGTCGGGCACGAACTTGGACCAGAAATCCTTGGACACGTGCTTGACCGCGTCCAGCCGCACTCCGTCCACGCCCAACTCGGTCACCCAGTGAGCGGTATTTTCGAGCAGATAATTGTAGACCTCAGGGTTTTCCTGATTCAGGTCGGGCAAACCGCCCAGGTCGCGTTGCTCCACCTGCCGCTGATCGTTGTAGTCGTCGATACCGCCCTGATTGTGGAACCAGCTCTTCTTAGCAGGGTCTTGGGTCCAGGGATGGTTGGGGGCCACGTGATTGAGCACGGTGTCCAACACCACCCGCATACCGCGCTCTTTGGCTTCGTGGACCAGTTCCTTGACTTCCGCCAGACTGCCCTGGTGCTCTTCCACCCCATAGTGGTCGCGAATCCAGTAACCGTGGTAACCGGCGCTTTTGTAGTCGCCGATTACTCCCAAATTGGTGTTGTCTTGAATAGGGGCCAGCCACAGAGTGGTGGCGCCTGTCTCCTGGATGTAGTCCAGTTTCTCGCGTATGCCTGCGAAGTCTCCCCCGTGGAAGGCCAGTGGGTCGCCCAGGTTGACCGAATCGTTGTTGGCCGGGTCGCCGTCGTGATAACGGTCGGTAAGCGGAAAATACATGACCTCGTCGCGCCAGTCTCGGACTTGGGCGGATGCTATCGGACGATGGGACACGAAATTGAGGTTCATGGGCTGGCTCCTTGGATTCCAGCCTAACAGAGTCTGGCCCGTGGAATATTGCGATCCTGTTGCCGCTTGGCCGTGTACGAGCTTGCTAATAATTGGCAATGACTGCGGGAAAATTTGAGGAGTTGCGCCCAGGTTTCTAAACCATGAGCGTTCCTCCTGGCGGGCGTTTACATGAACGGCCTGCGGTAGAGATTTAGGAGTACTGGCCGTGGCACAGTGGTCTTGGAAAATCACGAAACGAGGACTAAGACCATGCGCACCGCCACTCACCGCCAGCTCCAGGTGTTGGATTACCTGGAGTGTTACTCCAACCAGTATCATTGCCCGCCAACCTTCCGTGAAGTCAGCGAACACTTTGGCTTCAAGAGCGCACAGGCCGCCTTTCGCCATCTGGAGTCGCTGGCCAAGAAAGGTTACTTGCTGCGAATCATCGCCGGCAACGGTTGCCATCGGGGCTACCGCCTTACCGATCTTGGCCAGAGGGAGCTGACAGATTTTCGTAGACTTTTTGACAACGGCTCCATGCTCCCCTGGAGATGCGCGTGCTGACGACTACTTTTTGGGGGAATTTTTTGGAACTTGTTTGAGCAGATCGGCGTCTTGCTTTTTCTTGCTAGAGGCGTCCGATTTTGTCTGCTTCTGCGAAGCTTGCTTTTTGGTGGATTTTGGTGATTTATCGCCCATGGGGAAAAGGGTCCTTTCGGTTTCTCAGCGTTGTCTACTTTGTGACTGATAGTATGATTGGCCGCGTCCGATTAAGAAGGGCATGAATTCCCATAATTTGCTGGTAAAATAGCCTGAATTGAAATACAGCTTGCCGTCGACCCAGGTGAGCAATCCGCACTAAGAGACCCCGATTTCGCAGGTACTGTCGGGCA
>JADMJV010000095.1 GCA_018780265.1 bacterium
TAAAGAAAGTGGTCCCCGCCAACCCCTATGTGTCGGAGGGGGGCTGAACGGTTACAATTATTCTGAAGGTCCCGTACCTAGACGGACAGTCCCAGGAACTCTTTCAAGCGGTGAAGCGAGAGCACCATTTTGTGTTGGGCTTCGGTCGGGCTTCCTGGTTGGGTGCGCAGTTGACTCAGGGCCCTTTGGAAATCGCGAAAAGTTCCATCCATATGGGCGCGTAGTGCCCACTCCCCCCATGCCAGGGTCTCTACCCATTCTTCGTGGGCGATTTCCTTCAGGCTGGCTTTGGCTGCTTCGGCCACCAGTTGGGCCCACAGGTTGGTGGTGCGCTCGCGCTCGCAGCCTGGCGCATCGGTCTGCAAGATCTCCAGCAGGGCCAGATATTCTTGTTCGCCCTTTTCCAGCAGCAGGCGGCCCATTCTCAGTGGGGCCCGGTCTTCTCCCACCCGATAAAGCAGCAGTTCGTCCAATCCATACTGTAACAAGTTGAAAGTGTCGGTGAGGGACTCCATCAATCCATCGCGGTAGTCCTCCAAATCGCGACCACTGAGCAGCGTGTCGGCCAGGCGCCCATAGAGTCGGTTAAAGCGCCCTTGGGCTTTGGCCAGGCGTTCTTTGTATTCATCCAGAGTCAACTGCCCCAGTTGCATCTGATCGGCCAGTTCTAAGAGGGGAGCTACCAGGCCAGGATTGCGAGCCACCCCCGTGACCGGATTGTCTTCTTCGCGCCAGGCCATTACCGACTAGCGGCCGCAGAGCACGTTCAGGTCATCAGCCCCAAGTGGGAGGCCCTGGAGGGCACGCATAAACTTGCCGCTTCGCCCATGCAGGTAGTTGGCAACCCAGAGTATGGCGCCCGCCAGCACCGTGGACAGTGCCTTCAGGGCCAGTGGGCACGGGCAATAACAGACCAGGCAAATCAAAGCGGCCCACAGTAATAGAGCGGACACCCGCGACCCATCTGAAGGTTGGGTCGAGTTTTTGCCCCGCCCCTTTTCGTAGGCCAGCTTGTGGGTGTAGTAAGTGTATACATTAACGGTTGCCATGAACGCAGACTACAGGGTTGCCCTGAAAGGGGGCTGAAAGCTTACATTCAAGCATTTTTCAGCCCTCTCCGGTAGCCTGTTCCGTAGCAACCAGGGTAGACAGGGAGTATTCAATGTCTGGAGTTTTCAGTAGCGTCGGTCCTATCCATCCCAATATGATCGGCTTCGATGTGGCGGCCACTCGACTGAAGTCTGCCTCCATCAAATTCGAAAACACCCCCGGCGAGCTGGTCTTAGAAGACAAGTGGTTTCGCGACAAGGCCACCATGCAGGTGACTTCGGCCAGCCCCAATAGCATCGTCGGCGAACTACGCAAGCTGTCGGGGGCCGCCGGTCTTCCTTTTCATGTCGAAGATGTCACGATGAGCAAGGCCATCTACAGTCCCGAATCTCTCTTGGACCTGAGAGAGGGCGCGTCACTTGAGGCTATCGCCGAGGAGGGTCGCAGCCTTCGCGATAAGCCGGCCGTGGAGGCGGGTCAAGAGTTCTATATTGCCAGTCTCTCCGTCCACGTTATGAGTGCCGCCTACACGATGCAAGAACTGGTACGCACTCGGGGCAACAACCTTCGCTTCATCGAGGTTGAGGACAAATCTGGCGGCGAATCCGGCTTCTATCAGCGCGCCACCGACAATCCCCACAACATTCTCTCTACCATATTGCAAGGATCGAGCCGCCCGAAGAAGTAGTTTTTGAGTTCGATTGGTCCTGTCGATGCCAACTTTTGTCACCTATAACACGGGCGGTCTGGTTCCGCGGAGGGAGCAGCAGATCCAATTTCTGGCTCGCAATATTTTGCGGGCCGGTGCCGATGTGGTCTGCCTGCAGGAGGTCGGCCCCGATCTTGACCATTTCTTGGGGCACCACCTGCAGGGCCAGTTCGCTTATGTTGCTCGCCCCCCTGGCAATGACCCACGCGACCTGAATGTAGCCATCCTCTCACGCCAACCCTTTCAACAAGTCCGAAGCCACGCACAGCATCGCTTCGAGTTGCTGGATGGGTCCCGGCTTGGACGTTTTAGCCGGGACTTGTTGCGAGTAGACCTTACCTTGCAAGGCTGTCACTGGAGCGTCTACACCACTCATCTCAAATCCATGCGGGGAGGACCCAGTGCTCACCGCCAACGCGAAAGCGAGGCGCAGGCCATTGTTCAATTGCTGGGGCAGCAGGTTTCCGATCACCCCTGGGTTTTGACCGGCGACCTCAATGATGGGCGTGAGTCGGCCGCTTTGCAACGCCTTTTTGGCAGTCCTTTGCTGTTGTGCAACTCTTTGGACGGGACCTCCCGGACGCTAACCTTTCCCTGCCGCAAATCACGCCAGCAATTCGACTATGTGCTCTTTCCTGCAAGTATGCGGGCCAGGTTGATCTCCTCCAAGGTTTGGCCGGAGTCGCGCGCCTCCGACCATGCCATGGTCAGCGCCACGTTTGCCTGAATGCGGCGTCATCCTGAGGGGCTCAACCGGTTGGCGCTTTCCCCCCAGGTATTGGCCGCTGGAAATATTCCTGGAGGCCGTTCAGAAATGTCCAGAGATGGGCTCATCACAGTATTATTACCAGCGATTTGGTCTTGGGGACGACTATGGTAAGCTGACAACCTGAAGTTGACTCCTGAGAATGTCCGACAAGCTTGGAAGCAGCACCTGGACTCCGTGACGGACGACGAGTTCGCTCGGAATATCTCGCGCGGCCCTTCCTGGAGACTCCAAGATGAAATTGGCCGAACTTACCAAGCCGCCTACAGAAGTGTCGGCAGAGCGTAAAATTCCGTCTTCCCACGGAGAACAGGGGGTCAATAGGCCCCTCAGGAATTCCGGGACAGCGAGCAAGAAGTCTCGCCTGGCTGGGCCCCGCAAGTCCTCTAAGACTTGTTGGGCGACTTGCCGCCCAGATCAACCAGGTGGTAGTGATGTCCACCTGTTGGAGGTGCCTATACCTTAACAAGGCCAAAATCTAAGGATACTCCGGGTTTGCTGCTGGTGACCGCACCCATCGAGCCCCAGTCCTGGAGTTCGCTGACTCGCTACGCCGTGAGGCGGGCGGGAGCAGGGGCTGCGGCCGAGGGCTAGAGGGAAGAATCGCTCTGGTTATGGGCTTGAGCATAGGCGTCGAGGCACTCCTTGAGGGCGTCTGCGAGAGTTGTTGCTTTACCTCTGGACAAAACTCGGAAAGCGTCAGCTACTGAGCCTGGCGCACGAGGTCGAGAAGTCGAGAAAATTTCCCATAGGTGGTATTGAAGGACACCGTGGGAGCGGTCAGGGAGATGGTGATGTCCAGGCGTCCGTCTGCGTTGACATCGCGGAGCACGACATCCGATGGGGCATTGCTGCTGGAAAGCTGGATTACTTGCTGAGGCAAGAAACCTTGGGCGCTACCCGGGTGGATGGACACACTGGCATCGGAGTCGGTAGCGTAAGTCTGCTGACTTTTGCTTTGAACCGTGACCAGGTCGGCCCGGCCGTCGCCGGTAATGTCCCCCAGCGCGGTGGCGCTGACGCGAAAACCGGTAGTTCCGTAGTAAGCACGGCCCAAACCGCCGCTGCCGTCGCCATACGCGACGGCATAGAAACGGTTGCCCAGGCCTTTGCTATACATGTATGTGACATCGAGATTGCTATCCCCATCAATGTCAGCCAGACCCAAGTGATCTCCGCCGGAACGCACCAGCTCGGGGCTGGCGAGCAACGGGCGGGCGGCGAAGCCTCCGTTTCCTTCTCCCAAAAAGACTTGCAGCCCGTCGGGTCGGCCCACCACCAAATCGACACGCTGATCCTTATTGAGGTCGCCGCAGGCGATCTGGCCGGCCTCGATGCCCAGTTCCGTGGGCGCCAGCAGTCGATCAAGAACACCCGTCTGGGACAGCCGAATGCGGAGCTGCTGACCCGTGACCAGGGCGGCGTCCGAGAGCCCGTTGCCGTCGAAGTCGGCCACCACCGCATCAGCGATGCCCTGCGGGGCGTCGCTAAATTCCGTATAGAGATAATACGGCGGGGGCGGGAAAGTCACGGGCGCCGTGTTCCTGATCGCCACTCCATAGTCAGCGCCGTCGGAAGGCACCCGCCTGCCGGCGAAGAAAATTTGCTTGACCGGGCTGTTGACAAACTTTCCGCCCGCCAGGGCTCGCAAGCGGGTGCTGGGATTGACGATCTGGGGATTTAGAGTAAAGATGACGGGCTCATAGTCGGCGCCTATCAACCCGTAGGAAGAGTCTTCGATCAGTGTGCCTACCGCTCCGGAGCCATTCCAACTGGCAAAGGTCAATCCGAGTGGCTGATTGACGACCGCCACGGTTTCTTCATAAGGTTGCTGAAAATAGTCTCCCTGGCGATATCCGAAGTTTACGCTGGGACCATAGCTGAACCGGGCCGGTAAATTGTATTGGGGCAGATTTGGGAGCGGTGGGACCAGTGCGCCCAGAAAGTCCACACCGGCTCTTAACGCGGTCAAGAGGCGTTGAGCGTCCAACTCAGTGGAAGTGCCGCTTTTGATGAACAGGTTCACGTCGGCGCGATCCGTTTGCCGGGTCCCGTCGGACATCCCGGTGAGTGTCCCCAACTGCAGGGAGCCTCCCACTTCCAAAAGGAGACTCTGGACGGGAGTGACCAGGGCCGCGAGGGGCACGGGTTCCACTACAGTAATGGGGGCCTGGGCGCTCAGGTCTTGGAACTGAGCCTTGACTTGAGTGGTCCCGGGGCGGACGCCTTCGATCTCATTGGGAGCACCGGGAAAGAACGGTGGAGGCTGCAAGGCAAATTGAGAGTACAGGGGAGGCAGCAGTGAAAGCCCATGAAATGCGCCCCCCGTCTTGGCGATGGTGAGATCGTCGGTGGACAGCGTGGCCGTCTCGGTGACGTCCACTACTGTGCCGTTGGCGTAACTGGCGGTAACGCGATAGCCCGCCACCAGGCCTTTAGGCAAGTCCAACTGAGGAGGACTGATAACCAGGTTCGTCAAGGTTTCGTTGACGGCCACGGTGAAGTTTGTGCTTCCAGTTATGCCCTGAGTTGAGGCCTGGATCCGGCATTGACCAGGACTTAACGCGTGGGCCAGACCCTGGTTGGAAATCGTGGCGATGCCGGGCTCATTGCAATTCCAACTGAGGCCGGAGAGAACTTCTACAGTATTGTCGGAGAATTGCCCCAGAGCGCGAAAGGCCAGTTGTCCGCCCTCCAGCACGGTAGCATTGGCGGGCTCCAGTTGGATGTTCTGCAATTGGGGCGGAGCAACCCGGACAGTGGCCTGAGCACTCAAACTTCCGACCGTAGAAGTTACCGTGCAAGTGCCGACTCCCCGGGCCACAAGCTCGTGCCCTACCACCTCGGCCACGCTGGTGTTGGTGCTGCTCCATTGAGCGGAATCGGTCAGGTCCGCAGTGGTATTGTCGGCGTAGCTACCCTCCACTTGCAGGGGCTGGCTTTCACCTCTGCGCAGATCTAGATCATCGGGAACCACGTGAATCTGCTGCAACGCGTAAGTTACGTCACTAAAAGTAGGGTCTTCCACCAGGGTGTCGCTACCGCTGGAGACGACCACCGGCTGGGTCCCCCGCCCGCGCACGACTGAGCCTTGTAGATAATCGATCTCGAGGGTCCGCACCGACACAGGTACTCCTTCCAGAGCGATTACGGCGACCTTGGCCCGCAAAACCGGGCCATAGACCACCGTACCCTGACTATCCAATCCCCGAAAAATCATCTGGTCGATGGTAGCCGGTATGGCACGGGCCAAAATGCTGGTGATGAGGATGCGCCCGACCGAAGCGGCCAGCGGTCCGGAATTGGATTGCGATCCGGAATTGATGCCTGTGGGTGCCGACGAAGTGGACGAGGCCGAAGTTCCTCCTCCACCGCAACCATTGAGGATCGCCAAAAGAGTAATGCTAAAAAGAATGGAAGAACTGGCTTTAGTCATTGCCAAAAATTTCACAATGCCTCCGCGATGTCCTTTGTACGGTGGGTTTCTGGTCACGTCCTTGAAATGAGCTTTCTACGAAGTAGGGAAGAGGCGCCTGAGGAGCAGGAAATCGTTAGTCAGCCTCGATAAACAGGTTTGCCTCCAGAGCCCATGAAGTGAGGCTGCGCTCCCTGGCCACCATCGACACCACCGCTAACAGAATCGGCCCCGAGGCTGGAGTCGCGAATGGAATCGATCAGCGCACGCGAAAACGGGCGGCTCACGCGAACATTTCGGGGAGCCGCGAAGAAGCTTTGAGGTGACGTCGTGGTAATCTGGATCGTCGCCTCCTGGGTGACCTTCCCGACCTACTGAGAAATGGTCAGTATCGCAGCATCAGACACAGAAGCGAGTGCTGAGGCTGACTCATCGGCCTTCGAGTTCTTCTTTCAGCCAGGTGGGCGGCAAGTTGGCGGGCGAGCCCGTCGGCACGATGTGGTGCACCGCCCGTGGCCACTGGGTTTTCTCATCAAAGCTCAGAACCGGGCCAGATTGGGCGCTCTCGATAGGCATCAGCACGCTCAGAGACTCGCCCCGCTCGGCCAGAACCGCTTGGGCGTGAGCCTCGTTGACCTGGCGAACGGCTTGTTCCAACCGCGGGTGAGCCTCCATCAGGGCCCTGTCACCGAGTAGATTCTGGCACAGGGAAAGGATGGATACGGGGTCGCTTGGGCGGGTCTGTTCCAGCCAGTCTTGCAGCTCTTCGGCGGAATTTTTCGGGTGAAGCTTAATGGAATAAGCCATATTGTCGAGGCCGTCCAGGTAGGTTGGAGAGGGGAGCGAGCGGCGACTTTGTTGGGATACTTCCCGCACCCGACGTCCCGCCTCCGCATCCAGACCCAATAGCGCCTGAGATAACTCTGCGAAGGCCAGCTCAAGGGGCCCTGTCTGGTCAAGCCGGATGGCCGACATCGAGCCGAAGGTGTCCAGTTGTCTGGGGCCGGTATCGTTAACCAGACGGCTCGCCAGTTCGGGGCCAGCGGCGCTATTGGCCGCGGCTTCCAGCATCGCCTTGGGGTCGAAACCGGCGCTGCCGATTCGGTCCATCGATCCAACCGCCACCTCGGCCGTAGACTGAATTTCGCTGGCCACCTCCACGGCCTGCATTCGACAGGCGTCGAAGAAAATCAGGTCCAACCTTTTGCCTCCGTTGGCGTCGCGTCCGACTTCCAGGGCCTGGCGCAACTGGGCCAGGCTGATCAGCCCGCCACTACGCTCGTCCTCAATCAGTCCTTCGGCGCCGCGCCCGTGCGAACTTAGCACGACCATATAGTGCCGGGCAGGATAGCTGCTAATGCCCATTTTGAGGAATTGGGCCAGTTGGGCCGGATTGGCCGAATCCGCCTCGGTTGTCACTTCCCCCAGGGGGGTCAGGCCCCGCTCATCGATCTGGTAGTCGCGCCTCTGCCCCGTCCGGTCAAACTGGCGCACGACCACATCCACGTTGGCCGGGTGGGGCCCCCGGGCCAGTTCACGCAGATTGGCCTGGAGACTGGGGTCAAGGTTGTTGACACCGCCTTGATACACCAGCACCGTCCAGTCTTTCCGGTTGATTGCGTCCATACTGTCCCAGGATATCTGCGAGCTCGCAAAAATTTCTGATTTTTGACTCGCGGTGAGTCGAAATGGCAACAAGTTGGAAATGTCTGTTACTATTTGGTAAAAATTTCGCCCTGGGTGCATTCGTCGCTGCATGCCAAACTGGAGGCATCAGCAGCCACCTGGAGGCCCCGATGTCCACCGTTTCAAGTTCAAAAAAGTCGGCTCCGACGCGAACCAGCAAACCCACCACCAGCGCCAAACGGTCGGCGCCTACCAAGAAGCCGTCCGGGAGCACCCAGGCCAAAGCTCCCAAGGCCAATGACCAGGTGAGGTTGTCTAAGGATGCCGGAGCCCAGCCACAGCAGGGTCAGGTTCCCAATTTTTCGTCCTGGGCTGCCCCCTCCGCGGTTGCCAGGTCACCCGAACTGAAGCCGTTGACCGGCGATACCCTTAAGCGCAAGTCGAAGGGGCAGAGCGTCAAGGACTTGCAGAATCACCTCAATCAGGGCGCTAAGAATAAGCTAGAGGTTGACGGAAAGTTTGGACCGCTGACCCAGAAGGCTGTGCGCAAGTTTCAGAAGCAGCACAATCTGACCGTCGACGGCAAGGTAGGACCGGAAACCATGGCCGCTCTCAACAAGGGCTTGAAGCCCGCCGAAGCGCCCAAGCCGACCGAGGCTCCCAAAACGGCGGAAGAGCCCAAGCCGACTGAGGCTCCCAAGAAGGCGGAAGAGCCCAAGCCAACCGAGGTTCCCAAGAAGAGCGATGCTCCTAAAAAAGCCGAAGGCATTCCTCAACTGGCCGACAAGAAACTGAGCACGCAAGAGAAGTTTGACCACTACAAAGCCATGGTTGAGGCAGCCGGCGGCAAGGTGGACACACAGCGCCCTACTGTTCTCGGCTTGCGCGGACTGGGTATCGACGGAAAGCGTCACGATTCGGGCAAAAATACCGGGTCGGGCGATGACACCTTCGTGGTGCTCGGGCACGACAAAAAGGGCAATCCTACCGTCACCGAGCTGAAGGGAGCCACCCATGCGGCCGTCAAACGGGGCAGCGTGGCCGGCGGAGTGGCCCAGTTGCGGCCGGGGAATTACGACGTATCTCGGCGTCACGATTACAAGGGGCATGACGCCTGGGCCGTAAATGGGGGAGGCAATGTGCCCGTCTATCGGGACCGCAATCGCGATGGTCAGATTTCCGATGCCGAGAAGGCACACGCGGTGGCCAATAATACAAAAGGTGACGGCATTCTGTTCCATTTCGATCGCGGCGTATCGATCGGTTGCCAGACTTTGCCCGTCGATCAACTTGGCGCTCTCAACAAGGCCGTGGGCGGAGGCAACTTCCGCTACACCTTGCTCGACGCCAATAGGCCCCAGTAAATCCCTTCGGGCATGAATGTACCCTATGTGTCAGTCTGGGGCATTGCGCTATTGCTGGTGGCCGGTGGATGGGCTGAGAGTCCTCGCGACTATGCTGCCCGCGTTGATGCCATTCTCAGTCAGCAACTGTCCCAATCCGATTCGGACGCTCACGGCCCCTACTGGTGTACTGAGATTCACGTGAATTCGAAAGACCATCCCTGGCCGGCGGTCGGTATTTACCGTCTTGATTACCAATTTTACTTTGACCGCGACGAAGGCGACGCCAGGCGCGATCCCAATCCCTATCCAGATCGCCTCATCAAAGTGGTGGGTCGCCGTCACGCCAGTGATCGTTGGGAACAACGCGAAGTCTGGTTCCGTGAGGGTCTACCCGTCTATTTCAGGCTCTCCAGTCCCGCCGGCGTGACCCCTCAGGACCTGACCGGGCCTACCACCCCTCGCCTCCAGCAAGCGAAACGTGAAGCCGTTGAGATCCACCGCATCTTCCGCGGCCTGGGGAGTTTGCCCTAAGCTCATATCAGTGGGCGCGGCCAGTGTTGCACGTCCTCACGCCGCATCCTTGCCCCGCGTGACGGTGGCGCCGTAGTGGTCCTTGCCGTCCCGGGTCGGGTCCGCTGGCGCTTGACCCCGGGTTTGTCCAATCCTTCGGCTGGGGGGATGAGCCTCGAACAGTAGGAAAAGGTTGATTGATTCCGCTGAGGTAATTGGGAAGCATGCAAGATCTACAACGTCGGCTTTTGATGGGCGAAGAAGGGCGCATCCATTTGCTGCGCACCTGCTGCACCAGTGAAGAAGGGCGCCAGTGGTGTCGTCAACGGTTTACAGTCTACGAGGTGCTGGACTGGATGTGGAAGGAAGGGCAAGGGGACCAGCATCTTTTGGAGGTCTGGCCTCAAGAACCGGCCCAGGCTCCTCTCTTGCAGGCCTTGCTGCCGGAGGGCTTTCAATCCACCCGTTTGGCTCAATTGCTGTTTCCGACTCCCGGTAGTTACCGACTGGATGATCGGGGGATCAGTGGTCCCGTCTCGCGGGCCATTCCCCCGGAGTTGCACCTCTTGTTGCGGCGAAGAGTGCGCGACATCAAGCCGCCCGCCGGTTACCGATGGCGCGAGACGGCCCGGTCCCTTGACTTGATTCCTGACCACGTCGGCGTTCCACGCATCTCACTTTCACAGCATGTGCTGGAAGAGTCAGGTGCCGATGTGGTGGCCTACGGCGCTAAGGACAATGGTGAGATGGGGGGAGGAGCGTCGGGGGCACTTTTGGTGGCGGCAGGTCCCCAGTTGGAGGAGGCCTCGCGGGCCGAACTGGCGCGCTCGGACAAGGAGATTGGCGAAGTCTACATCACCCCTGCCTTTGGCCGCCTGCTAAAATCGGGCACCCGCTGGGTTTGCCACATTATTAGCATTCTCAAATACACCGATCAGGGAGCCTGGTGCCCCCGCCCCGAGTTGCTGGAAGTGGGCGTAGCGCGCGCGCTGGCTCTGGCAGAGGATCGCAAGGCGCTGACGGTGGCCATCTCGGCCCTGGGAACGGGCGAAGGACGTGTCGCTCCAGAATTGTGTGCCCGGCTGATGATTGGGGCCGCCCGCAAGTACCTGAGCGAGCACCCCGAAAGCCCCTTGAAAGTGACCTTCTGTCTGCCCACCGAGCGGGACTATCAGGCCTTCGAGCGCACTCTCTCCGATTGACACTTTAAGGTTTTAGGTGGGCCTTCTTGGCCACGGATTGTACTTCTTCCATGACCAGAAATGTTTGTTGTTGGGCCTGGGTAAGGGCTGCCTGCAGGGCGCGCACCTGACCTTGAAGTTCCCGAGCCGTTTGCTGAAATCGTCGCATTTTGTGTAGCCCGGGGGGCCCCGACCTGGCGCTTTGCAGGCTGGTTTGACCTTGCTGACACAAGCCTTCCGCCTGGTCAAGGCATTGTTGGCACAGGTCGTAATTTCGGTGCATCAGGCCTTGAAGGCGTCTGGCGGGGGCCGGAGTGGCGACCTCTGCCAACCGCTGACGGCTATCTACCAACAGCTTTTTGAGTTGCTGCAGCTTTCCCAGCACCGCCCTAAGGGTATTCTCTCCCTCGCCTGGACGCACTTCTTGGGAAATCTCCGTCAGCCCGGCTTGCGCCTGCTGTCCAAGCTGTTGTACCACCTTCAGCTCTGCGCCAATGGCCGCCAGGTAATCGGTCAATGGGGTTTGATCTTGCTCTGCCGGAGTTGGGGCGGCTTCCGGCAACTGAGGACTGGCGATCGGTGTGGCCCGTGGGGTCGCCAGCGTGGCCACGGTTTGCACAGCCACCTGAGGTGGACTGGTTGCCGACGCCTGCGGATTGACGGCGGGTCGGTGGCGGCCAACCACGACCCCTACCCCCGCCGCCAGCAGTAAGGCCAATATGGCGCCCAGCTTTTGCATCCCGTGCGAGGTCTGGGTTGGACCCGTGATCGGCGCTACGGTTTGGGTCAGTGGGGTCGTGTTGTTGACCCAGGCCCCCAGCGCCTCCGCCATTTGACGTGCCGAGCGAAAGCGGTGATCCATGGTAGGCTGAGTGGCCCGCTCCACAATTTCAGCCAGCCCAGGACGCAGCCCTGATCGTTGGATCCGGTGTCCCTGCAAAAGGTTGGGTTGAGGGATTTTGCCGGTGAGCAGGTGCTCCAGGGTTACCCCTACGGAGTAGAGGTCCGACCGGGGCTCCGATTTTCCCATCATCTGCTCGGGCGCGGAGTAGCCCATGGTGCCAACCATGGTTTGAGTTTTGAGTCCTTGGACCTGGCGGGCCAGGCCAAAATCCACCAGTTTGATCATACCGCTGCGGCGGTCCCGCAAAATGTTGGCGGGTTTGATGTCCCGGTGAATGATAGGGGGATCATGGCTGTGCAGGTAGACCAGGGCGTCCAGCAGTTGGAGCATGTCTTGAGCCACCAACTCTGGATGCAAAGGCTGGTTGCTCTCCATCACCTCTTCTAATAGACTCTTCCCCTGGATCAGGTCCATCACGATATACACGTTGGAATTGAGGGTCAAATAGTCGCGCACTTTGGGGATGGCCGGGTGGTCCAGTCCGGACAGGGCTTTCATCTCTTCGTAAAAGCGGGCCTGAATGTAGTCGGCGTCCTGTCCGCTTTTGGCTTCGTCGAGAATCTCTTTGATAGCGCAAGGCGAGTCGGCTAACTTGCCGTCGATGGCCTCGTATACCGAGCCCATTCCTCCGCTTTTTATGATGCGTACCACGCGGTAGCGGTCCTGTAGGACTTGACCCGGCGCCAAAGACATACCTGGCCCTTCGAGAGTTTTGCGCCCAGGCCTTTGGGAGGCGGTGCGCGAACAGACTGCTCCCTGGCGGTGATCGACACCGGGTTCGTCGCGCCAGTCAGCGATTGCCAGGGAACCAAGTCCAGGCGAGAAGCATTGGAGAGGTATGCGCAAAAATCTCGCTTTCCTGATCGCCTTCCTGGCCACTTTTGGGATCGGAGGAATGACCTTGTTCCGTCATCCACATCCTCCGGGAGGATTGGCGGCCCGCCCGCTCCCTCCCCTCGAGCGTCAACAACCTGCTCACTACGAGACGGCCACCTTCGCTTTAGGCTGATTTTGGGGTCCGGACTCCCAGTTTGGGGGTCTCCAAGGAGTGATTCGCACCCGCGTGGGTTATTGCGGAGGGAGTAAGGCCAACCCGACCTACCACAACCTGGGGGATCACAGTGAAGCCATTCAGATCGACTTCGACCCGGCTCAGATCAGCTACCCGGAGTTGCTGTCACAGGCCCTGGCGCAAGGCAATTTTGCCGGTTCCAGTTTCAGCAGACAGTACCGCAGCGTGGTCTTTTATCACACGCCGGCCCAGCACCGGGCGGCTGAAAAGCTGGGCATTCGTTTGCTGGAGCCGGTGGGAACCTTCACCCGGGCCGAGGACTATCACCAGAAATATTACCTCCAGCAATCCACTGTGGTGAAAGACTTTTACGCCATGTTTCCCACCAATCAGGCCTTCACCGATTCTACCGCGGTCACCATTGCCAACGGCATCGCCGGTGGACACGTGGACCGAGAACGCGTAAAAGCCCTGCTGCCGGTCCTTGGGGTCAGCGAAAATACCGGCCAGGCACTGCTGCGCCTGGCCGGCACCTCCGGTCCTGGTTGCGCCCGGCCCAGTCCTTAATAACCAGGGATTGCACCTGGTTCTGCGAACGCGGGGCCCTATGCAACATTCTTTTGTGGCCAGCTGCGCTTTCGGCCTGGAGGCGGTTCTCGCTCGTGAACTGCGCGCCCTCGACTTGCAGGAGGTGCGCGCGGAGAACGGGCAGGTGCACTTCAAAGGGGATTTTTTGGCCATGGCCAGGGCCAACCTCTGGGCCCGCACGGCCGACCGAATCTGGTTGCGGGTAGGCCAGTTTCCGGCCACAACTTTTGAAGATCTTTTTCAGGGCACTCGAGCGCTACCCTGGCCCGACCTGATGCCCGAGGATGCCAATTTTCCGGTCGAAGGCCTGAGTCACGGTTCCCAGTTGAGCAGCGTGCCCGCCTGCCAGTCGATCGTGAAGAAGGCCGCTGTGGAGGCCATGGCGGCTCGTTACAAACGGAAAATTTTTGCCGAAGATGGTCCCCGCTTTCCCATTCGGGTGGCTCTTTCGAAAGATCTGGCCACCGTCAGCCTGGATACCAGCGGAGTGGGCCTGCACAAGCGTGGCTACCGACTGCTCACCACCGAGGCGCCTATCCGGGAGACGTTGGCGGCAGGTATGGTTTTGCTCAGCTATTGGAGCCCGAACCGACTGTTGGTGGATCCCTTCTGTGGCAGCGGGACGATTTTGCTGGAAGCCGCCATGATCGGCCTCCATCAGGCGCCGGGTTGGCAGCGCGAATTTGCAGCCGAAAAATGGCCGGCTGTGGGCGATCAGGTCTGGCAAGTGGCCCGCCAGGAGGTGGCAGATCGCTTTGACCGCACTACCAAGTTGAGAATCTCGGGCTCGGATGGAGACGACCAGGCCATTCGTCTGGCCAACCAGAACCTGCAACGCAGCGGATTGGAGCAGCGTGGCATTACCTTGCGCACCCGCCCCCTGGCCCAACTGGCTACCGAGACGGAGTATGGCGTGCTGATTACCAACCCGCCCTACGGAGAGCGCCTGTCGGACAAACAGGAGGTGGAGCGACTTTACACCCAGTTTGGAAATATCGTACGTCCCTGGTTAAGCACCTGGTCTGCCTACATCATCACCAACCATCCCGAATTTGTGAGCTGTTTTGGGGCGGAACCCCAAAAGCGTCGTAAGCTTTACAATGGAATGATTGAATGTAGCTTCCACCAATACTTAGGGCCGCGCCCCCCCGCGCCCTGAGCCGCCTGCAGAGTAGCTCAAGGCGTTGGTCATCCTGGACCTATCCGGGCTCGGTATCTTTGATCACTTTGTGATCAGGCCAGATAGTTTTGGCCAGGTGCAAAAAGCTATCCTTGCGTTTGTGGGCGTAGGCCGCGGCAACACCGGGAGGGGCGCCGAACTGGCCCTCACGAGGCTGACGAAAAGCTGTCACAGCGGCGTCATCGCCTTTGATGTGCTTGCCGCTTTTCCACTTTAGCATTCCGTCAGGTGTATTTAGTTCGATCATGGGCATAATTCCTTCCCTGAGTGCGACGTAGGTCGGACTCCCGTGACTCACTCAGAGACTGAAGCGTGAAACGGCTCCTTTGAATCTTTCGGGAGATGGTCGAGTCATCCTTTGTTGGCTCTGCGCAGGCGGCACAGGGTCCCCCGGGGGGGGTGGAGAACGGCCCTCCATGAAATTGCGTGGCGTCTTTCTGCGACTCAGTTTGGTGGCTATCGGGCTGCTGGGCGGAGCGCTGACACTGGAGTTTGGCTTGCGTTGCCGCACGGCCTTTGACAATTACCGGGTAGAGAAGGCCGACTTGGGACCCAAGCCCACCGGCACGGTGCAGGCCGGACAGATCGTGCGCTTCAGTCAGAACCGAAAAATGGTCTACGATTTGCGACCCAATCTGGACGTCGAGTTTATGGGCGCGGCCGTGAAGACCAACAGCGAAGGTTTTCGCGACAGGAACCATTCCCTGGCCAAGCCGCCGGCCGTTCGACGCGCGGTAACGTTGGGCGACTCCTACATGTTCGGCTGGGGAGTTCCCGTGGAGTCGGGCTACGTAGAGGTAGCGGCCCACGCCCTGCCCAAATGGGAGTTCATCAACCTGGCCCGACCGGGCTATGCAACTGCCCAGGAGTTGGAGTGTTTTCGGGTCTACGGTCTGAAATATGACCCCGACGTGGTGGTGCTCAACTATATCAGCAACGACACTGAACTACCTTATTATATTCAGAAGGCCCCCACCGACCTCAGCAGTTCGTTTCTGAAGGAATGGATGGACGGGCGCTTGCGCACGGATGGTCTGACCAATCCGGCCCCCAAATTCAAAGATGCCAGTAAAAAATTCTGGACTTACGAGGATGACCCGCAGCGGGTCCCGTCCCAATATCGCGATTTGGTAGGTTGGGGGGCGGTTGAGCGTTCTTTCAAAGAGTTGGCGGAACTGGGTCAGCAACAAGACTTCCGCGTGGTCTTCTTCTGTTTCCCCCACGCCGACGAAAAGGCCCTGCAATATGCCCGACAGGTTGGCTTTGACATTTGCGACTTCACGCCGCAGTTGCAGCAGTTGATGCAACAGCGAGGTCTGAAGGATTTTTATGGCTCCGATCTGATGCTCAAGCCCCCGGATACCCATCCTTCGGCCCTGCTCCATAGGGCGGGGGGGGAGTTTTTGGCCGAATACCTGAAAAAACACTTCCCCTGAAATATCCTGACACTGCCAGGATTTTGAGTCTCGTCTACTAAGCAGTCGCCATGAGAATCGTAGGCACTCTGGTCCTGATAGCCATCGCGGGATATTTTTTCTTGAAGCAGATGGCACGGTTGGGCGGATTTCTTAAGGCCGCCCACGGCGCCCCCCAACGCTTTGAGAACCCCGCAAGTCGCATCGGCGACCTGATCGTATACGGATTTTTGCAGAGGAGATTGCTCAACCGGGCCTATGGCGGCTCCTTGCACGTCATGATTTTCTGGGGCTTTTGCGTGCTGGCGTTGGCAAATCTCACTTTGATTTTACGAGGTTTTGCCGGCACCGAGTTCAGCCTGCCCTTCTTGGGCGAGAGCGAACCGATCGGTCAGGTCTACAATGGTGTCAAAGAGGGTTTCATGGCCCTGGTCCTGTTTGGTGTCAGCATGGCCCTCTATCGGCGCCTGATTTGGAAACCGCGTTTTCCGGAGCATTCGGCCGAGGCAATTATCATTCTTGGCATCATCGGTGGACTGATGGTCGTCGAGTTTGTCCTGGGTGGCTGCAACAATGCGCTCAAGATCAGTGCCAATCAGGTTGGCAATATGGCCAACAGTCATTTTCTGACCTATCGAATCGGTCACCTGTTTTTGCTGTCTGGATTGGGCGTTGACCAGCTGAAGTTGATTCAGGAGGTTGCCTGGTGGATCAACCTGGCTCTGGTGCTGGGGTTTGGCGCCTATCTCCCTTACTCCAAGCACTTTCACATCATTACCAGCCTGCCTAACGTTTACATGCGGCGCAAGACTCCCTACGGCCAGCTGACCAAGCCAGACCTCGAGAAAGAGGACTTTGGCATTGCTCAGATGGACGGATTCAATTGGAAGAACCTGTTTGACTGGTACAGTTGCACCGAGTGTGGCCGTTGTACGTCGGTTTGTCCCGCTTTCAACAGCGGCAAGCCGCTGCATCCCAAGAAGATCACCGAGCAGTTGCGTGACGAGTTGGTGGAAAATAAGGGCGGTGAACTGGTCCTGAAGGCCGCGGAGGCTCGCGCCAAGGGCGAAGCGGCCGAAGTTCCCGAGCAAATTTTGCAGGATCGCCTGTCGGCTGTGTCCGAGGAGGCTCTGTTCTCTTGCACCACTTGCCGCGCCTGTGAGGAAGCCTGTCCCGTCTTTATCGAGTACGTTCAGGAGATCGTCGATATGCGCCGATACATGGTGCAGGTCGAAGGGCGCTTCCCCAAAGAAGTCGAGCGCGCGTTCAAGAATATGGAGACCAACTACAATCCATGGGGCATCGGCTTTGCCACTCGTGGCGATTGGGCGAAGGAGTTTGGGATCCAGGAACTGTCTGAGGATCCGGGCGAGTTGGATCTGGTCTACTGGGTGGGATGCGCTGGCTCGTTTGACGAGCGCAACAAGAAGGTGACCGCCGCCCTGGTCAAGGTTCTCAAGGCAGCCGGGCTGCGCTTTGCGATTCTAGGCAAAGAGGAAGCCTGCACGGGCGATCCTGCTCGCCGCATCGGCAACGAATATCTGTATCAAGTGTTGGCCGAACAGAACGTGACCGCACTCAATCAGTACAACGTAAAGAAGATCGTGACGGCATGTCCGCATTGCTTCAATACCATCAAGAACGAGTACACCCAGTTTGGTGGCAATTACGAGGTGATTCATCACACCGAGTTGATTCACCAACTGATGAACGAAGGCAAGATCAAACTCAAGCCGGGCACTTTGATCGAGGCAACCTACCACGACAGTTGCTATCTAGGTCGCTACAACGACATCTACGAGCAGCCTCGCCAGGCCCTGCAAGCCGCGGGGCTTCGCCTCCACGAGATGGAGATGTCCAGGACCACCGGTCGTTGTTGCGGCGCGGGCGGCGGACGTATGTGGATGGAGGAGCACGGCACCAAAGTCAACGACATGCGCCTGCAGGACGCGCTCAATCTCCCGGTTCAACCCAAGCTGATCGCTTCGGCCTGCCCCTTCTGTCTCACCATGCTCAGTGACGCTGTTGGCAGCAAGGATATGACCGACCAGGTTCAAACCCGAGATCTGGTGGAAATCGTGGCCGACGCCCTGGTACTCCCAGAGCCCCTCGACGCCACCCCTGTCAATCAGCACTAGAGGATCTTCTACGGAATAGTCAAAACTATGTAGTGCCTTGTTCTTTGTACCTGCCCTGAGCCGCCGACAAACTTTTGGAAACCGCGAACTTTATTGGCTTTCTGACGGTTGCGGTAGAGGTCGTCTGGAAGTCGCCGCCCGCATGAATTTTTTCAACAGGATTCAATCTGGGAAATCCGGGGAAAGCTGGCCGATGTCGGGGAGGGAAAGCTGTATGTGGTCTAGAACGCCTCGGCGCCCCGAAGGGCGCGCCCTGGCCTATAGGTCCAACAGCGCCTGGAATCAGGGGAAGAGGCTGTTTGAAGTTGGAGCCTCCCAGCCAGCTTCCGTAAGTTAGGAGACTAGATCACCGGATGACCACCAATCAGGAACCCAAGTCGAAACTATTCCTTATCGACGGCAATGGTCTTGCCTACCGTGCCTTTTATGCAGTCCCCCCCGTGCAGACTGCCAATGGAACTCCTACTCACGCAGTGGCTGGCTTCTTTGAGCTGATGATTCGTCTTCTGGCCAAGGAGAAGCCTACTCATGTGGCGGTTGCGTTCGACAAGGGCGTGCCTACTGAGCGCGTGGCCGACTACCACGATTTTAACGCACAGCGAGTGGATATGCCGGAAGATCTGGCCTCCCAGTTGCCCACCATCGAAGATATGATCCGCGCTCTTGGGGTTCAGGTTTTCCGGGTACGTGGTCATCAGGGTGACGATTGTTTAGGTACCATTGCGCGCCAGGCTGCCGACCGCGGGATGGATGTGTTGATTCTTTCCGGTGACCTCGATTTGCTGCAACTGGTGGGTCCCAATGTCCAGGTGATGACTTTCCGGCGTGGCTTGACGGATCTGATGGTTTATGACGAAGACACCGTAAAAAAGCGATTTAACCTGCTGCCTTACCAGTTGGCCGACTTGCGAGCATTGGCGGGAGACTCTTCGGAAAACATCACCGGTGTACCGGGTATCGGCGAAGTTACCGCCAAGAAGCTGTTGTCTCAGCACGGCAGTTTGGACGATCTGCTCAATTCATTGGACCAGCTTCCTGCCAAGTGGCGTAATCCGCTCTCGGAGCACCGCGCCGAAGCCCTGGATTTTCGCACTCGGGCTGCCATTCGTACCAATCTTGACATCAAGGTGGATTGGGAGAAGTGCCAGTTTCATGGCATCTCCACCAATCGGGTCAAAGATATTTTTCACCGCCTTGAGCTTGAAGAATTGATGAGCAGTTTGTTGGAGAGAGAAGCGATCGAAGTCTATGATCCGCTGGCAGCTCCCGATGTGGAGATTCTGGTGGGCCGTAAAGGCAAGACCACCTTGACCAACATGGTCAAAAAATGCAAAGAGCCTCTGGATGTTCTGCTGTTGGGCTCCGGCGACGAATGGGTCGGCCTGATTCTTACCTGTGGCGATGACTCGCCCAAGTTGATTCCCTTCGTTGGTGTCGAATCAGCCTTGACGGCAGATGAAGTGATCAAGGTCTTGCGTCCTGCTCTGAAGGATTCAGGCCGTCGCAAGAATGTACACAATTTGCGGGCTTTTTTGATGATGGAGTTGTCCGAAGGCGTCCTGCCCGAGCACAACTACTTCGACGTGGCCATCGCTTCCCACCTGATCGATTCCGTGGAAGGCAATCCCTGGTTTGATGAGATCTGCCGCCGTCACGGAATCGAGATACCCGGCGAAGGCGCTCTGCTTGGGCGGGGCGAGAGGGCCCGGAAGTTGTCTCAGGTTCCTGTCGACGAATTGGGTCGCTGGGCTGGTCTGCGTATTCAAGGATTACGGCGCCTGTCTCAGATTCTCGAGGCTCGACTGCGCCACGAAAATCTGTGGGAACAGTTTTCCTCTGTCGACCAACCACTGGCCTGGGTCTATGCTCAGATGGAGCGTACCGGCGCGGTATTGGAAGTGAGCCAGTTAGATGCCTTTGCCAAGGCTTTGAAAGAGCGTCGTGACGCATGCTTGCTTCAGGTCCAAAAGTTGGGCGGGAGTAAGTTTGACGTGGATGACCCTCGCGAACTGGCCGAGGTTCTCTTTGATAAGTTGGGCCTGGCCGTGCCCTCGCGTCCCAAGAACGGTTCGCCTATTGGACCGGATGTTGTAGCTCAAGTGGCCAGCCTGCACCCCATCGGAGACACTCTGCGTGACTATCGCAGTTTGCGCGATCTTTTGGACAGTTATCATAAGGCTCGGCCTCTGCTGGTGGAGCCGCGTTACGGCTGGTTTCATCGGTTGGCGCAAAATCCGGTGGCCAGTTCCGAGCGTTTGCTGTGGATGGGCCCCGGAGCCGTGGGTGGTGCCGTAGCGACTTTCAACCGTCTGCTGGGCGAAATCGAGTTGCTGCCAAACCCCGCCTATCGCCAAGAGTTTGAAGAAACTTTCTTAAAAGCCCTGGGCTCTCGCGACAGCAAGCGCGTTCTGATGGGCGTCAGTTACACCCATCTTCCCTTGCGCGTGGCCGCTCATCTATCGGAAGATCAAGAGCTGATCAAGACCTTTGTGCGCGGCGAAGACGCCGAGCAGGTTCTGTTGAGCTTGCTTCCCGAGGAGATTCAGCAAGAGACGGGCCGAGAGATTCTCGACGCGCTGCTGGGCTCGATCGGCCGACATCGTTATGCTCAAAGCCAGGGGTTGTCTCTGGCTGAGGCTGGCGACCGCATGCGCCAATCTCTGCAACGATTGTATGAACGTTTTCCCGGCTTGCATGGCTACGTCGAAGGTCAGTTGACTCAGGCTCGCAGCATGGGTTGGGTCAGCAGTATTCGCGGGCGTCGCCGCAGTCTCCCGGAGATTTCCAGCCGGAATTCGGACATTCGCAGTACCGCAGAGCGGGTAGCCCGCAGCGCTGCTGTGCAGGCCAGTTCGGCCGACATTCTCAAGGTGGTGTTGGTGGAGATCCATCAACTTATTCTTCAGGCCAAATTGCCGGCGACTTTCTCCTTGCAACTGCGCGATGAGGTGGTCCTCGAAGTGGATCCCAAGCACCACTTGCGAGTGCTGAAAGAGATTGAGCAGGCCCTCGAGGCCCGACTCGATGGAGTCCTCAGAGTTCCCTTGCAAACCAGGGCTCGCCTGGGCAGTGACCTCGTGCAAATGCAGGAGATCGGGCTGGCTGTTGCCGGGAGTTATTAGAACCGCAGCAAATAGCGAAGATCTTTGGCGAAATCGGTGTTAAGCGGATAGAATAGGGAAAGGATTCACTTCCCTGAGCAGAGAACCGCAAGGACCCAAGCGTCAATCGAAAGGCGGTGGGGGGCCGCCCCCACTAAAGGAGCAACCAGTCATGACCAACACAGAGCCGACTACCGAAGAAACTACCGACCTGCAAGCAGGCGACAGCGAAGCTGGTGAAGCCAGCGAATCCATGGAAAGCCTGATGGCCGCCCAGGATGCCATGGACGAGGCTTTCAAGCCCGGCCAACTGTTGACGGGTAAAGTGGTGAGGATAGACTCCGAAGGAGTCCTGGTCGACGTCGGCTACAAGACCGAAGGCGTGATTCCGCTCCATCAACTATCTCACCGCCGGGATGTGAATCCGGAGGAGATTGTCAAAGTGGGCGAGCAGGTCGATGTCTCGGTCACTCGTGTGGAGGGTGCCGAGGGCACTTTGATCCTCTCCAAGAAGCGAGCCGATTTAGAATCTGCCTGGTTTCGAGTGATCAAGGCTCAGGAGAGCGGTGAGATTCTCACGGCAACTTGCACCGAGCAAGTCAAGGGTGGCCTGATTGTCGACCTGGGCTTGCGCGGCTTCGTTCCCGCCTCTCACGTAGACTTGCGGCCCGTCCATGATTTGTCCGACTATGTAGGTGAGTCGCTGGAATTGAAAGTGCTGGAGATCGATAAGCCACGCCGCAAGGTGGTGCTGTCTCGCAAGAAGGCTCTGGAAGAACTGCGCGGAAAAATGCGCGAGAACACCATGAAAGGCCTGGACGAGGGTCAGATCGTCAATGGTGTGGTGGCTCGTCTGACCAATTTTGGCGCATTCATTAATTTGGGCGGCGCGGACGGTCTGGTACACATTTCCGAACTCTCCTGGAAACGCATCAAGCATCCCAACGAGGTGGTTCGGGTGGGCGAACAGGTGGATGTGCGCGTTCTCAGTGTCAGTCCCGAGAAGGACCGAATTTCGCTATCGCTGCGTCAAGCTCGCCCTGACCCCTGGACCACCGCCGTGGAAAGTCTCAAGGTCAACGACATTGTACCTGGCAAGGTTAGCAAGTTGGCCAAGAACTACGTGTTCGTGGAGATTGCCGATGGCGTTGAAGGTCTGGTGCCGATCAGCGAATTGGCCGATTTCCGTGTAACCAAGCCGGCTGAGCACTTTAAGCCCGACCAGGAAGTCAAGGTCAAAGTTCTGGAGATCCGGCCCGACAGCCGCCGCATTTTGTTGTCGATTCGCCAATCGTCGGCCCATTCGGGCGGTGGGAATCGCGGGGATTCGGTAACCAGCACTCGTGGTGACGGTAATTCCGGGTTCACCATCGGGGATCGGCTGCAGGGGCAGTTGCAGCAATATTTGGCGAACGGTGGCGAGAGCACACCTGGGCCCGAGCCTAAGGCGGTTGAGGTGCCCGATCCTGAGCCCGCACCCGTGGCCCGGGTGGAAGAACCCAACGTCGTTGTCTCGGAGCAACCCGAGGCCGCTGCCGAGTAGTCTCACTTGCGAATCGGACTCACGGGTGGTATCGCCTCTGGCAAAAGCTCGTTGGCCGAAGTTTTTCGTTCCCTGAATATACCGGTAGTAGACGCCGACGAGGTGAGCCGGACCGTACAACGGCCCGGCTCACCTCTTTTTTACGCCATTGTCGAGGCCTTCGGGCCCGACGTGGTGAATGAGCAGGGCGACCTGGACAGGGCTGTGCTGGGCCAAAAGGTGTTTTCCGACGCGACCGCGTTGGAGCGCCTCAATGGCCTGACTCATCCGGCGATCTGGGCGGAAATGCAAGACCAGGTAAAGCAACTCGAACAGTCTCACCCTGTGGTGGTGGTCATGGTGCCACTCCTCTTAGAGAGTCGGCGCCAGGATTGGGTGGACGAAGTCTGGGTTGTCTCTTTGCCGTACCCCTTGCAGAAAGCGAGATTGATGGCCCGCAATCCATTGACGGAGGAAGAGGCAGAGGCGCGCATGGCCGCCCAGATGCCCCTGGCTGAGAAGGTCGCCCTGGCCCACCGGGTGATTGACAACAGCGGTTCCCTGGAAGACACTCGGCAGCTGGTTTTGACGGCCCTTCATGAGGCTGTTCCTGAATCGTTTTGACCCTCTCTCGTCCGTCTCAACAGGGCCGCCGGATCCGTGGCGGTTGGAAAGTTCGCCGCCCTCGCGACGGCAAGTTGCGACGCTCCAAACGTTCCAGTTGGATAGGCTGGCTGGCCCTGCTCGCGCTTGTCGTCGCCGCCGGGGCTTGGGCCTGGCCTCAGCCAACGGTGCAGCGCTACTGTTACCCGTTTCAGTATCGGGAGATTGTGATTCAAGAGGCGGCGCGAACTCATTTGCAGGCCAGTATGGTGGCCGCTGTCATCTTGCAGGAAAGCCGATTTTGTGCCAGTGCCACCTCACCGGTTGGGGCTCAGGGATTGATGCAGTTGATGCCGGAAACGGGAGATTGGGTGCACCAGCACCTGGAATCGCGGCAGGGGCGGCCCAACTTGTGGGAGCCCCAGACCAATGTGCGTCTGGGCAGCACTTACCTGAGCTATCTGGCGGAGCGTTTCAATGGTCACCAAGTGGCCTATCTCTCGGCTTACAATGCCGGGCCGGAACATACATTGGAATGGATGTCGAATGCCCCGGTGGCAGGATTGCGCGTCACCGATATCCCCTTCCCGGAAACCCGGGAATATGTGGAGGCCGTGCTGCGCAGTGAGAGAATGTACCGGCATCTTTACCCAGAACTGGAAACCGAAGGGACTCCCCGATGAGAGAAATGAAGCAAGAGCAAAATGGACCGAGGAGCGACCTTTCCTCCAGTCTCGATAAAGACGTGGTGGTCCGCTTTCGTTCCGAGGACTATCAAAACAAATTGGGTCTGGAGGCGGACTGCGCCGGCCGTCTGGTAGGTGTGGACCGTTACGGCCTCTGGATTGAACCTGCTGAGGCGCGAAAAGCTGCTCTGGCCGAGGATCAGCCGGTGAGTCACTATTTCATTCCGTGGGATGAGATTCTGACGGTGATTCGACGCCAGGACGCGAGCCTGTTTCTTACCAAGAAAGAGTATCGGGGCTTGCGGCCTCAGTAACCGTGAAATACTCCGGCCTTCTTTTGACGTTTGCCCTGGCACTCCGATCGATTTGCTGTGCCCAATCCCTTCCGCCGGTGGTGGGCAAGGATCAGATCATTCAGGTGGCTGCCGGCGACAATCTCTACCAATTGGGCTTGCGCTACGGTCTGGCCATTGAGCATTTTGCTTTTGCCAACCATTTGCCCATTCAACTGGCCGTGAATACTTCCAGGGAGATCACCGTGCCCAGTCGGAGAATCCTGCCCTTGTCTCCCCCGGCGAGCGGACTGGTGGTCAATTTGCCTGAGCGCGGTGTCTTTCTGTTTCGCGATGGTGCCTTCGAGAGGTTCTATCCCATCGCCATCGGTCAGCCGGGGCGTTTTGCTACCCCGACCGGCCAGTTTGAGTTGGTAAGCCGTGTCAAAGACCCCACCTGGATGCCACCCGAATGGGCCGGTTTGGGGGTGGACACGGTCGTGCCGGCGGGGCCCGATAACCCCTTGGGAGATCGCTGGATGGGGCTTTCCATGTCTGGCTTGGGATTGCATTCTACCACCCAGCCAACCTCGATTGGCTCGGCAGCCTCCCATGGCTGTATGCGCATGTATCCCGAGATGAGCCATGACTTGTTTGACCGGGTGCGGGTGGGTTTTCCGGTTCGAATCGAGTATGAGCCGGTTAAGATCGGTCGAGACCCGGAGACCGGCAGTCTGTGTCTGTCCGTCTTTCCCGATGTATACGGGCAAGTCCCCCTGGCGGCCCGGGCCTCCGAGCTACTGGCCAAGGCGGGCCTGGAATCGTGGATTGAGCCTCAGCAGTTGGCGCGTTGGCTGGCCCGGCCTCAGGGGTTGCCGCAGACTTTTGCCGACGGCCAGATCGGTCTCATGCAGGGTGGTGTCGAAGTCGGCGAGCCTGGCCTGCTGCTAAAATCGTCACAAGGCATCTTTACTTCCATCGAGGCCTTGCGACGAGTTGGCGTAAACTCGGTCTACGATCCAGTCTGCAAAAGCGTGACCCTGACCTGGCAAGAAGTCTCTCAGACTTATTCCGGCATCGACGGTGTGACCCTGGATGGGAAACTCTATTTGCCGGTGCGCACGGTGTTGACGGCTCTGGCCATTCCCTTCCATTGGGACGGGGCGACCAGGGCGCTGGTCATCGACTGATGTTGCCGGACTGACCTTGTCTTTGCAGTTGGCCTGGGAATTGGCTTTTGCGCTCTTTCTATGGTGGGTGCTCGTACTTTGGCCTCGGCCGGTTCCCGAGTCCGATCATCGATGGTCTTATGAGGCCCTCACTTTGCTGCTCGGCCAACTGCTGGTCGGCTCCCTGTACGGCTTGTTGGAGGCCAATTCGGGGTCGCACGGGCGCGGATTCTTGGTGGCCCTGGCCAGTTGGGCGGCGGGTTGGTGGGGCGCCTACTGGGGGCTGCGCTGGGCCAACTGTCGTGGTGACCGGTTGATACTGCCCCTGGCATGCCTCCTCTCCGGCCTGGGATGGGTAACTCAGTTGCGCCTGGACCAACGCCTGGCCGTCAATCAGGCCTACTGGGTATTGGTGGGTTTGGCGGCTTTATTGCTTATCAGTGCCTACTTGCGCAGGCTCCGTCAGCTCAAGCGTTGGTTTTGGCCGCTGCTGGTCTTGTGTCTGTTGCTGCAGTGCGGCCTTTTTGTCTTCGGCCAGGAACGAAACGGTGCCGCTCTGTGGTATGCCCTGGGTCCCTACAGTTTTCAGCCGATAGAGATCGTCAAGGTTTTGGTCGTCTGCCTGTTGGCCATCTTGTTGGCCCCCGCCAGCCAACCTGACGGCCAGCTAAGCCGTCCCACTCTGGCCGGCCTGGGTGCCGGCTGGCTGGCTCTGGAGTTGCTGCTGGTGCTGCAACGGGACCTTGGGATGGCCTTGCTCTTTTTTGGACTCTTCCTGGCCATGCTTTACCTGGTCAGTGGACGGCTGCGCTGGGTGTTGGGCCTCCTCTGTCTCAGCGCTCTGGGGGCCCTGGCCGCCTACATTCGCTTTAATCATGTTCGGGTCAGGGTGGAGGCCTGGCTCGATCCGCTGTCCCACTATCGGGATAGCGGTTACCAGATTTCCGAAGCTCTCTTTTCCCTGGCCTGGGGGGGCTGGCAGGGAACCGGGCTGGGCCTGGGTGAGCCTTCACGGATTCCCGAAGCTGCTACCGACTTTATCTTTGTGGCATGGTGCGAAGAGATGGGGGCCATAGGAGGCTGTCTGCTGTGGGCCGCCCTGACGCTTTTTTTGGTGCGCTGTTTTCGTGCCGCCCAGGTTTCTCGTGACCCCTTTGAAAAGCTGTTGGCGGCAGGCCTGGCCTGCCTGATGAGCTGGCAGACTTGCATTGTGCTCTTTGGCACCCTCAAACTCATGCCGATGACGGGCATAACTTTGCCGTTCATCAGCTATGGGGGTAGTTCGTTGCTTTCGAATTTCGTGATTCTTGCTCTCTTGCAAAGGATGACCCGCCGTGACCTTTGAGGATCGCCTTCGGCGTGTCAAATGGGCCTTTCTCTTGCTCATGCTGGCCGTGCCCCTGCGCCTGGCCGCTCTGCAGTGGGCCTGGCGCCAAACGTTGAATTTTCATCCGTACAACTCGCGCCTGGAGGAGAGGGTGGCTTACCGGGCTGCGGTGAGTGACCGTCATGATCGCCGTCTGGCTTTTTCCAGGGGAAATCGCCGCGTCTACCCTTATGGCGCGCTGCTGTCCCATTGGACGGGTTTCTATAGCCCGCATTACGGCGTGGCCGGTATGGAGCGCTGGAAACAAGAACTGTTGCGCGAGCGGCGCCAGGAGGACGGGGTTACTTCGTGGCCAGGGCATTCCCTGAAGGTCAGTCTTGATGTGTCGGCTCAACGTCGCCTCCAGGAAAATTTTCCTGACGGGGATGGGGCGGCCATGCTGGTGGATCTGGATCGAGGTCAGGTGTTGGCGGCAGTCTCCCGGCCCGACTTTGAGCCTTCTCGCGTGGAAGTGGATTGGAACTTGTGGCAGAAAGATGCACGGGCTCCTCTGCTGAATCGCAGTTTTTTGGGTCTATATCCAGCGGGTACGTTGTGGAGTAAGTGGCAGAGGCAGTTTGCTCTTTTGCCCCGTCGGCCGGCCACCTTAATGGACTGGACACCACCCCAGCAGGTAGAGGGTCAGTGGCTGATCTCACCGGCCCATGTCGCCGCCGTCTTGTTGAGGTTTGGTTCCGTATTACCCCTCAGTCAACTGTATAGCGATCACCGCCAAAAATGGCTTCCTCCAGCCGCCCTGGTGGGTATGCGTAGCTGTCCTCCAGGGTGGGAGTTCAGTCAGAGTGCCCGCCTGGGCGCTCAGGTGGTGTGCTGGACGGTGGTGGTGCGTCCGCCCTATGCACTGGTTTCGGTCTGCGAGCAGGATGCCGATACTCAGGCCGCCTTGAGGGCCGCATGGAAATCGTTGCCGCCCTGATTTATTTGGGCTTCTTCGGTTTCTTTCCCTCTTCGGCGGGCGGCGGGGGCGGCGGCACGGGGCACCAACTGAAAATCGAGGTGGGGTTGCGCAGTTGGACCCCTTCTCCCCCGCCCAGATAGGTGTGCCAGTCTTTGGGATCGTTGCCAATCACTTCTACGATCCGATCGTTGCCGGTGTCGGCCACATAGAGGTTGCCCTCTTTGGATAGGGCCAGGCCATTGGGGCTGCGAAATTTACCCAGGTTGGCCCCATAGCCGCCCCATTCTCGGGCCGAGCGGCCTTGAAAGTTGTCCACCCGAATCAGGCGGCTGGCCACCGGGTCTACCATCCACACATGGCGTTTAAAGGTGACCAATTGCGAGGGGGCAAAGCCCAGTTGCTTCAGGTTTTGACCTTCGTAAATCTCCCATTTGGCGCCGGTCTGATCTGCCTGGTCCACCAGTTTCACCACACGGCCGCCTGGAGGGTCCTGTCCGCAGGTCACAAAGAGGTCTTTGTTTTGATCCAGCCACAGGCTGGTGGGGTGATTCAATCTTGGGTCTTTGTAGCTGCGCAGCGGACGCCCATCCATTTCGGCATAGACAATCACCTGATTGTTCCCCGTGTCGGCCACGTAGATTTCATCGCCACGGCTGGCCACGCCTTCGGGACGGTTAAAGCCGGGCATCTCTGTCCAGCCCAGACCGTTGATCTCGTCCATTCGCACGATCCGGTTGTTGTCTCTATCGGCCACAAAAATCTTGCCTTTGGGGTCTACCCAGATCTGGCTGGGGTGTAAAAAGTAGCCGGGCTCATGGCCGGGGCGCCCCAGCACCTTGCGCCCTTCTCCGCTGATGTCTTTGAGGTACATGATGCGATGGTTGCCGCTGTCCGAAATATAGAGTCCGGCTTTGCTATCTGGCGCGGGAGTGGCGCTGGCCGAAGGACTGGCGCTGGCTTCCGGGACAGTTGCGGGCGAGGGAGCCGGGGTGGCGGTTTCCGGGATATTGGGATTGGGCACGATCGGCTGATCCCCAGATGGGGCCGGTTGAGCCAGGCTCAGAGGCACCAGACCCAGGGCAAACAGGACTGCCAGGCCAAACAACGGACCTTTTTGACGCATTCTTTACCTCCAACCTTTGACTTTGTGGGGTTGATTGCATTCCCTGCTTTCGAGGAGTTCTTGCGCCTGCGCGGGAATGAGGCGACTTCAAAGATGCCAGGAGGTCAACGGTGAGTATATTGGATCGACTCTATTATCGGGCTCAAGAACAGCCAAAGCATATCGTTCTGCCTGAAGGAGGAGACGATCGAACTTTGCTGGCGGCGGCCTCGCTGGTAGCCAAGAGGCTGACTCAGGTTACTTTGATTGGACCGCCCGACAACTTAAACCGTCGCGCCGAAGGACTGGGTATTCGTCTGGATGGTTGCCAGATGATGGACCATCGCAGCCACCCCGAACTGGATGCCTGCCGTCAGGAGTATTTTCGTTTGCGCAGACACAAGGGCCTGACTGAGGCCGAGGCCGAGAAAGCGCTGCAGGATCCGCTCTATTTTGCCAACATGCTGGTGCGTCGAGGGAAGGCCCATGGGTCTGTGGCCGGAGCCACCAATACCACTGCCCATACGGTCCGGGCTGCCCTTCACTGCCTGGGGCTGGCTGCCGGCATTCGCACGGTCTCCAGCTTCTTTCTGATGGTGCTGAAGGACTCGGCTTTCGGCCACAATGGCGCCATGCTGTTCGCTGATTGTGGCGTGGTAGTCGACCCTAATGCCGAGCAGTTGGCCGAGATCGCTATCTGCACGGCCGACACCTGTCGCAATTTCTTGGAAGTGGAGCCGCGCCTGGCCATGCTCAGCTTTTCCACCAAGGGCAGCGCTCAGCACGCGCTGGTGGACAAGGTGGTCAAGGCCACCGAGACCATCAGGGCGCGGCGCCCCGACCTGCAGGTGGATGGCGAATTGCAGTTGGACGCTGCTCTGGTGGAATCGGTGGGCCAGAAGAAGGCTCCCGGATCTACTGTGGCCGGTAGGGCCAATGTGTTGATTTTTCCGGACCTGCAGTCAGGCAATATCGGCTACAAGCTGGTGGAACGACTGGCCGGAGCCAGTGCCGTGGGTCCGATTTTGCAAGGACTGGAATTGCCCTCCAATGATTTGTCGCGTGGCTGCAAAGCGGATGATATCGTGGATGCGGCCGTGATTACAGCCATTCAGGCCCAGGCTTACTCGTAGAAGTCGACGTCTCCCGAACCCATCCATCCCTCTTGGGGCTTTTGTTGCACCGGAGGGGTGTAGGGCGTGGCTGCGGGCCCGGCCGGAGGCCCCTCGCTGGGAGCTTCCATAGCCGCGGGAGGGGGAGGCGGTGCGTCTACAATTCCCAGGCGATCTTTGAGTTTTTTGATCATGTTACGCACGGTCGGTGTGGCCAGGTTTAACGGATCCAGCACTACGAAGCGCTCGTAAAGTTCTAGCGCGGTTTGCGATTCCTGCTGCTTCTCGGCGATCATGCCCAGTCCGCGCACGGCCACCGAATCCATGAAGTCGTACTTCAATGCATTGGTGTAAGCGTCCCAAGCTGACTCGATATCGTTGAGCAGAGTGTGGCAGTCGCCCAGCAGGCTCCAGAGCGAGGAGGAGGCCGGGGCGCAGCCGGTTTGATGGGTGGCAGAAGTGCGCACCTCTTCCGCCAGACGCATTCCATCGCTGCGGCGGTTCATCTTGATCAGTAACTTGGCCTTACGGAAGGTTTGGTGGATGGAATCCGGGTAGGCCTGGCAGATCTCTTCCATGGTGGCCAGGGCGTCTTCTATCGACTTCAAGTTCATCTGGGCGGTCGCCAGGGCCACTGCCAAATTGGAGTGAACTTCTTCGGTGGCGTACGTGCAGCGCAGGCCCTCTCGTCCAGAAATGGCGGCCTGGTCCCAGTTTTCGCGGCGAACCCAGAATTCGGCTACGCCAAGGTGAGTACGGGCGTCGCGGGGAGCCTGTTTGATGGACTTGAGATAATAGTCCTCGGCAGCGGTCAGGTCTCCGACAGCCTCATAGATAGGGGCCACCATTCGCATATTGGCTTCTGGATCGCGCAGATACAGTTCCAGCGCATCCTGGTACTGACCGGTGCGGAAATAGAGATCGGCCAGGGTGCGCTCAATGGCGCGCCGCACCGACTTTTTCTCGTTGGGGTCATTGATGATATCGAGATAGTAGTCGATGGCTTCCTGGCTGCGGCCCATACGCACGTAGAGGCGACCCAGTTCCCACAGCGCCTGAGCGTTTTTGCTGTCTGCCGCCAGGGCTCCCTTGAGGGTGGTGATGGCGTCCTCGAAATAGCCCGCCTGAATTTGCAACTGGGCCAAAATCGTCCAGGCCCTGGTGTCGGTTCGATCCGACACGAGATGTTCGCGGAGTTCTTGAATGAAGGTCTGGCTGAGGTCATACCAGGGGCGTTGCAGCCCGGAAAGGGCATAAGCGCGTAGAAGTTCCACTTTCCATTGGCGTGCGTTGCGGTGAGTTCCATTGGTGGCGATAGCGCGCTCATAGAAGCGACAGGCCGAATCCATATCTCGCACTCGATAGGCCAGGCGGGCCGCCGATTCGAGCAGCACAGGGCTGTTGCTTTGCTGACTTAAGGCCAGAGCCAGCAGGCGCAGGCCCATCTGCTGCAGAGATTGACGGCCTTCGGCAGAGAGCCCCTTGCCCAGCATCTCTTCGTAGAAGGTGCTGCCCAAGGGCGCTTCATCGGTCTTTTTTAGCTCGACCAGGTGGGCATAAGAACTCTCTGCGGTGGCCAGATTTCCAGCCCGGACGGCGGTTGCCGCCAGGCGCCGAATGGTGTCCGGGTCATTGGGTTCGAACTGAGCTACCCAACGGCGCCACTCCAGGGCTTTAACATAGGAACCTTCTTCTTCCAGAGCTTCGGCTAGCTTGACTCCGAAAAAAGGCTGACCGCATTCGCGCGCGGCCGTTTGCAAGGCGGCCCGCATCGCGGGCCGGTCGTTCATCTTGCGCAGAACGCGGTATTTCTTTTCATGCAGAGTTTTGTCGGTGGGATTGGCTTCCAGTTCAGCATTCACCGAAGACAGGGTTTCGTCGAGTTTGTCGTCTTCAACATCGCCAAGCAGCGGCTTGTGCCCCTCTTTTACACCAAGAGGTAGCTTGGTCTGTTTGCCGTCGTCTTTGCGGATCAGCGCCTTGTCTGCATCCGCCGGCTGCTTGTCTTTTTTGACGAAGGCGGGCTTCTGTGCACCGCCGCCGAACTTGGGAGTCATTCTCTATTCTCCTCACAGACGGGGGCATATCCGTCTGGATTCACCAACATAGGCCAACCTTTCTCGCTGCATGCATCCCCTCCTGCTGCTACGCGGATTAGAGGCTTTTTCTGGCAGGGGAGGCGGAGCCCAACGAGAACCTTACAGAAATGTCAAATATGCCCTCCCGTCCTACCCAGCCGCTGGCCCATGATGGCGAGCGCGTCTCCATCGAGGGCACCTCTGATGCCAGCCTGGCCTCCGTCACCGAAGAGCGTCGCCTGGCCGAAGAACGAGTCAAGCAGCGCAATCCACGCGTGGTCACCAGCGACCCCAGCGGCGAGGTGGTGGCTCAGGTTACCGCCGTCAGCAAGCGGTTTTTAGGTACTCTGGCCCTGGACGATGTCAGCTTGAAGCTGGTCGCCGGCGAGATGTTTGGTCTGGTCGGGCCCAATGGCGCCGGAAAAACCACCCTTTTGCGCATTCTGGCCACGCTGATTCCGCCCGATCGGGGGGAAGTGGTTGTGTGCGGGTTCCGCCTGAACGAGGTGAAAAAGATTCGCGGTGTCATCGGCTTCATGCCGGATGTGCTGGGGGTCTACGACGATATGCTGGTGCGCGAGTATCTGGAGTTCTTTGCACGGGCCAGTTCTTTGCCGCCCACCACTCGCGACTATGCCGTTCGCGAGACGATGCAGGCGGTTGGCATCGAACATCTGGCCGAACAGCCGGTCGACGGTCTCTCGCGAGGAATGAAGCAGCGCCTTTGCCTGGGGCGGTCCATCCTGCATAAGCCCCGACTTCTACTGCTTGACGAACCGGCCAGTGGGCTGGACCCGCTGGCACGACTGGAACTGCGAGAGATTTTACGTTCTCTGCAGCGCCAGGGAGCCACCATTGTAATTTCTTCTCACGTATTGGAAGACTTGGCCGATATGTGCGACCGGATCGGGGTAGTCAGCCGCGGTCGGCTGATCTGCGTGGATGAGACCAAGAATTTGATCGAAGAGCAGGGTACTCGGCGCCTCCGGGTGCGAGCTCTGGGTAAGGGCGAGGAACTTTTTCACCACCTGAAGGCTTACACACAGATTGACGGTGTTCGCTGGGACAATGACCACATTTTGTTTCGATTGGGTGGACATCAAGAACAGGACCTGTCAGACTTGCTGAAAGAGTTGGTGAGTAAAGGGTTTCCGGTGGTCAGTTTTTACGAAGAACCCCCAAGTCTCGAGTCGGCGTATATGAATGTCACTCGGGCCGGGGAAGGATGGGAGGTAGCCAAGTCATGAGGTTAGCGCAAGGTCGAGCAGGGGATGTCCTGACGACCCGCGGCACGGGGATGCTCGGGGTCGCGATTTTGCTGCTGACGCTGTTCTTGCTCAAAATGGGGTGGTGTAGCTGTACGCTTTTCGCCATCAACAGTTGGGTACTGATCGGGTCGGCGGTGTTACTGCTGGGCAATCGCTCTTTTGGAGTGCTGGCGGAAGAGAAAGAAAAGAAGACCCTGGATTGCCTGCGCTTGACGCAGCTCAGTCCAAGCGCTCTTTTCTGGTACAAGCTTTCGCCCGAATTCCGTTCGTTGGCCCGCCTACTGCTGTGTCTGACCCCCTCGGTCTTGATCAGCGCCGGCTATAGCGCCTCCGGCCTCTCGGCAGGCCTGGGGGTACTGCTCATAGCGGCCCTGGGCGGAGCGATGTCCATCGTTTCCAGCCTGTTCGTCTCCAGCATGGCGGCAAATACCTCCAGGGCTGTGGTCCAGGGTTGGACCCTCAAGGCCTGCTGGCTGCTGTTGACGCCGGTCTTCGATCTGGTGGTTTCGGCCGTCACGGTCACCACGCAGCGCTACCCGGTGTTTGATGCCATCAACCCCTTCGCTGCCGCCTGGCCCCTGGTGGTGCCCGAGGCTGAAGTGGGTCTGCGTCAGCATCTTCCGCTGGCTTTCATCGGTCTCGGAGCTGTGGCATGCTTGCTGATGTGGATGGTAGCCGCTCGTCGCTACGAGCAAGGTTTGATGTCGGCTCCCACTTTGACGGATCGTCAGATTCACCAACTGTATCGTAAGACCCCGGGCTGGATTCCCGGTTGGATGGGTTTGCGAGAGAACCCGGTGTTCTTGCGCGAACTGGCTGCCCAGTTGCGCAGCGGTGCCGGAAAATGGCCCGGTTACGCGGTCTTCATCACGCTGTTCCTGGCCCCTTTCCTTTATTCGAACAGCTGGAATCAGCGTCGCTCCAGTGAGATTGAGCTGCGCGGACAGACTCAGTTGCGTGCCTCTCAGGCCGAACCGGAAGCTGCTGCCCCTGCTTCTACCCTGGCGCCCGTGGCAGCGACGCCCTATATTCGGCTGCACAGTTGGGATGGCACGGAGTTGCGCCTGAAAGGGCACACTCACTGCGCCTGCCTGCGCATGAAGCTATACGATGCGATGCACGTGCCGCTACCCGCCAGCGCCATTGTCAAAGTAGAGACAAACTATCCGTTGCAGGCCGAGAACCTCGACGAGTCCCCTGCTCGTCCTGGCCCGGTCGAGGTCAAGCTGTCCACTAGCGAGGCTCAAACCTACGGCATCGCGACCCCCATCAATGATTTGGGGAATTCTGAGTTGTCCAACGACACCAAGGACCAGATTCGTCTCCACTCGATGGCTCAGGGTTTGCTGGGCTGCCTGGTGCTGCTTTCGCTCTACCTCGGGGTTCGCTGTTCGGGCTTTCTGGCCAACGCGGTGACCTCGGAATGTGACCGTCGCTCCTGGACCGACCTGGCTTTAACCGGACTGGGTCCTGAGCAGGTGCTGCAGGGCAAACTGGCGGGCACACTGTTGATGCCCATCATTCAATTGCTGGTGGCGGCTCCCTCGCTACTGCTCTTTGTCTACGCCGGAGCGATGAGCCCGCTGGGTTTCTTGCAACTGGTCAGCTACGCTGCGCTGTTGGCTGTGGCGGCAGGTCTGGTGGGCTTCTGGGGTTCTAGCGCCAGCCAGTCGAGCCATTCGGCCCAAGGCCTGGCACTGGCTTCGATGCTCAGTTGGCTGGTGGTTGTTCCGGTTCTGATCGCCCTGTTCGGACGCGGTCTGATGCTGCCGCTGCTCGGTGTGGCCCTGATGGCTTCGATGCGACGGGTTCACGTCGGCATCGTGTGTGGCTGGGTCGCTCTGGGAATGGCTGCTTTCGCCAATCCTATGGGTCTCAGCCCCTGGACCTGTCTGCCTACCTCGATGTTGTGCGGACCTACCCCGGCAGCCTGTATGCTGACCGGCTTCTTCACCTGGTTGAGCGGCGTCACCGCTCTGGTTGGACTGTCGGCGGTGTGCTATTTCAGTACACTGGCCAACCTCCAGCAACCCGGTCAAGAGGATGCCTTGCGGGCCGACCGCGTGGCCTAAAAGCCAGGCAGCCTGCCCCACGATAAGAGACCCGACTCCGGCCGGGTCTCTTTTTGTACGCCCGGCAAAGTCGTTGAGCCTCGCCTGGCTCAGCACCACGCAAAGTCAGTGCCCCGCAGGTGGTGTTTTTTCGAGGGCGTGGCGGAGGAAGCAACACGGCGAGCGTCCAGATCGCCGGCCCCACGGGCTCAAATGGCGCAGCTCCAAAAGCGACTCACTGGACGTCACTCAAGTCGGTATTGCGGGACCGGACTGCGAAAATCCTGTCGAACCTGGGAACTGTGGGGATCCTCTGGCCAGGTGCTTGCACGCAGTAGGTTGATTCAACTTCAATCTAGAACTTGTCTTCATGGACTCCAATTCAAAGAAAGCGTATCTGAAACTGGACCTTTCAGACCAGGATCTGGAGGGTCTTTCCACCGTCCACCTCAAGGACACCTACTGCTCCAATCCCGACTGTAGCTGCGGTGGGGCGATTTTATACCCAAGCCGCCTGGCCGGCACCGGGCTGGATCCCTGGATTGAACTGGCCAAAGAAATTCAATTCATCGTCAATGTGCAGACAGGCGAGATCCAGGCCAAGGGCCCGGTGTCGTCCTTGCGCCAGGCCCTCCAAGATTGTCTGCATCGATGTCTGGACAAGAGACGACTGACCCAACTGAGGAAACGTCGCCAGGAGGTCCTGCGGCAGCACTGCGAAGATGGCTGGAATTACAGGGACTG
>JADMJV010000083.1:0-10758 GCA_018780265.1 bacterium
ATGCCAGACACACGGGACGACCCGGGCCCTGGCCCGGGTCGTCCCGCCTCCTCCCGGGCGCATCCCGTCTTGAGCACACTTCCCGACACATTTTGACGCCAACTGCGCACTTCCACAATGGATCGAACTTCGTCGTTGTCATACAGGCGCATCAGTTCCAGCGCCTGATCCTGGGAGCACGCTAAACTTGTGACCAGATTGTGGGCCCCCTCCTGGCGCTGCCGCTCCCGACGGACCGGTTCATCCGCCTCCAACTGAACGCTCTCGCGGTAGTTTGCGCGCAGCATCGCCGCCACGCAAGCTGCCGAACCCGCGCAACCCATAAATCCCAGGTCAACCGTCACCGGGAGATCGGCGGAGACGTTAACCGGGGAAGCCAGGAAATGGGTCGGCTCTCCGCGAAATGGAGTGGATGGAAATTCCCCCACAGCGCCCCGACATAGCCTCTCAGGTCTGGTCGGAGCGGAAAATGCCTCGGCTCGATTCTACTAAAGTGGTTGACACGTTCATCAGTGCCGCCACCATCTGGGCACCGTCGGGCTTTGAAAAGCCTATGGCCGACAAGATGATGCGGGATTTTGAGGAAATGAACATTCCCGGGGCCAACGTCATGATGGACGGAGCCGGGCCCGCCGCCGGAAGCGAAGTGGGCAACGTGATTGTCGATATCCCGGCCAGCCCAAATGCCCCGCCCACGGCCCGCTCCGTGGTCCTGTCGTGCCACCTGGATCGGGTGCCTGTGCGTGCTCCGGGGGTTCCGCAGGACGAGCCTGTTCAAGTCGAGATGACGGCAGACGGAACTTTGCAGAGTAAGGGTTTCCGCACCAATATTGCGGCCGACGACCGGGCCGGTTACACGGCCATCAAAGAAGGCCTGCAGGCCATGCACCTGTCCGGCTTTCCGCATGGGCACATCAAAGTGATCGGCTACGTACGGGAAGAGCCAGGTCTCTTTGGGGCGCGGGCCCTCGACCCGGCCCACCTGCAGGACATGGACTTCGGGTTTGAGTTCGATGGCGGCAAGGTCGGCAACGTCATCGTGAACAGCGCTGGGATTCAACGCTTTAAAGCCACCATCATCGGCCAGTCGGCTCCGGCCATCCACGCCAGCAAGGGCAAAAGCGCCTTGCGCGCGGCCATGGACGCGGGAACGCGCATCGACGGCGCTGAGATGAAGCCGGGCCAAACACTCAACGTGTCTAACATCATGGCCGGCCAGATGGGTCAGGACGGCGCCCCAATCACCAATCAGGTTCCCGATAGCGCCTTTCTGGCCGGGGAGTTCCGGGCCAGAAACCCCGACGACGAGCTGGAGCTACGAAAACACGTGGAGAGTTGCTTGCAGCAGGTAGCCGAGCAACACGGGGTGGAGATTCGTCCCGAGTTCGACACCATTCAGGGCTTTCATTTGTCTGAGCAGGCGCCGGTGGTCCAACTGGCCGAGATCGCCACCCGGGCCAGCGGCAGCAAGCCCAAGGTCATGGGTATGATGGGCGGCACCAACGCCAACTGTATGAACGCCAAAGGTTTGCCCACGGTGGTGCTGGGCTCAGGGGCCTATTTGCAGCACACGGAACGCGAGCATACTTCGCGCAACGACCTGATCCGAGCGACTCAGGTCGTCATGTCGGTGATTGCCGCCGCTGCAAGTCCAGCCGTAACCGCCGCCCTACTGGCAACTTCGGAGATCGCCCCGGCTATCTAGACAGGCGGCCCCCAACGGCTTCTCAGAACGCACCGCCCAGCGCAACTTGGCGCAGGACGAGCGCGGATTGGCGCCCTGCTCCGCGGCTGAGGGCCGCAGCGGAGTGGGAGCCACGCTCGCATAAATGCCCATCTCCAGGCCCCAGGCAAAAGACTTCTTGACCCGTCGATCCTCTCCCGAGTGAAAACTCAAGACGGCCACGCGGCCTCCCGGCTTCAGACACGAAGGCAACACCTGCAAAAAGCGATCGAGCACCCGAAACTCCTCGTTGACGGCGATGCGCAAAGCCATAAAGGTTCGCTGAATACACTTTTTGACGTCACTCTCGGGCAGCTTCAGGCCAGCCCGGCGCAGCCCGACGCGAACGGCCTCAACCAGCCCGGCAGTGGTCTCAACGGGCAAAAACCCCACCTTGATCGAGCGCGCAATCGGTCCGGCCAAAGGTTCGTCAGCGTTTTCCAAGAGGATGCTCTCCAGTTTGTCCACCGATAGAGACCTCAGCAACTGAGACGCCGAACGCCCCGTGTCGGGATTGAGGCGCAAATCCAACGGTCCATCCGACTTATAGCTGAAGCCCCGGGCCGGGTTATCCAACTGCATCGAGGAAACACCCAGGTCAGCCAGGATCCCGTCAAACCCGCCCCCCGCGTCAGCCAACAGGCCCCGCATCTCGCAAAAGTTCATCTGACTGGCCACAAAAGTGTCTTCCCCAAAGCCCAGTCCCCGCATCCGGGCCTCGGCGCGCGCCAACTCCTGACCATCCACATCCACGGCAAAAAGCATCCCGCCGGGCAACAGTGGCGCCATCAACTGCTGAGAATGCCCCCCGTAGCCCAAGGTGGCGTCCAAAAACACCTCACCCGGCTTGGGCTCCAAAATCGCCAGAATCTCTTGCACGCAGATGGGGCGGTGCATCCCCGCCGGGGTCTGCCCCTTGGAAAGAATGTGCTGCACATCCCCGGCGTACTTGTCGGGGTTGTGTTCCTTGTAGCGCTCCTCAAACTTGCGAGGGTTCTTGCCATGGTAGCGGACCCTCCGTTTGTGCGGCTGTAACTCTTCGCTCATCAGACAGTCAATCTAGCTCAGCCAGTGACCCGCCGCAAGGGCCCAAGTAACCCGGCCCGTCCCTCGACCAAATCCACCTCCGGGAGCCCCAAGAAATCAAATGGATATTGCGGGCAGCGAGACAGCCTCAGGGTCCACATGCTCAGGTGTGGAAACACCCGCGCCGCCTGGGGGTGTTGCACAACAACCTCGAGCAACGGTTGGTAGGCCCGGCAGCGGGGGTCGCCCCCCTCAGCTTCCTTTAGCAAGGCCTGCCAATCTCCATACGCCTCCCGGGTCAGGTCATCCACACGGCAGAGGGGGATCGGTCACTGGAGAAATCTAACTCTGCCGTGGGACTTTGGTGCGATTTCCGAAACCAATATTTGAATTGTCCTAAGTCATCGCACTCCCCTCTCCCCGGCACTTAATTTTTGGAGTCTAACCAGTGGCGGAGCGGGCGAGCTATGACAGGGTGCGTCGCGAAGACATGCTGCTCTTCGTCAATGCCGGGCTGACCGCAACCGGTCAGGGCGGCTTCTACCACGGAGCCATCGAAGAGCGGCTCTCTTTGGCCTTTCTGCACCTCTATATCGCGCAAAACTATCGCCGGCTCTACACCCTGCTCCTGGCTGGTGGGCTCAACGACCACAACACCGCCCACGCCGCCTTCACCTTGCTGTCCGGCGGCGCCCCCCCCGATCCAGCCCAACGATCGCTGGAAAACGAGTTGCTCACCAGGGCCATCGCCAGGCTGCCTCCGCAACGGGCCTATCGCCTCTTTGAGCGGTTGGCCCAGAGCGGCGTCAACAACCGACGCACCCGCGCCACCATCGCCAGCTATCTCAAGAATCGCCACAACCTGGCCTTCGACGCCGTCAAATACCGGCACAGACTCAAGAAAGCCATCTTGCACAGCCACGCCGGCGTCGCCCCGGAGGTCAAGCGCTTTCTCTACGAGGGGGCGGGCAGCAAACCTTACCGCGATCCCATGCTGGAAACCTATCGCAAGGCCCACTACGACCAACGATACATTTACGAGCTACCCTTCACGGTGGCCCAGGGGTTGGCCCAGCGCAAAAAAATCCCGCGCCAGGAGTTCATGGAGAAGATCGAGCCGCGCATGACCGAGCGCGAAAAGCTGCGCTGGCAGCAGGCGGGCGCCGCCGCCTTTGACCCCTCGCGCGCCGACCTGGTGGAGCTGTGCATCTACTTCCTGCGGCTGCCCGACCACGAGCGCGTGGCCCCCTTGCCTACCCTGCGCCAGCGCGCCGCCCAACTGGCGCCCACCTTGCAGCTACCCGCCTCGCTGTCCCAGGGCCGGGTGGCCGTGGTGTTGGATCGCAGTCGCTCCAGCTACGGCAGCGCTCAAGCCAGGTGTCGTCCACTGGCCGTGGCCATGGCCGCACACCTGGCCCTGCAGGCCGGCTGCGCCAGCTACTCCGCCCACTGGTCGCACCCCACGCCCGACCTGATCGACCTGCATCCCACCGGTCACACGGCCCTGGGAGAACCCTTGTTGGAAGCGCTGGCAAAAAAGCCCGAAGTCGTGATCGTGGTCTCTGACGCACGCGAAAACGCCCCTTCCGGAGCCTGCCAGGCCATCGCCGCCGCCTTCGCAGCTCGACTGCCTGATTCGCCCCTGTGGATCCATTTCAACCCCACCTTCGACCCCGAAGACTTCCAACCCATGACGCTGGGCCCCAGCTGGCCCGTAGTGGGCATTCGGCGAGCCGAGGACCTGGCCACCGGCTTCGTGCTGGCCAGCTTCGCCACCGGCCGCTGCCCGGTGACCGAGCTGGAGGCCTATCTCGAGGAACGTGCCGTGGCCTTTCTGGAAAGGCCAGATACGCTTGCCCTTCACTAAATTCCACCTGCAAGGCTGCCGCCTGGAGGCCGGCCAAACCTGGGGCAGCGTACGCCTGGCCGCGGTCGTGCGCGACCAGGTGCGGGGAGATCTGCGCCTATCCAGTCAGGCGCAAAATCGCGACCGGGTCCGGTCCAGCTACCCTCAGGCAAAATTCACCAGTTACATGCCGCAGGCCATGGTGGTCCGATGGGAGCGGGACGGAAGCGCCGTGGCCACCTCGGAAACACACCTGGGCGAACACGGAGGCCTCTCTCTGGGCAAGCTCTGGAAGCGCCAATCCCCCACCCAACTCGCCTTCCTGCCCAACGCTCTGGCCATCGAGGGCTTTATGGTGCGCCACTTTAAGGGACCCGACATGGCCTGGTTGGACTATCATCGCTCGGTCCGGCGCGGATCTCTGGGGGTGCGCAGCGAGAACTCGGTGCCGGGCTGGTACCTCAAAGGAATGGCCGAGGCGCTGGCAATCTTCGAGTTCGCTCCCAATCAGGTTGGCACCGTCCTCTTCCTGGACGAAGAACTGGTGGGCTGCTTCATCACGCCCCACCCCGAAGACTATGCTCAGCTACACGAAAGCCTGCTCTCCGACCATTTCGCCGACTACCTCATCCACTACGGCTACCTGCGCTACGCCAAAAGGGAAAGTCTTACCCTCAACCCGGCGGCCATCGTGGACCTGGACAGCCTGGCCCGAGAATTTGCCAGGGCCAAAGACAGCCAAGCGGCCAAAGAAGTCTATCGCCTGGGCGTGATCGAGGGACGCGAGTTGGATGCTCAAACCGTATACGCCACCGACGTGTTCACCCTGGAGCGCTTCGTAACCCATCTTCAGGGGGCCGACAACTTTGCCGGCGAAGCCATTCTCCGCGACGACGGAACCCTCGAATACCTGAAGCTCTTCCGCCTCTCCCGAGGCCAGACCCGACGCCTGCACCTGCTTTCCACCCTGGCCCGCCACAGCTGGAATTTCGACCAGGCCGCCCCCGCTCTGGGAGTGCGCACTCGCGAGGACGTGGCCCGCTCGTTTGTGGAAGCCGACCTTGGCTACCTGCTCAACCAGGGCATCTGGGGCCATCTCTTGCCCAAAACAGGCTACTAAGAGGCCTTGGCCGAGTCCGGGGCCAGATGATGCCACAAAAAGGCCCACTGATCGGCCTGCTCCTCGATGCGCATATCGCGCGGCATGCCAAAGCCGTGCCCAATGTTGTGGGCGGTGCGCAGCAGCACGGGATTGCCTTCTTCGGGGGCGGACTGTTGCATCTCGGCCGCCAGCTTGTAGCTGTGCGACGGCACCACACGGTCATCGTGGTCGCCCGTCATCACCATGGTGGGCGGGTATTTCACGCCGTCCTTGACATTGTGCACCGGCGAGTACTTCAGCATGTTTTTCAGCGTATTGGACTTGTCTTTTTCGCCATACTCGTTAATCCAGTGGTGACCGCCCGTGAACTCGGGGAAGCGCACCATATCGTGCACGCCCACCTGGGGCAGAGCTGCCCCAAAGAGGTCGGGCCGTTGAATCTCGGTGGCGGCCACCAGCAGCCCACCATTGCTGGCCCCGCCGATGCCCAGATGCTCCGGCGCCGTCACGCCCTGTCGGATCAACCCCTCGCCGGCCGCAATAAAGTCGTCGAATACGTTCTGCTTGCGCATGCGCATACCATCCTTGTGCCAGGCTGTCCCATATTCGCCGCCCCCGCGCAGCGCCGCCGCCGCGTAAACGCCCCCCTTGTCAAACCAGGGCAGCTGGGTCCAATCGAAGCGGGGCGTCTCATTGGCGTCAAAGCCCCCATAGGCATACAGATAAGTGGGACGCTGACCATCCATGGGGGTGTCCTTATGGTGGGTCAAATAGACCGGAACCTGGGTGCCGTCCTTGCTTTCACAAAAGGTCAGTCGGGTCACATAGTTGTCCATGTTGTAGTTCAGTTCGGGCTTCCAAACCACGGTATTCTGGCCCGTCTGGGTGTCAAAGCTGTAAATGGTGTGGGGCTGAGTGGGGCTGCTGTAGGAGTAGATCACCTTCCCCTCGGGGCCGGCCTCCAGTCCTGTCACGCTGCCCATGCCGGGAAGCGGTATCTCCCCGATCTTTTGGCCCGACTTATCGTAGCGAACCAGTTTGGAGTGAGCGTCCTCAAGATAGTGGCCTACCAGTTCGCCCTGAGCTAAAACCACCTGGGTCAGCGTGCGGTCCCCGTTAGGCACCAGCACTTTCTCCCGCTCGTCTTCTTCGTCCCAGCTCAAAATGGCTCCCCTGGGATACATCGGCCCCTTGGCCATCACGTAGGTCAGGCCGGCATCATCGCCACCTCGCGCCCAGTCGTTGCCGTCCACCTGCCGGTAGGTCCAGGGCCCCGCCTCAGGCAAGCCTTCCGCGTCGTGCTCTTTGTCCTCACTCTGAGCCGTACCCAGGCTGTGGTAATACTCATTCTCGTATTTGACCACTTCCGTCAATTCCTGGCCGGCTTCTGGCTGCTTGTAGCGCTGGTAATAAAATCCCTTCGAATCCGAGCTCCAGCTCAGACTGTCGGCGCCATAGCGGCTGTTGCTGACGCGCTCGGGCAGAGTCTTGTCGGTGCTCAGGTCGTGCACGCGCCACTCAATGGCGTCGGTGCCATTGTGTCGAACCCCCAGGGCCAGGCGGGTTCCGTCGGGGCTGACTTTCCATTCGTCCACAGCCAGGTTGCCGGTCTGAGAAAGCTGGTTGGGATCGTAGAGCATCTTCTCATTAGTGCCGTCCACTTTGGACTCAAAGATAGCCGGCTGCTGCTTGCCGATTCCCATCGTGTAGTAAATCTTGTCGCCCTGCACGTCTTCCAGGCGACGTATCTTGGCCTGCACTCCACGCAAGGCCTCTTCAAAAGAGTCTCGCTCCGGAATGCTGGCCAGAAAATCCTGGGTCAGCTTATTCTGTTCCTCTACCCAGATCTGGGTGGAGGTGGCGGTGATATTTTCCAGAGGACGAAACGGGTCAGATACTTCAATGCCGTTCACAGTATCCACCTGATCGCTGCTGGGCGCCTGCGGATAAGGCTGAGTGCGGCCATCGGGAAGCTTCACGGAGCGGAGGGTCTGGGTGTTAGCGCCTTGGACAAACATCGGGGTTCTCTCCTGAGTGGTCGATTGCTCGTAAGGCTATGACACAGATGTTAGAAAAAGAAGAACGAATTGTTGCCGATAGGCAGAGACAGTTCGAATTCACCTCAGCCGAAGGATTAAGCGGACTCATCCTTTGGGGGGAAGTCCGTTCTCCAGGCGATGCCTTAGAATCCAACAAAAATCGGGAGGTCTCGTGAAACAACTATTTGGAGCGGCTGCCATTCTTGCCGGACTGACGGTGATTCACTCCATGCTTCCTTTGACACGGACGATTTCTCGACTTCACCCAGCGGTGGAGATGCCAATTCTGCCTGGCAGAGTCACTATGGGCACGCCACCTGGTCGGGACAGGTGGGCTCCACTTCCTTCTCCTACACTGGAAACACTCATATTCAGATCAACGACGCCTTTGCCGGTTCGGGCGGCTTTGACTCCATTTACGTAGGAACCGACGCCTGGAACGATGTCCTGGGCGGAGCGACTCACGATCAGATCTTTAGCAACACCCGCAGGGGACCCCTGGCCTTCTCGGGAACCAGCTTGAACCTCCTCGCACTGATCAGCGAACTCAACGGTGCCTACTGCTTACTCGGTCGTGCCAGAACCGACCGTGTCAACTCTATTGACTTGTTTTTAAGCTGCCGACGACGCAACCACGTCGCCGGGCAATGTGCTCTTGAAGCGCCTCCACGCTAACCGCCCACGCCCGTCAACTCGTCCAGCAGTGCCGATGAGGCTTTCTGCGACGGAAAAATCTCGTGGGTTCAGTCCAGTTGTTAGGTTTTTTCAATATGTTTCCAAATCACAACAAACTCCGCGCAACAAATAGCCACACTCCTTAACGCCTGGGTGGTTCCCATAGACGTCTACAGGCTCTACAATGAGACTACCGAAGCATATTTAACGAACGAAGGACCATCGCCTTGGCCACCATTAACCCCAACCTCAACCCCTCTACCATCAACGCCTTCTTAACCACCTCTGCGGGGGCCTCAGGCGCTCAACAGGCAGCCCTGGTCGCCAGCGCCAATTTCGGCTCGGTTTCAGCGGGCATCGACCAGTCCCAGCAGATGCTGGCGGCCCTGGTCCAGCTGCAGGCCAGTTGGGTGGGTATTGGCGGCGGTCAGCCCATCGGTGACGGAACCCTACCTTCGTTGGGAGCCGCCCTATCCGGTGGCTACGCCGCCCTGACCTTCGGCTCGCCGGGCAATGCTTCCGACCTGGGTTCCTTGCAAACCAACCTGCGCGGCATGTATGCGCCTGCCCTTCCGGGCATGACCGACGACCTCACCCGAATCTCTCCTCCGCTGAGCAGTGCTTATGGCCAAATGATGACCAATTCCAGCATGGCCATTCCCGGCATGCCCATGACCAAGCCCGTGGCCTTTGGTGAAATCAGCACCCCGGCGAGTATGATGGCCGACATCAAGAAGCTCACCCCTAAGCCCGCCAAAGAGTAATCGAAATCCTCAACCACCTGGAGGCAGGGCGGGCTTCTCGTCTATGACGGCCCCCATGGAAACCCGCATCGAATATGGCACCGACCTGAAGCTCGACAAAGAAATGTCGATATTCGCCCTGTGTGACGCAGACCCGGGTCGTCAAGCCCTCACCGCCCTCTACCGGCGCGACATCGAGGCGGCGGGTCCTGCCTCATGTCCCCATTCTTCTCAATGCCCAAGCCATCTATATCACCGCCCCGGTCCCCAAGTATGCCGGCTATCATCGCGATCTGGAATTTGATCTCATAACATTGTTCATTCTTCAAGTCCACCTCAGGTAGGGGTGCTCCGTGACATCGCAAATACGAAAGCGATGTTACTGCCCGAGCAGCGGGACGACCCTTTTGAGATTCATGATCTCCCGCGCGGGGGCCAGACCGTGGTCTGGGGAGATTTTGTCGCCCAACTGAGCGCCTATCCTGAAACCATCAAAGATACGATGGAAAGCGGTTACGGGGTGCCCGGCATCTTTATTTTGCCAGAACACTTGTTCGACATTGCCATTGGAGTGAGTCGGGCCGAAGTTGAGTTTCCTGCCTACTTCAATTTCTATCTGCGCAACCGAAAAACCACTTTGGTCTGCCGCAAGTCTCAGCTTAAGCCCATGATGCGGGTTTTGCGCGAGGCCATATTCGGTCCCACCCGCATCGCGCCGGAAGACGACTACGGCACGGCCCAGCCAACGGCCGACCTGATCCAGGAAATGGCCTACTTCAAACAGGACTCCAAGCGACCGAGAGGGCGACTGACCATCCGCGACATCGTTCATTTTCACCTCTTCGACGAAAACGGTGTCACCCAGGTTCAGGGAGTCACAATCCGGGCGCTGGGTGGCGACCGCTATCAGTTTGAAGCCGAAGGCAAAGTCCGCGAGCACACCTTTCGACCGCCGCCCAAGCCCCCGCCGCTGTCCTCCAGCACCCGCCGTTATTCCCCCCCCTTCTTCGGCGTCACCGTCATCGGCAGCGGCCACGGCTTTGACCCGGATAGTGTCACCTCAGGCTTCATCCTCTGGATCAACGGTCGGGGCGTGCTGGTTGACCCACCCGTCGATTCCACCCGCTGGATGCGTGTCCACGGAGTGGACAGCCGCCTGATCGAAGACCTGATCCTCACCCACTGTCACGCCGACCATGACGCCGGAACCTTACAAAAAGTTCTCGAAGAGGGCCGCGTACGGATTCACACCACACCCACCATCATCGATAGTTTCACGCGCAAGTATCGCGGGCTACTGGGCCTGACCCACACGCAAGTATCGGCCCTATTTGATTTTCACCCCATCCAGGTCAATCAGCGCATCAATATCGCCGGCGGCCTATTTCAATTTGTCTACAACTTTCACCCCATTCCAACGCTAGGATTTGACCTCCTTTTCCAGGACCGCAGTGTGGCCTATTCGGGCGACAACTTGAACGACCAGGCCATGCTGACCAAGTTACATCAGCAAGGACTTTTCTCCCATGAGCGCCTGCAGCAACTGCTCCAATTCAAATGGGATGCAGACATCATTTTGCACGAAGCCGGCGTTCCGCCCATTC
>JADMJV010000083.1:10837-35590 GCA_018780265.1 bacterium
AAAACCCGACTCTACGTCAATCACATCAGCGCTCAAAATATCCCCTCCGACTCCGGGCTCACGCTGGCCCCCCCGGGGGTATCCAAGACGCTGGTGCTGGAGGTTGAACCTCCCCCTCTCTGGCTACCCCAGAGAATGCTCGATCTGTTCGGAGGGGTCGATCTCTTCTGGCAACTGCCCATTGGAAAAATCGCCGAGTTTTTGCGCATCGCCAACTATCGAAAATACCGAGCCGGCGAGATGTTGGTGCGCACGGGAACGCCAGGTACCGATTTCTTTCTGATCCTGAGTGGTGAAGCCGAGGTGATTCAAAAAGGCGAATTCCTGACCCGCCTGGGGCGTCACGACTATTTTGGAGAAGTGGCCGTACTATTGGGCTCTCAGCGCACGGCCGACGTACTGGCCTATACCGAAATGGAAGTCCTGATCGTCTCGGCCCCCGACTTCTTGCGCTTCATCGGTGGCACAGAGATCGCGCGCACTCTGCGCATGGTGGCCGAAAGTAGACTGCATGAGGGTTGGCCCCTCATGAATGAAAACGAAATTCTGTCTCGCCTTTCGGTCCGCCAAAAAACCCAACTGATCCCTTGCATGCGCGAGCGAACTGTACCTCAGGGCAAACTCCTCTACCGCAAGGGAGACCGCATCCGCTGCCTCTACCTTCTCAAAGACGGACAGGTCAGTTTGACCGGTCACTCCTCTCACCCCCCCGTCAGGGCCTACCGAGGCGCTCTGGTCGGTCGCCTCCGGTCCGACGGCGAAAAGCACACGGTGAGTGCCCAGACCGACAGCGCCGTGATTGTGTTCGCCATTTCTGTGGACGAACTGGTTGGCTTCTTCCGCGACAATCCTGGGACTCATGTGCGTTTCCTGGCGGCCGCCCAAAGTCAGAGTTCGGAGCTACTATGAACTCAGAGCACAACCGAGCGCAGGTCACCGGCCTGCTCAATCAGTGGCTGTCCCGGTCCAGAAGGCACGAAGCCCAATCTTTCGCCCTGCTCATTCTCAAACTGGCCCCAGACAGTTCGTCCAGTACCCCCGATCTGGTCCAGACCGTGCTGCGAGCAGAAGATACCGTGGTCCGTCTGGCAGCCGACATACTGGCCGTGCTGGCGGCCGACCTGCGCCACGTCAGTGACCCCCTGAGAATGGTGAAGCGGATCCGGCTCAACCTGCCGGGTCAGGTTCTGGGAGTGGGAGTGGCGCTGTGCGCCAGCGGTCCCGAATCGGCCCAGCACATGCTGGCCGAAAGCCAACGGGCGGCCGACTCCGCCCACTCCAACGCTTGCATCTACAGCGACCCAGAGTTGCAGCGGGCGGCCGAAGAGCGACTTGAGCTGGAGTCGGCCCTGCGCGAGGGTCTCCAACTCGGACACATTCAGCCTTACTACCAGCCCATCGTCGAACTGACCTCAGGCCAGATCACCAGCTTTGAAGCCCTGGCCCGCTGGAATCATCCAACTCGCGGATGTCTGCTGCCCAATAGTTTCTTGGGTGTCGCCCGCGACTGCGGCCTGCTACCCCAACTCGACGCCACCATGCTGGAGCAGTCGCTGGAGCAGCTCAGCCGCTGGTCCCGAGTAGTCGACCGTCCAATCCGCTTAAGCGTAAATCTTTGTCCCGACCATTTTCTACTGCCCAACGGAATCGCCCGCCTGCGCCCCATTCTGGACGCCCACCAAAGCGTGGTATCCCAACTGCGCGTGGACGTCAGCGAGCAAGTGTTGTTTGAACCTGCCGGCCTGGAGACTCTTCACAAGCTGCGCGACCTGAAGGTAGGCTTTCACCTCGATGATTTCGGCGTCGGACCCGAGAGTTTTCACTGTCTGGCCAGCTTTCCATTCCACTCCCTCAAAATTGACCGCTCCCTCATCGCCGAGATGGAGGAAGAGGTCAACGCCGAACTGATCGCCGCTCTGTTGCGCATCGCAAGTCGCATGAAAATGCGCACTATCGCCGAAGGCCTGGTGACTCACGCCCAGCTCGAAGAACTGCGCAATCTGGGTTGCCACGAAGCCCAGGGATTTCTGTTCTCGCCTGCCGTTAACGCCGAGGAAACCATTCTGCTGCTGCAACAAGAGCATTGCTGGTAGTCTGTCAGCGATTGACGGGAACCGGCTGCAGAGTCAGGAATTTGTTGGCGTCCGAGTAGCCACAGTCTGCTTTCTGTTGTAGAGCCTGCCCAGCGCCCAGCAATGCCGTGAACAGGCTCGTCAGACCCTCTACATAATCACGCTCTGGATACGGCTCGCTGCCCCCCCATCGCCGAGCGGCGTCTACTGGCGCTCTAACAGAGAAACTCCGGGCCTCAGACGACGCAGAAAATCCTCCACCGGAAGAATGCTCACTGCCCCTTGCTTCAGGGCCGCCTTGCCGCGATACAACAAGACCAGTTCCGCTTCCGGATAGTCTGCCTGAAAGGCCTGCAGCCCCCGCAGGTCTTTCGGGTGGATGATTTGTGAGTGCTTCACTTCCAAAGCCCAGAAACCATCCGGCCCATAAATCACAAAGTCAACTTGCAACCCCGCCCGGGTTCTCCAATAGGAAAGTGTGTGGCTTGACGCACTCAAATCGTTCCAGGCGCGCAGGTGCTGGGCCACCAGGGTCTCCAGGCCCGCCCCGCCGATTTCCGAAGCAGAATCCAGCGGACCGGTGGGCCTCAGTGAGCGGAAAACGCCGGCATCAAATAAGAAAAACTTTGGATGAGCAATCAATTGGCGGCGGGCTCGTCGCGTGAAAACCGGCAATCGAAAACACAGAAGCAAGTCTTCCAGAATTTCCAGATAGCCCTCCACGGTTTTGCGATTGACCTCACATTCTCGGGCCACCTCGGCCAGATTCATGGGGGAAGCCTGGGAGAAACTGACGGCTTCCAAGAACCGGGAAAAGTGGCCCAGATTGCGCACCAGTCCCTCGGCCTTCACCTCTTCCTGCAGATAGAGTGCAGCGTAGCTTCTGAGTCGCACGGTCGGATCGGGGGCATTGACTACGAGGGGCACGAGGCCAAACTCCAAGGCTTTTTGCAGGTCAAAGGCGATCCCCAATTCGCCCGCCATAAACGGATGCATCCTTTGCAGAGCTGCTCTTCCAGCCAGCAAGTCGACACCGCTCCTCTTCAGCTTACGTGAACTTGACCCCGTAAGCACGAAGCGAACGCCATGTCCAGGCTCTTCTATCAACTGATGGACGACGGACAGCAGTTCAGGAACTCTCTGAACCTCATCAATGATCACAGTTGCCCGTAGAGGCGCAGCGGCACAAACTTCGCGCAGCCGCTCAGGACGCGCAGAAAAGTGGCGAACTTCCTCACTGGCCAGCAAATCGAGCCAGACCGCTTCTGGAAAAGCCTGCCGCAGCCAGGTAGATTTGCCGGTACCGCGGGGACCAAACAGAAAAAAGTGCCCCTTGGGAGCGTGAAAAAATCTACTTACAGTTTCCATTTTTGCACCCAGAATGGAGTTTCCATATCCATTTTGCAGACCCTCCTCCCATGGCCCCCTGGCCGGTCGGCTTATGACCTGGCGGGTCCGGGCCGACTGATCAGTGGGTGACCAGGGCGCGCCCGGGGGAAGTGCGCCAGTTAGACTCTCCTACAAGCAGCCACGAGGCAGGGTCCAGCACACGGAATCCGACTCGACGCATTTTAGTGGAATTTCAGGCCGCAAGATCTATACTGTGGCTATGATCAGCAAACTGCGCCAGGTTCAAGTGCAAAAGGTCGTAGACCAGTACGCGGGAGGCACCCAGTCGCAGGCGGCGGTGGTGAAAATCGACGGGCAGACCAAATTCCTCAAGTCGCAGCGCCCTCACCACTACGCGCGTTACGCCAATTTTGAATCGGAAATTTTGGCCCACGACCTCTTTGAAGTAGCCGGCCTGCGCTCCCCCGAGGCCGAGATGGTGCGCCTCAAGCCGGGCACTCCCCTGCACAAAGAGTTAGGCGCGGTAGTGCTGGCGATGGACTTTGTCGATTCAGAATTTGCCGGCCACCGCAAAGTAGCCCATGGCGCCTGGGGACTACGCGAAGGAGCCGACAAGACGGCCTACCTCAAAATGACTCTGGTCGACATCGTGATGGGCAACGCCGACCGCCGCGACGCCAACTATATGGACCGTTGGACCAGCAATGGCCAGGTCAAGCCCGTGCCCATCGACAACAACAGCGGCTTTGGCAATCTTGTCAACTGGAGGATCCCCACCAATCATTGCAATTTTGTCTGCTCCTACGACGGCGCTGGCGACACCCCGGGAGTGCGCCAGAACGGCACCATTGCCAACATTCTATTGGACACCATGTTGCACCGAGAGATCCTGGACGAACCCCACGAGCAACAACAGGCCCTGCAGTTGGCCAAAGAATTTGTGCAGGCCTTGAGCAACGAAAAGATCGACGCGATGGTGGAAGAACTTCCCCGCGAGATCATTCCGCGCGGCACCAAAGTCAGCACCGAAAAACTGAACAAGTCCCTCAGCCCCTCCACCCTGACCGTGCTGGTCAATGGCGCCAGCCCCGAAGTATCGGGCCAGGAGCTCTTTCAATTGCGCAAGCAGCAAATCAAGGACACCCTGGCCTGGCGCCGCGACCACCTGGTAGAGGCGCTGCAGAAGTTCTTTGCCGCCGACCAGCCCGTGCAGCAGGCCAGCGAAGATTGGAAACTGTTGGGCCAGAGCTGACATGGACCTGGCCGTTCGCCCCCAGGAACGACGCCTGGTTGCCCTGCTGTTGGCTCATTCCATGTGCCTGGGCATCGTGCGTGTCTCCTCGGAAACCGTCGCCAATGCGCTCTTCATTCAGCGCTACGGCGCGGCCGCCTTGCCGCTCACCTTTATCCTGGCGGCCCTGAGCAATCCCCTGGTCGGCCTGGCCTATGCCAAAATGGGGACGCGCCTCTCGTTTGGCCGCCTGCAAAGCCTCAGCCTGTGGGTGCTGCTGATCGGTACCGTGCTGTGCCGTACCCTGTTGTGGCTGCCGGCCCGCTGGCCCACCCTGCTGCTGATCGTGTTTTACCAAACCATCTACCTGCTCACCGGCCTGGAGTTTTGGGGACTGTGCAGCCGCATCTTTGATGTGCGCCAGGCCAAACGACTCTTTGGCTTGATAGGATCCGGAGAACTGGCCGCCCAGATCTTACTGGGGCTGTCGATCCCCCTGCTGTTGCGCTGGTGCTCAACCCCCGACCTCCTGCTGGTGAGCATCGCCGGTCTGGTGGGCTGCCTCGTCTTGCTGGCCGCAGTCCGGGCCACTCCTCTAATTCCGCTGGACCAGCCCGAAGATAATGACGAGAGCGACACTCTCTCTTTCAAAGGCTTGCTAAAAGACCGCTACGTAGTAATGCTGTGGGCGGTGGCCGCCTTTTACACGGTGTGCTCCTATTTTGTCTTTCAGATCTTCTACGACGTGGCCTCGCTACGCTATCCCGACGAATCCCAGCTGGCCAGCTTCCTGGGACTCTACCAGGCGCTGTCGGGCTGCCTGGCCCTCTTAACCGGCGGGTTTGCCACCAGTTTCGTGTTAGAACGCTTTGGCCTGACCGTGGGCCTGCTCTGCTTTCCCCTGGGCGTGGTGCTGGCCGCCGCCCTCATCTTGATGCCATGGTCGACCCTGCTGCTGTTTATCATTATCGTGGTGATGAAGGTGCTCGACGACACCGTTTTTGACACCCTCTACCGACCAGCCTTTCAAACCCTGCGACAACCTCTGTCGGCCGATATGCGTGTCGACGCTCAAACCGTGGGTGAAGGTCTGGTGGAGCCGATCTTCGGCGGATTGACCGGCCTGCTTCTGTTGGGCCTGACCCAATGGCTCAATGTGAGCCTGGCCACCCAGGCAGCGGTGCTGCTGGTATTTGCCCTGATCTGGGTAGCCAGTTGTGTGCTGCTCAGCCGAGACTACCGACGCGTGCTGCTCCAGTCTCTGTCGCAACGAGTGCTGCCAGCCCTCAGCAAAGTCCCGAGTCCCGGTCGCTACCAAAAAAACTACCATGACTCGAGCACGGCCAAAGCCCTCGAGAGCGCCCTCTCCAGTCCCCACCCGGGCGTGATCATCTATCTTCTCAAGCTGCTGCGCGAGTTTTCCACCTCGTCCTGGATAGCCTGGCTGCGCAAATACATGCACCACTCCGCGCCGGAGGTTCGTCACCATGTGCTGGGCCTGATCGACGACTACCGCATCGACTCAGCCCTTCAGGCTGTTCGCGAAATGGTGGAAACAGAGCCCGACCTGGCCGTGCGGGGGGCGGCGGTGCGCACGCTGGCCTCGCTGGGCGGTGGCGACCCGGTCGAAGAAGTGTCGACCTTTTTGCAACATGACCAGCCTCTGCTGCGCCTGGGCGCCATGGTGGGCCTGCTCAAGTGTGGCGAACTGGAGGGGATCATCGTGGCCGGCGAGCAACTGACCCGGCTGATCCAGTCGCCCGATCCGCAAGAGCGCTGCCTGGCCGCCCGCGCTCTGGGCGAAGTGGGCAACCCGGGGCTCTACCGTCCGGTCTTGCGTTTACTCCAGGACCCCGACCCACAGGTTAGCGCCCAGGCCCTGAAGGCGGCGGCGCTATTGCGCAGCCCTCGCCTGTGGCCCCAGGTGCTGGACAATCTCCGTCGTCCCCACCTGCGAGGTCTGGCGGCCAAAGCCCTCAAGGCCGGCGGCGAGACGGTGATGACCGACCTGGACGCCTGCTTCTCCCGTCCTCAGCAAAGCCCACAAATGCGACTAAGACTGGCCCGCATCGCCGGAGGCATCGACCACCCCAGCCTGAGTGACTGGTTGCTGTCGCAACTCAACGACAGCCATCCCGAAGTGCGCCACCAACTGCTGTGCGCACTCTCCCGGCGCAAATTTCAGGCCCGTGGGGCAGTGGCGGCGCAAATGCACCAGCGCCTGCAACACGAAGCCTCTCAGGCCGCTATAATGCTGGCCGCGCTGGGCGATGTGCGGGGCCAGCCGGAAGCCACCATGTTGGAGTCGGCCTTAACCTACCAGTTGCAGCTACGGCGCGACGATATCCTGCTGCTACTCAGCCTGCTCTACGACCCCGAGGTGCTCCAGCGGGTGCGATCCAACCTGGGCCGGGCGGCCGCTCTGGAAGTGTTGGATGTGGTATTGCCACGGACCCTCAAAACGCTGCTCTTCCCCCTACTGGAAGGTGGGCCCACCCGGCCGGGACCGGGCTGGGCCCAACGTCTGCAGCAGATAGTCGACGATCCCAACCAGCAATACCCCGGCTGGGTGCGCGCTTGCGCCCTGCAAGTGTGGAATCGAACGCAAAGCGCCGAAAGGGACAACCCCATGCTCACCACCATTGAGAAAGTGATGGTCCTGAAACGCGTCAGCCTGTTTGCCGAGACGCCCGACGAGGTGCTGATTGAGGCCGCTGACGCGCTGGAAGAGGTTGACCTGGCGGCCGGGCGCAACCTCTTTGAGGCCGGCGAATTGGGCCATCGCATGTATATCATCGTCTTCGGCCAGGTCAAAGTCCATTTAGAAGACACGGTGCTCAATCTGCTGGGCCCCGGGGAAATCTTTGGAGAGATGTCTTTGCTGGACTCCGAACCCCGGACGGCCTCGGTGACGGCCGTCGAACCCTGTCGCCTGCTGCAACTCTCGCAGGACACCCTCTACGAGTTGATGTCCGATCACACCGAAGTCATGCGCGGCATCATCCGATTTCTCACTTCCAGCCTGCGCGCCCGCCTGCTCGACTCGGACCGAAGCCGCTAAGCCCGACTGACGCAGGTCATAGTGTCCGCCAGGGCCGCCTGCTATGGTCGGGGTGGAGGTAGTTGATGTTGCCCGTTTTTGCAAGAAGAGGCGTTGCTCTGGTGGTGGTTCTGCTGGTATTGGTCGTGCTGGTTTTGCTAGCCGGCACCGCTGCCATGCTGGGCATTTCCACCCAGACCCTGTCGATCCAGGCGCAAAAAGAAGCAGTGCTGCTGCACGTGGCCGACGGCGGCTTGAATGAATTGCTTGACCAGGTCAATCAAGACCCGGCTTACGGTACAGCCTCCTCCCCCAGTACCATGGGCGTCAAGATCAATATCGGGGGAGCGTACACACTGTCCATGCCCGGCCGCGGAGTGGACCAGACTCAATATTGGTGGACTTTTAGCGAAGGCGCCGAGCCATACTCCACCAACAATCTGCGCGGCGACACCAGCTACACCCGACCGGACGGCAGAGTGGTTCCAGCCGGCTGCATGCTGGCCATCGTGAGTGCCTATGACAAAGGGGCTGCTGCCGGTCAGGGTGCGGGTGCCCGCCCGGTGCGGGTGTCGGCCATCGTGACCGACCGTTGGCTGGATGGCATCGCCGCCGACAGCACCATCAACATGAAACACTCGGAGGTACGGGACATCCACCCCGGTCTGGGAGCCACGGTTCGCAGCAACCAACCCGATCCACTCCCCAAAAGCGAGAAATACGCAGTGGTCGTGGGAGATGTCGTGGGCGATGTCTTCACCTGCCTCGACTCCACAGCCATTGAGCCAGACCCTCCCAATGGCAACTGGACCAATCACGGTTACAGCCCCCCCATCGACCTGCCCAACATTCCCATCGACACCATCGTGGCCAACGCGGCCACCAGCGCGGCCTATAAGTTTGATACCCCAGTCACCTGTGACTGGAGCGGAGGCAAACTGGTCATTGGCAAAAAGAACCAGGAGCAAACCGTCACTCCTCCGGCCGACATCTACGTCCACGGAGACTTCACGTACGTGGGGTCCAAAGTGATCCCCCCGGGGGTTCGCCTCTTTGTAGACGGAGACGTGACCATCAATGGGGGTGTGGCCAGCGGACCCGACCCCACCCTGTTCAGCTATATTTTCACCACCGGTACGGCCACCATCAACGGAGCCTCCACCGTCAAGACCCACATCCTGGCCACCGATGACATCCGCGTCAACGGCAACTCTAACCTGGACGGATTTCTCTACACGCGCCAGGGCGACATTGCCGTCACCGGCGGGGGCAACGGCAGCCTTACCGGGGTCATGATCGCCCGCGACCCGGATCGGTCCGACCCTACCGTGTTGGGAATGGTGGATACCTCCAACTACAGGGTGACCACACAGTTGGATTACCTGGCCGAGTTTCGCAACCAGTTTCCTAACGTCAGCCTGCGCCGTCTCTACACCATCGCCTGGTGGAGGCTGCCATGAAGCGACCCCGCCAGGCCGTAAGCCTGGGGGAAATCCTGTTGGGCGTGGCCATCCTGGCGGTAACCTTCCTGGCCATGATCCAAATGTTCCCTACCTCGTATGCGGCATCTGACCAGTCGGGAGATGTGATCACCGCCTCGCACCTGGCTCAGGCCTGCATGGACCGCGAAATGGCCCGCAGCTATGACAAGTTGGTCAGCCTGCCAGCCGTCACCGAGACGCTGACGGGAAGCTCGTTGGGGGCCACTGTCTCCAAGGATTTCTCGGTGAGCGTCCAGGTCAACCGGCCCAGCACCGACCGTGCCCGCATCACCGTGAGTGTGCAATGGAAGCAGCGCAGTCAGGATCTGCCCAAAGAACTGCGCCTCGAGTCGACCCGGGTAAGGCCGTAGAAAGGTTGAGAGCCAGATGAAAAGCAACAAGGCCAGCACCCTGATAGAAGTGATGATCTACAGCATGCTGCTGCTCAGTGTGCTGGCGCTAGCCTACCTGTTCTACAAGCTGGGCAATCAGTATCTCAAGAAGACGCGCACCCAGGTGGAAATGCAGCAGGCGGCCAGTCTGTCTGGCTCGGCACTGGTAAAAGACCTGTGCGAAGCTTACGGGACGGGCATCGCCAGCTTTCCCAGCCCGGCTGGCCCGGGTGCTCTGCCAGGCGTGGTGATGCTGTCTGCCCGCGACGACCAGGGGACCTTTCGTTACGAAGAGGGCAGTGGAAACCCCATCTGGCAGCGCTATGTGGGTTACTACCTGGATACCGATCCAGAAATGCCCGCAGACGCCAGCGTGAAGGCCCTTTTTCGGGCCGAGATCACCAACCTTGGAGGCCTGCCCAGCAGCCAACCGCCCGGGCCGGTGGCAGCCGGGGTGACCACGACGCTCATGCGCACCAGCGGGCTGCGTCGCAAATTGGTGGCCCACGGACTGAGAGCCCCGTCCAACGCGCTGCCCCACGGTGGCCTGGACGTGTACTGTCTCAATACCACCAACGCCAAAGTCTACCCAACCGTGCTGACCAATCCCGTCTGGATCGACCTGGAACTGCTCAACACCTCAACCGGTTCGATGCAAAGCAGCATGCGCACCCGACTGTCGGTGATGGCTCGAAACTAAGGCAAAATACTGAGCGTCTGGCTGATATTGGGCATCGGCCAACGCTGAACAACCCGCTCCTGCACCAAATCCACGCAAACCAGAGTCTCCCCCTGCAACAGCCAGACCCGATCGCGACTCAGCGGATCCGGACGCATGGCGTGGGGTTCCGAGCCCTCCAGCCGGATGTTGCGAATCCTGGCTCCGCGCAACACGGCCAGCCCACCCGGGACCGCGCTGACCAAACCAGTTTCCAGGGCCATCATTTCCTGACTGGGGGCAGGCAGGTCAAAGGTTTGCTGCAAATGGAGCTGGTCGTTCCACTGTTCCACACGACCTTCGCGAGCGACCCAACAGGCGCCGTCCTGGTCCACGGTCAATTGCACAATACCGCTCACCGATTGGTTTCGCAGGCACAGGCGCTGACGAAGCGAGTAGAGCCTCAGATCGCCTCGCGTCACCACCAGCAGCCGGTCAGACAGAGGAGAGATGCAATGAGTTCCGGGCATTACGTCCAGATAGGCGGTGGGATTGTTGGGCAGCTTGACCAGGAGAACCCTGGCGTGCTGCGGATACAAAAGATAAATCCAGGCACCGTCTGGACTGGCCACCATTTGGGAAGGGTCGGCGTCCATCATCGGAGCCGGCCCGGGCTGCAAAGTTCGGCTGTGAAACGACAGCAGGCGACGTGTTCCCTGGCAGGCCACCCACAGCCTGTCGCCAGCCAGAAGCGTATGCAGGGCTGGAGAGTTCAGTTCGAGTTGGCGTTTGACCACACCGGACTTCAGGTCCACCACCAGCAGTCGGCGGCCGCTGGCTACCACGGCGGCCGAAAAATTGCGCGGCGGCAGCGGGTGCGTCCACCAGGCATAGAGGCCTCCGTACATCAGAGCCAGGACGGCTATCAACAAACCAAGCCGATGCCAGGGCAAACCCCCAGCGCGGGCCAACCAGGGCACCTGAAAATCGTGCAAAACAGGCAAACCCTTCTTGGCCAGGCTGCGGCTTGTCTCCGGCACATCCACCACCAACGATAGGGCCTGATGAAAGGCCTGAGCCAGTTCACCAAAGTCGCCATACCCGTTGGCCGAGGTGGACTGACAGCGCAATGCGATCCACTCCAAATTGGCCGGCAACTCAGCGCCCGAGAGTTCGCGTAAGAAATCTCCAAATCCATGCAGACTGGTGGCGGCATCCATAGCCTGCTGGCCCTGCCACAGTAGCTCGGTCAGGCCGGGGTCCGTGACCACCAGTTGCCCGTCCCGCAATCCCAGATGCTCCCATTGAACCAGGGCAGGACCCACGGGAAAACCCAGATCTTGCAAATGACTGCCTACTTCAGCCAACTGGGATGCCCAGTGCAACAGATGATGAGCATCCGGCTTGACCCTTCGACAATGGTCGCGCAAGCCGGACGAGCGGGGGTCTTCCATCACCACAAAGGCCTCCCTGTCGTGCTGGAACGCCTCCACAAAGGTGGCCAGATTGGGATGCTGGACGCGGCACAAGCGCTGCACCAGGCTGAGCCAGGTGGCCGGATCGGGCGGCGAATTCCCCGGCGGCTGCTTGAAATGAATCAACCACCACCCTGACTCCAACTGGTAACGCGAGAAGAGCAGGGTCGAAGCCAGCACCCGAAGCACCCGATGCCCCCCAACTACGGTCCCTACTTCAATGATCAAGGGCCAAGCCGGGCCAATAACTGGGCGGGATCTACCGGCTTGAGCAAGTAGCCGTCAGCTTGAAATTCCAGTCCGTAGGGAAAGTCCCGAGAAGGTTCCTTTTGCGTCAAATAGATGAGACGAATGGTGGAACTGCCCAGGCCCGAGTGCAGAGCTGTGGAAAATTGGGCGGGATCAAGTTCACTCACGGCCAGGTCTACCAGCACCACATCCGGCTTGGTAAACCAGACTTTGGCCAGAGCCTGGTCGGGACAACTGGAAGTGATCACGTGGTGGCCGTGAGCCTGCAAAATCCCGCTCACTTCAGCAATCAGGCACGGGTCCTGACTGAGCACCATCACGCCGCCCTTGCTGGCCACAGTGAACGCTGTGGGAGTATGCTCCTGACAGTTGGGACAGATTTTCCAGTCGGGCTCCATGGCATGGTGACAGGTTGGACAGGAAGCCCGCATGGGTTGCCCGCAATAGACACAAACGGCCAACTCGGGCGGAACCGTGCGCAGACAGGCGGAGCACTGGCGCCCTCCTGGGTTGCGTATCGTAATCGCCCGCATCACCTCCTCAAGACTGGTGGCCCCCTGGGCCACCTTCTCCAGACCGTCCTTGAGCAGGCTCAAGCAGCCCTCGTCGCGGGCCGCGTCCAAGACCTTCTCTTCCTGTGGGTCGGTCATGAGAATTCTCCGAACCCGGTCGGAGACAACCAAAATCTCAAACAGACCCATGCGTCCTCGGTAACCGCGATGATTACACTCTGCGCAGCCGGAGGCAGTATAGTCGGTGAGCGGCGGTTGGTGGCCCGAGGCCAGCAAAATCTCGGAATGAATCTCGGCCACAGGCTGTTGCACACGACAGGCCGGACACAGACGTCGAACCAGGCGTTGAGCGATCACGCACAGCAAACTGGAGGCCACCATATAGGCCGGCACGCCCATCATCACCAGGCGAACAATGGTGGAAACCGCATCGTTGGTATGCAAGGTGGATAGCACAAGGTGGCCTGTCTGAGCGGCCTGCACCGCGATCTCGGCGGTCTCCAGGTCGCGGATCTCGCCCACCATAACCACGTCGGGATCCTGACGTAAAATCGAGCGCAACGAACTGGCAAAAGTCACACCCGCCCGCTCGTTCACCTGCACCTGATTGATGCCAGCCAAACGGTATTCCACCGGATTCTCCACCGTAACCAGGTTGTCCGTCTCCAGGTTAATGTGCTTGAGAACTCCATACAGGGTGGAGGTCTTACCCGAGCCTGTGGGTCCGGTGGCCAGTACCATGCCATGGCTGGCCGTCAGCACATTCTGGAGCCGCTTAAAATCGGCCGTGCGCAAGCCCAGGGCATCTAGATCGACGACCACGGTCTTGGGATCCAAAATCCGCAACACAATCTTTTCACCATGATAGGTGGGCAGACAACTGACGCGCAGATCGATTTCACGACCCTCAAGTCTCACCCGCGTGCGGCCATCCTGGGGGCGCCGGGTTTCGGTGATATCCATTCCAGAAATCAACTTGAGACGAGACAAAGTGGCGGGCTGAATGCGCCCCGGCAGCTCCACGATGGTGCGCAACAGACCGTCGAGTCGATACCTGACGCGCAGCGTGTGCTCCAGGGGCTCGACGTGAATATCCGAAGCCTTCATGCGAATCGCATCGGAGATGATCGAATTGACCAACTGAATAATCGGAGCCGTGGGCTCAACCGACTCCTGTTTCTGCTCGTCCTCTGGTGCGGCCAGGAACTCGAAGTCGACGCCTTCCGGAATCTTTTCCAAGATGGAGTCGAGCACCGGATCACCCAGCCCCAGATGCCCTCGCAGCGCTTCTTCAATCTCGCGGGCGGGTGCCACCAGACGTTGCACGGTGCATCCGGTGCGGAAACGGACGATGTCCTCGGCCACCACATCAAAGGGGTCGGCCATGGCCAACGTGATGACGTTATGTTTGCGCGCCACCGGAATCATGCGATGATTGCGCAGAACGGCACGAGGCACCAGGTTGTTTACCTCAGGCAGCATGTCCTGAGGTCCCAAATGACGGCAGGGGACGCCGCTTTGTTCGGCCAGCGCCAGGCAAAAGGCCCATTCTTCCTCTAAGTTTACCGGACCAGGCATTGCTCAACCACCTCCTTTCCAGTCTACGCGACCGCCTGGTTCAGGAGGATGACATGAATCATCCGTCAGTGGAGATCTTCTTCCCAAGGGATGGGCTGGTGATAAAACTGGCCATTGATCTGGGGGTCAATCACATTGCCCGCCGCTTCGTCCTCCACGGCCGTAACTCGGGCCCGGCAGCAGGCTGGACGTCCTCCGTGAGAAGGTGCCTATAACCCTGCGGGCCTTGGCAGAGGGACCTGGCGCCTCTCAAGGCTCAACTTCAGGTCTGACGAAGCACTAGGATTCGCCCACGAAAGGGCAAAGGTCTCCCCCGTGAATTGGAATTCGGGGTTGCAAATGCGAATTGTTCGGGGCAATCAATCCGGGCTGGTGATCCCGCTGATAGAGCGAAGCTATGTCATGGGGAGGGCCATCGGCCACGAGGACGTGGGACCGGGCCGGATCTATTTTCACGACCCCAGCGTAGCCCTCTTGCAGGCCAGACTGCGCTGGGATGAAGGCCTCCAGGAGTATGCGATCTCGCAAGAAACAAGTTCGAGCCGAAGTTCGGTGTCTGGCTTGCCACTCACCCGGGGGGCGACCCTGAGCTTGAAGCGAGGCTCACGTCTAAAGCTAGGCAATCTGGTTCTGCTGGTCGAGGACGCCAGCAGCCCCGTGCCCGGAGTGGCGTCCGAGCGCCCGCCAAAACCGGAGCCCCAGCGCCCGGCTGCCCCCCCTGACAGCGGTGAAGACACTGTGGAAGCGGTGCCTCTGGTCCAGGCCCAGCGTGTCGACGCCACCTGGTTTCGGGTCAAGTTGTATACTCTGCGCCCGACCGACGTTCTCCACGGGCCGGTGGCTGAGTTGTTTGAGGACGGCCAGCTCAAACGCCTGGCGGTCTACCACCAGGGCACCGTCTCCACCTCGCACAATCAACTGCTTCTCGAAGCAGGGGACCCGGTGGGGCGAGTCTTTAGCGACTTCAGCGAATGCGTCTATTCCGGCGGCCAAGAGACCGTAATGACGCATATTGACGGAGAGGTAGACCTCTTTGAGGAAGAGGTGGAGTGGCAGGTCTGGGTGCAAAAGTGGATCGACCAGATCTGCGGCAACCAGTCGGTCGGCGTTCTACCCACTCCCGTTCAGACCCCCAAGGTCTGAATCGCCTGCTCTGGCAAGTTCGTTCCCATCCCCCTCGCCATCCGGCAACTTCTGGTTCACATTCCGTCCCTATTTTCACCCTGCCGTAACTGGGCCCTACCCACCTTACCCTAAGCTAGGGGGACAAGACCAGGAAAGGTCCTCGCCCCCATGAAAATTCCCGCTAACTCTAGAATCCGGCAGCTTCCGGAGTCTCGCCAACTGGCCGAACACCGCCCCGGAGAACTGTTGGTGGGTCTCCATGCTGCGTCCTCTAGCTTTTGTCCAGGAAGCTGGGACCAATTGGGGGGCGAAGTGCTCCATCGTTTCCGCTTTCCCGAGAACCGTTTCGCTCCCGCGACCGAAATGCTCCACCTCAAGCTTCCCGAAGGCGTCCGTCCGGAAGAAGCCATGCAGGCCCTGGAAAAAGATCCGCGGGTGGCATACACGGCTCTTAACCACGTTTTTGACATAGAAGACTGCCTGGTAGGAAAAACCACTCTTCCCAACGATCTGGACCCCAAGCAATGGGGAATGACCGCAATCCACGCGGGCGAAGCCTGGTCCGCCACTCATGGCTCCCCAAAAACGGTGATCGCCGTGTTCGACTCTGGCATCGATACCAACCATTCGGATCTCAAAGCCAACCTGTGGACCAACCGCAAGGAAATTCCCGGCAATGGCCTCGACGACGATAAGAATGGTTATGTGGACGATATCCACGGCATCGACCCGCATCAAATGAACGGCGACGTAATGGACAAATTTCGCCATGGCACGCATACCGCCGGAACCATCGGCGCGGTAGGCAACAACGGCAAGGGGGTGACGGGTGTCAATTGGGAGACACAGATCCTGGCTATCAAGATTTTTGATAAGAATGGCAAGACCGATGCCGCTGCGATCGCCAAAGGCCTCGAATACGCGGCTCAAAATGGGGCTCGCATCACCTCCCATTCATGGGGCAACAAGGTCTTCAATTCCGCTATGTTAGAGGCCTTCAAGTCTAGCCAGGCCCTGCATATCTGTGCTGCAGGCAACAAGGGGGAGAACAATGATGTGCTACCCATCTACCCGGCCAGCTTCAATCTGGACAACATTGTCTCTGTCGCCAATACCGACAAATACGACAACCGAGCCGCTCGCAGCAACTACGGATTCAACAGTGTAGACCTGGCGGCGCCCGGCACTGACATCCTGTCCACCGTACCTGGCGGAGGTACCGACCTCATGAGCGGAACTTCCATGGCATGCCCTCACGTTTCTGGAGTCGCAGGACTGATTGTCAGCGCCTTCCCCAACGCCACCAGCGCCGAAGTCAAGGAACGCCTGCTCTGCGGTAGCGACAAAATCGACTCTCTTACGGGCATGCTGGCCACTGGAGGCAGGCTCAACGCCGCTCTAGCCCTGGAAAACGACCGAACCGCTCCGGCCCCGATAACCCAACTATCCTTGAAGAAGGCCGATTCTCGAGGCTTAAACGTCCAATGGACGGCGACCGGCGACGACGGCAAGGGTGGAACAGCGGCACTCTACGATCTACGCTACTCCCATCAGCCCATCACAGCCGATAACTTCTCCCAGGCCGAGCGGGTGGGCATCCACGCTCCCAAGGCCAGCGGCAGCCAGGAAAACGCCAGACTTGAGCTCAGGCCCGAACTCAAGGCACGTGACCTCTATGTAGCCCTCAAGACCTTCGATAATGTTGGCAATGCTTCGCCCCTTGCCACCCTGGCCGCCCAAGTGCCAGCAGCTCAGGTATTGTTCCGCGACCAGGGCCCGGCCAGTTTCAAGGTGGATGGTCAGTGGGCCCAGATTAACCACCCCCAGGTCGGTGCAGCGTGGACCGACAGTCCCGATGGGGACTACCAAACCAGCCAGTCCACCAGTCTCACTACCCAAACCTTCTCTCTGGCCGGGATGAAAAACGCCACCGCCATCTTTGACGCCAAGTTGGATCTGGACGGAAGGGACACCCTCTGGCTGCAAGGCGGCAGCGACGGTACCACCTGGTCTGCCGTAGGTCGCCTGGAGGGTCAAAAGGATTGGCAGCCATATCAGGTAGATCTATCCAAGTTTGCTGGCGAGAAAAAGGTCCAGTTCCGCTTTGCTTTGGAAAGCGACGGACACGGCACCGCCGATGGCTGTTACCTCAACAACATCGCAGTCCTGGGCGACAGCAAATGAAAATCAGTAAGTCCCCTCTGCCAGCTCCCGCAGTCGGACAGTCCAAGCCAGAGAAAGACGGTAAAAACCTGCTTATCCTTTGATGTCATCTCCATGAAACCGGTCACGCCATCCTGGACGGTCTGCGCCCAAACCTGCGCGATGTGAGTGAGTCGTCAGAGTTCCTGCACGTAGACATCACCTGAGTCTCGGCCCATCAGCACCAGATACTTGCCATCGCCCGTCAGGCCCAGGTAAAACAACGCCTCCGGAGGCTCCAGGCGGGTGCGCGTGCCAGCTGAGAAATCCAGGACTTCCACCACCCGTTCCGGGACAGCGTATCCTTGCAGGGCATAGGCAACGCGCGCGCCGCCAGCCGCGCCACCTTGCGGCCACCGATTCTGTCCTTGGACGATCGAGCGCCCGCTCCAATGCAGCATGCTCTCCGTAACCACTTTCTCCAGCCGAAAACCGCCGTCCCCCGGGTGCTCAAAGTGGCTGGCCAGAATGTAGCTGGCATCACCCAAAGGAGTGAAGGTCGAACCGTCCCCGGGGCCGTTCTTCTCCAACGTGGTGAGTTTGCCGCCAGACCGGTCCACCAGCAAGAAATGCTGGCCACCGTCGTAGACCAGATTGCAATAGACTCGATCGCGATCGGCAGACAGCCAGCAGCTACTGACTAGATTCGCTCCCAATCCAAAGTCCTTGCGAAACCCGGTATCCGCCAGGGCCAGCCTGGACCGGCTCGGACCTTGGGTGGGGTCATGAACCTCCAGTTGCAGGCCCGCTTGGACCGCCAGCAAAAGGCCTCGCGAGAAACCCAGCCAGACCTCCCCGGAACAGGGTGCCGAGAAAGTCTCACGCCCGTCCTGGCAGTGCAACACCCGAATCTTGCGTCCATCCGCAGTGGCCAGCCAGGCGCCGTCTTCGGAGAGAGTGGAGGCCTGACAAAAGGGCAGCTGCAATTCGAGGGTCAATTGAGGAAGCCTCAATACCTCGGTGCCGGCTGCGCCTCGGCGGAGCAGGCGGTTGCCACGGACCTGCATACTTTCGCCGGCCTCCAAATGCAAGGCAGGTGTCTTGGGCCACGGCAAATTGCGCTGTTGGAAAGGGAGACCGTACTCGATTTCCTGGGCCAAGGCCACCGTCGATAGCAAGAGAAACAATAGCCAGCGCACTTGGAAGCCGAGTTCAGGAGTCCAGATTGACCGGAACGGGGTGGACGTTCCAGATATCACGCGCATACTCACGGACGGTGCGATCCGAGGAGAAAGGTCCCATGTTGGCGATGTTAATGGCCACCCGGCGGGTCCACTCTTCCTCGTCGCGATAGACCCGGTCCACCTCTTCCTGGCACTCGAGATAGGATTCAAAGTCGCGCAGCACCAGGTAGGGGTCGCTGCCCAACAGGTTGTCCAACAGCGGCCTGAAGAGGTTGGGATTGTCGGGCGACAGGGCGCCCGAGCCGATCAGGTCGATGACCGCGGCCAGGTCCTTGTTCTGGCGTACGGCTTCCATCGGATCGAAGCCTTCTCGCTTCAGCGACTCGACTTGCTCGGCCCGCAGACCGAAGAGGAAGAAGTTGGGCGCTCCCACCGCATCACGGATTTCGATATTGGCGCCGTCCAGCGTTCCGATGGTGAGAGCCCCGTTCATAGAGAACTTCATGTTGCCCGTTCCCGAAGCTTCCTTGCCCGCCGTCGAGATCTGTTCGGACAGGTCGGAGGCCGGGAAAATCTTCTCGGCCAGCGAGACCCTGTAGTTGGGCAGGAAGACCACGCGATAGCGTCCGGCGATGTTGTAGTCGTTGTTGACCAACTCGGCAGTGGCCGTGACGAACTGAATGATCAACTTGGCCAGGGCATACCCGGGCGCCGCTTTACCGGCGAAGATAAAGGTGCGCGGCACCACGTCTAGATTGGGCTGACGTGTGAGGCGCAGGTAGCGAGCCAGCACGTGCAGCACATTCAAATGCTGTCGCTTGTACTCGTGCAACCGCTTGACCTGAACGTCAAACATCGAATACGGATCCACTTCAACCCCGGTCTCCTGCTCGATCACCCGGGCCAGGCGCTGCTTGTTGGCCAACTTGATGGCCCGCAGTTGGGCCCGGAATTTGCGGTCTTCGGCCAACGGCTCCAGCTTTTTCAAGAGGTCCAGATGGAGGGGCCAGGTGCTGTTCCCCAGGCGGCGGGTGATCTCCTGAGACAGTCCGGGATTGGCCAGGTGAAGCCAGCGCCGCGGTGTAACGCCGTTGGTCTTGTTGTTGAAGCGCTCCGGCCACATCTGGTAAAAGTCACGAAACAGGTTGTCCTTCAGCAGTTGAGTGTGCAGCGCGGCCACACCGTTGATGGAGTGACTGCCGATGGTAGCCAACCAGGCCATACGCACCACACGAGGGCCTTCCCCGATGATAGACATGCGAGCCACCCGGGCTTCGTCGCCTGGCCAGCGCGACCGCACCTGCTCCAGGAAGCGGGCATTGATTTCGTAGATAATTTCCAGGTGGCGTGGCAATAAGGAGCCGAGCAGGTCGACCGGCCAGGTCTCCAGGGCTTCGGAGAGTAGCGTGTGGTTGGTATAGGCCAGGGTCTTGACGGTGATATCCCAGGCCTGATCCCAGGGCAGGTCGTGCTCGTCGATGAACAGGCGCATCAATTCGGCCACGGCGATGGAGGGATGGGTGTCGTTCATCTGGATGGCCACGCGCTCGGGGAAGAGGTCGATGGTTTTGTGGGTCTTGAAGTAGCGCGCCACGATGTCTTGGAGCGAGCAAGAGACGAAGAAATACTGCTGCTTCAGGCGTAGTTCACGGCCCTGGGCCGAGTTGTCATTGGGATAGAGGACCTTGGAAATGTTCTCGGCCAGGGCCTTTTCTTCGATGGCCTGGATGTAGTCGCCCCGATTGAACTCGTCGAGATCGAAGTCCTGAGTCGATCGGGCGCACCAGAGACGAAGATTGTTGGAATTGTCGTTGGCGTATCCGTCAATGGGGGTGTCGTAAGGCAGCCCCTGAACGGTGCGACTCCAGAACCAACGTTTGCGAGTCTGCCCCTTTTCGTCCTTTTCCCAGCCAGTGCTGCCCCCGAAATGCACCTGGCGGCAGCGCTCGGGTCGGGCGATTTCCCAGGGATTTCCGTATTTCAGCCACTGGTCGGGATGTTCCAACTGGACTCCGTCGCGAATTTCCTGCTCGAAGATGCCAAATTCGTAGCGGATGCCATAACCACAGGCGGGCAGGGCCAGCGCCGCCATCGAGTCGAGAAAACAGGCGGCCAGACGTCCCAGGCCTCCATTGCCAAGACCCGCGTCCGGCTCGGTGTCGAGCAGATCGTCGAGGTTCAGTCCCAGCTCGGCCATAGCCGGTCCCACCACCTGGTCTAACTCCACATTGAGGATATTGTTGCTGGTGGCCCGACCCATGAGAAACTCGGCGGAGAGATAGTAGACGCGTTTGGCATCTTCCTCGTAATACTTCTCCTGGCTGCGGATCCAACGGAGCATCAACCGATCGCGAATCGTATAAGCCAGCGCCATATAGTAATCGTAGCGCGAGGCGCCCTTCTGGCTCTGCCCCTGCAAATAGTGAAGGTTGTCGAGAAAGGCTCGCTTGAACACCTCGCGAGACATCCCCGTGCGCTCGTCTTCAAGGGTGGCTGGCCGGGCGTGGGTTGCCGAAGTGGCCTTGTGGGCGGTGGTTGTTTTCAAGGTGCGAAGTCCCCTTTCACGTGAAAGGTGGCTTCTCTCGCTCCTTGTCCGGGCCCTGCGCGCCCAGCCGGTCGCTGGCCCGATTATTTGCTGGGGTAGTAAACCACAAACTCGCGCCGCTTGAGGTCGATAGCCACGCTCACAGGCCGGTGTTGATACTCGGGCAGCACCCCTACGGCCACCTCGTTCAGGCTTTTCCAATCGTGCAGGCTGGCACCGCTGTGGCCGCCCTCCCCAAAGCTGATGGTTTCCTTGTAGGTCGACCAGTGGGACAACTGCTCCTGATCAAAGTAGCGTTGCCCGGTTTCCGCGGCGATCGAAGCCAGCACGTGCAGTCCACACTGGCGCCCCGAAGCATCGGTGCCAGAGTGAATCACCGGCTCAAACACTTCGCGCCGACGCGACCCATTGCTCTTGAAGTCCATGCCATCAATGCTGCCGTTGCCATTGATGTCGATGACATCGCTTTTGAAGCGCCCCCCGTCGGGAGCCTCCGAGATAATCTTGGCGCGAAAGACCACCTGGTCACGGCGATAGGGAGCCTTGGTTTTGTTGAAGCTGATTTCTTTCATGAGCCCTCCACTAGTTGCCCCTCAAGGGGTCACCAGTCGGCCCTGCTCCAAAGTGGCCGGGACATCTACGATCAGCACGCCCTTCTTTAGATTGATGGCCGCCCGCCGGCCATCCGAACTGAAAACACAATCGCTGGCGAAGTCGAGTTTGGCCAGGGTGCGGCCGGTCACCATATGGTAAACATTGGCCGGGCCACCGTAGCCCACCATCGAGACCCCCAGCGTGCCCTCGCGATTGCAGCGGGTGGCTCGATCCACCTCGCAAAGCAAGGTTCCGTTGCCGTCGTACAGGCTCACCTTATCCTCGCCGGCGATCAGGAAGCCGCCGCCGCTAACCCAGCTGCGAACCCTTGGAACTCCCACTCCAGATCGACTGCCCGTCCTTCAGTATCGTGAGTTTCTCGCCCTGGCGCGACCAGCTCAGGCTGCCCCCGGGATGCCCGGAAACGGCTTCGTCGCGTTGAGATTTCTCTTCCCCCGCCTTCAAGTCGGGCAGCTGGTAAAGGCGAGAAACGATGCGCGTGCCGCCCTCCACCCAGTGGGTGCAAATCACGCCCCGTGGGTCTGCCTCCAGCCCGAAGCTCCCCCCGCCCAGACGAATTTCGCTCACTTTGCGTCCATTGGGCACCGTGTGGTATTGAAGCTTGTCTTTCGCCGCTCTCAGAAAACCTGTGCCGTCGGGGGTGAAAGCGAAGTCGTTGGAATTGACCCCTCCGCCTCCCCAGCCCGGAAATTGGCGCAAAACCTTCCCGCTGCGGGCGTCCAGCACCCTGACCACGGGGTCTCCTGGTTGGCGGCCGTGTGACGCCGAAATCAGCAGTAGCCATTCTCCGTCGGGGGAGAAGAGCGCGTCGTAGCCCCCCACCATTTGAGGGTCCTTCTGCCCCTTGGGAGCGCCGCGGAACTCCCAGAGCTTTTTGATTCCATCCCGGCAGTCAAAGCATCCCAGCCAGCGAGGATAGTCGCCCACCACCAGAGAGTTACCATCCGGGTTAAACTCCACGCAGGTAACTCGCTCAAAGCCCTGCATCTTGCGCAGCAGCTGCCGGGTTTCCGTGTTCCACACCCACACGGCACTGCTTTCATCCAGGCTGACACGCCGGCCATCGTTGGAGATGCGCAGCCATTGCTCATAGTCACCCGCATGGGGGAGCTGAGGGACCGGGTCCGCCCAGCAGGTCATGGTCGTCACCAGAACGGCGACAATAATTGTCAGAGTCTTCACGCCTACCTCCGCTTCCGGCCTTCTCTGTCCAGAGCAGCGATCCCCTGAAGGTCTCGAGGCGGTGCGACAGAGTCTTCGGGGGGACTGCCGGGTTTGGGGTGGTCACTACCTAAAGGGTCCAGCCCAAGCCGGCGCAGCTACAACTTCCCCACTGGTCCTCCACGCCGCTGCCATGGCAGTGATGGCAATCCACCGCCCCCTCCGGACGCGCAGGCAGCATCTCGGCCAATTCGGGTCGTTGACGGGCCGCCTGGGCCACCGCGTTCAGTGCCGCCGGCAGGTTGGTCTCCGACTCCATTCGGTGACCAAATCTGTCCGTGTCCAACACGAAGACCTGACCCTCCGGCGAGAGATACCAGAGAAAAGCCTGATTGCCGTGCAACAGCAGTAGACCGCGCTCTTTCATCAATCGGCGCGGCCAGGATCCCGGTGCATCGTCCACCACAGATTCCGCGATCCATACCCGAATCCGTTGTTGCAGTTGGGCCGAGGGAGCCTGGAGCACTATAAGAGCACACAAAATCAGCCGGAGCATATCTCCCCCACAATCTGGCCCAATTGCTGGCGAAACCTTTGCAGTTCATCGTTCTCCACCAATTTCAGAAGCGAAAGATCGCGCTGCAAACCCGAATGCCACACGATGGCCCGAACTTCAGGGTGGGCGCCAGGGAGTTCGAGGGGGTAGAGCAGTCCGTCCACGATGGCCAAGACGCCACCGCCTCCCACTCCCTGGCCCAGGTAGCCGGCGAATGGCACCTCTCTCTCCAGGGCGATTTGGCGAAGAGCGGTCAGGGGCCTGAGTTGCAGGGGGGGGCGGTTGAGCACCCCCAGCAGCTTCCAATGGCCCTGACGGACCACGTTGAGTTCGCAGGAGTCGAGTCGGATAGGCACTGGACTGTAGCGAGAGTATGCCTTGAGGATTTCCGCCGCCGGGTCGGAGGCGGGGCCCACGCCGACCAACCAGCGCGCCGCTCCCGCCAGGCGGCTCTCCCAAACATGTCCGGGCGTCAAAATCAGTCGCGTCCTCTGGTGCAGCCCTCCGTCCCAAGGGGGTTGTTCCAGGGGACTGTACAGAAGCTTCCCTCGCCACATCCGAAATTCAGAGCCGGCCCGGCCGTCCCAGCTCTCTCCCAATACTTCCGTGCCGGCCAGTCTGGCCGCCGTGGCCAGGGCCAGTTGCAGGTAGCCCAGGGCGGCGCCTCCGCCCTCGAAATCCAAAGCCAGCCCGCTGATGTCGATCACGCGGCTGTGCCGAGCCGGAAAAATGGACAGGCCCTCGGCCCCGCCAACTACCGCGCAGGCCACCAAAGGCAATCCATAGTGGTAGGCCGAGGGCAACTGAAAGCGCTGCAGCGTTGCTCCAGCCCGTTCCAGGTCAATGGTAAAGACCCCGGTGGAGTCGATCTCTGCCTCGCCCTGGAGCGCCCCCAGGTAGTCATCCGCCGATGTTTCCAATTAAAACCCACAACCCAAAGCGCGAAGGGTCAGCCCCGGCCATAACAAACAAAATCAAGAACACCAACAACAGGCAGCGCACCACCGGCGTCAAGCACAGCAGTACCAGACGCTGCCTTTCAGACACTCGTTGCAATCCAACCTCAAAACCACAGAACGGACAGACAATCGTCGGAGGGGTGCAAGGTGCCCCGCAGTCTTGACAGCGCATGTTGAGAAATTCGTGCCGGCCGGGGAGCCGACCTGCACGGCCGGAGGCCCGTGGAGTCTGCCTTTTTTGCGGCATGACTAGGCGGCGGCATGACTGGCTGGCATGTGCCAGGGCATTTTGCGGCATGATGAGGCGGCGGCATGACTGGCTGGCATGTGCCAGCGCATTTTGCGGCATGACGAGGCGGCCGCCTGACTGGCCGGCATGTGCCAGCGCATTTTGCGGCATGACGAGGCGGCCGCCTGACTGGCCGGCA
>JADMJV010000115.1 GCA_018780265.1 bacterium
TCGCCCGCCACACCATCGAAGAGAAAGTCATCCAACTGCACGGCCAAAAACGACAGCTGGCCGAAACCATCCTCAGCGGCGGGGAAGCCACCACCCTCTCCAAACAAGAGCTGCTCGACCTCCTCCGCGACGACTGATCACCATGCACGAGGCTCCTTTCCAACACCTTGCTCGCCGCGGACATAGAGCGGCACACGGTAGCGGCCGATGGGGAAACGCACCGAAATCCGGACGCGGTCCCCGGCCTTGACAGCTAGTCTAGTCTAGTGCCAGCCTAGTCCTGGCCGGCGTAATATTCCCGAGCGCGACCAACGGCGCCCATACATTCGCCAGCCGCCGTGACAGCTACGGCAGACGGTCCAGCACCGGCAGCCGCCATAAACAGGCCGAGAGCGGCAACAAAATCGCCCCCCGCCTTGCTGAGGCCTTCGCCGGTGGGGGGCCCGCCCTTACCGGAACGGCACAACGAAACGACAGCGCTGGCAAGCTTGACGCAACCCATGCTTCCCGCCACGCCCGGACTCGCGCAGGCGGCGATATAGGTGTCGGCAGCTCCCATGGCTACCCGCGGCGATACAGCGAGGATGGCCTGGGTGGTGCTACGCTGAGGCGAAGCGGGGAGATTGCTGGTGATGTTCATGGTCATGACCTCCGGGCAAACTTGTGCCTTGAAATTCGGTATATTTTTGGGTAGCCTATCCGAACCCGCTGAAATTGCGCTGAAAGGTCCGAGCAAGGTCCTCGCTTGGAGTCAGGTCTGTTCCTGTGGGCGCAGGCCTGCCCCAGTTGTTTTTATTTGACCCTATGTGAGGCTGCCTATCGCCGCCAGCAAGCGGCCCAGGTCACCGGCGCTTAAGTCCCCCATAACGGCCAGGCGAAACATTTGCTGGCTCAGTCCGCCCTGGCCGGCATAGATGACAAAGCCTGTCTGCTTGAGGTGGTCGTGAAGTTGAGCATAGCTCAGCCCCTCGGGCAAGGCATAGGAACTCAAAATGCAAGATCGACCCGCCTCCAAGAAAGGCCCAATGCCCAACGGCAACAACCCGCGGTCCAGGGCCGCCATACGCTGGCGGTAGAGGTTGCGACGTGACTGCCATCCGCCCCCCTCGCTCATTTCAGCCAGGGCTTCGTGAAGCGCGTAGCAGGCGTGGACCGCCTGGGTAAAGGGTGATGAGTCCTTTTCCTGCTCCCGGTAATAGGTGTGCAGATCGAGATAGAGACTGGGGCTGTGGCTTGTACCCTCAAGCACATCGCGGCGAGCCACCACAAAGGAAACTCCCGGCACCCCATGCAGGCACTTGTTGGCGGTGGCCGCGCAGCCTTGCAGGTTCCAATCGGCAAAGCGGATTTCTTCGCCCCCAAAACTGGAGACCGCATCCAGCAGCAATGGCACCTGCCGCTCTCTGCAAAGGGCCCCCAGACTGGCGATATCGTTGAGGCGACCGGTGGTGGTCTCGTGGTGCACGGCCAGAACCGCCGAAAAGGAACTGCCCTCCAGGGTCAAATGAACCGCGCCCAGGTCGAGCGGGTCGGTCCATTGGCCGCGCAAGACCTGTACCGGTTTGCCGTGGCGCTCCAGCATACTGGCCATGCGCTCGCCGTAGACGCCATTGGCCAGCACCAGCGCCGGCGCGCCCACTCGGGGGACCAGCGAACCAACCATGGCCTCGACCGCGGCCGTGCCCGAACCTGTCAACAAAACGGCCGAGTAGTCGGCCGAACAATCCTGGTAAACCTGGCACAGGCGCTGGCGAATCTGGCGCTGCAGCAGGGCAAATTCCGGCTCACGATGGCACAGGTCGGGTTGCAGCAGCGATTGCCTGACGCGCTCGGTCAGGCTGACGGGTCCCGGGTTGAGCAGTTTCATCAGGCCGGCTACTCCAATCGACTTCACTTCCCTCTAGCAGAGGGTGTCATCGCCCCGATCTAGCGGTACAGTGGAGGGCAGAACCACCTCTGGCTGGGCAGGCCGGGCCGCGCTGGTGGTGGCTGGAGACCAGTCGGCAAAGGCATCGCGATCCAACAGGGCCACTTCCCAGGCCTGGCCCATGGCTTCCAGATCCGAGTAGCGCGCCTGAGGATTTTTTTCCAGCATGCGCAACACCACTCGCTCCAGGGACGGGGCCAGATCGGGACGCCGCTCACTCAAAGGCGGCGGCGCTTCCAGCATATGGGCCATCAACACGGCCATGGTATCGGGCCGCTCGAAGGGCACGGCGCCGGTCAGCATCTCATACAGGGTAGCCCCCAGGGAATACTGGTCACAGCGCGGATCCAGCGCTCCCCCGGTCAACTGCTCAGGCGGCACATAGGCCGGCGACCCCAACATGGTCCCCGTCTTGGTGACCTGAGTGGCCTCGTGAGTGCGAGCCAGGCCAAAATCCATCAATTTCACCTGCCCGGAGCCAGTGACCAAAATATTGGCCGGTTTGATATCGCGATGAACCACGCCCCGGCCGTGGGCATAGACCAGAGCTTTCAAAATGGGCCGCAGCAACAGGCTGACTTGCTGAGCGGACTGCCCCTGCGACTGAATGGCCAGGGGTTGACCGTCGACCAACTCCATGGCCATGTACAGTTCTTCCTCGAGCGTCTCGCCAAAGTGCTCCAGTCGCACGATGTTGGGATGATTCAACTCGCGAACTACCTGAATCTCGCGCAGAAAACGCTTGCGGTCCTCGGGCGAGGTAAGTTCCGCCTTCATCAACTTGATGGCCACCGCGTCCTTTTCATCCAGGGTGGCTGTGGGCAACGCCTTGTAGACCGTGGCCATGCCCCCTTCGCCCAACTTGTCGACGATTTTGTAAGGTCCCAGTTCCCGCTGATCTCTGACCAGAGGATCTTGACCGTAACGGGCTTGAGCGGCCAGGGCGCGGGCCCTGTCGGCGTAGTCAGTGAGTGTCTTGTTCTGCTGATGACGCCGCCAACCATAGAGGAGTCCACCTGCGCCCACCATCAGCAAGGCCGCACTGGCCTGCCAATAATCCATAAAGAAGTAAGCAAACCCGTAGCCAGCATGGATGGGCTTCATCACGATCTGCCCGTTTTGAGGAAAAGTAGTGCTGCCGTCAGCATCTTGAGCCAGACCGTTCATCTCCTCCGGGTTCAAGGTCACCGACTGATCCTGAAACCAGGGATGCACAAAGACGACCTCTTTGGGTCCCTGGCGCAGGTTGATTTCTACCGGCACTCGCCCGGCATCCTGGCGCGAGTTTCCGCTGGCCCGCAAGACCCAGCGAGCGTCGGCGGGGTAGACCTGAAATTTGAGTCGAACGCTCTCGTCCGCGCAGACTGGGGCGCACAGGGCAAACATCAGCAGCCAACAGCGCAGCTTCATTGCGTTCTCAAAGTCAGAGTGCGCCGGGCCTGAAAGGACTCCATGTGATGACCCTCCTGGCGGCGCACGGTAATCGTCAGGGAGATCGGCGGCACCGCCCAGTCGGCCACGCCCGAGTCGGTCACATCAAACTGCGTGACGCCTTTAGCCCAACTGATTTCCGTGCCGTTGAGACTTTCCACCAGGGACACATACTCATTCAGGTTCAGGCAGGCAGGACGATTCACCGTGGGCTCCATCGCAAAGCCTGCTGGATTCTTGGGGGGCCAACTTTTGAGACTGAGTCGCTGGCCGGGCCGGTCCCACCAGATGGCCAGGACTTTGGGCCACCAGACTCTGTCACCGTCGCCATCCACGTCCTTGAGCGGGGTGACCAGCAGACCCGGAAAACGAGCGGCCGTCACCTCCGCCTGAGAAAACACCTGAATGCCTTCCGGAGCGCTGCGGCGCAATTCCTCCTCCACTTTGTAGAGGCTCAAAACCGCCTGTTCCTCCACTTCCGAGCGAGCCGTGCCGCGCGAAAGTGCGTTGAGGGTGGGCAAGAACAGCCACATGCCGGCCACCAGCAAAACCAGCACCAGCCCAACCGTCACCAGCAACTCGATCAATGTGATGCCTTTAGGGCGTGCGCACATGAACTCGCCACGACTCCTGGGTCGTCTGGTAATCTTTCTTGCGGAACCTCCAGCGCACGGTCACCCGCAAACCCTTGGCCAATTGCTCGTCGGTGCCGGCAATCTTGAACACCGATGCGGTCGACACGTAGTCCACTCCATCCCACTTCTGCACAGCCGGAGCCGGCGCTACGGGGCCCAAAGCCAAAGTTGCAAACGGGACACTCGAATAACCCACCAGCAATTCCTGCGCGATCTGGTCGGCACGCATTTGTTGCTCGCCTCGTCGCATGGCCAGAAGGGAGGAGGGCAGAAGATTACACACGGCCAGCGTGACCATTCCGAGCAGGCAACTTGCTACAATCGTCTCGGTCAGGGAGAGAGCCCGGCGCCGCCTCAAAAGTCCTTCCAAAGTGCCACTCGAGCAGATTGGGAAAGACTCAAGAAGCGGTTTGGGTCAAAGACGATCTTGCCCTTCTCATTGGGCTGATGAGGGAATTTCCGATAGAACAACTCGATCTTACAGAGGTCGCTGTTCAAATTGCTCACGGCCAGTTGTATCAAGACCTGGTCAATAAAAATGGCCGTATTGCCCCGATCCGATCCGGCCGAATAGAGGCCGGGATTACTGGCAAACAGGGCTTGCAAAGTTGGCTCAGGACCAACGGGGTCATAAGGCGGGTTTAAAGCCAGCATAATGTCTGCCGACTGAAGCAAGAGATTGGGATCATCAACCGGCTTGCTGGGGTCCAGGTCGTTACACAGATGACCCTTGTTTACGGGAACGGCCGGCTGCAAAGGACTGCCTGAGGCGTAACAATCGTTAGCAGCATCAAAAAAAGAGGGCAGGGGGTTGGTATTGCGCAGGCTGATATTAAAACCCGTTCCCGTGCCGGCGGCAAAAGGCATATCAAATTCAAATCCAACCGCCTCCTCGCGATGAATGAAGTTGCCATCTTCGACATTCAGTTCGTCGGCCGGATCGCCGCCTGCCTGCACCAAGGCTCCCACAATGGTGACCTTGTTCACCGACAATGACTTTCCAGCATAGGCCAGACCCTGGATATAAGCCAGGTTGCGGCCGGCACCGTTGATCTTCAAATTCCCCTTGGCAAGCAAGGCCACGGCATTGTCGGTCGACAGGGTGGTCTCTGAAGCATTTTTGACGGTAATGTCACCGGTGGCCACCACCGCCCCAACGCCCTGAATAGAATCCACTTCCAAATCGCCCTGGATGAAAACGATGGCACCCGCCTTGTCGACTCCGCTGGGTAGCAGCAGATTTCGCATGACCACGTTGCCGGGAGCTTCCTTGACCAGACCGATGGCCTTCCGATCGTTTTGTGCATCCGGCAGACTGAGCCAATGCGTTTTCCCCAAATTGGTCGGGTCAAAGTCGTTGACATCGAGGTGAGGTATGGCCGCAGCCTCAGAATTAGGACGCATTCCTCCCCGGGCATGGGGGAGGGGACTCCCTCCCAGTACCAGACTACCTACCGCCTGACAGATTCCCGTAATGTCGACCGGTCCGGTCAAGTTACCGGACTGATTGATGCTCACATGGGCCGGCAGTAACTCGGCCAGATGGTCTTCGGGCTTGGGTTGGAGATCATCTGGGTCGGCAGCGCTGGCCACCACGATGGGCCCCTTAGCCACCAGTCGAGACTCTGAACTGAGAGCGCTTTTGAAGGTGGGAATGTGGATGATAGCTTCGATTCGACGTTCGACCCCGTGACATCGGCCCGTGCCCACCAGATGAACGGCCTGCTTGGGCACAATTCGTCCGCCCGGTGCCGAGATAGGCGTCTCTTTTCCCAGATTGTAGGTCGACCGTTGCACTTTCTCAGAACTGGCCGTGACCGGGTCAAAAGTAACCACACCGTAAGCCCCCGGGGCATCCACAAAATCAGCGCGGACCGTCTCCTGAGCCTTGCCAAAGGCCCCATCCGACTGAAAAATACGCTCCATGGTTTTGCTCAGTGCCGCCTCAGCCAGGTTGCGTGCTTGCTGGGTATGCGAGAGGCGATTCCCCAAATTAAGGTGGTGAAAGCCCAGGCCCACCAGCGTAAAGGCCAGGCCCACAGCGATGGCAATGACTACCAAAGTGCTGGCCAGTGATGAACCCCTCCCCCCGCGCCCTCTCATGGGGTCACGCGTCCAACACCTGGAACAGGTGCACTTCGGCCTGGCGACCCTTGACCTGAGTGGTGCCCAGACTCCGGGTGACAAATCCACTCTCCAGAGCCACCTGGGTGGAGCCGCTGATAATGATGGCGGCGTCGTGTTGGCGGGTCAACTTCTCGAGACGAGCGGCCAGATTGGTGTTGTCGCCCATGGCCGCAAACTCGTAGCGGCCGGTGAAGCCGACATGGCCCACCATCACCTCGCCTGTGTTGATGCCCACTCCGATGCGCATGGTGGGCAGACCGCGCTGGCTCCAATCTTGATTGATCTCCAGCAAGCGTCGCTGCATGGCCTGGGCGCAGCGCACGGCCTGCGAGGGTGCAGCCGGGTCCTGGCCGGCGCTACCAAAAACCGCCATCATGGCGTCGCCCAGAAAAGTCATGAGCACTCCGTTGTGAGCCTCGATCACTTTGCCCATGCCCCGATAAAACTCGTTCATCTGCGATATAGTATCCTCCAAAGGTCGGTTTTCGGCCAGGCTGGAGTAGTTCCAGATGTCAGAGAACAAAATGGTCGCCTCTTGAGGCAGCAACTCGCGCTTTTCTTGGGCCGCTGGGGCCTGCCGAAAGCGCAACATCACTTTGCCCAACTGCACCAGGTCGCCATCCAGCAAACGTTGGGACTGCCCCTCTTCGAGTTTGGCTCCATTCACTCGAGTGGGACTGCTGGAAGTCTCGGCCAGCAAGGCAAACTGGCCTTCGCGAAAGGTAAAAGTGGCCTGTACCCGAGAGACGGTGGCGTCGTCGATCTCGATTCGGTTGACCCGCTTTCCGCCCCGGCCCACGGGGCTGTCTTCGGCCGCCAGCACCCAACTGCGACCGCCCTCCGGGTAACTTTCCAGGCTGGCAGGGTATTGACTGGTATCGCGCACTCGGAGCCGGTGGGTTCCCAGTTGCAACTCGTCACGGTCACGCAATTCTCCATAATTGCAAGGCACACCATTGAGGGAACAGTTCGGGCCGTGGGCATGATTGGTAAAGAGCAACTTGCCGGCTTGATAAGCCAGACTGGCCTGACGATTGTCCAGGTCTGTCAACTCGATGTCGTTGGCCTTGGGTCCGGGCCCTCCGATTTGAGTGCGGGCGAAGCAGATCGGCACGGCCACATCGCCTGCCATCAAAATTTGAAAGGGAGTGCGAACCAGCAGCCTGTCCTGCTGGGGTTCACTCTCTACATTGATGGTGTCTTGATCGGCCACAGGCGCCCCCGCTTCATTTCTCACCAGGAACCTTCTCAATGTGGCCCAATTTTCCCTTGAAAACGAGCCGACGACCTCGCTTCAGGATTTTTTCAGGCCATCGAACTAGTTTTCGGTTCAAGATTGAAACCTATTCACGGAGGAAGTGATGACCAAGAATCCTATTCAACCTGTGGAAGTGAAGTTAAACCGACTGTCCTTCTACCTGTATCTCTATCTGCTGCCCGCTCTGGTCTGCCTGGCTCAGCCGCATCAATGGTTGGGCGCCGTGCTGCTGGTGGGCCTCACCCCTGGACTGTGGCGCAGCCTGCGCCGCGCCAACCGTCGGGGCCGACTGGACCTGAGAGAATGTGCGCTATTCAGCCTGACCACCGCCTGCCTGTCGGTGGTGGTGGCCTGCGTGTCCAGCCTGCTGGGATGGGTGTGCCTACCCTGCTGGGCTTTGGTAGCCCTGGAACAGGCTCATCGCCGCCAGGGGCGACGCCGTTGGGCTTATTCAGCTGGCTAAGGAAGGTCTGAGAAGGACTGAATCGAAGGCCCTGCCACGATTTCTGTTCGTGGAGGCCCCTTGCAAGAAGAAGAAACGACGACCGAGGCTGCTCCGGCCATCCCCCTTACCCTGGAGGAGCGAGTAGCCTTTCTGGAGGCTCAGAACGAAGGCCTGAAACGGGTTGGCTTGCTGGGCTTGGTGCTGGTGATGCTGTTGGGCGCTATTTTGGTGCACCAGACCTACAGCGACATGAAGTCCTCCACCACCCGGGGCTTGACCTTACTCAACGACCAGGATCAACTGTCCGGCGCCATCACAATCGACGGGCAGGGCCGCATGCAGTTCTTGCAGGCGCGTTATGGCACCATGGCCCCGGCGGCAGAGATTCCGGCCGACTTTCGGGGCTTTGCCTTCTACGACTCAGACGGCATCCCGCGCATTCTGATGGGTGAAGGCACGGATAAGCAGACCGTATTCATGGTAGCCGACCCGGTGCGCGGCGTAGCCTTCGACCCCTTCGAGAAGATAAAATCGCGCAAGCCCGCTGCCGGAGCGGGCAGCCCCACACCGGCAGCCACTTTGACTCCGGCACCGGCCGCGTCGCCTCAGGTTACTCCCGCGCAGCCTTGATCCAGGCCCAGTCGGTCAGTCAACTACTGCATCAGCTTCGCAACCAGCTGCACAAAGACTTTGGCCATTGCTGGGTGCGCGCCGAAGTGGGCCAGTTGACCACAGCCGCCACCGGCCACATGTATTTCACTCTCAAGGACGGGCAGTCCCAGCTCAATTCGGTGATCTGGGCCAGCAAGCGACCCTTTATCGATTTTCTGCCCAGCGATGGCCTCAGTGTTTTGGCTCAGGGAACCCTCACGGTTTACCCCCCCAAAGGCCAGTTGCAGTTTAGCGTCGAGCAAGTGATTCCAGATGGTGTGGGGCAATATTTCATCGCCCTCGAAAAACTGCGCGAGAAATTGACCGCCGAGGGCCTGTTTGAGGCCCAGCGCAAGCGCCCCCTGCCCTTCTTCCCCGGCTGCGTGGGAGTGGTGACCTCCCAGGAGGGCGCGGTCTGGCACGATATCCAGACCACTCTGGAGCGGCGCAACCCGTGTGTGCGCCTGGTCCTTTCGCCTTCCCCGGTCCAGGGCAGTCAGGTAGTGCCGCGCATCATTCAGGCTCTAAAGCGCCTGCTCAACGAGTCCGTTGAGGTGATCATTTTGGCCCGAGGCGGGGGCTCGTGGGAGGACCTGATGGCCTTTAACAGCGAGGCGCTGGTTCGTTTTCTGGCCCAATTTCCCATTCCCGTCATCGCCGCTATTGGACACGAAACCGACACCAGCCTGTGCGATCAGGTGGCCGACCGGCGCGCCCCCACTCCCACGGCGGCTGCCGAAATGGTGGCTCCTGAGCGCTCCACCCTGCGCCAGGAACTGTTGCAGCATCGCCGGCGCCTGCACCAGGGCCTGCGCCAGCGCCTGCAACGCCAACGAGAACTGCTCGATCAGCTGAGCCAGCGCCCCTGGCGTCAACACCCTCAGCGAATGTGGGAGCGGCCCGCCGAACAGTTGGCCCAATTGCGCCAGAGCCTGAACCAGGGCTTGCAGCAGCGGGCCCAGCGCGAGCGGGATCGCTGGCACCAACTGCAACGCCAGTTGCACCCCGCCACTTTGCAGGCGCGCTGCCAGGTTTCTCAGGAACAGATCAGCCAGTTGCAACAACGTCTGCAGCAGGCCCTACCCCGACAGTTGCAGCTGAGCCGCAGTCAGTTGGCCGAACAGCAGCAACTGCTGCAGAGCCTTTCTCCCCAGCGGGTTTTGGAGAGAGGCTACGCCCTGTGTTTAGACGAGCGCGGACAGGTGGTAAGCAGTATTGCCGGCAGGAAAGGGCAGGACCAACTGGAAATCTGCCTGGCCGACGGGCGCATGAGTTGCACCGTAGAGCAAGTCTCCCCCCACTCCGAGGATTTTTTCCATGACCGAAACAACCGCCCCAAGCTATGAACAGGCCCTCGACCAACTGCGGCGCATCGTGCAGCAGCTGGAATCCGGACAGCAAGGCCTGGAACAGTCGCTGCAGCTCTTTGAGCAAGGCATTGATCTGACCCGATTCTGCGACGACAAACTCAAATCAGTCGAAGACCGGGTCAAGATTTTGTTGGCCCGCCATCAAAGTCCCGAGGGGGTCTAACCCATGAGCCAGGCCACCACTACCTTCAACCTGAAAGACTACCTGCGTCAGCGGGCCCAGGAAGTCGACGCCGCCCTGGAAGGCTTTCTACCCGCCGACCCCAACAGCCTCGGGCCCATCGTGGAGGCCATGCGTTATTCGGTATTTCCCGGTGGAAAACGATTTCGGCCGGTGCTGGCTCTGGCCAGTTGTGAGGCCATGGGCTGCCCGCACCAGCGAGCCATGGCCATCGCCTGCGCCTTCGAACTGATCCACTGCTTTTCACTGGTCCATGATGACCTGCCCTGCATGGACAACGACGACGAGCGCCGGGGGCGTCCTACCAATCACAAGGTCTACGGAGAAGACGTAGGGCTGCTGGCCGGCGATGGACTGTCGATCTGGGCCTTTCAAGTTGCCATGCAAAGTCCCGACGATCTGAGCGCGTCGGTGTTGCGCCAACTGATCAGCGAGTTGGCGTTGGCTTCGGGCCACCCCGGTATGGTGGGGGGTCAGGTAATCGATCTGGCGGCCCAACACGCCGGAACCATCGACGGTCCCCAATTGAAAAAAATTCATGCAGCCAAAACGGGCGCGCTGATCCGAGGGGCGGTCCGCTGCGGTGCCATCGTGGGGGGGGCCAATGCCGAACAGTTGGCTCGCCTGACCCTTTACGGGGAACGGATCGGCCTGGTCTTTCAGATCACCGACGACATCCTCGACCACCTGGAAGACCCGGAGGCGGTCAGCTATCCCGCTCTCTTTGGCCTCGACGAGTCCCGCGCCATGGCCTCTCAGGCCGTCGAGGAAGCCTTGCTGGCTCTGCAGCCTTTTGGGGCCGCTGCCGAGCCGCTCAGTGCCCTGGCCACCTATCTGCTAACCCGCACCACTTAATCATGGCCGAGAGCGCCGTGCAAATGCGCGCCCGCCAGGTGCTGGCCGAGCTGCTTTCCGACTGGGAGCTGTGCTGGCTGCTCTGGCCGGCCTGTTCGCTGGCGCGCCAACTTGCCTCGCAGGCGCCGGGCGCCTGGTTTGATCTGGATGGAGAGCCCGACAGTTGGGCCCAGCAATTACAGGCGTTCTGGCACTGTCACCGAGACACGCCCCAACCCCTGGTCGTGGTGCTTGAGCTGCCGGCCGACCTGGATCGACTGCAGGCCCTGCAATCCTTGGCCACCCCGCTGCCCTGGCTGGTAGTGTTGTTGCTGGACGCCAACAGTTGGCTGGCTCCGGTGCCGGCCAGTGGAGGCTGGTTTCAGCGCAACTCCGAACCGCCCACCTACGCCTGGTCCAGCTGGTTGCGCCAGTGGAACCTGGATTTTTGGGGCAGCTTGAGCCTGGAAGAACCCAAACCGATCGCCGAGAGATTGGACCCTTTGATGACCGGTGCCGGGCGCCGGCTACTACATCTTCATGGCCCCACCGCAACCCCAGCCGGCCACCAGGAGAGCCATCGGTTATTGCTCAGCACCCCGGACACCCTGGAAGCGGTATTTCTACAGCAACTGCCCGATCTAATCCAGGAATCCACCGCTCTTTTGTGGGCCTGCTCCAGTCAGATGCCGGCCGGACTCAGCGGGCTGCGCTGCCACCCGGCCCGGGCCGCCAGTGCGGCCTGGGGCGCTCACCGGGCCGGCTACTTCCCCATGCTGGCCATCAGTGCCGGCGATCTGGGACTGGCCCTGCAAGAACTGTTGCCGGGCCTGCCCCCCGGCTGCCTGCTCATCATTCTTGAGGCCGGACTGTGCTGGGAGCCCGGCCAAGATCACCTGTCCCCTGCCCGCCTGCGCGACCTGGCCCTGCTGCGCCAGGTTCACGGCCTGGCCCTGGCCTGTCCGGCCGATGTAGAAGAGGCCGCTCAACTGGTGCGCCTCAGCTACCAGACCGAGACCCCCTTCGCGCTACGCCTGACCCAGGCCCCGGCCGTGCGCACCAGTCTGGGGTCGGTGCCGGCCCAGGCCGGACGCAGCCACTGCTTGCGACAAGGCCAACACGCCGCCATCCTGGCCCTGGGCCCGATGGTCTACGCCTCCCTGCTGGCCGCCGAATCGCTGGCCTCCTGGGGGCTGGAATGCCAGGTGTGGGATGTGCGCTTTTTAAAACCGCTCGACCGCGAGGCTTTGCAGCAGGCCAGCCTCACCGGCCATCTGTTGACCGTGGAAGAACATTGCCTGCAGGGCGGCCTGGCCACCATGACCTTGGAAACACTGAGCCTGATGGAGTTGACCCCCAAAGTGCATCATCTGGCCCTGCCGGCCACACCGCCCATCCCCCGCGCTACCCCCGGAGAAGAATTTGGACTGGACGCCGACGGCATTCAGCGGGCCATGCGCAAACTGATGGGACTGGCCACCTCGATGCTATAGTTCGGCCCCGGCCTGACGCGCCCCATTTTCAATCACCACCACCCGGTAACGGAATGGGTAAGGCTTAAAACCATTGTGAGCCAGATCATACTCTCCCAGCAGACCCTGGTATGGGCGTGATTTCTGGATATCGGCCAACACCGCCGCCGCCCCTTGAGCTTTCCAATGCCTGCTGGCCAGTCGCGCGGCGTCGTAGCCCAACGCGCTGTTCCAATCCACCTCCGTCCCATAGAATACCTTTGTCCAGCGCTGGACAAAGTCCGCGTCGCGTTCTTGCCAGAGGGGTTCGACCAACCATACCTGGCCAGGCACATCCTTCAATTCTCGCACAAACTCTTCGCTGGCCGGATGAAAAACACAGATCACGGGCACGCTGACGCCGCCCTCTCGCAGGCGGGCGATCCACTGAGCCGCGCGCCCATGCAGATTGTCCGAAAGGTAGATCCAGTCGGCTCGCTGGGCGGCCACCTGAGCGGCCACCTCCTGCGGATTGTCGTCGGGGTGAAAACCCAGTTTAACAGGTTCCTTGCCGGTTTCCTTTTGCAAACTGGTCACCGCAAACTTGGCCGACGTGGACATGGCCTTGGAGTCCTTGGAGTAAAAGATCAAACCGCCCGGCCCGCTCTCTTTGACGGCGTGGCCAATCAAAGCCGCCACTCTGGCCCAGTGAGGAAACCCCAAAGGAAACACCGAGGCTCCCGACTGGGCCACCCGAGGATCGGTGCTTCCCAGCGGCAAGAGAGGGGTTTTCCCTGCCAGCGGGGCCAACATCAAAGCATCCTGTGAGCCGAAAGGGCCCAGCACCATACCCAATTTGGCCTGGCCTTGCAGTTTCTGCCAGGCGTCCAGGGGAGGAGTGGCGTGGGTGTCTATCAGGTCGAAAACAAAGCGACTCTCCTGCTGCTGCCCTAAGGCCACACCCTGCAAAATCCAATTGACGTGCTCTTCCTCCTGGCCCCCCAAGGGCAACAGCAGCGGCACCCTGGCCGGCTTGCCCCGCAAGAGCGGCAACTGGGTCAAAGCCAGTCGCGCCCACCCCGACCCGGGCTTGGAAGAAAGGGTGACCCTCAAGGCGCCTTCCGCCTCATCCCAGCGCCTGGCTGCGATGTATTCCTGGATTTTAGGCCAGGGCACCAGGGTGCTGGAGGCCGGGATAGCCGACACGGTAGGAGCGGGACGGGCCTCCGGCTGCGATAAGGCCAAACCGGTAGCCACGGCCAGCAGTCCCATCAGCGGAACCAGACTGGCCAGCACCATCCAGCGAGTAGTGGTGCGGGGTTTCTCGACGGCCTCCTTGGGCTGCTCTTTGCGCTGAGGCGCCTGAATGGGCGGCGGCACCGGCAAACGGGCGGCCTGGTATTGCAGAGCCGACAAGACCTGACCCACGTCTTTGAGCCGATTTTTCAGGTCAGGCTCCAAACATTGTAGCACCAGTTGCTCGGTGTTGGGCGAAAGATTCGGGCGCTGATGCAACAGTCGATGCTCCCCCCCGGTAGGGCCGGGGGGGACCCCCATCAACAAGTAATACAGGATGGCGCCCAGGCTATACAGGTCGGCTTCGGGACCGAGGCGATGCGCCGCGCCGATCTGCTCGGGAGCGGTAAAGCTCATGGATCCCGCCTGTTCCACGTGAATCTGTCCTCGGTCCTCACGGGCCAGGCCAAAATCGATCAGGCGAATTCCGTCTCGAACGACCATCAAATTCTGTGGCTTCAAATCGCGATGGTAGAGGGGGGGTTGGCGCTGATGAAGGTAAGCGAGCACCTCGGCGATCTGCACCCCCCAGTGAACGGCCTGGGCCTCACTGACAGGCCCACTACTCTCGATCCAGTCATAAAGGCTAGGACCATCCAGGAACTCACGGACCAGGTAGCCGTGGTCGTCTTGCACGAAGAAGTCCACCACCACTGGAATGCGGGGATGGTCCAATTGCGACAGGATCGAAGCTTCGCGTTCAAAGGCCTGGCGTTCCGCGCCCCCCGAGGGCAGCTCTTTAATGGCCCACATGCTGCCCGCCAGACGCAGGTCGCGACACAGGTAAACCGCCCCGTCTCCGCCCCTGCCCAACTCACGCACCACCTGGTAGCGGTCCTGCAGTAGCCTCACTACTTAGGAACCGGCAGAACGATGGTGAACTGAGCTCCTCCTTTAGGGCCGCTGCCCACACTGATATTGCCTTGATGCTTACGCACCACTTCGCTGGCGATAGCCAGGCCCAGTCCGGTCCCGCGACCGATGTCTTTGGTGGTAAAAAAGGGCTGAAAAACCTTCTTACGATTCGCTTCGGGAATACCGGGCCCGTTATCAGAAACCTCCACCGTGAGGTTGGCGCCCTCATGACGAGTTCGGATCTCCACCTCGGGGTGGGGGACTCCCTCTGCCTTGAGAGCGTCGCGTGCGTTGATCAGAAGATTATTGAAAAGATGACCCCACTGAGTCGAGTTGATACGAACCGGCGGCAGATCTTGCAGGTCCAAAACCACCTTCAGACTGTCCTGTGCCAACGTCTCGTGCAGCAGGTCCACGGTGCCCTTGATGACCTCGTTGAGATCCGCATCGGCTCGCACGAAGCGAGAGAAAGTCAGACCCTGCTCGGTTTCCACCGGCTCACGCGAATAGACCAGTAGCTTCTCAATAATCCCTTTACACTTCTCCACCGCTTCGCGCACGATCTTCAAGCGTTTGCCCCGATTGTCGTCGGTTTCGTGGCGCTGCAGACTGCTCACCATGGCTAACACGGCTCCCAATGGAGTGTTGAGTTCGTGGGCCACTCCTGCGGCCAATCGACCCACGCTGGCCATTTGATGCTCTTGAGCCATCTCCACCTGCATACTTTCGAGGGCCTGTTGGGCCTTGGCCAGCGCTCCCTCTTCCTGAAAGCGCGGACCGATGAGCAGGGCCAGCGTGGTAACCGAATCGAGCAGGCGACGTTGATGGGGGTCGGGACGCAAGGTACCCTCCCAGCAGGCCAGCAACACCCCCATCCCCTGGCGGCCAGGACCGACCGGGATGGCTAAAATCCAACGACCGGCGTATTGTGACTCGGCCGGCTGGCCCGAATCCCAGGCTTGTTGCAGCAGGTCACGAACCAGGCCCGGCCCGGTCTCCTCGGCACTACGGCCGACTTCGGCCGCTCGACGAAAGCCGGTTTCCCCTTTGGTGACCCGAAAATACAGCGTCGCGCCTACCGCCTTGCAACCATCCAGGCACGCCTGGCACAGGGCCCGAGTCTGGCTCTGGAAATCGGTCTGAGAGAGTACAGCGTGATGCAGGCGGTCAAGAGACTCCACCAGCACATCGCGGCGGCGCAGCTGCGACCAGCACGCCCAAGCACCCACCACAGCCGAGCCGGTGGCCACAAACCATAAAGGAAATTGGAGTTGAACAATGTCCACGTTGGCTTCGCTTGTTTGTTGCCTACCAGGGGTAATCCTCCGCACCAGAGAGGAAACAGGCTCCCCGGTGCTAAACAGTGGCCGGCTGGATCTACCGAAGCAGGTGCCTGATCAAGGGGTCATCTGCTCCCAGGAGGGGTAAATTGGCTGAGTCTATTTTGGTGGTTGAAGACGATCCGCTCATGTTGGCGGCTCTGGAAATACTTTTAGAAGACGAGGGATACGCCGTAACCACGGCTCTATCGGGCATTGATGCCATACGTCTGGCCAAGAACAAAGAATTCGATCTGGTCATCTCCGATGTGCAGATGGCCGAGATGGACGGCATGGAGACGATATCCGGCGTTAAGCAGCAGCAGCCCAGCACTCGCTCCATCGTAATCACCGGCTACGCCAGCCCCGACGTGCCCATCCAGGCCATCAAAATGGGAGTGGACGACTACATCCTCAAGCCTTTTGATGACCGCCAGTTTGTGGCCAGCGTCAAGCGCTGCCTGGACTCGTTTCGCCAGCAGAAGATGTATACCCAGGGCCTGCAGCAGCAGTGGCGCGATTTCAGCACCATCGTGAAGTTGCTGGCCGAAGGCGTGGAAGAGCGGGACGAGCATTTTGCCGGACACTCGCGCCGGGTCGCCGAAACCTCGCTCAAGCTAGGCCGCAAGCAAGGCCTCTCGCGCAATCGCCTGGAGGCCCTGGAACTGTCTGCCTTTCTCCACGATATCGGCAGCATCGGCCAGAAAAAGGCTTTTTTGGATAAGGCCGACGAGTTGCTCAAAGAAGACATCGCTCAGATCCAGGCCGCCTCTTCGCAACAATCGGAGTCGCTGTTCTCCAGCGTGTCCAGTCTGCGCGAGATTTTCCGCATCATCGTGCACCATCACGAATGGTTTGACGGCAGTGGCAAGCCCCACGGCCTGAAAGCCGACGACATTCCCCTCGAGTCGCGCATTCTGTGCGTAACCGAGGCCTACGACGCCATGATCAGCAAGCGCCCCCACCGTGAACCGCTGGGCCACCACGAAGCCCGGCAGGTGCTGCAAAAAGAGGCCGGCACTCACTTTGACCCCGCCCTGGTGGAAGTATTCCTCAACCAGTTGGTCGATTCGTCCGACGACGAAGAGAACGAAGAAGCCATCGAGGCCAATCTCTCCAAAGAACGTCAGGCCGAACTGCTGCTAGGAATCTGCCGAACCTATCTCACGGCCGGCGACCTGGAGACGGCCGACCGTGGCTTTCAGCAGGTCATCGAAATGCTGGGACCAGACGGATCGCGCACTCCCCTGGCCGAGGCCTCGGCCGGTATGGCGCTCAGCCTGCTGCACCGCAAACGCTTTGAAGACGCCGAAACGGCCGCCAACAAAGCGGTGGAGTGGGCCCAGGCCAGCAGTCAATTGGTGTTGGGCCGAGCCAGGGCCTTGCGCGGACTGTGCTGGGGCCATCTGGGCAAGGGCGATCAGGCCCTGCAGGAGCTGAATATTGCCCAGGACATCTTCAGCACCTGGGAATCTCACCTCGATATCGCCATCGGCCATCTTTATCGCGGCCGCGTGGAGCGGGAACGCAACGGCAACTGGCTGGAGCCCGTCGAGAAAGCCGTCGAACTCATGGAGCAGATGGGCTTGCAGCAAGTTCTTAAACAAGAGCGCTACGTGTCGATCCCGCTGCTGCTGCAACTGGTAGGCCAGGAAGAAGAGCACGCCAAGGCCAAGTCCCTGTTGGCCTGGTTGGGTTGGGACACACTACAACCGTTCTTTACCGACCTTGAGCCGGGCGCCCGTGAGCGCGCCATCTCGCGACTGGCACCCCGCGAAGGGGGTGGGGCCCCTCAGTCTCCCCCCCTGTCCATGTATGGGTTTGGCAAGTTCCGAGTCTTCCTGGGCGACCAGGAAGTGGGCGAAAAACTCTGGAAAACGCGCAAATCCAAATACCTCTTCGCGTATCTGGCCTGCAACGCCGGCCGCGACGTGCCGGACGAAAAAGTCATGGACCTGTTCTGGCCCGATCACGAGCCCGAAAAAGCCCGCCAAAGCCTCTACGCGGCCCTCTCGCATATGCGCAAGGCTCTGGAAGCCGTCTTCCCTGGTGAAAGCGACCGCGTGGTCTTGGCCCGCAAAGGCTTCTACCGCTTCAACTCCGAGCGCAACTACTTCTTTGACATGCCCGAATTCGAGAGACTCTACGAGCAGGGCCAGTCTCGCATCAAAGAGGGTCGTGAAGACGAAGCCATGGTGGCCTTCCAAAAAGCCGAGTCCCTCTACACCGGCGATTTCATGGAAGGCTACTATGAAGACTGGGCTGTCTTCATTCGTGAAGAACTGGACATGAAATATACCGAAATGCTGCAGACTCTGATGGACCATTTCTTCGACAAAAACCGCTTCCCGGTGTCCATCGACTACGCGCAGCGACTGCTGCGCATCGATTCGTGCCACCAGGATGCTCACACCACTTTGATGCGCTCTCACGTGGCTCAGGGCAAACCAGAACTGGCCGCTCGCCAATATCAAACCTGCAGTCAGATTATGAAAAACGAACTCAACATGTCTCCCTCCCCCGAGATGACGGCACTCTACCTGCAGATCACGGGGTAGCGTGCTGGTCGAGCTACAAATTGAGAATTTCGCGCTGATCGAATCGGTTCAGCTGGAATTCCGTGAAGGGCTCAACGTTTTGACCGGCGAGACGGGAGCCGGCAAGTCGATCGTGCTGGACGCGCTGGGCTTTTTGTTGGGCGACGCAGCCCGTGATACCCTCAATAAGCGAGCCCGCGTTTGGGGACGCTTTATTCTGTCGCCCGAGGCCCGCCAGTGGCTGTGCAGCCAGGGCTGGGATGACGAAGAGGAGGCCGTGGCCCTGCGTGAGGTCAGCGCCGCTGGACGCAGTCTCTGTCGCCTCAACGGCAACCTGTGCAGCCTGGGACAGTTGCGCGAGTTGGGCCGTCTGCTGCTGGAAATCCACAGCCAGCATCAATCCAACTCGCTGCTACGCCCTTCCCGTCACTTAGAGTTGCTAGACCGATTGTCCGCCCATCAAGAGGAACTGGAAGAATATCGCCAGTTGTACCGGCAGTTTCAAGAACTGCAGCGCCAGGTGACCGAGTTGAGCCAGAGTGAGCGCGAGCGCAATCGCCAACTGGAATGGTTGCGCTTTGAGCGACAAGAGATCGACGAAGCCAATCTACAGGCCGACGAAGAGCAAGAACTGGAGAGCAACATTCGACGCCTCTCGGCCGCCGAAGAACTGGGCAACCGCTGCCGTCAAGCGCTGGACACCCTGGACGGACTCGATCTCGGACACGCCCAAAAACCCCTGAGCGCCTTACATCGACTCGATCCAGAGGCCGATTTCGGCCAACAGTTAGCCTTGATCGAAAGTCAAATCGGCGAGTTGGTGCACGGCCTGCATCAGTACCTGGACAGGCTGCAGGTCGAGCCCGAGCAACTCGATCAACTGCAGGCCCGGGCCGAGCTGGTCCGGACCCTGAAGCGCAAATACGGTCCCGACGTTGCTGCCATCCTGGCCTACGCTGACGATGCGCGAAAGCGCTTGAGCGAACTGGAAAACGCCGAGGAACGTCTGGAAGCCCTGCAGAGCCAGCGCCAGCAAGTGGACCAGTCGCTCCATCTCAGCGCCGACCGCCTGCACGAGTCTCGACGCAAACAAGCTCGCCTGCTCGAACAAGAGGTCCAGATTCAGTTGATAGATCTCAACCTGGAAGTCATGCGCTTCCAGGTCGAACAGCAAGCTGGCCCTCTGGGTCCTCAGGGACGCGACCAACTGGAATTTTATCTGGCTCCCAACCCGGGGACGCCGGCCCGACCGCTGGCCAAAATAGCCTCCGGTGGCGAGCTTTCTCGCATCATGCTGGCGATTATCGGGATTTTCGCCAAGTTCGAACCGCTGACCACCCTGATTTTCGACGAAATCGATGCCGGACTGGGTGGACGTGCGGCCGAAGCCGTGGCCAAAAAGCTCTCTGAACTGGCCCGCCAGCGCCAGGTGTTATGCGTCACCCACGTGGCCGTAATCGCGGCCGCCGCCCAGCAACACATCCGCGTCAGCAAGCAAAGCGATGGCGAGCAAACCCGGTTAGAGCTGATCCATTTGCAGGGCAAGGCCCGCGAAGCGGAAGTCGCTCGCATGTTGAGTGGAGACGCGGGTGCCGCCAGCGCCCAGCGCCTGGCCCGCGAATTGTTGCGTCACGGAGCCAGAGGGGGATTCTCCGCGGCAGTTGCAGAACCGCTTGCCTGAATGCAACAGAAGACTCAATTAAGCAACGGCCTGACGGTAGTCAGTGAACGTGTCCCCGAACTACGCTCTTGCAGTTTAGGGATCTGGTGCGGGGCGGGCTCGCGATTCGAAACGGAAAAACAGGCGGGTCTTTCTCACTTCTTGGAACACATGTTTTTCAAGGGCACACAGTCCCGCACGGCCTACGATATCGCGGTCAGCATGGACTCGGTCGGCGGCCAACTCAACGCCTTTACCGACCGGGAGCATACCTGCTACTATGCCAGGGTCATGGACCGCCATCTTCCGCTGGCCATCGACATCCTCTCCGACATGGTCAATCATTCCTTGTTCGACGCTGCCGAGATCGAGCGCGAAAAAGGGGTGGTCCTGGAAGAGATCAAGATGTATGAGGACACTCCCGACGACCAGGTCTTCGAACTGTTCAATCGCTCCTTCTACCGTTCTCACCCATTAGGACGCCCCGTGATTGGCTACGCCCCTATGGTACGAGGCTTGACTCGCCAGGATCTGGTCGAGTATGTGGAACGCCGCTACCACCCCGGCAACCTCTTGATCGCCTGCGCTGGCCAGGTGGATCACGACGAACTGCTGGCCCTGCTGGAAAAACACTTTCAAGGCACTCAAAATGGGCAAAAACCCCTACCCACAAGCCCTCCACCCACCACGACGCAACATCGCTCCGTGTATAACAAAAGCTGCGAACAGACTTATCTGTGCCTGGGCGCTCCCGGTATCTCCTACGTAGATCCTCGACGCTACACCATGCTGGTCTTAGATAGCGTGCTGGGCGGCTGCATGTCATCGCGCCTCTTTCAAGAGATTCGGGAGAAACGCGGCCTGGTCTATTCGGTCAGCACCATTCAAACAGCCTTGAGCGACTGCGGCACCTTTGGAATCTTTGCCGGCACCAGCGCCGAAAAAGTGCCAGAGGTACTGACTGTGGCTCGAGGCATCTTCTCCGACGTTGCCGGCAACGGCATCACCGACGAAGAACTGGTTCGGGCCAAAGAACTGCTCAAGGGAGCCCTGGCCCTCAATTTAGAGTCGACCTCCAGCCGTATGATGCGCATCGCCCGCAACAATCTGTACTATGGCCGATTCGTGCCGATCGAAGAGACCATTCAAAAAATCGACGACGTTTCTCCCAGCCAGGTCAAAGAGTTGGCCAGCTGGTTGCTCGACCCGGATCGCTACTCGTTGGCCGCTCTGGGTCCCGTCACCGAGGTTGACGGCATAGCCGCGCAACCCCTACCCGAATCGCTAGCGCTGTCGATTTGAGAGCGGAGGCACCATGAACAAGGAAGATCAGATCCCCGTGTTGGTGGCGGGCGCCAACGGAAAAATGGGCCGCGAAGTAGTCCAAACCGTCTTACAGCAGGTGGACATGAGGTTAGCGGCTGCTTTGGGCCACGCTCGCGGCCTGGGCGAAGATGTGGGTGTGGTTGCCCAGGGAGAAGCCTGCGGGGTGGCCCTCAGCGACAACATCGAAGAGTGCACCCAGGTGGCGGCAGGCGGTGTGCTGGTCGACTTTACCCTGGGTCCCGTGGTCAAAGACATTGTTTTGTCTGCACTGCGCCACAACATGGCCTGTGTCATCGGCACCACGTCCATCCCTCCCGCCGATCTGGCCGAAGTTGAGGAAGCCTCCCGAACCTGCAATCAACCCGTGTTACTGGCCCCCAACTTCGCACTGGGCGCCGTGCTGATGATGAAATTTGCGCGCGAAGCCTCCAAATATTTCCGCTGGGCCGAGATCATCGAACTCCATCACGAAAAGAAGATGGATGCCCCCAGCGGCACCGCCCGACGCACCGCTGAGCTTATGCGCAAGTCGCGCAGTGACGGATTTCGAGCCATGGCCCAGGAAGAAGAATCGGTCAAAGGCTGCCGCGGTGGCTCGATCGGCGGAGTGCGCATCCATTCTGTCCGTCTACCGGGACTGCTGGCTCACCAACAGGTGATGTTTGGCAGCCATGGTGAGACGCTGATGATTCAGCACGACGCCCGAGCGCGCAACGCCTACATGCCTGGGGTAATCCTGGCCATTCAAAGGGTGCGCAACTTGACCGGCCTGGTCGAAGGCCTTGAGCACGTACTCGATCCCTAGCTGCGCTTAACCGGCGCCGGGCTGGCCTGAGGCAGAGGGGCCTGATTTTTCATCCACCAAAATCCGGCAGCAAGTGCCCCGGCAATGGCCAAAAGCAACAAGCCGGCCAACCACCAGCTCATCCTTTTTACAGGCGCCAGTTGCTTTGCGGGCAGGCTGGGCAGGCGCAATACGCCGTCGTCAGCCTCCTCTTCTACCGGCTCGACTAAGACCTTCATACCCGACTTGGTCAAACTATCCAGGGGAAGCAACGCTGAATTAAAGGCGCTCCGCGACACAGGTTGATCCCACAGAGCCTCGAGCTGGGCGGCCAGTGGGTCCCATTGGGTCTGGCGCAGGATATCGCAAAATTCACTGTAGGCCGTGCGCGCGGCCGGCAAGTGCGAACCACGCCGCCAGCCTCGCACGGCCTCTTCGTACAGCTCCTGGGCATCCGCGTAGTCACCCCCTGCCTGACAAAACAACCCCTGGGAATTGAGACTGTAAGCCACGCGCAGGTCGTTGCTACCGATCATCTTGGCCACCCTCTCTGAGTGAGCCGCTCGCCGCCGGGCCATATCCCAGCGACCTTTGGCGGCCATCTCCCAGGCCTCTACCAACTGGCGCTCCCACTGTCCACGTGCATCTCCCTGCTCTTCATCCTCAGAGGCTATCTCAATTTTTTGCATCTGGTGCTCGTGCTTGTAAAAAACAAAGGGATCACAAAGACCATCGCTGAGACGGTCGGCCATAACCTCCAGGCCATACAGGGTGACCAGATTGATCAATTGGCCCAAAAAGGGCCCCTCCTTCTTTTGGGAGGGCTCGAGACGCTCCCACACCCCGGACGCCTTGCGATAAAGGACCTGCGCAGAATCGTAGTCTCCCATCGCATAAGCCAGCACCGATTGCATCTGAAAGAGCAAGGCTCCGGGAGCTCGCTGCAGATCTTCGAAGCGCAACTGCTGTTCCAACAAACCCAATTCCTTCTGGGCCTCCACGTAGTTGCCGCGCCCGTGATATTGGAGAGCCGTTTCCATCCTGGCCTTCCAATCCAGTTCCAGATCGAAGACGTCATTTTGCCAATCGCCGCTCTTGATACCCACTTCCAGGTCGGACCAAGGGTCGATCAAGGGGCATTGCGTCTGGCGATGTCGCTGACCAAACACTGTAGCAGCCTGGGTCTGGCCGGCACGCTCCAGGGCCTGCACAAATTTGCTATGGATATCGCCCGCATAGACCTTGGGGGTTTCGCCCATTTGAGACCACAGGCGAGTGGACTCCTCTTTGGCCTGACCGGCCCCCGAGTAGTCCCCGGCTCGAAAACAAGCCAGACTTTCGGCATTGTAAATCAAGGCCAACAGATGGTTATTGTCCTGTGCGCGCGAGGCCAATGCAGTCTCTTTGGCCTTGTCCAGACTGGCCAGTGCGGGCGGCAACTTGCCCTCGCCAGCCAACTTTAAAGCGTTGCAGACATGCTCGTCCCAATCCAGAAAGGAGCTCTCGGTCAACGACCGGCTGGCCACTCGTTGCCCGCCAATGGGAGCAAAATCCGACGGGTCCGCAACCGGTTTAAGCGGAGTCGGCGTGGAAACACTGGCCAACTCCGGCAGTTGGGGCTTGTCTTGTTGCTCCCCCCAGGGGTCAATCAGGGGTGGTTGCCGCTGCCGATGGAGCTGGCTGACCTTGTTGGCTCTCTCCGCAAAGCCGTAGTGGGTCAGCAACTGCACGTACCAATCCAGGGTAGCCTGCAATTCAGGGGAACCTGCCTCCATCCGGCTATCCGCCCAGCTCTCGTTGGCTAATTCCCACTGTTCTTTCGCGTATTGCCAGTGGCCCATCTGGTTGGAGAGCAGAGCCAGTTGATTATACACAAAGGCCCGCCACAGACTGTGGTCGGGCCCACGGAGATGGGAGAGAACCTGTTGCAAACCCTTCCCGCCCAGGTCGGACCGCCCCTTGGACCAAAGGTCCAAAGCGGATTGTAACTGTCCGGCCCAGGTCGGGTTGGTGTCCGACATCGAAAATCAGGCGGAGTATTTGCCTGCTTCTAGCAAACGCGTCGCGATCCGTGCCAGCGGCTGCTGCACGTTCGCGGGGGGCTGCCCAAGCAGGTGGTCTACTGTGCCGATGATCTTCTGCAATCCCTCGCCGGCTGGCAGCACGTTGGCCAGCAACTGACGGCAACGCGTCCACAGACGGGTGGTGGCTTCAATCAGGAACACAAACAGCATGTCGTGCTGCAGTTCGATCTTATCTGCCCCCTTCTCCAGGTGCAGCTTGTAGGCGCGCAACCAGGCACTGTCCATGGCGTAGACTTCGGAGGCCAGGTCGGCCAGATCCATCAAGGCTTCCTGGTGTTTCTCTTCCGGGCTATCGGCAGCGATCGTTTGAATGGCTGTGCCGGCGGTCAACAGAACTGCCTTTTTAGCATTGCTCAGCAACTTCTTTTCGGCCGCCAGCACGTCGCCGGTGTCGGTTTCCACAACCCCGCCCACCAAATTGAGCTTGCCCGACATGGCCCGCTTCAGCAAGGTGCCGGTGGTGGTCAGTCGGTTGATTTCGTTGGTCCCCTCAAAGATTCGGTTGATGCGGGCGTCACGATAGTGACGCTCCACCGCGTATTCGGCAGAATAGCCGTAACCGCCATGAATCTGCACAGCCTCATCGGCAACATAGCTCAGATATTCCGAGCAGACGACCTTCAGGATCGAGCACTCGGCCACATACTCTTCGATGGCCTTGAGCGCGGCCGTGGGATCGGAAGAGTCTACTTGAGCCAGCGACTTTTCGATCATACCGGCGGTTCGATAGTTCATGGAGTCACCAACCCAGCAGCGAATGCCCATCTGAGCGATTTTGTAGCGCATTGCGCCAAATTCGCAGATAGCCTTGCCAAACTGAGTGCGCTCCTTGGAGTACGCGATAGCCTCGTTGAGGGCGTACTTGGCGGCTGCGGCGCACCAGGCCCCCAGCTTGAAGCGACCCAGATTGAGCACGTTGAGGGCGATTTTGTGGCCTTTGCCGACCTCGCCCACCAGGTTTTCCACGGGGACTTTGACATTCTCCAACGTCAAAGCGGTGGTGGACGAACCGTGCAGGCCCATCTTGTGCTCTTCGGCGGAGGCCGAGAAGCCAGGGGAGTTGGTTTCCACCACAAAGCAAGTGAACGCCTTACCGTCGACCTTGGCGAAAACCATCGAGAGATCGGCGATCCCGCCGTTGGTGATCCACATTTTGCTGCCGTTGAGAATGTAGTGCTTGCCATCTTCGCTAAGCACAGCCTTGGTGCTGGCAGCCAGGGCGTCGGAACCGGAGTGATTCTCGGTCAAAGCGTAGCAAGAGATGACTTCGCAGGAGGCCAGTTTGGGCAACCACTTCTGGCGCTGCGCTTCATTCCCGAAGTAGCGAACCGGGGCGGTGCCGATACCGGCGTGACCGCCAAAAGTGACCGAAAAGGAAGCCAGGCGGGCAATCTCTTCCGTGATGAGCATGGTGGACAACAAGTCCAGCCCCGTGCCGCCGTATTCCTCCGGAATCTCGGCACCTAGCAGGCCCAGATCGGCGGCCTCGCGCAGCACCGTTTTCAGGATCTCGTGGTCCTTCTTTTCAATGCGCTCCGCGTTGGGCATGACCCGCTCCAACATAAAGCGTTCGGCCGTCTGCCGAATCATGCGATGCTCCTCGCTGAGATTGTCGGGTGTTAACAACTCGCTTACAGGAAAATCGTGAGTCAGGAAGGCTCCCCCGGGAAAAACTTGGGCGTCAGACGAGGTGATGGTCATAAGGCTCCTTGCTATGGTTCCGTGTGCGCGGAACTTTCGCTTGAAAAGCTTAAGCTCCCGCTGGTTTGGCCCAGTCCAGCTCGACGCCGTAGCCGTCGACCTATACCAAGCATCAGCAGTAACATTACCCAACTGACGGCAAGCAAACGCCAATTTACAGCAACATTTCCGTCGATGAACTGCCCCTGCATCGAAGCGCCCATGAGTACACACGAGATGGTACCGGGAAAATTGCCAATAAAGTTAGCGATCAGAAAGGGGAACGTGGGTAATTTCAGGGCTCCCCCGAGATAGCTGACGGGGTCATACGGAGTAAAGCAAAAACGCAACACCACGATGGACACCACGCCCTGTCGTTGAATGGCGTCGATGGCCCGGTCCCACCAACCTGCCAGCCCACGCCGAAGTCCCAGCCAGTAACCCAGACCGTAGAACAGCAAGGCGGCCAGAGCGCCAGCCAGACTTACCCAAAAAAAACCCCAGCCGGGCCCGAAACAAAAGCCCGCCGACAGGGCAAACAGCGAAGCCGGCACGAGGGTTAAGGGCCGGCCACAAAATGCAATCACAAAGGCGACCGGTCCCAATGGACTGGTGCGCAGCCAGACTACCCAGTGCTTAAACAACTGAACCGGAGTCTCGCCCACGGAGTGAGCGTAGAGCATAACTACGCTCACTCCGACAAGCCAGGTGGCAAGGGCACAGCCCGCCTTTTTGGACACTCCCGTTAGACGGCGGCTTTGCTGGTCATGTGACCGATGATGTTGTCGCCAAACTCTGAGCATTTGACTTCCGTGGCGCCCTGCATCAAGCGAGCAAAGTCGTAGGTCACACGCCTGGAGGCAATCGCTCCATCAAGTCCTTCAATCACCAGATCGGCGGCTTCCGACCAGCCCAGATACCGCAGCATCATTTCGCCCGAGAGAACGACCGAGCCGGGGTTAACCTTGTCCAGGTTGGCATATTTTGGGGCCGTCCCGTGGGTGGCCTCAAAAATCGCGTGCCCGGTCAGGTAATTGACATTACCGCCTGGCGCGATGCCGATACCACCCACCTGCGCTGCCAGAGCATCGGACAGATAGTCGCCGTTCAGGTTGAGAGTGGCGATGACGTCGAAGTCTTCCGGGCGCGTCAGCACCTGCTGGAGGGTGATGTCGGCGATGGCGTCCTTGACGATACAGCCACCTGGCAGCTTACACCAGGGCCCTCCATCCAGTTCGACCGCGCCAAACTCGCGCCTGGCCAGATCGTAACCCCAGTCACGGAAAGCACCCTCGGTGTATTTCATAATGTTGCCCTTGTGCACCAGCGTCAGACTTTTGCGCTTGTGCTTGACACAATATTCTAAAGCCGACCTGATCAGGCGCTCGCTGCCCGGCTGAGAGACCGGTTTGATGCCAACTCCGATGGAACTCAACTGTTCGGCGCCAAAGCGAATCTTCTTAAAGTCTTCCGGCATTTCGGCCTTGAGGAACTCGAGGATTTTGACAGCCTTCTGCTGACCCGCCTGAAAATCGATACCGGCATAGATGTCTTCGGTGTTTTCGCGAAAAATCACCATGTCCACTTTTTCGGGCGCCTTGACGGGCGACGGAACGCCCTTGAAATAACGCACCGGACGCAAACAGACATACAGGTCAAGCATCTGACGTAGAGCCACGTTGAGCGAACTGATGCCACCGCCCACCGGGGTGGTCAGTGGCCCTTTGATACCTACCAGATAATCGCGGAAGGCCGTCACCGTCTCCTGGGGCAACCAGTTGTCGAACTTCTGATGGGCAAGTTCGCCGGCGAAAACTTCCAGCCACTCGATTTTTCGCTTGCCCGCGTAAGCTTTCTCTACCGCAGCATCGAGCACTCGAACTGATGCGGCCCAAATATCCGGGCCCGTACCGTCCCCGCGAACAAACGGGATAATGGGGTTATTCGGCACCTGCAGCGCACCGTTGCTGATGCTGATTTTCTCTCCAGCCATAAATCACTTACTCCTTGGGCGTTTTGAAGGGGGCGCCTTAGGTATCGGGGGGAAAATCACCTTCCCTTAGAAAGATCCCTAAATGACGCGACGTTACTTTCTTGTTCTATGTTTGCTAATCCCCTGCTTGTGTTTGGCTCAAGCCTGGCAACTCAAGCCCGGCACCAGTTACGGGCCCATTTCTCTGGGTCAACCAGTAGCTCAAGCCGAACAGGCGCTGGGAGCGCCCACCCGGTCGGTGCCCAGCCAAAGCGACCCCGAAAGTTCACTGAGGACCTACGCCAAGAATGTGCTGCTGCTGGTGAACGGTAAGAAAAAAGTGATCGGAATCACTGTATTCCAGTCCGGGGCCCGCACTGTCGAGGGAGTTGGTGTGGGCAGCAAAATCTCTCAAGTACAACAAGCCCTGGGTTTAGGGCTCCAGCGAGGCAGCGGCCAGATAGCCTACCCGGGCAGCGGTATCGGCTTTGCCTATGACGAGGCCGGCTTGGTGGAACGGGTCTTTATCTTCAAGGTCGAGGCCCAATCGGCGTTGCAAGGAGACCGACTGGTGGTGGCCGGACAGCGTTGCGGCGACCTCAAAATAGGTATGGCTTTTTCCCAGGTGGAGACAGCCTGGGGCGCCGCTCCCGTGCACAAGGGCAAAGATCACCGCTGGCCCGACAAAGGAGTGGGCCTGCTGGTGGACGGCGGCAAGGTACTGGCCATCACCATCACCACCGGCGACTACATCACAGCCAAGGGCCTGAAAATGGGCAGCAGCCGAGCCGAAGTGTTGGCCCTCTATGGCAATCCAGCGCAGGCCAACGGAGAAAATCTTTTCTATCCGGCCCGCGGCATCGCGTTCTACATGGCCGGCGACACCGTCTCCACCGTGCAAGTTTTCGCCCCCATTCCGTGAAGCCATCAAGCCGGAACAACAATACGGGTCGTGGATCCGACGAGCCGAGCAAAGTCACGCTGATTGTGCGTTAGAATCTCTGGAATCCCGTGGCTTTCAGCCAAGGCCGCAACTAGTGCGTCATAAACCACCCCCCCGGTCCATCCTTTGTCGGAACAAGTCTGGAGCAATTTCCAATAGTCCCTGGGTTCTATGGCCAGGATTTTGTGATGCGCAAGATTTGCTTGAATGAGCGCCAGGGCCTGATCCGATGGAAGTCGCCGGGGGGCTGGAAGACGGGTCAAAACAGAGTAGGTTTCGAGTAACGAGTGAGCTGCAATTGCCAATGTCGAGCCTTGATCGATTCTCCGAGTCACCTCGGCCAGAGTCGCCGTGTTGTGCTCATGCCACTGACAGAATGCCGCGATCAAGCAACTCGTATCCATCAAGAAGGTGGTCTTCAAGTGGGGTTTCGAATCTCTTGGATGACGTCTTTAACTTGCCCAGTGGTAAGCGGAGCGTCCTCGTGATCTGTGACTGCAACCACCCACTCGCCCCGTCTTTCGAGACGCACCTCGGCTAAAGCCGGCTCAATCAAAATCGCACCGTCGCGGAATGAAATCTCGATGACCTGACCAGTCCCCAGTCCTGCTTGAGATCGGATGGATTTTGGAATGACAACTCGTCCGGCAGAATCAATGGATGTTTTCATTCCATAACTATACCATGAAAGTTGGTAACACCCTACCTCTTCGACCTGCGCCATCACCAAAGGACAGGTCTCCTTGTCCCGACGCAGAAGAGATTCCAAGTGATCCACGGCCTCCCCAACACGAAAGTCCACATCCCCCAACAGACGCCCCTGCGCAGCCGAGTGGCTCCTGGCGAAAGCGCTGTTGCGCCCACCTCTGGCGATAGCGTAGGAAATCTGCCTAGCGGATTCAGCCTGAGTTCTGGCGACTTTCGTTTCGAAATTCCAGCCGGCAGGGTTGTCACTGTCGGTCGCCTACCCGGTTCGGACCTGCTCTTGGAAGATCAGGCAGTCAGCCGTAATCACGCCCAAATGCGCACCAATAATGGAACCATCGAACTCTGTGACGCAGGCTCCAGCTTTGGCACCAAGGTCAATGGCCAGAAATTGGAACCCAAACGCTGGGTGCCTTTGCCTCCTGGCGCCACGGTTTCGTTTGCCACGGTCGACTTAAAGCTTGACGGGCTGGGAAACCAGTCCGGCTCAGGAACTTCCCAGCAGGGCATGTCCTCGGCGTTGCACGCCACGGGCGGAGCCGTAGGCGGCATCACCGGCTACCTGCTCCAGGACAACCTGGGCCACCAATTCACGCTGAAGCAGGATGGCGAATACACTTTAGGACGCAGCCAGGAGAACAGCATTTCTCTGCAAGACCCCACGGTGAGTCGCAATCACGGGCGATTGCGCTTACAAGACGGGCAACTGACCTTCCAGGATGCGGGATCCAGCAACGGCACCTCGATCAATGGCACCAAGATTGAAAAGGGCCAGTGGACTCCCCTGCCTGCCAATGCCAAAATCCAGATGGGCGATGCCGTGATCCAGTTGTCGGGAGTCGGTCAACCGGCACCGTTGCCGCAGCAAGGACTGGTGGCCGGACTGGGCGCCGCAGCCAGTGCAGTGGGGGGCCCCATAGGCGCAGCTCTGCGCACCGGTCTGCAACTCTCCGATTTGAGCGCCCTGGCCAGCAAGCAGCAACTGGAGAACAAAGAGAGCTACCTGGAGTCGCTCAGCGGCGCCCAGGCTCAGCTAAACAAAGAAAAAGGCATCGTCGACCTGCCTAAAGGCATACCCAGCTTGGTGCTGTCTGACATCCATGCGCGTCGCGACTTCATTATGAAAGCACTCGAGCACGAAATAGACGGTGTGAAGGTCTTTGACCTGCTCAAACAGGGCAAGATCAATCTGGTGTGCGTTGGCGACGGAATGCATGGCGAAGGGCGGGCCGCCGCGCGCTGGCAGCGAGCCGAGCAGGACATGATGCAAGGGAAGCAGTCAGCCGCCATGCACCAGGAAATGATCGAAGGCTTCGGCACCATGAAGATGGTCATGGATCTCAAAAGTGAGTTCCCCGAGAACTTCCATTTCTTGCGCGGCAATCACGACGAAATTAAGGGCAGCTTTGCCAAATACGCCCGCAACGTTGGCGAGTCAGCTATGGTGCAAAGCTGGGTCCAACAAAATTTGGGCCAGGACTTTCTGGACAAATATGCCCAATTTGAAGAGACCATGCCGCTGGTGGTGCGTGGTCAAGGTTTTGTGGCCTCGCACGCCGCTCCAGGGGGCACACTGGACCGTCAGGCGGTCGAGCAACGCGACGCAAAAGCCTTTGCTCAGCTGTCCTGGACCGAGAATCGCAATTGGAACGACCAGGACGGCGATGTTCAGGCTCGATTTCAAAAGAACCTCAAAGAGGTTGGCGGAGAAGGCGGAAGCTGGCTGGTGGGTCACCGCCCCGTCGACGAGGGCAACTTCCGCAGTCAATTCAATGGGCAGTTAGTCCAGATTAACGCCCCCAGTGACTTCGTAGTGGCCCTGGTCCCGGCCGACGGCAAATTCCAGCCCGAGCGGGACGTCGTCAGCCTGAGCTGACCTGTCTCTTGTAGCTAAGTGTCCCCCGACGCAAATTCCCTCAACATTCTTGGACGCCGATCCATCCCGCCAGACTGTGTCGCGGCTCCTTGCTGTATAACCCGATACACCGCGTCGCCACTCCTTGTCAGGCGGGCGCCTCGACGCCCAAAAACGCAAGAAACTTACGTCGGGGGACACTAAGAACCTCACCAAGTTGTTGGGGAGACCGTGACACCAAGCGCCTGGTTGCCCTTGCGCACGTTCGACGAAACCGTGCAATATTTCCCCCGCGCAGAACAATTGCTATGCAATATTTCCCTTACAGGGAAAAACTGCATAGCCTTGAAGTCTCCACCCAAATGATTCAGCGCCTCCTGCAAGTTCCCCAGGGCAGGGACTCTGTCTTCCTCTGGGGTCCACGCAAGACTGGCAAGAGCTATTGGTTGAGGCAACAAGCCCTGGACGGTTGGTACATCGACCTGCTGGAGTCCGACGTCTACCTGGACCTGTTGCAGTCCCCCCACAAGCTCCGAGAACAGTATTTGCAGAAAACACCCAGTCCGGCCTGGGTGATTATCGACGAAGTTCAGTTTCTGCCATTGCTCCTCAATGAAGTTCATTGGCTCATCGAGAACGCAGGAGCGCGATTTCTCTTGACCGGTTCCAGCGCTCGTAAACTTAGACGCGGCCAGGCAAACTTGCTGGGTGGAAGGGCCTGGCGAAGAGAGATGAAACCGCTTTGCCTGCGAGAAATCCCACTCAATGTGGCTCGACTATCCGAAGTCATGCAATCTGGACTCCTGCCTCCTCACTACCTCTCGCTGTCCCCGCGGGAACTGCTGCGGGGCTACGTGCAGGACTACCTGAAGGAAGAGGTCGCCGCCGAAGCCACCACCCGGAAACTTCAGAGCTTCTCCACTTTTCTCAAGGTGGTAGGCCTGACCAGTTGCGAGATTCTCAATGCTGAGAACGTCGCTCGAGAAGTAGGAGTCTCGGGGAAAGTGGTGCGGGGCTATTTTGAAATCCTGGAGGACACGCTGCTGGCCTCCAGGCTCCAACCCTACCGAAAATCACCGACTCGACGGATGAGCCTGAGCGACAAGTTCTATCTCTTTGACGTAGGTCTGAGCAACTACCTGGCGGGCCTCTCCCCCCAACCAGGCAATCCGGACTTTGGCAAAAGTTTTGAGCACTTGATCTGGATGGAACTCACAGCCTATCAAGCCTACCGGGATCCCGAACTGGAAATTCGCTACTGGCGCACCAGTGGCGGGCTCGAAGTCGACTTTGTGCTGAATGACAGGGAGGCTGCCATCGAGGTGAAGTCCGGCAAAATGCACGCCAGCGACTGCAGGGCACTGGCGGCCATCCAGCAAGACGGCCCGGTGGGGCGGCGACTTGGGGTATCGCTAGAAAAACACTCCCGACGAGTTCAAGATGTTGAGATTCTCTCGCTTCCCGATTTCCTGGACTGGCTTTGGAATCGTCCTCCTGGAGGATATTAATTCATCCGGACTGTTTGAGTCGGGCAGTCAATTGCCGGCGCAGCGCCCGATTGTGCCTGGCCCAGGCACGGGCGGTGTGGGGGCGAGAAAGAAGACTGACCAGGCAGTTCAGCCCCAAGGCCAGTGGCACATAGCTGATCAGGAAGAAAAGCGGCTGGATTGGGGATCTGACGTTTATGGTAACGGCAACGCCCACCAGGATCGACAGGGGGAAGATCAGCCAGCGCGCCATGGCCCGTCCGTAGCCGGTCAATTCCGCAGGAGCATACAGAGCCTGGATCTGGTCGACTTGAGCCAGAACCCGCTCTTCGAGCACACGCCGGTGACCCTGAATCGCCTCCATCCGCTGCTGCAGTTCCTGGCCTTCCAATGATCGCAACCCCGACAAATCGGAAGGCAAGTCAGACACATCCGCCACGGCCTCCGTCAGAGTGGGTCGGCTGGACTCCTCCAATACCCCATCCCGAACCAGCAGGGTACGAGTGTGAGAACCGGGCAAGTAGCGGAGGAGCACCCAGACGGGCAATTCCTCCCCCGCCTCCATCACAGTGAACGTACCCGTGTGGCTGGCGGGAGGCAGCACCGCAGCCATGCTGCCGGGCCGAAATTCGCCCAAAATAAAGTCCCCACGCAGGAATCGATCTCCTTGCTTAGCGGGCACTGTGGGATAGTCCGGCTCGACTTGGTGCCCGTTGACCACCACCCGACAAGCCGAAAACAGACAGCGACGCCGCAACTCTAAGATCTCGGAGCAGCACACTTTCTCAGGTTGCTTGGGACGGGTGAGGTGAAGCTGACAACCTTTGTCTCGTCTTTGACAAGCAACCTGCCAGCCAGGGCGGGCCGACGCGTCCAGTTGTCCCAGCAGCAAAGCCTGACCCGGACCTCTGCAAAGGGGCGCCAATCCTTGCTGCAATTGCTCCAGGTCAGGAATGATACCACCAAAATAGCTGACTTTGACTGAATCGTCAGTGATAACAAATTCAACTCTCGTGGCACTCATCAAATTTCCGGCCTGAACCCACTTCAGCAGATAGTCGGTTTTGCGGTGCAGGGAGTGGCCAGCCAGCTTTATAAGGGCGCGGGTGGAATCGAGAGAGAACGCTCCGCGGGAGTCAAACTCGGCTTCCCCCCGCAGGCCTTCCACAACCATCATCTCCAGACATTCGCGGAGCTCGAGTTGAAGTCCGCCCAGCTCAGCCAGAACCATAAGTGGCAGGCCCTGCGCGGTGACCGCCTGGCTGCCCATTCTGTTCCCGAAGTAATACCAGCCCGTCCTGTCGAACCTCCCTGAATATGCGCAAGACGACAGACGGTTGGAGTCGACAGGATTTCGCCTGCGGCACAACCTATCAACTGTGCATCTCCTATCCCAACCAGAGTGGGGAAGGCTCTCCCAATCCTGGGCTGGAGAGAGCCTATCGTGCTTTGTGGAGTGCTTCCTGTCTGGACGGCCCCTGGACTGAACCGGAAGATATCGGCACTCCAAATCGCAAAATCCTCCCCCTGGTCCACCTCCAAAGGCTTTCAACGCTCGCTATGGCGTCCTCGGGCTGGGGAACGGACTCGGCTGTCGCGTAGGCGTGATTTCAGAAGGACCCAGCGACGCCCTGGTCCTCGACGCCCCGGGCGGCACCCTCCGGAAACTCTTTCGCGTGGCGCCCCAAATGCACTCCCCGGCCAACCAGGTTTGGCGCGATCCGTTGACGCGACTATATTGGGACATCGCCGAGGTCATTTATCGTCTATCTCCCTTTGCTGTGGCGGGCTGGGGGGAAGAGGCGGGGGCAATCACAGCCACGGAAGACAATCTGACCCTAAAAGATTTGGAACGGGGCGGCTACTTGATTTCTAGCCAATTGCGCTCCCGACTGGGCCCTGGCCGCCAGGGTACCCCGTTGAGTTCAGGGCTGATACTCATGGAAGAAGCCCTCACGCAATGAGAAGCAACCTGGCTCTTGTGGCTTTGCTGCTCACGGCTCTGGCCCTGACCTACCAGAGGGCCGCACCCACACGGCAACTTTCGGTATGAATGGCCAGCCCCTGGCCAGCAACCAGACCAACCCGGAGTCCCTGCATCAGGCTCTGGGGATGCCTCAGTGGAGCGCCTGCGAACCGCCCGGGGCAAGCGGCTGTGCGATTCCTTTGTGCTGGCCCACCCTAAGCAAAGCCTGAAAGGACTGCTTGGCCCGGCCGAATTCTGCTGGTAGCCCCTGCCGCGGAGCTCAGGCTTGACCTGAGTGCAAAGGAGCGCGGACCGATCGGCAAGAAAGTGCTGCCACGCCAATGTATACTGTTCGCTGCACAGCTCTTAAGATGGTGGATGGCCCGATGCCCAAACTCGGCTCGTATCGTAGCCTGGAAGCGGCCATGGAAGCGATTGAGGATTTCAAGAAACGCCACTCCCATCTGGCCGAGATGTCGCTGGTGTTGCACGGCGTGCAGGTGACCGACCCCTCGGGCAAAGTGGTGTGGGACGGGTTACCCAAGACCGGCGGGCCGGTTCGGCGGCCCAGGCGCAAACGCCCGGTTCAGCCAAAAGACGAAGCGTAGCTAGTCTGACACTCCGCGGATCGTATAATGCATAGGTTTACGCGGCAAAGATC
>JADMJV010000195.1 GCA_018780265.1 bacterium
CGTAACCGGCCTGAGCAACGGTCAGCCCCTGTACTTCAGTGTGAGCGCAATCGATGCAGAGCAGCGGGAGGGGGCCCTGTGCAAACCGGTTTTGAGTCGGGCCGAGGACTGCACGCCCCCTTCTTCGCCCACCAACTTGCAGTTTGAGGCCAAAGGTTCGCAGATTTTGCTGACCTGGACGACCAGCCCCGAGGCCAAGAGTTATAAGGTGTACTGCCTGGCGAAGGGGGAGAAATATCGCATCCCCTTGCGTGTCGAAGCGCCTCAAGTGGAGTGCGATCTGGGCCACTTGGCCAAGGGGAAGTATCAAGTCTGGGTTGCAGCCGTTGACGATTCCGGCAACGAGAGCCGACGCAATCAGTTGGTGGATATCGAGCTTAAGTAGACAGCGATCGCAAGGCCTGCATGGCTTCGGGCATGTCGGGCACTCGCTGCAAGGCTTGTTGATAGAGATGGCGGGCCTGCTCGGCGTTGCCCATCGCCTGCCAGCAACTGCCCTGCAGATAGAGCAGCATTTCGTCGACCCCCTGGCGCTCGATCGTCAGGTCGTAGAAAGAGAGAGCCCGTTCGAACAGCCCCAGGCACGCATACAGGTGGGCCAGCCAGAACGTCAGGTTGGGCGAGCCTCGAAAGTAGAAGTCATGCTCCCACACCTGTTCGAGAGTGCTGACCACCTCCTGGTGATCGCCGTAACAGAGGCCCGCCAGGTTTTCCGACAGCTTCTTGGCCACGGCCGAAAAGGCGTTGGGGTCGTGGAGGTGCAGTTTGACAAAGCCCAGCAGGCCCCGGAAGGGCGGCTTGTCGCGCAGGATGCAAAAGAGATCGTTGGCGTTGTTGATGGTGTTTTTGCGATCGATTCGCTCGCCAAATGCGTAGCTTAGCTGAGGGCCGGCTGGCAGGTCACTGAAACACACGGTTTGGACGCCATCGAGCAAATGGCGCTGTGTGGACAATGCCCCTGGAAAGCTCAGGCCGAGGGCATGGTAGTTGACCATGTGCGAGAAGCAGCCCTCATGCAAGGCCAGCGGATGATCCGGGTAGACGGCCATGGCCTCAGCGCTTGTGAAGCCTCGATCCGAGGAGATCAAAAGCAGTTTACCCAGTTGGCGTAGTCGATCCAGGCAGTCCAGGGCAGCCACCGGCACGGTCACACTTCCCTGGGCTATGGATTTCTGATAGTGCAACAACACCTCGCGGTGACGCGCAGCGTCATAGTAGGTGGCCGCATGGATGGGCCGATAGCTGCGCACGATCTCGACGTCTCGGGCGTCCAGTCGTTCCGGGCTGGAGTTGGGACAGTGAGCCTTGGCCACGATTTCAATCAGGCATTCTTCGACCTGTCCGTTGTGGACCCGAAACTCATCGTGCGGAATGGAATCAAAGATGTAGTTGGCCACTACCACCAAGGGGTTGCTCAGATCCGCCAGTTTTTGCCGGGAGCGACGCAACCAGACGCGGTCTTCGAAGCCCGGCTCGATCAAGGCAAAGTCGATGCGGGGGCCCAGATCGGCCAGGCGTGGATGTTGCTCCCAAAATTTGACATTGTCCTCGACGATGTCGCTCAGGATGACGGTGAACTGAAGTGGGCGCAGGGACTGAAAGTATTGGAACTTCCGCGTCAGCTCGCGGGCCAACTGGTAGCCAAAACGTCCCGTCCCGCTACCCATCTCCAAGATGTAGAGCGGTTGGCCCAGGTCGGGCGGGTGGTCGAGCAGAAAAGCCGTGATCAGATCTGCGTAAGATTCGGAGATGACCTGGCTGTTGGTCACGTAGTAGGGTGTTTTGTCATCCCAAGCCGCCATGCCAAGATGACGGTAGTAGTCTCGTTGAATCTTCCAGAGGCCGCTTTGGGATATTCGATCCGGCATCTACTGGTTGATCAGATACCAGTGGGTCATCAAATGACCCAGGTCCAGGTTGATCATCTCGGCCTGCACGCGGCCACTTCCCAGTTGACCGGTCAGTTGGCCGTCGTTGCTCAACTTGAGGTCGACGCTACGGGAACCGACTCGGCCCTGTACCAGGCCCTGTTGCATATCAAAGTTGAGGGCGATGGTCTGGCCGTTAGCGTTGCCAGTGGCCTGGTGACGATCGTAGTCGACGTTCATCTGGTAGCGGGCGCCGTTGGCCCAGCCATCCAATTTGACCAGGCGCGGGCTCCAGTCCTGGTTGAGTTTGACCTCGCTGCCGTGGGCCTGACCGCTGACCAGACTGTCATCGGGGCTGGTGCTGAGAGTGACCTGGTCGCCGAACGAATCACCGCTGACGGTGTTTTGGCGACGGTTAAAATTGAGGTCGGCTGCTCCGCCCGGGAACTGACCGCGTATCCAGCCAAATTGGGGGGTAGGCTTGCTGATTGTCGACATGGGTGACCGCTCCTTTTGGTCAGGCGGTATGTTCTCGGCGCTAAACGCCGGTGCCTGGCTCCCCAGTAGTTTATGAGCTGGCGGTGTCCAGGGCGTTGCAAATTTGTAAGCAAGTCCACGAAAAAGAAAGGACACAAACTGGACATGTCCAGTTCAACCCCTGCCGATGGGATTGGTTTAGAGTGCGGCCAGAAACCACTGGAGGATACGCCCATGACCCAATACCCCTTGCTCATTACCCTGGAACGTCACAACTGTTACCAGACCTTCCGCCTGGAATATCGACAGGGCACGCAACTGGAGGAGGATTGCCTGACCCCGGGTCCCAGCATTGCCGAGCAGGCCTCGGCTGCCGGTTGGCTGCAGGGAGGCATTCCCGTAGTTCAGGACCAGGGACAGATTTCCCACAGTAGCCCCTGCCAAATCTTGTGCAAAGGCCACGGCGGCAGGGTTTCGCCGGATTCGCGCTGGCAATGGCGCTTGCAGCCCCAACAGGGGTGGCCGCCCCCCTTTCGCTTGCTGGAATGGGATCGCCACACGGACCGTGAGGTTTTGATTTGGGAAAAGCCCGGCTGGGAGATTCTCGACCTGCAGTTGGACCAGCGCGCACCCGGCCTTTACTTTGCCGTTCAGCCCCCGCTGGGTAAACGGCAGTTACTGCACTGGAATCCGCTGCGGCGCCAGCTGCAATGTGTTATGCGCCATGCGGATTTTCGACCCATCGAGTTTGCCATGGCGCCCGACGGCGCTTCGCTGGCTTTTGTGCACCAGACCGATGATCAACTCTATCGACTCGACCTGGCCGGCCAACAACTCCACCAGTTGAGTATTCCCCAGCTAGAAGTCGAGAGCCAGCAGGGCTACCGGGCCTACCGAACCTCGCCGGCTTATTCGCCTGATGGTCAGCGCCTTTTTTACTGCACGGCCTACCTGGAACTGTGTGATCTTGACTTGAGCAACTGGGGCAATGCTTATTCGCTGCCGGCTCAGGGTGGGGCCCTGCGTCGTTTAGAACTTGGCGACTTAGAGGATGCTTGCCCTATCAACCTGTGCCCGCCCACGGTAGGCGCCTGGTTGGCGCGTCCGTTGGCCCTGGCCAGTTAGGGGTCAGGGGGGGAATGGGCGGGCTGGTTGTGCTATACTGGCACGCATGCTGCACGTTACCACCCAGAATCTGGCCCTGGTTTCGTATCACGTAGGCCGGCGCATTCGTCTGGAGGATGCCGCCCGGGCTTTTGTCGATCGAATCCTGGAAAAAGCGAAATCCGACCTCTGCTTAAAGCTGGGAGACGGCTATGTCTATCTTTTCGCTTTCGGCTCGGTGGTCTTTATCGGGGTGGCCACTCCCAAGGCCGAAGTGTTTATGCAGGACCTGGCCAGCTATGTAGACGGACAGACGGACAAGTTGACCGACGACCTCAACCTGGTGGTCGACCCGCAGGGGCGTGACAAAGTCTACTTTGAGCGCGTGGTGCTGCAAGAAGTGACCCAAACCAAGCTGCGCCTGCTCAGCCTGGTGCTGGCTCAGTCGACCACGTTGGAATACTTTGAACAAAAGGTTGAGGAACTGCTTGACCGGGCCGCGGCTTTCACCGACGCAATCGCACTGGGCGGCCAGTGGCGCGGTTCCGTCAAAGAGATGATGGGCTTTTTGGGAGTAGGTCTGGCCACGCGCCGACAAATTGTCAGCAATCTGGCCATTTTGGACTCGCCGGATATCGTCTGGGAGGACCCTTCCCTGGACATGATTTTTCAAGAGCACAAGGCCAATTTTGAACTGACCAGCCGCTATCGCACGCTGGAACACAAACTGCGCCTGATCCACGAAAGCGTGGAAGTGCTGGTGGATGTCAGCAATACGCGCCAGACCCACGTGCTGGAAATCGTGGTCATCGTACTGATCGCCGTGGAGGTTGTGCTGGCTTTCATCGGTCACCCCGGGCGCTGATGCAAGTCTTGCGCTGTGGCCTTGAGGGCGTGCAACAGATGTTGGACTGGGCCGCCCTCGAAGGTTGGAACCCGGGGCACCACGACCCGGCTACCTTTTACGCCTGCGACCCTCAGGGGTTCTGGCAGGGCCAGTTAGAAGGGAAGGCGATGGCCAGCCTGTCGGCCGTATCCTGGAATCCCGATTTCGCTTTTGTGGGTCTCTATATTGTGGTTCCCGAGCAACGGGGGAAGGGCTACGGTTGGAGGCTCTGGCAAGAGGTAATGAGTCATCATTCCGGTGGCTGTGTGGCCCTGGACGGAGTGGTTGCTCAACAGTCCAACTACGCCAAGTCGGGCTTTCAACTGGCCCATCGCAGTCTGCGTTGGGCTGGCCAGGCCCGCCTGTTGCCACAGGCAGCGCGCAACTTTGTGCCCCTTGCGCAGGTGGATTTTCAGCAGGTCCTTGAGCTGGATGCGCGGGTCAGTCCGGCCGATCGGCCCCACTATGTGGCCGCCTGGCTGGCCCAGCCCCAGGCCCATACGGCGGCTGCACTGGACAGCGATGGGCGGTTGATCGGTATGGTGGTGGCCCGGCCCTGCCGGGTAGGCTGGAAGGTTGGCCCGCTGATCGCTCCGGATGCTCCACTGGCCGGTCAACTGTTGGCCTCTTGTGGCGCCGGCCTGGAGGCCACGACCCCCATTTTTGTAGATGTTCCCGAGCCCAATCAGGCCGCCCATCAGATGCTTGAAAAGCTGGGCTTTGCGGTCAGTTTTGAGGTGGCTCGTATGTATACCCGGCCGGTTCGGCCCCATCGCCTGGACCAGTTGTTCGGGATCACCAGCTTTGAATTGGGCTGAACGAGGTCTGCTCGGGTTGGCCTTGATGCACATGGGCTGCACTCAGCCCCAGAGTTCGCAGGCCCCGTCTCGCTGGCAAGGAGTCAAAACCTTCGCCTGCCAGCTCCAGGAGTTAAACATCGCCCAGGCGGCCGGCAGCCCCTTTCAACTGCTGTTGATGGACTACTCGCGCGACGGGCGCTTCGAAGGTCGCTACACTGCCGCCGAACTCTCGCAATTGCGCCAGGGAGGGCGCCTGCTGGTGGCCTACCTGTCAGTGGGGGAGGCCGAGAGCTATCGCAGTTACTGGAACAAGTCGTGGAAACCGGGCCATCCGTCCTGGTTAGACAAACCCAACCCCAACTGGGAGGGCAACTACAAGGTGCGCTATTGGGACCCAGATTGGCAAAAGATTCTGTTTGACTATGCAGACCTGATCGTGGATCAGGGCTATGATGGGCTTTTCCTGGACGTGGTCGACGGCTACGAGTACTGGCAGGGGCAGCGACCTCAGGCGGCTGCGGAGATGCGCGATTTGATCAAGAAGCTGGCCGGGCACCTGCGTCAACGCGGAGACCTCGGCCTCTTTCTCAATGGGGGGGAGGGTCTGGTGGATGACGCCCAACTGTTGGAATCGATCACCGGTCTTGTCAAGGAAGAGATTTTCTTTGGCCTCAACGGGGACGGAAAGGCCACACCTCCACAGTTTCGGCGGAATGTTCAGGCTCAGTTGAGCAAAGTGGTCCAGTCGGGCAAGTTGGTGCTGAGCATCGACTATACGCAAAATCCGCAACAGGCGCGCCAGGCCCACCAGCAGGCCAGGCAGGCCGGTTATCTCGAGTTTGTGGGGGTGCGCGCCCTCGACCGCCTGGTGGAGCAACCCGAATAGCGCTTACTCCTGAGCTTCGCGCAGGGCCCTGAGCACCGATTCCTTAAAACGCGGGTTGGGAGCCAGGTCCAGGGCCATTCGCATGTCCACCAGGGCCTGCTCTTGATGGCCCATCCCCAGATGACAAAAGGCCCGATCCAGATAGGCCTGGGCATAGCGCGGACTGATCTTGAGAGCGGTGGAGTAGTCAGACAGGGCCTTCTCGGGTTGTTTCAGATCTTCGTTGACCGATGCCCTGGCCATGAAGGCAAAGAGATACTCGGGATTGAGTTCGATGGCCTTGCTCAGATCGGTCAGAGCCGGCTCCAGCTGTTGGGCCGAGTGGTAGACCAACCCCCGCCCATAGTAGGGTTCGGCCAGGCCGGGATCGAGGCTGATGGCTTGAGTGAAATCGGCGATGGCCTTGTCGAAGTGCTTCAAGCCATTGTAAGCAAAGCCGCGTCCCATCCAGGCCCGCGATTCGCGCGGGGTCATCTCGATGGCTCTGGTGTAGTCGTCCAGGGCCTCTTGCCAGCTTTCCAGGCGCAGTAACACACCGCCACGAGAGGTGTAGGTCAGCGACCGGGCCGGATCCAGTTCGATGGCTTTGCTGTAGCCGGTGCGGGCCTCGGGAAAGCGCTCCATCTTTTCAAACAGGTAGCCGCGTTCAACCCAAAGGTAGGCATTGTCGGGCTGCAGGCTGATGGCCTTGTCCAGGTCTTTTTCAGCCAGCCCATAGTCGCCGTTGAGGATATGGCAATGTCCGCGCACATAGTAGGCGGTGGGCAGGTTGGGCTTAAGTTCGATGGCCCGATTGGCGTCACTGAGCGCTTTGCCAAAGTCCTGCAGTTCGCTGTAGGCTACACTGCGGGCGGCGTAAGCAAGCGCCTGCATGGGCTCCAGGCGCAGGGCGGTGCTCTCATCTTCGACAGCCAGTTTGTGCTTGCGCAGGTCGTTGTACACATAGCCCCGTTGCACGTAGTGGGCGGGGTTTTTGGGCTCCAGACGGATCGACTCGGAGATATCGGCCAGCGCCAGTTGATGCTCGCCCAGCTTGGAGTGGACCTGGGAGCGTTCGGCCAGCATTTGGGCGTGATGCGGGTGCAGTTTCAGGGCCGCATTCAGGTCGGCCAGAGCCAGTTGGGGCCGGGCCAGGCCCAGGTAGGCCTGAGAGCGTCCCCGCAGGCTTTGCCAGGCCTTGGGGTGGGTTTGTAGGTCGCGGGTATAGCGGTCGACTTCTTTTTGAAAGTCTGGGGCGGCCCAGGCGGGGCCCAGCCACAAAGCAACCAACAGCCCGGCAAGACACATCTTCATAGGGGCGCGGATTCGCCCAAGGGCGGCGATCCCTCCTCCATGGAGGAATCTCAATCCCTTTGCCGATCATGGTCGGGTGCGTAAGCTACTCTGCCTTCTCTTTGTGCTGCTCTTCACGGTTGTGTGTGGAGCGGCCCCCCCCAAGCAAATGCTGGTTCTTTACAAGTCCTCCGAGAAAGTCGTGCCCGACCAGTATGAGGTGAAGTGGCACCTGGAGCCCATTCTCGTCAAACAGGGCTGGAAACTGGACTATCACAATGTGGACTCGTCCTTGCCCGGCGATGAGCAGATGGCCAGATATCAGGCCGTAGCCAGCTGGCACCGCACGGCCGTCTATAGCAATCCCCAAGAATACGTGCGCTGGATGCGCAATCAGGTGGTCTCAGGGCGAAAAGTGCTTGTCTTCGGTAACTTCGGCGCCTTCACGGCTGACCAAAAGACCTGGCTCAGCAATGAGGTCCTCAATGAGTTCTTCTTGCCTTTTGGTCTTGAATACGGGGCCGCCTATAGTGGGGATAGCAAGCAGTTGCAGGTGGTGGGCCAAAGCAAGGCCGTTCCGCCCAATCCGCTCAGTTACTACCTGCTCTTTCGCTCCACCAATCCCGACAATTCGCCCTGGATGGTGGTGCGCCGCAAAGATTTAGAAAAAAGCGACAGCGCCCTGGTGGTCACCACTCCCAAAGGGGCCATGGCCGGCGAGACTTTTATCTATCAGATGGAAGGCAAGAAGATCAAATGGCTGGTCGACCGCGAGAAGCTGCTGGCGGAGGCTCTGGCTGCGCCAGCCCAGGATCGCCTCAGTAGCGGCGGACACCTGTTGGCTCTCTACAAGAGTACCGAAAAATTTGACAACACCAGCAACTATGTGGCTCGTTTTCTGGGCCCCACCCTCAAAGAGCTGGGCTATACGTTCGACTGCTACGATATCTGTCAGGGTCTGCCCAGCCCGGCCACCATGGGTAAGTACAGCGGAATCGTGAGCTGGTATCAGACTGCATCCATGGAGAATGCAGCGGCCTATTGCAACTGGCTCACCCAGCAGATATTGGCCGGTCGCAAAGTGGTGGTGCTGGGCAATCTGGGCGCCTTCCAGGAACTGGACAGCAAGTCCAACCCTCCCACCGAGCGCTGGCTGCTGACCCACGAATACAACACCTTTCTCTATCCCTTTGGCCTGGAATTTAAGGCCATGTGGAGCAAAGATCCCAAGGTCATCAAGGTGGCCAGCCGCGATGCCGCCATGATCCCCTTTTTAGAGCCGGAGCATATCGGTCACTACTACTGGATTCAGTCGGTCAACCCGGAGAATCGCCCCTATCTGGTGCTCAGCCGAACGGACGCCAAAAACTCGGAGAGCGCCATTGTGGTGCGCACCCCCTATGGCGGCTACGCCCTGGAGAGCTACCTGTTCCGCGACGTTTCGGGCAAGGGAGACTACCGTTGGCACATCGACATGAAGGGCTTTTTGGCCGACGCGCTGACCTACAAGGCCAGCAAATTGCCCGTCTCCGTGCCCTTGCAGATCAGTCCCTCCAATCCCGCTAACGTAAGCGGTGCCTCGACTTTGCCCAAGGTGGCCAACTTGCCAGCGGGTACGCACGAAATTAAGCGTCGCGTGCTGGCCTTTTATCAGCGCGATCAGAAAGAACTCAGCGAGAAAAACCGCATCCACGACAATGTCGAAACCTTTCTCAACCACCTGGGCCTGGTGGTGGACTACCGGGCCATTGAAGACGGTCTGCCCGGGGCCGCCGAGATGGAGCCCTACCGCGGGGTGATGACCTGGTTTCTGGGCGCCTCGGTGCCCGACGCCCAGGCCTACGCCCAATGGCTCAAGACTCAGATCGAGGCTGGCCGCAAGGTGGTTATCCTGGGAGACTACGGAGCCTATCAGGACAAGGCTTTGGCCAGCCAGGTCGACCCCGGAGCCACCTTCAAAGCTCTGGGAATGGATTGGCGTGCCGCCTCGCCCATCAGTGGCGTGCGCATCAATCGCACCAACCTGGTGACCACCGGGAGCGCCTCCATTGAGTTCATGGACCCCGGCATGTGCAAAGGGGAGCACCCCATAGACCTGGCCGAAAAGGACCTCAAGAAGGGCTGGCCCGTCTATCTGTCGGCCAACCCCGCCAACAAGGTCTATCTCAAGGTCAAGGACCCCGAAGGGCAAATTTGCGACGCTGTCACGGTGACTCCTCACGGTGGACTGGTCGCCGGTGAGTTTTTGCTGTGGGTGCCGCCCGCCCAGCCACTCCGCGTAGAGTCTGCCGACCCCAACAAAATGGGGGGCCCGGCTGTGGCCGACGAGGTCGAGTTGCCGAGACTGCGTATCGACGCCTTCCGCTTTTTTGGCGAGGCTTTCCAGACCGGCGACCTGCCTTGCTGTGATGTCACCACCTTGAACGGCAGCCGCATCTACTTTTCGCACATCGACGGCGACGCCATGCAGGGCATTTCTTTTGTGGACCGAGCCAGTCTTAACGCCGAAATGCTCTATCGCGAGATTCTTTCAGTGGTTCCACTGCCGGTATCGGTCAGTTTTGTGACCAACAACCTGGAGTTCAAGGCCACGGCCACCTACAAGCGAGAGTTGGAAGCAGCCCGCAAGATACTGGCGCTTCCCTGGATCGAGGTGGCCTGTCACACCGTCAATCACCCCTTTAACTGGCGATTGGGCGACCTGAAACGTCGCCCGGGCGACGACTCGGGCGGCCTGGTGCGCCTGCCACCCGACAATCGGGCTGAAATTGTCAGCGCCGTCGACTTTACCAATCAACTGGTGTGCCCGCCCGACAAAAAATGCAAGACCTTGTTTTGGACGGGCATGTGCAATCCCAACGAGGAAGCGCTGGCTTTGTGCGACGGTTTGGGGTTGGCCAACCTCAACGGGGGCGATCCCGTTTACGACTCTATTCATCCTTATCTGGTGGGCGTTTCTCCGCTTTATGCGGTGGTGGCCGGTCGCTATCAGTTTCATACCTGTGCCGCTGGCGATTTTTACTACACGGGCGCCTGGACCAAGGATTACGACGGTATGAAGCGCCTGGTAGAATATTTCCGTTATACAGAGGAGCCGCGTCGACTTAGGGCAATGAACCTCTACTATCACTTCTACCTGGCGGAACGCGAATTGGGTCTGCAGGGCTTGAGAATTGCGATGGACTACGTTCTCTCGCAGAAGCCGGCCTGTATGTTCGTTTCCAACTATGTGGACATCGTGAAGGATATGATTGTGACCAAAGTGGGCCGCGACCAGCAAGGTAACCTGGTGGTGTCAAACGCGGGTGCTATGCGCACGCTGCGTTTCGACGGTATCAACCAACGCCCCGACCTTGCCAAATGCAGCGGGGTACTGGGCTACAACACGGCCGGCAATCGGCTCTATGTGCATCTAGACGAATCCAAGCTTCACCGGGTGGCGCTGGCTGACAATCCAGGCAACCGGCTGTATTTAGAACGCGCCTCTCACTACCTGAACGGCTGGAAGGGCAACTCCAGCGCCTTAACCTTTACGCTCAAGGGGACCGGACCCGCCTCGTTTGTAGTGGCGGGAATGGACAAGAGTGCCAGTTACAAGGTGAGTGTGGCCGGACAAAGCGACAAGACCATTCGCACTGACGGTAATGGAAGGCTGGCCTGGGACGGGGCCTTGACCAGCTACGAAGGCACCTATTCCGTGAAAATCTCAAGAAACTAGAACAACCACAAACCGAAAGGTAGAGCAACCCGTGAATAAGAGAAACCTTCTGGCGGCAATGATTTTGACCGGAATGACCGGACTATGTTCGCCCACCTGGGCTGAGCCCGATCCTCTGGCCCAGGCCACACCTGCCCCGTCGGCAGAGGCCACCGTGGAGGCGTCGCCCGGTCAGCAGGCCCAGCAAGCTCTCCTGGAGGGTCGCGAACTTTATCGCAAAGGCTTCAGTGAGTCGGCCATCGTGCAATACCGCAAGGCCATCGAACTCGACCCCGAGTTGGCTCAAGCTTACATCGAATTGGGTAAGATTTTGACCGAGACCAAGAACAACGCTTACGCCATCACGATTTATCAGAAACTGGCCCAACTTCAGCCCGATAATATGCAGTGGAAAGAGATTTTGTTCGAACTGCACACGGCCTATGAAATGCCCCGTGAGGCAGCAGCGGTGGGCGAAGAGATGCTGCTGCGCAAACCCGACGATCTGGTCTTGATCAAGCGCCTGGCCGAGGTCTACAAGAGCTACGGCCTGCAAGACAAATACGCCGACACCTTGATTCGCGGCGCCAAATTGAGCAAAGACGCCAAAATGTACTACGAGGCCGGCGAAGCCTATCTGGCTTCTGACATGAAATCGCAAGCGGTATCCGCCTATCGCGAGGCGGTGGCCATTGAGCCTACCAATCTTGAATATCAGAACGCTTTGGGCAAAGGTCTCAATGCCTCGGGCGACAGTGAGGCGGCCCGAGAGCACTACAATAAAGTGGCCCAGCAGTTTCCTCAGGCTACCGGTCTGCGCGATCGTCAGGCCGAGACGGAGATCGCGGTGGGCGATCGCATGCTGACCAATCGGCGTTACGTAGCCGCCCGCAAATCCTTTGAGAGGGCCCGAGACCTGCTGGGCAACACCTCCTCTGACACGGGCCTGGGAGCCTCGATTAAGGAACGCATCGCCAAGGCCGAACGCCTCAATCACGTTTATGTGGACAATCCCATCCAATTTGGCCAGCAGGGAGACAACGATTTCATCGACACCCAGACCGTCATCGGTATTCCCCTGCAGGATGAAGATGTGGCCTTCCAGATTATCAACGACTTTCGGGCTGCCCGCGCTCCCGGCCAGGGCTCCAGCAACATCGACAGTGTGCAACTGGGGGTGGACTACAAGATCAGCGAGGACACTTCGCTGTTTGCTCGTGGCGGTGGATTTGGCATCTTCCGCGTAGGCGTGATTCACCAGAGCGATACCCTTACGGCCGCCGCCTCGGTGCGTCGGGACATCGTCAGCTATACGCCCCAGGCCCTGCGTCAGCGCCTGGACTTTGTGGGTGTCGATGGCGCCCTGGCCGGCCAGATCAACGATTGGTTCTCTCTGGGGGGGAGCTTCAGCACTTACGGCTATGGCGATGACATCAACGAGTTTACCTACAACATCGGACCGCGCTTTACTCCCATCAATAAGCCCAACGACTTCATCTGGGGCATCGGTTACAATCACGGTGGCGTGTTCAACCAGCAAGACGCCAACCCGCTGCTTCGTTTCGGACCCACCAACTTCCAGGTCGACTCCATCGGCACCGACATCGAGCACTGGGTCAATCAGGACTTCCGTTATCGACTGGGCTATTACTACAGCCGCACCAACGTGGGCACCAATGGAAATACCTTTCTGGCCGGCTTTGACTACCAGGTCGGTGAGGGTTCATACATCTGGCTCAACTACGAGTACGGCAACTTTCTGTCCGGCCGAGTGGCGCCGGGGCTGTTTTCGGGCGACGCCAGCAACTACATCGTCAATGGGGGCCTGCACGTTACTTTCTAGACCGGAGGAAAGTCCGTCATGCTGAGCAAAAGGCTCCCCATGCGCCTCTGGGTTGGATTGTTGCTCTTGGTTTTCCTGGTCGGTTGTTCCACCACCGACGAAGAGAAGGAGACCGGCCAGGGGGTGATGTTCGTGTCCAGTCGGGGCGGGTCGTCGCTACTGCGTTTTGATGAGGCCACCCTGGTGGCCGGGGACGTCTTGCCCAAAGCCTTTATTCGCGGAAGTTTGACGCGCATCAGTCAACCGGGTGCGCTGACCTACGAGGCCGGCCCCCGTCGTTTGTATGTGCCCAATGGGGGCGATAACTCCATACTCGTCTTCGAGAATGTGCGCACGCTCAGTGAGAACGTGCCTCCCACTCGGATTCTCTTTGGGTTGGGGACCCAACTCGCCCGTCCCGTGCACGTTGTGCTCGATTCGGGGCGTGATTTGCTTTACGTGGCCAACGCCGGCACCAACAGTGTGCAGGTTTATCCTAATGCCTCCACGATCCAGGGTGGGGTTGCTCCGGTGCGCTCGCTGGCCGGGTCCGACACCAAAATCGGCGGGATTTCCCACCTTTGGCTGGATACTGAGAACGACCGTCTCTGGGTGGTCGATCCCATCTCCAGTTCGTTGTTGGTCTTTAACTCAGCCTCCACCCTGAATGGCAACGTGCCGCCAGCCCGGATCATCACGGGGAGCAATACTCGCCTGCAAGCTCCGCAGTCAATTTTGTTGGTGGGCAAACGCCTTTATGTGGCCTGCACTGGAATCATCCTCCGCTTTGAGGACGCCGATGGTGTCAACGGCGATGTGGCTCCCACAGCTGTCCTTTTCGGGGCAGCCACAGGGCTGATTCGGCCGCAACAAATGGCCTTGCGCGCCGACAAGGACGAACTCTATGTGGCCGACTCAGGCGCCGGCGCCGTTTTTGTTTTTGCCAATGCTTCCACCGCCAGCGGAGGTCCCGCGTTTTTGCGCCGCCTTCATGGTCCGCTCACCAACTTTGTGGACATTACCGGCGTGGTACTGGACTTCACTCCTTAGGGGGACGGTGGGCTTATCCAGAGGGGCCATCTCTAAAGGTAGAGGGACATTTCCATGGAGATTGGCTAAACTTCAGCAACCTGGACGGCGGCCAGACAGACTCAATTGCGCCCGGTGTTCTTGGCTTCGTAGAGGGCATCGTTGGCCGGGGCCACCATGAGAGACCAGTCGGTCATTCCTTCTCTTCGCTCAACGACTCCCAGGGACACGGTGGTGGAAATAGGTTGATCAAGGTAATGAGTGGTGATGTTGGCTACCGCGGCTCGAATGCGTTGAGCCAGTAGATGGGCCTGCTCCAGGCTGGTATCAGGACAAATCACAACAAACTCCTCGCCACCAAATCGTGCGGCTACATCGCTCAGGCGGACGCAGGAGGAGACGACCTGGGCCACCTGAGCCAGCACCTGGTCGCCGCATTTGTGGCCCATCGTGTCGTTGAATTTCTTAAAATGGTCTACATCCACCATTATACAACTCAGACTGGCCTCGCGGCGCGAGGAGGCGGCCCACAGGCGGGTGAGCTGGTCGCTGGCGAAGCGCCGATTGGGTAGACCCGTCAGAAAGTCGGTAAAGGCCATTTCTTCTAGCTTGCGATTGAATTCGGCCAGTTTCTGATTGGCTTCTTCCAGTTCCTCATTGCGGCGCTGTAACTCGATCTGGCAATCGTCTGCAATCAAGACTCGATTTGGCATCGCAGCGCGGTTCGAGCCCGGTATTTCTAAATCTCTCGCCCCCCATAGTGCCGACAACGTTTACTTCACGTCCAAGGTTTGCTTACCTGAATCGGCGTCCGCAGTACTATTGTAGTACAAGGACCGTTACCCTGGGGGCATCCCCGGTTGGTCCGGAGGATATGCCGGGCGAAAGGGGAATTCGTTGACGATGGGTGACGCACAGCCAATCCTGGATGAGTCTACGGAACTCGACCTCTCGCACGTTCAAACCGAGGATGGTGAGCCCGTGGACAATATTTTTTCAGAGAAGCAGATGAGGCTCCTGACCGAGAGTCTGTATGCCTCTTGGCGCGACGAAGAGGGCCGACCCAAGGTCTTTGCCGCATTCGCCAACGTGGGTCTTTTCTATGCTTTGCACGAGCAGCCTGTGGTCCCCGACGTGATGGTGTCGCTGGACGTGGTTGCCCGGCCCGACCCTTCCGATAAGAAGACGCTTTCCTACTTTATCTGGGAGTATGGCAAACCCCCGGATATTGCCATCGAGATCGTGTCCAATCGGGAAGGTGGCGAAGACACGACCAAAATGCAACGCTACGCTCAGATCGGGGTGGCCTACTATGTTATCTACGATCCGGATTTGAAGCTGAGCAAGCGACCTCTGCGAGTTTTTGAGCGTCACGCCAATGCGTTTGTGGAATTTCTTGATTCCAGCTGGCTGCCGCGCCTGGGGCTGGGGTTGTGTCTGTGGACGGGGGAGTATGAACATACAGAGGGCTGCTGGCTGCGTTGGGTTGACCGTCAGAAGTGTCTGCTGGCCACGGGCGCTGAGGGTCTTGACGGCGCCCGCCAGGCCGAGCAACAGGCCCGCCAGGCCGAGCAACAGGCCCGTCAGGCCGAGCAACAGGCCCGCCAGGCCGCGCAACAGGCTCTCCAGCAAGCGCGGCTGGCCACGCTACGTGCCGAGCAGTTGGCTGACCGACTGCGTGAGCTCGGAGTCGATCCCTAGAGAGCTGCGCCCCACAAGAGTTGGCGTTCTTTGAGAAGCAGGTGTACTCTTTGAAGCCGCCCAGCTCCGACTCCACATAACGCGGCACTCCGAGGTCTTGCTACGGTCCCAAGCAGGAACACCGCCCCAGAAAAAGGATCCTCCGACAATTTTTTCCGACCGATGTCCTGTGCGGCTACGAGCAGACTGGCGGAGGAGGGGCCGCCTTGAAGGCTACCGTGCTCACGAGCAACGAAGGCATTCAAAAAATTCATTTACCGAAAGTTGAGTGTCTGGGGGGCGGTGTTTCCCTTGCTGCAAGGAGAACGATTACGTCTGGAAATCGGGCGGCGCTCTCATCCCTGGAGCCACATCATCCAGCGCAACCAGAAAACTTGAAGTAAATTTTCCATCGTGGTACGCAGATTGCGCACTTTCGATTGACCTCCGTAGCGCTCGCGTAAGGAAGTAGGCACGGTGGCCCAGCGGGCCTTACCCCGGGTGGCCCGCAGGACCAACTCCATCAGATTCACCCAACTTCGTCCCCGGGAAAGCAGACGGTGCTTTCGCAATTCCTCCTCGCGAATCATGAAAATCCCTTGAAAAGGGGGGAAGTAGCCGAAGAGCACTCGGTAAATGGCCCGCTCTAGCAGGGACAGCAGTTTGGCCAGCAGAGTTCGCCTGCGCGCCGGTATGAAACCAAGCAGCAGGTCGTGGTCGGCAAACTTGGCCATGAAATCGGCCAGGCAGTCGGCCGGAATCTGGCCGTCGGCGGGAAAAAACGTAAGCCATTCGCCCCGCGCCTGCTCAAAACCCGTCCGATAAACCTCCCCCAGTCCGTAGTTCACGGGATGGTGAACGACTCTCGCTTCCTCCATTTCCAGCGCCAACTGATCGGCCGCCTGACCGGTTCCGTCCTGGCTGCCGTCATCGATGATCAGCAATTCAAAGGAAACCTGCTGTAACCGCAAGGCCTGGCTCAACTCTCGAACGGTTTGCTCCAGGCCCTCAATCTCATTGTAGGCCATGAGAGCTACGGTCAGTCGGGGCCTCATCGCAGGCTTTCGAAAGTCTGGCGCAAGCCCCGGGCCAGCGTAAAGCCCGGCGTAAACCGCATGTGAGTACGAATTTTGCCGATATTCAGGCAGCGACGGCGGATGTTGTCGATATCTCGCTTGTCCACGTAGACGATCTCCGAGGAGCCGCCACTGACTTCCAAGACCAGGCGGGCCAGCGCGTTGACTGAAGTTTCTAACTCCGTGCCTACATTATAAATCTCACCAATTGCCTTGGGTCGAATAGCAGCCTGAATTGTGGCCTCACACGCATCGTCTACATACGTGTAGTCGCGAGTTTGTTCCCCGTCTCCGTGAATCCGCAGGGGCTCCCCGGACAGAGCCGCTGCCATGAACTTTCCGATTACACCGCAATAGGGATTGGCAGGAGATTGGTTGGGTCCGTATACATTGGAATACCGTAAAATGGTGGTTTGGACGCCGTATAGCTCGTGAAACGTGCTGCAATAACTCTCCCCAGCATATTTACTGGAGGAGTAGAAACTTAGAAACTTTGGTAACTCGTCTTCCAAAATGGGAATGTAGCGTGGATTGCCGTAGATGGAGGAAGTCGAGGAGTATATCACCCGTTCGACCTCGTGCTTGCGGGCGGCTTCGAGCACATTGAAAGTGCCGATAACATTGACTTCCAGGTCCTGCCGCGGCTCTCGACCGGATACGATGATGTTGCGGGCCGCCAAATGAAAAATCCAGGTCTTTCCTCGCGCCAGTCGTTCGACGAGAGCGGTATCCGTGACCGAGCCCTCCACCAGTTCCACATCCAGGCCAGCCAGAAATTCCCGCTGGCCGGTAAAAAGATCGTCCAGGACGGTCACCTGACAGCCATACTGCTGTGTCAGCCTACGAGTCAGATTGGACCCTACAAACCCCGCTCCACCCGTGACAAGAACCGTTCTCATAGGCACTGTCTACAGCCCTGGAGCGCAAGATACCTGCCTGCTCCAGGGGTTCATATTCGAGTCCCGAAAAGCTTGCTATGCAATGGTCCGGTAGACCCCTGGCGATGATGTGCCTGCTGATGGCCTTGTTGCAGGCGGCTGTTCTCTATACCACCTTCGGCGTAGCCTTAGGTGACATTCCCGACGAGGGCACGATCGCTCTCCAGGCTCTGCGGGTGGCTCAGGGGCAGATCCCGCACCGCGACTACTTTTTGCAGACCCCTCTGGCCAGTGATGTATGGGTGGGCCTTTGGTTCCGTTTATTTGGCTCCAGCCTGGAGAGTCTCAGGGCCTATTTTTTCCTGGAAATGGCCCTGATGGCGGCTTTGATCGAGTTGTTGTCGACGCGCTTGTTGCCACGCCGGTGGTCGGAAATTCCTGCATTGTGGTTCTTATGCCACTACCCTTTCGGCTGGTACATCGCCTCAGCCCGTTGGGACGGAGCCTTCTGGATTCTGGCGGCCCTGGTCAGCTTGCGGGACACTCGCTGGCGACTGGTCACGGGTGTTCTGGTGGGATTGGCCGCCCTGACCCAACACACGGCCGGCGCCGCCGCCTTTGCCGCCGTGACCGTGGCTGTGACGGCCCAGGCAGGCCCTTGGAAAAGCAAACTGCAGGAGTTGCGCTGGTTCGCCTGGGGCGTGGTGCTGGTATGGTTCCCCTTTGTCCTGTTCCTATTCGCCTACGATAGCGTGTCTCTGTTTTTTTACGACACGATCTTTTTTAATCTGACCAGCTACGCGCAGGCGCACAGAATGTCCATCCAATGGTGGCTCTTGCTAGATAATTTTCGGGCTGCCCTGGCCGTCTATCAGAACTCCGGCGACTTGCTGACATTTTTTTTGCTGTTGGGGTATGCCATTGTCGATCTGGGCACCTTTGGACTGTGGTTCCCTCTGACGGCCGTTGGAACCGCCCGGGCTCTTTTTCTACGCGATTGCGACCAGCTGGCCCTGGCCCTGACTCTGGCTTTCTTGACCTTGCTGGAATTAGTGCGACCCAACCATTATCATTTCAACTTTCACTCTCCGTTGGTCGTAATTCTGTGGGTAGTCCTGGCCCGGGCCGGCAGGGGTCCGGGCAAACTGGCGCTGGCCTTGTTGAGCGTGGGTCACGTGTTGGTGCTGGCAGGACACCTGCAGTCCAGTCAATTCTGCAATCAGGTCGTGGGAATGCCCAAGGGGGTGCTCCACCTGCGCGGCCCGGAGCGCGCCGAGGCCTTACGGGAAATTGTGCGGGTGAATCATCAGATCCCTCCCCAGGAAAAGCTCTTTGTTTTTCCCGATGACCCGCTGTTGCAATGGCTGCTGGGCCGCCCGCCGGTGACCCGTGAAGTGGCTGCATTCCCTTGCTTTTATACCTACGACCAGTTCCAGGCCATCCGCCAGGCCCTGAAGGAGGAAGGCGTGGAAAATCTCCTCTACGTCCCCATGAACTTTGACTTCAGAGCCTACCCGGGAATCTCGGAGGCTCAACACCACCGTGAAGAAACGTGGCTCCTGCTCTACCTTACTCAGGGTTACCACCCTTATCGAAAGGTGGCGGGCCTGACTTTCTATCGTCGAGATGGCTTAGCCGATCCTGGCAAACCATGAATGTGGTAACGATGCATCAACCCAACTTGTTGCCGTGGTTGCCCTTTTTTGCCAAACTGGCCCGGTGCCACGTGTTCGTATGCCTGGACGACGTCCAATTCCCCAAAAACAGCTGGGTGAATCGCGTCCAAATCGCCGGTCAGGGGCCGACTACCTGGTTTACCATCCCTGTTCACCATCACCGGGATTCACCTGTCGGCGGCGTCCGCATCGACTATTCGCGGCCCTGGCTGCGCAAACACTTGCGGACGTTGCAACAACGTTATGGGCGACATCCCTATTTCTCACGGATTTTCCCGCCGCTTGAAAACCGATTCCTGGACCATCCGGAACGTCTGATTGACCTCACTCTGCCGCTATTGCAATGGGTCTGTCAGTTGTTGGAAGTGCAACCTCGCTGGGTGCTGAGCAGTGAAATTCCGGTCTCCGGTACCTCCAGCGCCCGCCTGATCGACCTGTGCCACAAAGTTCAGGGATCGCATTATCTGGCAGGGTTCGGGGCGGCGCTGTACGAAAATGAACAGCCATATCTCGAAGCCAGCCTCCAATATGTGCGGCAATCGCCCGGCTGCCCCACCTATCGGCAATTGGGTCAAACGCATCCGCTTTCCGGTCTCAGTGTACTCGATGCTCTGATGAATCTGGGCCCGCAGGCCACCCGGGAGTTGCTGGAGGAGTGTCCATGATCGCCCAGGCCAAACCCCTGCTAGGCCCCGAAGAGGAAGCGGTGGCGTTGGGCGTCATCCAGCGCGGTGAACTGGCGGTCGGGCCCGAATTGGTGGCTCTGGAGGGGGCCCTGGGCGAGCTTTTGAAATTGCCTCCGGCGGTCAATACCAGTTGCGGGTTTGCTGCCATTCATCTGGCTCTGCTGGCTCTACCGCTGGCGCCCGGCGCGGAGGTGATACTTCCCTGCATCTCCACCTGCGCTGCCTTGCGCGACGCCGTGATTGCAGCCCGCGGAATACCGGTATTCGCAGACGTGGAAAGAGAGACCCCCAATCTCGACCCGCAGTCGGTGGCCGAGCATCTGACTCCGCGCACCGCCGCCATCCTCTGTCCCCATCATTTGGGAATTCCCGCTCGAATGAACGAACTGTTGGCACTGGGCCCGCCGGTCATCGAAGACTGCGCTCAATCTCTGGGGGCGAGCACGGAGCAGGGTCAGCCTCTGGGCAGCCTGGGCAAAGCGGCAGTGTTTTCCTATTATCCTACCAAATTGATCTCCGCACCCGATGGCGGAGCCGTAGTCTCCTCGGATCCGCAGTTGTTGGAACGGGCGCGCAATCTGCGATATTACGGCGGAATGAACGATGACACTGCGCGACTGAACTACAAATTGACCAACCTGAATGCGGCCATCGCCCTGGTTCAGTTGGGCAAACTCCCCGGCTTTCTGGCTCGCAGGCGCTCTATCTGGCAGCGACTCCGAGACGCCGTGGGAGCGCAGGTTCTCCCTTTTCCGCCCGGAGCAGCCTGTTTTCGCTTTGGCTTCTGGTCCTCTCCGGAAGGTGCCCCGCGGGTTTTGCGGCAAATGCAAGCACGCAGTATGCCTTGTCGAAACGAGTTTTACTTTCTTTGCAGTCCCGAAGGATTTCCCAGTGCTCAACGATGGCAGCAACAATTTTTGACGATCCCCACTTACCCCGCGCTGCTGGACTCGCAGGTGGATGAAATCGTCCAACAGATACGGGAAGTGCTGGCGCTATGAAAAATCTGCTTCTATTGTGCGCCGGTAGCCACGGACTCAACGCCCTGGAGATCCTGCGCGGACAACCAGCCGTGCACTTGCTGGGCTGTCTGGACGATCGTCACCCGCACATCATGGAGCCTCCTTCGTTGGGCCCGCTCAGCCTGATGGCCGCCATGCTCCAGCAGGCCCAGGCCGCCTATGTTGGGTTGGGCAATATTCTTTACTTGAAGGAACGCCGGAAGATCTTCCTGGAGGCCCAGAGGCTGGACTATGAAATGATAGACGCGATTCACAGTCAGGCGTATCGTTCCCCCACATCGATCTGCGGAAACGGCCTCTTCATGGGGCCCTTCAGTGTGATTCATGCTCGCGCTCAGGTGGGTCACAACGTCTGCATTTATAGCGGCAGCGTGGTGGAACACGACTGCCATCTGTCCAACCATGTCTTCCTGGGTCCCGGTGTTCACATGGGAGGCTGGACATGCGTGGACGAAGGGGCCTACATTAGTCTGGGAGCAAGAGTAGCTTCGGGAGTGCGGGTGGGGGCCCACAGTCTGGTTGCGGCCGGCGCCGTTGTCCTCCACGATGTCGCTCCCGATACGCTGGTGCGAGGCGTGCCGGCCCGGCCGTGCGGCAGCGTGTCGGAGTGGGTGGCTCGGAAAAAGCTGGAGGAAACATGACATGGTCTGAAGTGGAGTTTACTCTGGGCTGGCTGGGCGATTTTCTGGACCAGGTGGCGCGGCGCTGGAGCATTCTTCCCATGGGTCGATGGCACGGTCAGGATGCCGCGATTTTGCGCCACGATATTGACCTGGATCTTGAACCGGCGCTGCGAATGGCGCAGTGGGAGCAAATCCGAGGCTTTCAGGCCACTCATTTTGTGCTCACTACGTCGGATTGTTACAACCCCTTTTCGGCCACTGGCCGACGCATGATTCAACGTATTCAAGAATGCGGAGGTGAAATCGGTCTGCACTTCGACCCCACCCTTTATCCTGCCCAGGAACTTCAAGCGGCGGCCGAGTCGGAGGCGACCCAACTGGCTCGGGTGACCGGTCGACCCGTTACGACCGTGAGCCTGCACTGTCCACACCGGCTCGAGTCTTTGCCCCTGTTTACCGGCTTTACAAACGCTTACGATTCCAGAATCTTCGGCCCCACCCGATATCTGTCGGACTCGTCGCGGCGATTTCGCAACTCTCCGGAAGAATTTCTCAAGCAGGCATCAGGACCCATCCAGCTTCTCTTTCATCCTCTCCATTTTCAACACGAGGAGCACACCTATCCAGAGATCTTTCGCGTGCATGTCAATCACTGGCTGGCCCGCATTGACCAGGAGCACCGGGCGGTTAATCATAACTTTCGGGATCAGATCCCGCTCTCTCTCGCGCAAACCCTGGGGCATCGCTGAACATTGGGGCCTCTCAAATATCACGAACACATAGGATCGAAACGGTTTGCACAGGCTCGATCTAGCGGCCGGGTCCTGAGGTTCGGGTCGATGTCATAAGGATGACAAGGCTGCTTTCTCGAAAATCGACCCGTTAACTTCAGGGCAACTTGTTGTGCCCCGGGTGACGCTAGGATGAGATCAAGATGATTCAGGCCACTCCCCCCAAAACATCCCCGCTCCGCCCCTCTTCTCGTCGTGGGTTGGAATACCCGGCCGAGCAGGTGGCAGCGGCCCGCCATGACCGACCGGTGGTGATTGTTCATGGCACCCTGGTGGACAAGGAGTCGATTACGGCCTACCGCGACTATGCCCTCAAGACCGGCCATCCGGTCGACCTGCGGACTTACAAAAGCGTGCAAGACGGTGGGCGCATTGAGGATTCGGCCCGGCAAGTGGCCGGTCACGTCAATCAGGCGCGTCAAGAGTTGGCCCAAACGCATCTCGATGAGCTTAAGGGGGCAAGTCCCCTGGAATTGCAGGGATTTTTCCAGGTCGACTCGTCTCCGCGCGGCCAAATAGTCACCGCTGAGTTGCCCTGGCTGTTGGAGCAGGTGAGCGCTGCCGTGGCCAGCACCGATAATCTCAGTTATCAACTGCAGCAGGTCGAGCAGCGGCTGGCGCAGCGCTTGGGCGGGCAGGAATGGGCCGACAAGGCGGCCGCTCAAATGGTGGATTGTCTGGCTCCCAAGGCCACTTTGGTTGGCCATAGTGCGGGAGGCTTTGTGGCCTACGCCGTGGCCGTCAATCCCAGGTCGCCGGGCTCGTCGCCGGATCTCAGCTACGACGGCGGACTGGGCGTAGGACAGGTGGTGGTTCTGTCCTCACCCATCGGCAAGGGCATGTCCTTTCCGGCACCGCCGGGGCTGGCCGAAATGCCCTTTTATAACCTGGACAGCAAGGTTTTGCGGCCACTGGAATCGACTCCCCCCATGCAGTTAGCCAGCCTCAATCCCTTCTTTGCCTTCAACTATGCCCTCAGCAAGTCGGCCACCAAGATGGCTTACACGGTCGGTACTCAGTTGGCTACAGCCATGGCCGTTCCCCTGATCTACGCGATGAAACCCGGTTACGAAGAGGTTTCGGGCTTTTCCAACTTTTTCAAAGAATGCATTCAGGGCAAGCCTGTCCCCGAGGGCGTCACGGTAGTGGCGGTCACCTCGCCCGACGACAAGATGGCGCTCACCGACCGCTCCCAGGTGGATGACAGCCAGCCGAATGCCCATAATTTTGAAGCGGACCTGCAGTTGAGTGCTGCTGAGCTAAAGCGAGAACGCCCCACATGGGGTCATGTTCAGATGAGCACCAAGCCGGTCCAATTCCTTCAGCAGTTTGACCAAAAGCTATTGGACGACCCGCGGCAGGCACAGCGCTTTTTGGACCCCGCCAATGATGACGGGAGTCGCTACCACGTATTGCAAGTTATTGAGCGGCGCTGTCAGGCGGATGAAGATTTTCTAACCAGCCAACCCCTGCTTCAGCAAAGCCTGCAGCAAGTTGCCGACGAAGGTCAGCCCTTTCTAGACAGCCCTTCCGCTCTGGCTCAGCGCATTCTCGACAGCACTGCCAAAAATTGAGCCTTTTTCGTTGAGTTTGTCCACTTCGGGGCGGGATTGGCGGTCCTATTTCCTGGGGGGCCGAACAGCGCGACTCTCCACGGTAGCACTTTGAGTAATAAATACGACGTAGTTGATTTTCCAACCGCCGGCTGACTCTCGCCAGCTGTCTTCGCGCTCCGATACGCGTGTGGCCACTCGGGTCTCATAGTCGATCACGCGTTCCTGATGGGTTCGTACCAACAGATCGCCCTCTTTGTCCACTCGGGCCGAAAGAATTTTGTAGCTAATACGGCAATGCTGGGACCCTTCCAGGGCGTCTTCCACCGAACTTTCCAGCCCCTCGCGGTCGAGTAGCATGCCCCGGCCGTCGAGAATGTGGGCGTCAGCGGTAAAATGCTCAAGAACCCGCTCAGGATCGAGGCTCACCCAGGCTCCCGTGAGGCTGAGATAGGCCTGTTCGACCTCGCAGGGTATTGGGTCGGCCCACAGGCAGCCTGAACCCAGCAGGAGCAGCAATAGTATACGGAGCATCGAGCCTGTGTTCGGATGGACCTGGCAGGTTCCTGTGACGGCGGGTGGAAACCTGCGACATGCGCACCGCCTTGCCGTTCTGCCTGTGGCTGGCCTGCTCGGGGGTCTTGTTTGCGGATCCTGTCCAGGAGGCCGTAGAGGCCCAGATTGTGGTTTTAACCAATCGCGAGCGTGTCAAATTGGGCTTGCCGCCTCTTGAGGCCGATGGCACTCTGGTTGTCGTCTCCCGCGGTCACTCTCAGGAGATGGCCCGCCTCAACTATTTCGAACACGAATCGCCCACACCGGGTCTGAAAGAACCGTGGGACCGTGCTAATCGGGCGGGAGTCGATAGCGATGAGTTTGGCGAGAATCTCTTCTTTTCCGAGGGCCATTCGGCCACCAAGCTGGCCAACATGGCCGTGTCCGCCTGGATGAAAAGTCCCGGCCATCGGGCCAATCTCCTCAGCCCAAATTTTACGCGGGTGGGCATTGGGCTGGCCAGCTTCAAAAAGCAGATCTACGTCACCCAGATGTTCAGCGCCACTCTGGATCCTTATCTGCCAGCCACCAAATAGAAGGGCATGGATTTGCTGGAGCCTTCAAGGCAATGCTGCCCCTTAGCTAGAAGAGCCGGCTCATGCTGGGAAGAGACCCTGAATATTGGCGAGCGCAACTGCACTCGGCTCACCTGCCGGTGCGCCTTTTTGCCTTGCGCATCATCCGTCAGATGGGCAGCCAGGGCGCGCGCATGTTGCTGGACGCCAAGGTCGAACTGCCCGAGTGGCCGCTGGTCTGGGCCTTGCAGGGGTGCGCCACGCCAGCTCTGCTGCGCTCGGCCCCGGCCCATTCTGCCCAGCGACTCGCCCTCACTTTGCAGCGGCGCACCCCTCGCCCACGTGGCAAATTGGCCCGCCACAGTCTAGAAGCTTGTCTGAGCGGGCTGCGCAAGGCCAACAATCCACACCAGCGCCTGTCCTGGATGATGGTTTTGTTGGAGCAGCACGGCGAGGCCTCCGCCGAAGATTTGCTATCGATTATCGCCATGCCCACCCAGCCTCGCGCCCAGTGGGAACAGTTAGCGGCGCTGTCTTCCTGGGCCCTGGGTCAGTTGGGTCGGACCGTGTTGTTTACCATTCAGGAACGCTTTCGGCAGAGTAACCCGGCTGTTCAGGTCTGGTTGTGTCAGGTGCTTTGGTATTTGGGACCGCTGGCCCAGGGCAGCGAGTCGTTTGTGGCTTCCAGTCCGGGGATTTGGGCCAGTGCAGCCCTTTACAGTCTGGAAGGGGCGGGGACTCGGCCGCTGATTATGCGTCAGGAAGCTCCCGTTTGGGTGGACAAATCCAGTCTGGGACGACTGGCCGAGCTGGTTCACTCGTCGTCGCGTGAAGAGCGTCTCTACGCGGCTCGCGCCCTACCCGGTTGGGGACCGGCCCTGCCGCGTGTCGCTCGCCTGCTGGAGGCCCTTTGCCACGACGCCGACCACACTCTGCGTGACATCGCCTGGCGAGGACTTGAGCAGTTGGGAGGTGTCACCTCTCCCCAGGCTTTGCGGGCCGGCCTGCAGTCTCAGGATGCCGAGATTCGACGCGCCGCGCTGGTTTGTTTCCGGGACAATTACGGGGTCGACCCGGTCGATGTGCTGCGCCGCCACATTCACGATCCCGAATTGAGTTTGTTGGCGGTGTTGGCCATCCAGGAGGGCGGCCTGCCGGCGGCTCAACTGATCCCGGCCCTGGAGTTTGCCCCCAGGCTGCATGGAGTGCACCTGTTGGTGATGCTGGGGGCGCTGGCGCAAGCCCCTCCTCCTTCAAGTGAAGAGCCCATCGATCTGGACGACCTGCCTCAGAGTAGCCAGATCGATGTGCGCCTGGCCGTGGCCAGATTGCTCATGGCCTGGAAGCGTCCCTACACCGAGTTGCTCCCGTTGGCCGACGACTCTGATCTGCCTTTGAGCCACCAGGTGACCGAGCATTTGATTGACCAGGGGAGTCCAGAGGCTCTGGCCCAGTTGTTGACGGATGGACCTCGACTGGCGAGACGACTGTCCTTGATGGATGCCAGGTCGGTGCTGGCCCGCATGCTGCGGCTGGGTCCCGCGCGTGGTCAATTGGCGCCATTTCTGGATCGACTCCGCGAATTAGCGGGTCACCGGGATGCTGAAGTCAGTCGAGCGGCCGCCCGAATTCTCAAGGGGCAAAACCTGGATACCCTGATTTGGGCTGATTTTGAATCTCTTGACCCGGCTCTCCAACAATCCCTTACCTCGTTGATTCGCGAGACGGGCGCTTTGCCCGACGGACTGCGAGCCGCTCTTTTGGAGGGGCTCTATATCGGCCCGGCAACCTTGAGTCTGGCTGTTGACCTGCTGCCTGCCGATACCGTCTCCACGTTGCTTTGGAGCATGTTTATCAAGTCTCCCCGCCTCAATCGAACTCATTTTTTTGAGCCGTTTCTCAGGCTGGCTCAGGCGGGTTTTAGCCTGCTGCTGGAACTGATGGCTCATCAGGAGCCTGAGGTGGCCGAGGATGCAGTGACCTTGTTGCTGCGCTGGATTGACCGAGCTGGCAAGGACCAGTTGCAGGACGTAAGTATCTTGCGCACCCCCCCTTCGGCGTCGGCTCGGCGTAGTTTGGCCATAGGGTTGGCCGAGGCTCTGCTGGCGTCCCATCAGCCGCTCGACAGTCGCTGGCTGGACTGGGCTCTGGCTCTGGCCAGGCAATTGGAGTTCAGGGCCGCCAATGTGGCCGTTCAGGCATTGGGCAGATACCACTTGCGAGGACAACCAGACGAGCCGGAGCGAGCCCTGCAGGGGATTATGAAAGCCTGCAATCACCCTCAGCGGTCGGTTCGCCTGGAGGCCGTCTCTCAGTTGCGATCCCTGCATCTAAAAGACGAGCAACGCTGGCAGGTGGCCACCCATTTGCGGGTGTTGGGGGCTGATCCTGAGCCCCTGGTGCAGATCAGGCGCTTGCTCTGGTTGCAAGAGGCCGACGAATTGACCAGTTATGAGATTCAACTGGCTCAAGGTATGCTGGAAGACTGCGAAGATCCGGAGGTCCTCCAGGAGATTAACCTGCTGCTGGACTAAGAACTCTAGTAGGTCAAGGCTGCAATGGCCCGCTTTTGAGCCGATTGAAGGGCTTGACCGATAGTCAACTGGGTTTTGCATCGTTCAAAGAATCGCAGGGCTTCCTCGATTCGATTCAGGGCGATCAGGGCATCCATCACCAGCACACCTGCTTCTTCTCTTTGCGGGTCGCTCTCCACCAGTCGGGTGGCATGTTCAAATGCTTCCGCCGGTCGGCCCGCCCGTTGCGACCATTTGGCCAGCCAGAGCAAAGAGGCACACACCTTTTCGTGGACGCGCTCGCGAATGGGAGGCACCCAGTCTAGAGTGCAGTCTTCCAGAAACTGGCCCCGGGCCAGAGTTACGATGCGGCGGTAGAGGTCGGCCGCTTCTTTGCCGTCCGATTGCTGGGCCAGCGTGTAGCTGCGCTCCAGGTGCTCCAGGTCGTGCCAACGGGGCAGTTGCAAATTTAGGCGTATTTTTCCCTGGCTGGCCTGAATGTAGTCTACGTCGGGCCAGCCTTGGGGCCGTAGGCTGACGCGGGCGGCCTCCAGCACCTGGGCCAACCGCTCGGGGGTGGACTCGTCGCTGACAAATTGTTCCATGAGCGACTCTTCGCTGTGAGCCTGGTCAGAATGGGCCGCCAGAAAGGCAAAGAGGTGCTTGGCCCGCTGCGTTCGCCAGGCATTGCTGGGCAGGCGGCGCTGACCCTGATAGACCTCGAGGGGGCCTAAACTGTACACCCGCAGAGCTGGCGGCAGGGCAGGTCCCACCGTGATCTTGTCGCTTTGTAAAAGTGCCCTGAGTTCGCTGTTGGGGTCGGCGCGCAGCAGTCGCAGTACCTGCTCGCCGGGGACCCAGGGGAGCTTTGTCATGGCCTTGGCCAGACCCAGGCGGGCCGCTTCGCTCCAAGCTCCCTGACGCAACAGGGAGGCGATCTTTTCCGAATCCTCTTCCAGCCAGTTTTGAACCAGCCGCAGGGCCTCGGGAACTTCATCAAAGGCAGGGTAGGCCAGCAGCCAGGGGGCCAGCCAATCGAGGTGGCGGCTGAGCAACTCTTTTTCGGGACAGGAGCCCAGCGCTTCCACGGCCGTTTTTACTAACTCGGGCGAGAGAGGCGTGGCCGAGAAGTACTCCTGCGCCAGCGTGGCCAGGGCCTGGCGATGGCGCGAGTCGAGGTCGCGATAAAGGCGGTTGCTGCGCTGTAGCGAGGTTTCGGCACTGGAGGCTTTGATTTCGGCCAGTACAATGCCCGCCTCAAAGCAAGTTTCGGCATTGAGCCAGGGACCGATCTTTTGGGCTGCCTGGATGGCCTGGTTGGCCACGTCTGCTCGTTTTCGCAAGCGGGCCAGGGACAACGCCGATTCGATGCGGTCAGGTGACCCAGGATCGGCCTTGAGAACCTGCTCGTAGAGGCGAATGGCCTCCACGGACTGCTGAGAATTGTCCAGTGCCCTGGCTCTCGACAACATGGCACGCTTTTGCGAAGCTTCTTGAGTTTGGGCCTGATTGGACTTGTTTCGGGTGAGCACGACCTCAACCAGTTCAGGGTCAAAACGTCCTTGCTCCGTAATGTCGTCGCCACGCCCCAGCGCCAGTACCAGGTCAACCAGGCGCGACTCGACGGGGGCCTCGGGCGTCAGTAACTCCTGCAAGATCTTCTGAGTCGAAGTGGGTAGCTCTTCACGGTCGATAACCAGGGGGGACTCACCGGGAAGATCGCAGATGGCTTGAATCCAGGTGGCCAGTTGCACTTCCTCGCAAAGTCCAGGGGCCAGATCATGGGCCTGGGCCAGTTGGCGGGCCAGAATTCCCAACGAATGCAGACCTTGCAGAGGGCGACCCGGGGCGCCCGCCAGGTCGAGGCTGATGGTGATAGCCTGGATGGCTTGTAGCAAGGTCTTGCGCACCAGGTGCGAGTGCGAATTGCCTCGCTGACTTTGGGACTTCATGCGCAGTTGGCGCTCTACGGCCTGAACCAATTCTTCGGGGGTAAAGGGCCTTTGCAAGAAATCACCGGCGCCGGCCCGCAGGGATCGCAGCAGTAAATCTTCGTTCCTGGAGGGGCTGATAATCACGCTTCCCAGCCAGGGATAACGCCATTTGATGCGTGATAAAGCTTCCAGTCCGTCCATTCCGGTCATGGCCACGTTGGACACGACTGCATCATAGGACCTGCTGGCCACCAAGGCCAGAGCGCTCTGGCCGTTGGCGGCAGTCTCTACAGACCAGCCGGCCTCGCGCAGCACCCTCACCAGCCTGGCCCGCATTTGCGTATCTTCTTCCACTACCAGGAGCCTTGAACTCATTGCGGTTTTGTTTCGCCACAGCGTTGCCTGGATACCTTTTGGTTCAGGCTTGCAGCTGGGGACCTGTCGTGCAGCAGCTGAGCCGCTTCGTGCCGTGTGTAGGTGCTGTGATAGTCGCTCATGGGGCCTGCTGGTTCGTGCCCGGGGGGTAACTGCCTGTCTGCATACGAAGGGCCCGCGCCATGTTTGGATTCTTCTCAGCAGGCTCCGCCCCCGCCCTCGACATAGGACGTTGGAAACAGATGGAGCAGTTGCAGGCGGACGGTCGCCACGATCAATTGGTTCCGCTTTTTGAAGAGTTGCTGCAAATCAGCCCACGCCTGGGTCTGGCCTGGCACGGTCGGGGAGTCAGTTTGCTGGAGATGCGCCTGCCTCAGGAAGCGGCAGTTTCTTTTGAGCAGGCACATCAATGCGGCGGAGCAGGCACCGAGCAGTCGCTACTGATGCTGACGGCCTGTTTGCGTCAACTGGCTCGACCCGAAGAAGCAATCGCGTTACTCGATGGGGCGCTGGCTCAGCCCGGTCTCAGTGGGGAGATGGCCCGTCAGTTGGAGTTTGCCAAGGTGCAGGCCTGTCTGCAGGCGGGGGAGTCCAAAACTGCTCTGGCTACTCTGGATCACTACCTGGCCCAGGGGGGGCCAGATGCCCCCATGGTGCAGCTTTTTCGAGCCGAAGCTCTGGCTCGCTCGGGCCAGCCGTCGCGGGCAGCGCCTGCTTTTGCAAGGGATGGAAGAGGAGGCGCTGCGCGACGCCCTGCTCAGCTTGCTGGACGAGACTCCCGTGGTGGGCCATCCAGGGCTGCTCGACATGGCGGCCAAGTTGGTCGATGGAGTCGACCGGCCCACCCTGGCTCGACTCAACCATCCGGTCACAATCCATGTTCAGCGCCATTTGGGACCCTTGCTAGACGTGCTGCTCGACCCGTCGGGGGTGGCCCTATTGGTGGTTCAGCCCAGTCTGCGTTGCCCGGCTGTGCGCCTGGTCACACTGGGAATGAGTGATCGGCCTCAATCAGGCAGCGGGGAACCGATTTGGGGGGAATTGATGCTCGCGGTTCCCTCCGATCAGTGGCGCGTGTGGGTCCCTCTGTTGCTGAAGCTGGCCCACTACCCGTTTCTGCACAACACCTTTTTGTGGTCCGGCCATACCCTGGAAAATCACGGTTTGGCGCCAGCCAGCGACTACGCAGGTTTTCTGGTCTTCCCCTCGATCTCGGTGGACGAGTCGTTCCATTTTTTGCACGAGCCCGACAAAAGGACCGTTTTCTTGTCGGTTTATCCTCTCTACAGCGAGGAGCTGGATTTTTATCGGTCCTCCAGCCTGGAGGCTTTACTGGAGCGCCTGGAAATGGCGCAAATCAGCGATCTGGTGCTGCCCCAGCGCTCAAAAGCTGTCTAGCCAGGCGGCGATCTGTCGGGCTGCCTGGTCGCTGGGGAGGTTGTCGTTGGCAATCTTGAGGTGGCGCTCGGGGTAAAAGAAGTCCCCCTGCGAATTGAGTTGAAAGCGATGGTCGCGATCGATCAAGTCCTTTCGGGACCATTCCAGGTCCAGTTTGCTGGGTTTGTGGGCCAGTCGCAAGGGACTGACGTTGCGCTCCAGGCGGACCTTTTGGGTCGCCTCCAATTCCACAAAATAGGCCTGACCGCCCTGGCCGGTGTAGAGCGAGACGTAGTCGTCGATTTCTTGCCTGTCGACGGCTAACTCCAGGGCCCACACGTAGGTGAAAATCAGGCCTGGCAGGTCGCTGTGGGCGGCTTCCTCGATGATGCGTCGGCGAAATTCCATCACCAGTTTGCGAAAGGTCTGTCCGTGGGGGAAGACGTGGCGGACCATTTCGATGGTCATGTGGTTGGTGAACAGTTTCATGCCTGTTTGTTGGGCCAGGGCCGTGCCGACGGGCATTTTGCCTACGGCTGAGGGGCCGAAGAGAACCACGAATCGTTTCATGGAGGCGTGAGTTCTCTGCCGCCTTTACGACCCTTTCTTGACAGTGTAACTGTCATTTAGTTGTGGGCCTGTATGGATGAATGCTTCGAGGAGAGGGCCTGAGTCGGTTGACAGTGTGACAGTATAACTGTTAGGCTGTCAAAAGTAAGTCAGGGAGGTACATGAGCTTGATTGGAAACTTGGAAGAATTAGGCAAAACCCTGTTGGCCGCGCAGTTGATCACACCCCTTCAGTTGGGCCGGGCCTGTGAGCACTCGAAGCGTAGCGGACTCTCTTTGCACCGGGTGCTGGTGGAGTTGGGATATCTGACCGAGAAAGACCTGGTGGAGGCGATCGGTCGACAGTTGGGCGTCCGATTTGTCGATCTGGAAGCCATGGCCATCGACCCCGAGCTATCGCGCCTGATACCGGAGCACCTGGCCAAACGCTATCACGTTTTTCCCGTGGCCCAACACGACAACCGCCTGACTCTGGCTATGCTGGACCCTCTTAATGTTATCGCGGTGGACGACATTCGATTGATTACCGGCTTTGATATCGAGCCGGTCATAGCTACCGAAGCCGGTATCGAGAAGTTGCTCAAGGGCCAGTTTGGAACCACCGGGCTGGCCACCCTTGAAGACGAGGTCACGGGTTTGGAAAAGACCGATATCAAGACGATTTTCGGCGAGGACGAGGGTGAGGAAGAAGCTTCTCTGGGCGATATTATGAAAGGAGTTGAGGATGCCCCCATCGTGCGTATCGTCAACCTGATTATCTCCCAGGCCATCAACGACAAGGCTTCCGACATTCATCTCGAGCCGGAGGTCAAAGCCGTCAAGGTGCGCTACCGGGTAGACGGAGTCCTCCACGAGGTGATGACGCCGCCCAAGCATATTCAGGCGCCCATGACCTCACGCATTAAGATTATGGCGGCCATGGACATCGCCGAACGGCGGATTCCTCAGGATGGAAAAATCCACCTGACCCACGACGGCCGCGAGTTTGACCTGCGCGTGTCCACCATCCCCACCGTCCACGGCGAGAAGACGGTTATGCGTATCCTGGATAAAAGCAACGTGCAGTTGGGTCTGAATAAGCTGGGTTTTTACCAGGAAAACCTCAACCTCTGGGAATCGATTGTGGAGAAGCCTTACGGCATGCTGCTGGTGACCGGGCCCACCGGTTCGGGTAAATCGACCACGCTCTACTCGTGCCTCAACAAGTTGAACAAGGGAGACCGCAACCTTACCACCGTGGAAGACCCGGTGGAATACCAGATTCCCGGCATCAATCAGGTGCAGACCAACAACAAGGCGGGCCTGAGCTTTGCCTCTGCCCTCAAGTCTTTCTTGCGTCAAGATCCGGACATCCTGATGGTGGGCGAAATCCGCGATGGAGAGACCGCCAAGATCGCCGTCGAAGCAGCCTTGACCGGCCATCTGGTACTGTCCACGTTGCATACCAACGACGCTTGCGGCGCTATCTCCCGACTGGTCGAGATGGGAGTTGAGCCGTTTCTGGTCTCCTCGGCCTTGATCGGGGTACTGGCCCAGCGACTGGCTCGTCAGATCTGCCCTAACTGTAAGGAGAGTTACCGGCCCCCGGTCGAGGCCATCCGCAAATTGGGGATGAGCGTCTATGGGGACAACGACATCAACTTCTCGCGAGGTCGAGGCTGTGATCATTGCAAGGGGACGGGCTACCGTGGACGCAGCGGCATCCACGAGATTCTGCAAATTAGCGAGCGGGTGCGCGGGCTGGTGCTGAACCGGGCCTCTACCGGCGAGATTCGCCAGGCCGCCATCGAAGACGGAATGCGGACCATGCAGCAAGACGCGGTCCAGAAGGTCATCGATGGAGTGACCTCTTTGGAAGAGTGCATGCGGGTGATTTATGTGGAAGGGGGTGAGTCGTGATGGCCACGAAGTACAGCCGATGCCCAAGCCCGGAACCATCCTCCAGGACCGCTACGAAATCGTCAAGTTGTTGGGATGCGGGGCCATGGGCCGGGTCTACCTGGCCCACCACCTTGGCCTGGGCGAACTGCGGGTGGCCATTAAAGAGTTGGAGATCCACGTCGATCCCGAGACGCTTGAGTTGGCCGCCATCGAGTTTCAGCGCGAGGCCACCATTCTGGCCCACCTGGACCACCCCGGTCTCATTCGCGCCAGCGACTTCTTTGAAGAAGAAGGGCAGTGTTATATCGTGATGGAGTACGTAGCCGGTCCCACATTGTATGAAGTGCTGCAACAGCACCCCCAACCTTTGCCCGTCGAGCGAGTATTGGAATGGGCCGACCAGTTGTGCGATGGGTTGGAGTATTTGCACAGCCGAACGCCCGCCATTTTGCACCGAGATCTGAAGCCGGGCAACATTCTGCTCGATGATCTGGGGCGCGTGCGCCTGGTGGACTTTGGCATTTCCCGATTTCAAGGTCCGGGAATGTTGACCGCTTCGGTGCTGGCAGGGGCCGGCACGCCAGGCTTTGCCCCCGTGGAGCAGTACTCGGGCGGAACCGATGTGCGCAGCGATATCTACAGTTTGGGGGCTACCCTCTACTATTTGATGACCCGCGAGATTCCGCCCAATAGCGTGGCTATGCTGGCTGGCGATGAGGCACTGGAGCCGCCGCGCAACTTCAATCCTCAGATCTCGCTGCGTCTTCAAGAGGTGCTTTTGAAAATGCTGGCCGTGCGACGTGAGGACCGCTACGCCAACATTCACGAAGCGCGTGAGGCGCTGCGACGGGTGTCCTCTCCGGTCGAGGCGGTGGCCCGGCGGGAGTTTAAGATCTGCGCCCTGTGTCGCCACCTCAACCTGGACGAGGAACGGCCCGAGGATTACCTGTTCTCATGTCGGGTACTGGGCTGGAAGACCCAGGAAAAACACATCGGCGACGAGGTGCGTAAGCACCTGCAACTCGATTCCTCGATGCCCCAGGAATGCCCCCACTGGGAACCTGCTTAGTCATCTGGGAATACCCCGCCCCTTTCGTGG
>JADMJV010000150.1 GCA_018780265.1 bacterium
GGGTCGGCTCCTATGTCGTGGGAGCGAATGTGGAGACTGCGGCAACGACAAGTCCCTGCATGCCAAGACAGGAAAAACCTGCGCCAACATCCTGGCGATACTACCAGCGTATTTCACGTGCTGCTATCACGAGGGTGTTGAACCTACCAACAACACGTCAGAGCGGGCGCTTCGTCACCCTGTCCAATGGCGACGAACCAGTTTTGGAACTCAGAGCGAAGCTGGAAGTCGATTTGTAGAGCGAATCCTATCCACTGTTGAAACCTGTCGACGCCAGGGACTCAACGTGCTGGGATTTCTAACCAAAGCTGTGACTGCTCGCCTTAGCGGTTCCTCAGTACCGTCACTTCTACCGGTTCCCAGCGGATAAAGAAAGTGGTCCCCGCCAACCCCTATGTGTCGGAGGGGGGCTGAACGGTTACGATTTTTCGCAAAGCCACGGGCGATTGGGCCTATGTGCTGCGCAGTCCTGACATGGAGATTTTGCGGCGAGCCGCTGACGAGATCTTTGCTCGGGCTTAGAAGAGCAGGAATTTCAAGGGGATGTGCAGGCGCTGGCGCCAACTTCGCTCGGAATGGTCGGCCCCCGGAAAGCTCAAGGTCTCCCAGTCGTGCCCCTGGCGATAGCCACGCTGGCGAAAGATGTCGTCGACTTGTTTTTGAAACGGGGCGTAGGGAGCGTCGGCAGTCTGATCTCCGTAGTCAAAATACCATCGGTGGCGGCCGGCGTAGACCAGATTGTGGTTCAACCAGGGGACCATGTGGCCGTGGTTGTGGGGCCAGTGGGTGGACAGACAGGCGGCCCCGCCAAACTGCTCGGGCCATTTGCACAAGGCGTAGGCCGAGATGATGCCGCCCATGGACGAGCCGATCAGGTAGTGGTCGGCCGGATCCAGGCTGATGGGAAAGTGCTCTTGCAGGTGAGGACGCAGGTCTTCGATGAGAAAGCGTAGGTAGGCATTGGCCAGGGGTCCTGGCTCATATTCTTTCATCCGATCGGGTGTATTGCCCAGGCCCACGATCATAGTGGGTCGGGCCAATCCTTGATCGATCAAGGTTTGGACGGCCTGGTGCAGGCCCCAATCGACCCCTGCGAAGGAAGTCTCCGGACGAAAGAGATTTTGGCCGTCGTGGGCAAAGAGGACACACAGGGGGGCGGTGGCCTTCTCGGGGAGCCAGAGGGTTATGGGGCGGGGCTTGAGCTGGGGGGCTTCCCACCAGCCGTATTCGTGCATGGGCATGGAGGTCACTTCCAGCATACAGGGTGACCTTCCCTGGTAATAGAAAGGGATAGCATGGCAAAAACACTCACCTCTCTCTTTTTCGCTCTGTCCCTGCAGGCCGTCTGGGCTCAGACCAACACCACCACCACCGAAGTCAAGCCCAAGCCCTATGATCAGGTGATTACCTCAGCTGCCAAAAGCTCGCCCGGCCTGTTCACGGTGCATCGCATCGGCGACAAGCTCTACTATGAGATTCCTAAGAACCAACTGGACAAGGATCTGCTGCTGGTGGTGACGGTCGCCAAGGGGAAATTGGGGACCGGCGACGGGGGCGGAGAGTCGGTCGATGAGCGCGTGGTGCGCTGGCACCGCCGTGACAACAAGGTCTTGCTGCTGGACGTGGACTACAGCATGTGGGCCGACCCCAAATTGCCCATCGCTAAAGCGGTGGCGGCCGCCAACAACCCGACGATTCTGCAGAGTTTTAACGTGGAGACGGTGGGGGCCAACGAGGCCCCGGTGGTCGAAGTGAGCAAGCTGTATGTCAACGAAATCATCGAGTTCAGCCCGAAGAAGATGCTGGGGGCCAAGGCGTTTGACAAAGACCGGAGTTTCTTGGAAAACGCGCTGGCCTTTCCCGAGAACATCGAGGTGGATTCGACTCTCACCCTGACCAATGCCGATTCTCCCTATCCTTGGGCTAACCGTCGGGGCGAGATGGGGAGGGGCAGCGCCTCCGTGCGCATGCGCTACAGCATGGTCAAGCTGCCGGACAAGCCCATGATGCCGCGCCTGCGCGACAGTCGGGTGGGTTACTTCAACACCTGGCAAACGGATTACGGTCGGCCTGAGCATTTTGTTCGGGATCGGGTTTTCCTGGCCCGCTGGAGGTTGGAAAAGAAAGACCCGGGGGCGGCCCTCTCGGATCCCGTCAAACCGATTGTCTTTTTTGTAGATCCGGCTACGCCCAGCGCCTGGGTTCCCTATGTGAAAAGGGGAGTGGAGCAGTGGCAGCCGGCTTTTGAGGAGGCCGGTTTTAAGAATGCCATAGTGGCCCGCGATGTACCGGCCAATGATCCCAACTGGAGTATGGAGGATGCCCGTCACAGCGTGATTCGTTGGGTGGCCTCGGAGACACCCAACGCCTACGGGCCGCATACGTCGGATCCGCGTACCGGCGAGATCCTGCAAGCCGACATTCACATGTTTCATAACATCCTGGATCTGCAGCGGCGCTGGTATTTTACTCAGGTGGCCCACCTGGACGGGCGGGCCCAACGCCTGCCCATGCCCGACGACCTGATGGGGGAACTGCTCGAGTTTGTAGTGGCCCACGAAGTGGGTCATTCGCTGGGAATGCAGCATAATATGAGGGCCAGTTCGACCTATTCGGTGGAGCAGGTTCGCGATCGGGAGTGGGTCAAGAAAATGGGCCACTGCCCCAGCATTATGGACTATTCTCGCTTCAACTACGTGGCTCAGCCTGAAGACAAGATCGACGTTAAGGACCTGATACCCAAAGTGGGCGTGTATGATCGCTTCGCCGTGACCTGGGGCTACAAGCCCATCCCCACTGCGACGACCCCTGATGCGGAGCGAGAAACTCTGGACCAGTGGGCCCGACAACAGGATCAGGTGGCCTGGTTGCGCTTTTCCAACATGGACAGCCGGGGCACTGACCCCGGCGATCAGACCGAGGCCGTAGGCGATGCCGATCCGGTGCGGGCCACCGCACTGGGTGTCAAGAATCTGCGGCGCATCAATGGGTTGCTGGTCAACGCCACGGGCCAGTACGGCGAGTCGTATGAGGAATTGAAGCACTTTCGCCGCCAACTGATGAATCAGTGGGCCACCGAAATGCGTCACGTCACTCCCCTGGTCGGGGGCGTTTCTAAGCGCGACAAACACTTTGGCCAGAGCGGGCCGGTCTTCACCGTGATTCCTAAAAAGCGGCAAGTGGAGGCGGTCGACTTTTTGCTGCGCGAAGCTTTCGTGCCCCAAGACTGGATGGTCTCGGCAGATATCGTCAGGCTGATCGACCTGGAGGGCTCTTTGGAAGATGTGGCCTACATGCAGGAGCGGCTGCTCTATCGCCTGGTCGACCCCTGGAAGCTCAATCGAATGGCCGAACAGATGGCCACCGATCACACCCAGGCCTACTCACCCGGCGATTTGCTCACCACTTTGCGGCGGGGCTTCTTTCGCGAGTTGACGCGCAGCGAACGCGTTCCCCTGGCGCGGCGCCATCTGCAACGATCGATGACCGATTTGCTGATCGATCTCAGCTATACCAGCGGCGAAGCCCGCAATCACGGGCAGCGTCAACTGCGCCTGCTGGTCGAGGAATTGAAGGCTGCCCAAAAGCGCTACCAGGACGAAGATACCCTGGCCCACCTGGGACAACTGCTCGACGATATCCAGCGCGAGTTGGACCCCCGGGCCACCGGCCGCAAGGATGCGCCGCTGGGCAGTCGCTGGAATTATCAGGCGACCGGTTGCTGGTTCGATGGCGGTGAGGAATGGGTTCGCCCCCGTTAGGATGACCCAACAACTGTGGATCGCCTTGCTGGCCGTGCTCGGAGTGTGCGCCCACCTGATCATGCGCTTTGCTATTCCCCTGCCTGCTTATGAACAGTGGCCCCTGTGGGCCGCGTTGGGCCTGGGCGGGACCCCCCTGATCTGGGATCTGCTGCGCAAGGCCCTGCGCGCTGAATTCGGCTCTGACCTGCTGGCCGGGATTTCCATCGTGACCTCGATTCTGCTTCAAGAATACCTGGCTGGCGCTGTGGTGGTGCTGATGCTTTCCGGTGGGGAGGCGCTCGAATCCTACGCCGTGGGGAAAGCTTCCTCTGTATTGGCGGCACTGGCCAAGCGCATGCCCTCGCGAGCTCACCGCAAGATACCCGGGGGCGTGGAAGACCTGGCCGTGGATCGGATTCAGATCGACGAACTGCTGGTGATTTTTCCCCACGAGATCGCCCCGGTTGACGGTGTGGTGGTCGACGGGCGCGGCCGAATGGATGAGTCCTACCTGACCGGCGAACCCTACGAGAGTTCCAAAGTGCCTGGTTCGGAAGTGCTCTCCGGCGCTATCAACGGAGACACTTCGCTGGTAATTCGCGCCAGTAAGCTGGCCGAAGACTCGCGCTACTCCAAAATTATGCGAGTGATGAAAGACTCCGAACAGCATCGCCCACGCATGCGTCGCTTGGGAGATCAGTTGGGCGCCATCTATACCCCCATCGGGGTGGCCATTGCCGCACTGGCCTGGTTCGTGAGCGGCGAGCCAAGACGCTTTCTGGCGGTGCTGGTCATTGCCACTCCATGCCCCCTCTTGATCGCTATCCCGGTGGCCATTATCGGGGCCATTTCGTTGGCCGCCCGGCGCGGTATCATCATTAAAGACCCCACCGTGCTCGAGCAGGTGGGGGGCTGTAAAACCATGATTTTGGACAAGACCGGCACGCTCACCTACGGTCGTCCACACCTGACCGATGTGGAACTGCAGGCGGGATTTGACCGCGAGGATGTGCTCAAGTGGGCAGCCAGCCTGGAGCGCTACTCACGACACCCGCTGGCGGCGGCCGTGGTGGAGGCGGCCGACAAAGCCGGGCTTCCCAATGAAGAAGCGGCTCAGATTCAGGAATTGCCCGGCAAGGGCATGCAAGGGGAGGTGTGCGGGCGGAAGGTGGCCCTGGCCAGCCGCAAGAGCCTGACGCCCGAGCAGGGTGCCGAATTGCCCCAGGCCCGCTCGGGCCTGGAAGCGATGCTGCTGGTGGACGGTCAATTGGCGGCCTGTTTTCACTTTCACGACGAACCTCGCTCTGACACGCGCAGTTTTCTGCAGCATTTGCAAGAGCGCCACGGCTTTCGCAAGTTGATGATCGTCTCGGGGGATCGCCGGGAGGAAGTGCCGTATCTGGCCGATCAGGTAGGCAGGGGGGCCATCGCGGGGGTCGCTACCGAGGTTCACGCCGGCCAGTCGCCCGAGCAAAAGGTGGACATCGTGCGTCAGGAAACGGCTCGCACCACTACGGTGTATCTGGGGGACGGCATCAATGACGCGCCGGCCCTGACCACCGCTACGGTGGGCCTGGCTATGGGCCAGAACAGCGATATCACCACCGAGGCGGCCGGGGCCGTTATTCTCGATAGCAGCCTGAGGAAGGTGGACGAATTCCTCCACATCGGCAAGCGTATGCGGCACATCGCCCTGGAGAGCGCGGTGGGAGGCATGGTTCTATCGGTGCTGGGCATGCTGGTGGCCGCCGCCGGCTGGCTCACGCCGGTGCAAGGCGCCATCGGTCAGGAGATCATCGACCTGTTGGCGGTTCTCAATGCCTTGAGAGTGGGTGTCCCGCCGGCCAGCCTGACCGACTACAGTCAGGGTCCCAGCGCCTGAATCAGCGCAGTCAGGGCCGACGCGTCGCCCACCAGTTTTAATTCCTCGCCGGGGAGCAGATAAGGAGCGGGTTGGAGCAGCACCCGCCCCAGCGTGGCCGGGGTGCAATGAACGGTCAGCACGGCCGCAGAGTTCGGGCGTCGTTCGCAGTGAGTGCCGGTTCGCTGAGGGTCGAAGTTCCAGGTTTCCGTTCCGAAATCAAACTGAATAGGCGTTGCGTCAGCCTGAAACTTTGCTTCCCGCTTTTTCAATAAAGCCTCCAGTAGAGCCATCGCCTCCACAGGACGCTGAACCTCGATCAGGCTGTGCCGCCCAGGACTGATTGGATGCGGGGACCCAGATCTTTGAGTTCGTCGGCGTAGACTACGTGGAAGTGGGCTGGCAAAACGGGCTCCCGGGACACCTTGTCGGAAGCACCCATCGGCTCCTGCCCTCGTCCGGCCACCAGAAACACCGGAGTCTCCGTCTGACTTCTGGCCGCTTCAATGGCTTTTGCTACAGCTCCGCCGCCCCCAATAAAGAGCGCCGCCCCGCCGCTGCTACCGACGTATTTGGTGGCTTCAATCACCGGCACGTGCCAGTCTTCGGAGCCACCCTGCACGACCATCGCATCGGGCTTGTGGGTCACCTCATCCAGATTGGCAACGCTGGGCATGGCCGCAACTCGTTTGGGGCCGTGGGCATCCTCCGTCTCCGTGGTGGGAAAGAGCGTTTGCTGCACGATGAGTTCGGGCGACATCTCTCCTTCTTTCGACTTGACCGAGGTGCCGCCGTCGATGACCATGATGCCTGCTCCAAAAGCATCTTTCAGGCTCTGGCTCATGGCCAGCAGTTGCTCTTGCGAGGCCGGGTGGCGACCGTAAGAAGATGCGGCAGAGACCAAAAGTGGTGTCCGTTCTTCGCGCACCTGGTCGAGCGTGTCAAAGGTCAGAATCGGTCGGTTCCACTGGCTCATTTTGTTTTCGATGGCGGCAGAAACCTGTTGATGGGTGGTTAGACGGGCCTGGGATTCGTCGGGTCTTAGCGCCTGAGGGTTGAGATGCTGCAGTTCCTCGGGGCTGACTGTCTTTTGGGTCAGCTTGAAGCCCGGCTCATATTTGGAAAGGAAGTATTGACCATCCAGCGTCATGCCTACCACGGCGAAGCCGTCCGAAGTGAACTTTCCAAATTTGGTGTCCGCTCCGGGCTGGTGAGCAAAGAAGACGACTTGACCGGTCTCTTTGTCGCCGACACGATTCATCGATATCGTCAGGTCGCCCTTGCGCGCCACCATGGCCTGGGAGCCGTCTTTGGCCATGGAGTTATCGGTGTAAATTTTGGCGGTACCCTCCGGACTGACCCGCATCTCGGGAATTGAGCCTATAGGGGTGTGTCCCACCAATTCGGTCTGCTTGCCCACGTTTTGCATGGCCTGGGCGACTTCAAGCTCATGAGACTGAAGGTTTCCGTCCTGGGTATTTCGCTCCGAGTAGATGACGCTCTCGGAGCGAGCGGCGTTGATGCCCACCGAGGCCATCCAGTTGGAGTCCCCCAGCGACAAAAGCATGGACTTGACGGGCCGTCCCATGAGGATATCCTGTTCGGCCTCGGCGATGAGGCGTTTGCCCAGATCGTATTGACCCTGGATAACGCCGTTCAGGTCTTTGGGAAGATCAGCCTCGCCGGGAATGGAGGTGATGTTTTCTCGAGCGGCGCCGCCGTGGAAAGCCATGTGGGACTCGCCCATCAACTCGGGTGGGGCGGCAAAGCTGCCCTGCTTCAGAAACTCGAAGAACACTCCCCCGGGGAGCCAGGATTGAACGTAGTCGCGGGCTGCCTCGTCGGGGCTCACCTTGGTGCCCAACTTCTCTTCCAGACCCTGCCGGTGAAATTCCAGGGCCTGGGGTGCGCTATGACCTTCCAGCCAGTATTGAACCTGGTTGGCATCGGTGTTGAGGTGGGCCACCGGTTGCCCTTCGGGCCCTTTCTTGGCCAGCCATTCGGAGTAGCGCTCGCCGGCTTCGCCAGTGAGGCTGCGCAAAGCGGGCAGGTCGTTGTGAATGGCCAACTTTCCCAGGTCACGATTGCCCCAGATGAAGCCCACTCGATCGGGAGCCGACTCTTTTAAGGAAACCATTTCGTCGGCGAGCTTGAGACCGGCCGGACCCCAATCCATCAGGTCGCCCATGAAGACAAAACTGGTATCTTCATCACGAAATTTTGTCTTGCCGTCGGGAGTTTTGATGATCTTTCCCTGTTCTTTGAGGGTATTGAAGTCGTTGGTGACCCTGCCCTCGGTGTCTCCTGAAAAGAAGACGTTGCTGCCTTCGACTCCCAGTCCCTGGCCCACATGGTTGGACAGGATGTCCATGAGTTTTCCCAGATTTCGCCCGGCGGTTCCTTGCTGGGCGGATTGGATCACCTCCGGATTCTGCAAAAAGGACTGCAGCAGTGCCTGTAGCTCAAAATTCGTCTCCAGGGGAGCTTGACGTGCCTCCGCGACCGCTTCCATCAAGATTGGGGCGTTGGAGCCGGTCGTCAGGCCCTCTCTGTTGGAGTGCCCGGCCAGACCCAAAGTGGGGGCATCTTCCATCAGTAAGGGGCCATTGCTGTTGGTTTTTTGAGGATGGATTGGCGGAGCAGGTTTTTGAGTCGTTTCGGGTGCCTTCGGTTTTGCGGGTACCGCTACCGCTGGCGGGGCGCTCAGGGTGACGGAACTTTCCAGGTTTGGAAAAGCTGCGCTCGCGTCCGACTCGGCGGGACCCGGAGAAGCAGGAAGCGAATTCGTCCGGTTGTAGACGACGGCGGGAGTAGAGTTGATTTGCACCTGCAACCTTTCTAGGGAAGAGCGGAAATCCCTGGACCGAGCTTCATTAGCATTCTTTCACGAAAATCTAGTGACGTTTTCCCCAGATATGCTATGGTGGGGAAATGCAAATTCAGTTCACTCCGTCTCTGCAGTACTGTCCCGTGCCGCGGGGGCCCGGACCTGCTCGGGCTGAAGTGGCTCTTGAGCAGCCCACGGAGAAGCTGATATTGAGCGGGACAATCGCGGCTACGGCGGCCGGCTCTTCCGTAGCACCGACACCGGTGGCCGCCGTCCAGACGGTCACTACCCCCGTCGACCCTGACCGGCCATTTGCCGGGTGCGTAGGACGGCTGATTCGAGGCAAGAACGAGGGCGATTTCGAGAGCCTCACCAACGACGCCACCCGCAAGTTGGTGTTCTTGATGGATTCGCAGGGATTGGAGGAGTTGGAGGGCAAATCGGGTTATCAACAACTGATTCAGATCGGACACACCCCTGAACATATTCTGGAAGAGGTCCAGTCCAAGGGCAACCGTTACAAGCTGGTGGTTTGGCCGCGTGGGGGGCCGGATATGTCGGCCACCTGGGACAATGTGTCGAGCCTGGTGGGACAACTCTACCCTGATGTGGCCGAGAAAGTGGCTGCCCGAATTTCTGAACTGAAGTCGCCCGAGTTCTCCGCCTGGGAAGACAAAGCGGGTTATTGTTTCGCTGACGTAAGGCCCGGGGACCCACGTTATGTGGGCTATGAGGAGTTGAAGCAGCGTGAAGGCTCAGCCCTGGAGGTCCGCGAGTTCCTTTACCACGTATGCCACCTGCGCGAGTTGTACACCGGCGATGGCTTTACCAAAAAGGCAGACGGAAGCCGCGGCGTGCCCGAGTATATTTCTCCCAATCTCAAGATCGCTGACATGCCGGGAGCCCGGGTGATCGATGTCAAGATTGACCTTCCCGCCTGTCTGCCCATGTTCTGAGTGGATCCCATCGCTTACTGGAATGAACAGGCCGGACCCCGTTGGGTCGCTCTGCAAGAACAGTTAGACCGCTTATTAAACCCCTTGGGATTGCGCGCCATGAAGGAAGCCGCCATTCGTCCAGGCGAACGGGTTCTGGATGTGGGGTGCGGATGCGGACAGAGCACCCTGCAACTGAGCGAGCAAGTGGGTGCCGACGGTCTGGCAGTGGGCGTGGATGTGTGCCAGGTGATGCTGGCCCGGGCCCGTCAGCGAGCCAACTGGTCGGCTTTGAACTGGTCGGCCTTGTTTTGGCAGGCCGACGCCGCCTCGCATCCCTTTCACGAAGACCCCTTTGATGCTGTCTTTTCGCGCTTTGGGCTGATGTTTTTCAGTCACCCTCAACAGGCGTTTGCGAACCTGAGGCGGGCCCTGTACCCGGGTGGCCGCATGGTCGCTGTGTGCTGGCGAGACCTGGAGCAGAATCCCCTTTTTGAAGTGGCTTTGCGGGCTGCCGCGCCCTTCCTGGACCTGCCGGATCCCACGCCCCACGATCTGCCGGGCCCATTCTCGCTGGCCCCGCCAGGCAAAGCCGAGCAGCTTTTGATTCAGGCCGGCTTTGCAGCCGTCCAATGCCAGCCGTTCGAAGACCGGATCAGCGTAGGCGGTCTGGAGGAGAGTACTGACTTTTTGCTCCAAATGGGTCCGGTCGTTCCCCTGTTAGCCGAGGCGACCCCCTGTACCGTGGCCCAGGTTAAGGCTCGCTTGCGCCAACTACTGCAGGACTATCAAACTTCCGCGGGGGTCTTCTTGCCCACCGCTAACTGGCTGCTACAGGGGATCTCCCAACAAGCCGCCTAGAACCCGGCGCCTGGCGGTGCGCAACTGGCGCAGTCGATAGTTGGCGTGGCTCGATTCGCCGGTTTGGGTTCGCTGGTGGTTTTCCTGGTCAAGAATTTGTACCTCATAAGGAAAGAAAAAGCGCAAGACCGGTTCGGGGTTATCTGCTTCCAATCGGGCCAGCAGCTGGTTGACTTCGTCGCCAGGCAGCCGTTGTTTGAGTTGGGCGCGCAGTTCGGCCAGGGCCGTATATTGGGGATTGGGCACCCGGATCAACTGCCGGCAGGTGAACTGGATAGAGCGGAAGGCGCGGCTGGAATGCGGGTTTTGGTGTGCCTCCTGAACCTCGGAGGGATGCTGCAGAGCGGTCCAGTTACTCTTGAAGTTGCCCTGTGAGCCAGGTTTGGAGATGCTTTCGTAGACTTCTCGGAAGCGCTCCAGATCGATCAGAGTGTTGCGCGAGCGACCCGGCATAATATTGGCAAAAATGGCCAGATGGTTGCGCCGAATGTACTTGAGGACCAGCAAAGCGTCCACTTTGCTGGGAGTGACCAACTTCACGCCGATTCGGTCGAAGACTCCCTGAGCCACGTTGTCGGGCTTGTGGAGTAGTTTCAGAATCAGACTGTCACGGCTTTTTTCTTCGCGCAACTGAATGTCGTCCAGGGGCACCGCCAAAAGGCCGCTTCCCAGGTGTAGCTTGCCCTTGCTGTCCTGCTGGATGTGCTGACGATAGCGCTCCAGAATTTGGCGCTGAATCTCTGTATAAAATGGCGATCGGACCGCATGATTGGCGTGGCTGATGGTATGCATCACCCGCAACAGGGCACAGGCCCAAGGTTGCAGGGGGCTTTGGTGAGAGGCCAGCAGTAGCACCTCTGTCAGGTCTGCGATTTGGTGGAGTTCTTCGGGCATACTTACGGCGCGATCCAGGGGGGTGGCCGCCGGGCAGATAACTCGCTCCAGGTACTCTAAGGCTTCGCGAAAAACGAGCCAGGCGTCATGGTGCTCACTGGGTGTGGCCAGGTCGTAGCCATACTGGACCAGGAATTGATAGGCTTCATCTCGGCTTTGCAAGGCCAATCGATCGAGGTCGATAGGGGAGACTCCATCCAAAAAGGAACGCAGGGTCTCCCAGGAAAAATCGTAACGGCTTCGTCCCCAACTTTGGATCATAGCGGTATGTTGCATACCCGAGCGCCGACTCCTATAGGCGTCATTTTTGAAATATTTGAAAAAAGTGATTGACAGATTCCGTCACCCTCCCTATACTCGAAAAATCCCACGACGAAAGGTAGGCATCGATGAACGATTTTATGACCAGTCCATCCAATCTCGGCCAACCTTTTTGTCGCAGCGGCATAGGTTAGCGCTTCCAGGCGCTTCCTCAAACCCGCTGCAGCATCACCGCCAGCGGGTTTTTTCTTTCCCGGAGTCTCGCTGGCCGACCAGGTTCCCCAGTTCCCAAACTGGCGGGCCAACCAGAAAGGAGACCCACCCATGTTCCACATTCGCTATGCAGGCCGCACCTTTGAAATCAAGCCGAAAGTATTTGAGCTCTCCACCAAGGCCAATGATCGCGACATTATGCGTCGGGTCGCCGACTGGTTGGGGGTTCCCGAAACCGGCCTGAAGAACTACGTGATCGACCGCAGACCAAGCGGCCACGTGGTTGTGCGCCCGGAAGCGGTCTTCGGATAGTTTTGGGTTGAGTTACGCGCCCTGACAGAGAAAGCTTACATACAGCTTACTGGTTAAGCACTTTCCTGTAACGAAAGCGATAGAGGGTTCGAATCCCTTTATGTTCCCAAACGCTTTCTCGACTTGCGCGAGGCTCAGTCCGTCTCCTGTCCGGACCCCCTCTCTTGTAGTTTTGTTGGGGTGGTGCGCCCTGACCGAAGAAGCTTACACACGCTGACTCAACCTCAGCACTTTCTTGGGGAGAAAGATCACCATGGGGACGCTTCTTCGACTTGCGCATGATCTCAATGTTTTCAGAAAGGAGTTACCTATGTTCGAGCGAGATGTCCGACTGGGCTTGCTGGATTCGTTGCTGTCTCCGGCCCAGGCGCAGTTGACGGAGTTGGCCCAGATTCATGCCGATGCCTTAGAGCTGGACGGCTACTTTTATGCCCGTCTGGCTTGCTGGTATCAGAAGCACGGCCAGGTGCGCAGCTTCCGAGAGGTGTTCGTGGCCGGTCTGTTCACCAGCCCTTTGGGCGAGCATCGCGAGGCGGGCTGGGTGCTGTTGCAGCAATTGGCCCCGCATCAGGTGGCCGGTGTTGTGCGTGTGGCCAAGCAGCGTTTCGACAAGTGTCCGCGCAGCTTGCGTCACGCCGTGACTCACTACCTGCGTCAGCGAGAAGCCAACCCGCATGTTTTTGATCGGGCTGCACTTCGTCAGGGTAAGGCCTTGAAAGAACTGTATGCGGGTCTGCACGTGGCCCCATGTCCTCGGGCTCAGGCCGTTCTCTTTCAGCGCAAGCCTCCTCAGGGTAGCTTGAGCTGGAAGTTGAAACAGTTGGCCCGTTGTGCCAGTCCTGCCGAGCAGGCGTTGCTGGTGATGGACTTGCGCTTGCCTTTTCCAGTGGCGGTGGGTGCCGTGCGTCAGTTGACGCCGGCCGTCTTGGCCGCACTGGTCGAGGTAATGACTCCGGCTGAGGTCATGAATCATCTCAAGATGTTGCAGGCCAAGGGTGCTCTCGAGCACCCCGAGCTGCGCCAACGTATTGAGGAGAAGCTGGCTGAAGCGCGCACGGACAGTCGGGTTTCTGACTATCGAGCGCTGGTGGCGGCCGATGCCATCGAGGATGACGAACTTCGTCACCAGCTGCAGACCGTGACTCAGGAGCGTTTGCAGGCCCAGGGCAGCATCACGCGCTCGACGGCCATCCTGGTGGATAAGTCTCAGTCGTTGACCGAGGCCATCGAGGTGGGTAAGCGCGTGGCCGCACTGGCCGCGGGTTTGATGAAGGCCCCTTTGCACGTGCTGGTCTTTGATACGGTGGCTCGTCCCATCGTTTGCGCAGGCAGCACGGTCGCTGAGTGGGAGTACGCTTTTCGCGGCGTGCAGGCCAACGGAGCTACTTCCATCGGCGCTCCGCTGGCCTGGTTGCGGGCCAACAAGGTGCATGTGGAGCAGCTCTTGGTGGTCACCGACGAGGAGGAGAACACCGCTCCCTACTTTGCCGACCAGATGGAGCTGTACGCCCGTGAGATGGGGGTTCGGCCCGAAGTGACCCTGTTGAAGGTGGGTTCTGCGTCTCAGCACATTGAGAAGCAGCTCCGCGCTCGCCAGGGTTCCTTTGAGACTTGTCAGTTCACCGGCGACTACTACTCTCTCCCCAACTTGATCCCGTTGTTGACTCGCCCCGGTCGACTGGAACTGTTGATGGAGATCCTGTCCACACCGTTGCCGGTGAGACCTGACCTTGCCCCGGCAAAACAGGCCTGCTAGGCCAGTCCGTCCGCGCGTAGGGCCGTCGGCTGAGCTCGGCGGTTGCACTACGAAAGGAGCATGACCATGCCAATGAAGTTGCGTGCTCTGGTGAAACGACTGGCCCAGCGGGAGCTGGATTGGCAAGGACGACACCTGCTCGCCCCGGTGGTGGCCCCGGGGCGAGCGACGGTTCGTCTGGATGGTCTGGTATACCAGTTCATCATTCGTCCCGCCGATCACCGTGGTTTTGGCGTCTTTCGGCTGGCCCGCGACGGCTTTGCCGACTGGCTGCGTGAAGCTACATTGCGCGAGCGGGAAGACTATCTGCGACTGTGGCCGCATCGACAGCTTCGCTTACTGAAAGAACTGGAGCCCGGCAACTGGCTGGCTCACCCCGCTGCCCCGCAGAGGGCGGCGGGAGGACCTCCGTTGGTGGTGCACGAGGTTGCTCGTGGCTGCCAGTTTGAATTGATCGAAGTGGCTTTCGATGGAGTTAACTGCTGGTTTTGCGGAGCCGTGCTCAATACCCGGCTCAGCCTGGCTGACGAATTGAGCGCGGCCCTGCGCGATCAGGTTCCGCCTCGGCAGTTGCGCTTATCGGGATTGACCCCCGCGGACCGAGCCGGCTATGCATACCTGTGGCTGGTCTCGAGGGAGGGGGTGTGTGTCGGGGATGCACACCAGGGGGCGGACGAGCGCCGACTGATGTCAGCGCTGGCCCGGGGTGGCGGTGCTTTGCACAGCTTTACCAGCGACGCCGAGAACTTTCAGGTGAGCTGGCAGGATAGCCAGGGTGAGATGCAGTTCTCGTGTGTGCGACGCGAGGACCTGACGGTGGTCAGTGCCGGGATCTGCCTGTCGGATCGCGATACTGACTTTGATTTGACCTCGCTGGTCGGGGTGGTAGAGGAGGACCGATGAGCTTCACTTTGCACGAAAATACCTATCGAGGACGCGAGTTGCTGCAGAAGTTGGCGAATTGTCGCGTCACTATCTGCGGAGCGGGAGCCTTGGGCGCCAATCTGGTCGAGCAGTTGGCCCGCTGTGGGGCGACCGGGATCAGCTGCATCGACCGCGATCGCCTGGAAGAGCAAAACCTGGCCACCCAGCCTTATGGTCGGAGCGAGTTGGGCGGCTACAAGGCTACCTTGCTGTCGGCTCAGATCTACCGGTCATTGGGCCTGGAGGTGAAGGCGGTTGCCAAAGAACTTACCTCGGATACGGCCGTGCGACTTTTACGTGGCTCACAACTGGTAGTCGATTGTCTGGACAACCGGGCCGGTCGGCTGTGTGTGCAGCAGGCCTGTCGCCAGTTGGAGTTGCCCTTGCTGCACAGCGGAGTCAATGGAGATTATGCCGAAGTGGTGTGGGATCCCGTCTATACGGTGCCCAGTGGAGCTGGAGAGGATGTTTGTGACTATCCTCTGGCTCGCAATCTGGTGACCCTGACGGTGGCCAGCATGGCGGAGGTGATTTTGAAGTGGCTCGAAACTGGGGAGTGCCAGAACCTGTCACTCACGCTGCGCGACTTCGCTATCCGGTCCTGGACGGAATAATGGCCCACGCCCTGCGCACTGCTCCTGAGGAGTGCGTGGGGTTTTTGCTTGGGGGAGACACTGTCGCTGATTTCGCACCCTTGACCAACGTATCGCCCAATGCGAGACAAGGCTTTGAGTTGGATCCTCGAGAGGTGGCCGTGATGATGTCACGTTCGTTGCCTGTGATCGGCCTTTATCACAGTCATCCGGGTCCGTCGGTCTGGCCCTCGTGTCAAGACAAAGCCCAAGCACTTCCCAAGGATTGGCACTACTGGATTGTTGGCCAGGGGTTTTGGCTGCGCAGCCCGCCTACCAGCTGCTCGGGCAGTTTCGGTGGCCACTGACTCGACCCAGGGTAAAGCCCTGGTGCAGCCACTGCTGGTAGCGCGGGTCGGCATTGCTGGAGGTTGGATGATGTCCACCACCAGAATAAGCATGGCCGTAGCTGGCAGGCTGATCCCTCATGGGCACGGAGATCAAGGATACCCAGTCGCCCGGTAACAGTGGCGAAACTCCGTTTGCCTGGATTTGGGCCGTGTTCAGTCCCGAAGTAATGACCTGGGCCTGATCCACATATTTCCCGCCCCGACCGATGCAGACAATACTGTTGGGGGGAAGAGGTCCGTTGGTGGTAATGGATCCCGTTGGGCTGACGACGGTGCCGCCCCAACTGGACAGATGGGGTGGGGCCGGTTGTTGAGACAACCTGGGTAGGTAGCCGCTGGGAGCCGAGTAGGCTATTGGGCTGGAGGAGGTTGACCGTCTGTTGTTGTGGTTGGGTCGCACAACGCGTTTGGGCCCCTGGAACTCGTAACTGGGCACCAGATTCGAAGCGGGTTCGGTCCAAGCCAGCGAGCTGAGTATCACAATACCAATGGCAATACGCATGAGCCCTATTGTGTACGCGGGGGGCGGGTCCTGGCAAGTGGTAAAGGCTCCCATCCCGGGCACTTGCCCAGATGTTCACGAGGTCTATCACAACCCTGGTCCGAAGGGCGAGCCACAACTTGAATTTAAGGAGCGCCCATGAGCGAAATTACCCCGACACAGTTCAAAAAGGAGTGGGATGAGGGCCGCCGGCCAATTTTGGTCGATGTGCGTCAGCCCGACGAGTGGGAGATTTGCAATCTGCAGGAATTTGGGGCCAAACTGATTCCGCTCGGCGAGATTCCTCAGCGCTTTGAAGAAATCCCCAAAGATGGCGATATTGTGGTTCAGTGCAAGGCGGGGGGGCGCAGCGCCCAGGCCCAGCGTTTTTTGCAAGGCCAGGGCTACACTCGGGTGCAGAATTTGAGCGGTGGCATCTTGCGTTGGTCAGACGAAGTCGATAGCAGCAAAGCCAAATATTGAGGTGATCAGCGTCAGCGAGTGGGTGCCCAGCTACGGCGACCCGCATCAACTGGAGGATGACCACGACTACGCTACGGTGTGGGAGCATCCTCAGTTGCAGGCTATCGAATGCACGCCGGGACCTCGACCTCTGCTCGCCTTTGTAGACGGCGTTCGCCGCGGTGAAGCACTGCTCTATCTGGAGAAGAGCACGGCCCTGGCCGGTGTGCTGGGGGTGGGTGCGGCCGTTCCTGGGTCGGGTTATGCCGGGGTGCGAGTTGAGCGGGTCTTTTTGCGCAGTCAGGAGTTGGGATTGCCGCCTCAACCAGGGGGTTGGAACTGGCGTTCTTTGAGTATTCCCCTCGATCTCAATCCCGGAATGGCTCTGCAGAGGGCCATGCGCCAGGCCGAGGCAGAAGTGGGCCTTGAGCTGTCCCGGCAGGGTTATACTGTGGTGCTCGACGGCCCGATGCAGGTAGCTTCTGGACGCACGCTGGGGTATGTCAAAACGCAGCAACGTTTGTTGCTGCCTCCCGAACAGGCGGAAGGGTTACAAAGTCTGGGGCCGGGCCAGCGCAGCAGCCTTTTTGGCTGGGGCGAGAAGCACGGCTGCTACGTTCGCCTTGGTCGTCTGGTAGGCCATCAGCACCCCTATCACCGTCTGGTGAGACTGGAGACAATGGGGGAGGCTCAGGTCAGCCGGGCCCTACTTCACGAAGCTGCCGGCTGGCTGCCCGACTTTGCTGGTGTCACTCATCTAGACCCCCGGGCTCCCCAAAATTTGCAGCCTATCGCCGGGCTGGAAAAGGAGCTGCGACGCCGCTGTGGCGATCCTGGTTTGGCTCTGCGGGCGGTGCGCCAGGCGGTGGCCCAGTTGCACAAGGAGGAAAGATGGAGCGAGTCGGCCTGATCGACGGCCTGGAGCCAGGCACAACCAGCACTTTTCGGGTCGTCTTGCAAGAAGACGTTGTGGTGCAACTCGACGACCTGCTGGTCACCCAGCAAAAGCTCCCCGATGGGGTGATGCATCGCACCTACGGAGTGGTCTCCGAGGTTTACTCCAAGTTGGAGGGGGCTTCTTTTTTGAGCGACACAGCCCGCATCGCTCAGGATCAGACCATGCCTGGCCAGGCCATGCGTTACGCCGATGTTCGTGTATTGCGCCACGTTCCTGAACTCTACGTCCCGCCGCAGTCAGGCGCAGAGGTGCACAAGGCTCAAGGTGCCCTGCGCCAGGAGGCTCTCTACGAGGACCAGATGGGGAAAGGAGTTGCCCTGGCGCTGGATCAGGTGGGGCTACCGATCAAGATCGACCTTGAGTTTCTGGACGGCACTCGGGGGGGCCATGTTTCCATTTCCGGGGTGTCGGGTGTGGCCACCAAGACTTCGTTCGCCCTGCATTTATTGTATATGCTGATGGAGAGTCCACAGGGCCGCCAGGCTCTGGGCGTGCATTCGGCTACGACTCGGGCGCTGGTCTTTAATGTGAAAGGCGAAGACCTCTTGCATTTTGATCAACCTTCCCGCAAGTATGCCCAACGACTGGCTGACAATCCCGATTTGGCCGAGCAGTGGCGGCAACTGGGCATTGCTGAACCGGGCCCCTTTCGAAGCGTTGCCTTTTACGCGCCGCTTTCGCGTCAGGCCGGAACCACCACTATGACCGACGTTTCCTCCCGCGCCGGTAGTGGACTACGCACCTATGGTTGGCCCCCCCTGGATTTTGTGCGCCAAGGTTTGCTGCGCTTCTGTTTCGCCGACGCCGACGACGGGCGCAATCAGTTGTCCTTTGTGGAGCAGCGCGTGCGTGTTCAATTGGCTCGGTGGGCCCACCCCAGCCGAGAGCATCCCGGTGCGATCGTGATGATCCCGCCCGAGCACAGTTGTTCCTATAACCTGGAAAAACTGGTGGCACAAAAACGCCCTCCACGCACTGCCGGGGAAGGCGAGTTGGTGCGTACGCTGGCCGATATGATCGATTTTTTAGAAGCTCAACTGGAGAGCAATGCTACCGAATGGACGGGCAATACTCAGGCCGGTACAGTCAATGCCTTCATGCGACGTCTGCAAGCGATGGCGCCCCGCTTTGGCCATCTGATCACGGACCGGGTCACCTCTTTGCAACTGGAGGGGCCGCTGGCGCCCCAGGAAAACGTGGTGGTGGTGGACATTCACAATTTGCATGACGACGGTCAGCGATTTGTGGTAGGCACCTTGCTCTCGTCCGTTTTTGCCGCTAAGGAGAGGGGCCAGCGCTTCCCCCTCCACTTTGTGGTGCTGGATGAGTTAAACAAATATGCACCGCGTCAGGGGAGTTCGCCGCTCAAGGAAGTGCTGGTGGATATCGCTGCACGTGGCCGATCTTTGGGAGTTTTACTGGTTGGCGCTCAGCAGTCGGCCTCCGACGTCGAGCCAACTGTGGTGCGCAATGCGGCCATTCGGGTGGTGGGCCGATTGGACAGCGGGGAATCGGGGGCAGAGTTCTATCGATTTTTGACTCCGGCCCTGCGGGAGCGAGCCATTCGACTCTTGCCCGGGACCATGATTTTGGACCAGCCGCTGGTGCCGGCCCCGCTACCGATTCGATTTCCCTTTCCGAATTATGCCACTCGTCACGACGAACTGCCGGACTTGAGCGAACAGGAGAGCGACGACCTCTTTACCTTTCGCTAGCAGGCCGGAGTGGCCGGCAAGGCTCGCCCTGCTCCCGGGTTGGGTATACGCTCGTCGCCCAGCACCAGGCGCTTGGGCTCCTCGGCCAAAAATCCGCCCGGCGCCAGTTTGGCAGCCTCTTCAATGCGGTCCATCGCCTGCTCAAAGCGGCCCTCGTAGAGGTCTATACGACCCAGGTAGTAGAGTCGATGAGCCTTGTAAAGGCGAGGTATGTTGGGCTCTTGGAGCAGTCGCTCCAGGCATTCGCGGGCATTGGGCAGGTCGCCGCAATGATACTGGTAGGTCGCCGCAGTCCCTTTCAGGCAGTGGTCAAGTAAGCCATGGCCGGTGCGAGGGACGATTTTCTCGGCGCACTCGCTCCACACTTCCACGGCCTCCGAATAGCGCCTGGCGCACAATAGGGTATACAAGAGGTTGTTGTAGTACAGGGCGTCCGTGAATTTTTTCTGGCGCCCAAACCAGCCTTTGCCCAAGATGTCTCGGTCCACGCTCTTCAGGTAGACCAACGCTTCGTCGAATTCTCCAATGTAGACCAACCCTGCCGAGCGGTTGAGTTTGAGCAGTTCGCGCAGGGCCCCCTTGTGAGGGCGCTCCAGCTCAAGGTCGATGTCGCGCAGGAAATCGTAGGGCCGCCCGTCCTCCAAAGCGCGGTTAATTCGCTGCAGCCTGGAATGAGTCTCCAGGTTGTTGAACAACAAGACCCCGGCCATGGCCAGGAAGAAGACCTCGAGGAACACTTAGCTCTGGTTGGGCTTTCGGCCCATCAATTCGGCCGCTGCCATCAGGTCGATGTCTTGAGCTGCCGCTTTGCGCTTCTCTTCGGCTTCGCCTTCGCGAACTCGGCGCAGTATTTCTTCGGGCCGAATCACCCGTTCTATGGCCTCCAGTTTAAACTTGAGCGAGCCCACCTGGCTTTCCAGTTTTCCCACCCGCTCCAGCAAGCGCTGAGCCTCTTGCTTAGACAAACTCATAAGCACCTCCCAAAGTTGAATCCGCGCACCTCTTCAGTACGCTGCCTGAATCTTTTCGCCACCAGTTCGCTGTAGCCATTCTCCAATTACCAGACGACTTCCATCATCGAGCAGTTGAGCCCCGACCCGATACCCATCAGGGCCACCCGGTCGCCGCTTTTGAGGCGACCGGATTCTTCAGCCAGGGCCAGCGTCAGGGGAACCGAGGCTGGCCCCACATTGCCCAGGAAGGGGTAGGTCACATAGGAGTGAGCTTGATTGAGTCCAAGGGCTTCAAAGAGAACCTCGTAGTGGCGCCTACCCACCTGATGACCGACATAGAGATCGATTTTGTCGTCGCTCCAGCCAAACACTTCCTGACATCTTTGCCAGGTGCGGTTGGCCAGAGCCACGCCGGCTTCCATTAAGGGACGGGCCTGCACCGTCATTTCTGCTCGGTTGCCCAGGCACAGATTTCGATGGCGAGTATCGGCAACGCTAACGTGACCGACCACTTTGTGTCCTGTCCGCGACAGACTGCGATGGGTTAGCACAGCGGCCACCGCGCCGGACCCTAAGGTGAGGGCTGCGAAATGAAGTTGAAAATCAGCCACCGTGATGTCGGGCTTGAGTAGATGCTGTATGGTCGCCTCCACAACTTCGCGGGACGATTCGGAATCGATGAGCAGGGCTGCCTTCATGCGGCCCTGGTCGATCATGTCGCCAACCACCGAGACGGCATTCATAAAGGCCAGGCAGGCATTGCCAATGTCGAAGTTGAGACAATAAGGGCTCAGCCCGAGTTCGCCGTGCACGATACTGGCCATGGAGGGCTCAATGTAGTCTTTGCATACGGAGGTGCTCACGATGCAGCCGATGTCGGCCGGGTCGATGCCAGTCTTTTCCAGCACTTTGCGAGCCGCCCGTGTGCTACTTTCTACCACGGTTGTGCCGACTGGCCAGTAACGTCGCTCTTCTACGCCCGAGGCGTTGGCGATGGCTTCGGGCGGAATTTTGAGCCTCTCCAGCATGGGACTGAGTTCTTCGAAGATAGCGTCAGTGGTCATGACGTAGGAGGGGAGTTCGTAAGCGACACCCTCCAGGCAAACGTTATTTAACAGCATTGCCGGGAGTGTTAGGTGCCTGAGGGGGCATCCCTTCTAGGCGGGCTGCGGGCGTTTTGGGACTTGCTTTAAGCGGGGCCGGCCAACTGAAAAGGTCGGGCGGGCCTTCACAGAGACGGAAATCGGCCGATACGAAGCGCACCCACTTGGATTCGGGGGTGCCCTGCAATACCCAATAATATTCGCCGCGATTCAGGTCGGCAAGGTTGGCGCGAGCCGGTAACAGTTGGGCTGGCATTCTGTTTTGGCGTTCCAGGCATTGCTGCAAGAGGTGGGTGATGCGCTCCTCAAAGGGGTCCAGTCCCAACTGCTCTTCTTCCCACTCGGCCGAGCGCAAGCGGGCCAGGGCCAGCGCCGGGGGCCAGCGTAGCGCCGATTGGAGTAATCGATGGAGACGTTCACCCACCAGGTAGGGTCGCACCGATTCGAACTCACTGTCCAGTTGAAGCTGATCGAGGACGTGGCAAATGCACAGTAATAGCCCTGGACTTGCCGGGATCAGTGGAGTCAGTCCGCAGCCGGGGGGAGCTTCCGGATAGAAGTCTCCGTCGTAGGTCAGAGGACAATATGCGAAAAAATAATGTTCCATGGGGACAGCAGGTGGCCTACGTTTAGGGTGGGAACCTTTCCTGCATGCACCTGTGCCCCAACTGCAACGAACAACTGCGCAGTCGGAGTATGTCTAACTTTACAGTAGACGAATGTCCGAGCTGCGACGGTTTGTGGTTTGATGACCAGGTGCCCGAGAAAATGGTATGCACCGTAGCCTCTCCTCAGTTTTTCTTTGAGCCGATTGCATTTGAGAAAAAGCGGGAAGTTCCTGAAGGTAGGCTACAGTGTCCTCGCTGCCAGGTTACGATGGATGTGTTCGAAGTGCGCGGGGTGGCTGTAGATGTTTGTCAAAGCTGCCGGGGGTTATGGCTGGACAGCCACGAACTGCGGCGAATCTTATCCGACTGAGGAAAACGATCATGCCTCCTGTGATGTTAGTCATTTTAGACGGGTTTGGTGTGGCACCGCCCGGGCCCGGCAACGCCGTCGAACTTGCAAATACGCCGAATTTCGACCGATATCGGGCCCAGTGGCCGCATACTGAGTTGCAGGCGTCCGGGCGCTCGGTGGGCTTGCCGGCCGGCCAGATGGGCAATTCCGAAGTGGGACACCTCAATTTGGGGTCGGGTAGGGTGGTCATGCAAAGCCTTACTTATGTGGACAGCACGATTGAAGACGGTAGTTTTTTTGAAAACCAGGCTTTGAAGGATTGCTGTCAGCAGGTCAAGGCTTCTGGTGGCACGCTGCACCTGGGAGGATTGGTCAGTCGAGGGGGCGTTCACAGCGAGCTAGGGCATGTTTTGGCCCTGGTCGAGCTGGCTCGTCGCCAGGGCATCTCCCGTTTGCGCATTCACGTGTTTAGCGACGGGAGAGATACCCCTCCGGACTCGGGCCTGGGGTACGTGGGAGAGTTAGAAGACTACCTGAGCCGAGGCGGTGGTGACTATCGAATAGCTACGGTTTGTGGCCGCTATTACGCCATGGACCGTGACAGGCGTTGGGAGCGGCAAGAGAAGGCCTACTCGGCGGTGGTCAGCGGCCGGGCCGAATTTCATGCGGCCAGCGCCCGCGAGGCCATTTCGATGGCCTATCAGCGGGGAGAAACCGATGAGTTCATCCTGCCCACTATTGTGGGTCCGTCCCAGGAGATGGAAGCCGGCGACGGCTGGATTTTCTTCAATTTTCGCGCCGACCGTGCCCGTCAGTTGAGTTCGGCATTGCTTGGGGGGTCAGACTGGACAGAATTTGCCCGATCCAAAGTGGTGACGCCGCTGCACTTTGTCTCACTGATGCCCTATGATGCCAAGCTGCAGCGACCGGTTGCCTTTGCCTTGCCGCCTTTGAGTCATTGTCTGGCTGAGGTCATCAGTCAAGCTGGGAAACGCCAATACCATACCGCTGAGACGGAAAAGTATCCGCACGTCACCTACTTTTTCAACGCAACCGTAGAGTCTTTGTTTGAAGGTGAGGAGCGTCACATGGTGGCCTCCCCCAAAGTGGCTACCTACGACTTGCAGCCCGAGATGAGCGCGCCTCAACTAACTGCTGACACCCTGGCGCGATTGCGCCAGAAAGCGGATGATTTTGTCTTGATCAACTTCGCCAATCCCGACATGGTGGGACATACCGGCGTGATTCCGGCAGCTATTGCGGCCTGTGAGGCCAGTGATAAAGGGCTGGGCGTCCTGGTTGAGGAGGTCTTGAGTCAGGAGGGCACCGTGATCGTGCTGGCCGATCACGGCAATGCCGAAGTCATGATTGACGAACATGGCGCTCCACACACAGCCCATACCACCAATCCGGTTCCCTGCTTGCTGATCGGCGGACCGCCCGGGGTAGAGTTGCGGGCCGGGGGCGTGCTCGCTGACGTGGCTCCCACAGTGCTCGATTTGATGGGCCTGGAGCCACCTGTGGAGATGACCGGAAGGTCCTTGCTTGAGCGAGCGAAAGTCCGGTAAGTAGGACCTTTCTTGACACCGAACGACCACATGCGCTACCTTGAGAATGCGGGGGCAAAAACCCCGTTATAAGCAAGGTCGTTCGAGATTTCCTGTTGTTTGCGCTCGAGATGGGGTGGGGAGCGCTGACACAACCCAAGCCCTAGGGACAGTCGTGCCTCGACAGCCGAGCTAAACCATAGTCATCAAGGAGCCTGTCGAGTGTCATTCGTAGACAAAACCCTAACCTGTATTGATTGCAAAGCGCCCTTCACGTTTACTGCTGGTGAGCAGGAGTTTCATTCTTCCAAGGGATTCACCAACGAACCAAGGCGTTGTACAAACTGTCGTCAAAATCGTCGGTCGTCCCGTGACGGTGGTGGCGGCGGCGGTGGATTCGGTGATCGCCCCCGTGGTGAGCGCAGCGGTGCCGGCGCGTCCTTCGGCGGTGGCGGCGGTGGATTCGGCGGCGGTGGCGGAGGCTGCGGTGCGCCCCGGCGCGAGATGTTCGACGCTGTTTGTGCGGAGTGCGGCAAGGAGACTCAAGTTCCGTTCCAGCCTAGCGGTTCCCGTCCTGTATATTGTCGGGATTGCTTCTCTTCTCACAGCCCCCCACGTCGTGGCGGTGGCGGCGGCGGCGGTGGCGGTGGCGGTTTCGGAGACCGCGGTGGACGCGGCGACAGTCGGTCCAGTCGCTACTAAATAGGGTTTCATCGGGCTCTAAAAGCCCAGCGCTACTTGCCCAGCCGGGGTTTTGCCCCCTGCTGGGCAATTTTGTTTTGGAGAGCCGAAGGCTTCCCGGCGCCTTTTCCGGTTCTCCTGGGAGGGATTCTACTTCAAGCCAGAAGTTCTATCACTGATGGGTCGCCTGAGAACAAGAGCCTGGTTGCTAGGGGTGGGGGCAGTGCTGCTGTTGGGCTGTGAGGCTCCAGGCAAGGGCGTCGTTTACAAGGCCGTCAGCTGGAAATTGCTGGGCAACTTCCCTTACCGACCCAGCGTCACTCCGAGAATGAAGACATCGTCCAAACCGTCGATTTTACCCCAGGCCGTGCGTGATCTGGCGGGGCAACCTTTGCGACTGACGGGCTACATGATGCCCGTCGAAATGGACGGTCGCGAGGTGAGATCCTTTGTGCTGGTGAGGGACCAGCAACTCTGTTGTTTCGGTCGAATGCCAGCCCTGAATGAGTGGGTGTTGGTGCGGGTAGGGCAGGGGGGAGGTGTGGACATGAATATGGATGAACCGATTGAGGTTGAAGGGAGTTTAGAAGTTGGGGAGGATATCGAAGAAGGGGCCGTGATGTCTCTTTACAGAATGGTTGCGGATACGGTCAAGCTTAGTGAAGGGAAACCTAAGGGATGGAAAGCGAATTAGCCATTCACCTGCGCCAGTTGACCAAAACTTTTCGCACCTTGCGCGGTCCCGTGGAAGCCCTGAGAGGGCTGGACCTGGAAGTCCGCCGGGGTGAGATTTTTGGGTACATCGGCGTCAATGGAGCTGGCAAATCCACCAGCATCAAGATTTTGTTGGGTCTGATTCAGGCCACCTCAGGCCAGGCTGAGGTTTTTGGATTGCCAGCCGGCACTCTGCAAGCTCGCAGCAAGATTGGCTATCTGCCCGAAGTTGCGACCTATCATGAGTTTATGACGGCCGACGAATTGCTGCGGGTCCATGCCCGCCTGGCCGGAGTCGAGAGCAGTCAGGTTTCGCGTCGCTGTGATTTCTCTCTGGAAGTAGTGGGACTGGCTGATCGCCGCCGCAGTCGCATTGGGGAATTCTCTAAGGGGATGAAGCAGCGCTTTGGGATCGCTCAGGCGCTGGTCGGCGACCCCCCTCTGCTCATTCTCGACGAGCTTACCTCGGGACTGGATCCTTTTGCTCAACGTGACTTGCGTGACATTTTGGTGCGTCTGCGCGAGCGCAAGCACACGGTCTTCTTCTCTTCTCACTACATGACCGAGGTCGAATCAGTGTGTGATAGGGCTGCCATCATTCACGGGGGTCGTCTCCAGGTTTGTGGCACCATCCCCGAGTTGACTGAGAATCGAGAACGGGTTGAATTGTTGTTAGAGGTTCCTGAAAGCGCGGCAAGCCAGCTTTCCGATGTGCATCTTGAGGTGGCAGAACCTGCCGATTTGCGGAAGGCCTCGTTGCCCAGAGAGCTATCAGACGCTTTCTTGGCTCGGGCCATCGGACTTGGCTGCAGCGTCCGTCGGGTCTCCACGGTGCATCGCAGTCTGGAAGAGGTATTTTACGATTTGACTCGCCGGATTGACGTGGAGACAAAGGCCAAGGTATGAAATCGATTATCGAGATTGCTCGCCTCCAGTTGCTGGAAAATATTCGTCGTCAGGTGCACCTGATCACGCTTTTTATGGCCTTCGGGATGCTGGTCCTACCGGCGTATGTGAATACCTTCAGCATGGGGTTGAAGGCCTTCGAAATCGCTTCTAAGGACTTTGGTCTGACGCTGCTCAGCTACTACGGCGTCGCCATGGCTCTGATGCTGGGCTCGAGCGTGGTCCCGCGCGATATTGAGCGCAAGACCATCTATCCCATTTTGTCGCGGCCGGTGGCTCGTGTGTCCTATCTGACAGGACAGTTTCTGGGCACATCGGTGTTGTTGCTGGGGAGTATGTTCTTGCTCGCTACTGCTCTGGCGGTGGGCATCGCTTCCTTGAGTCACCATTTTGACACCAACCTGTACGCTGCCACGTTAGGCTACAGTCTGGAATGCAGTGTGCTGGTGGCCGCCTGTCTCTTCTTTAGTACCTTTGCCAGTCCGCCCTTGGCGGGAGTCATGGGCTTTTTCCTCTATGTGGTGGGAGGAATGTCGGGGACTTTTATTCAGTTCTTTTTGCGTCAAGACCGCGAAGCGGATCAGCTTGCCAACGCGGTTGAAATGCTCAAGAATTTTCTGCCCAATTTTGAAATATTTCGCCTCAAGTATCCGGTGGTGCACGGCTTTCATATTCTCCCCCAATACCATGTGGCCGAATTTGGGTATGCGCTGGGTTGGATTGTGATGCTTCTTCTACTTGCCGGCATCCGCTTTGAGAAGAGGGATCTGTGAAGAGGGCCCTGGTTCCCCTGAGCCTGTGGCTGGCGTGGTCGGGTGTGGGCCTGTCGCAGCCACGTTCAACCCCCACCCCCACTCCCACTGCCGATCGGGTTCAACTACAGGACGCCGTAGACCACGCTCTCGGTGAGGAAGACGAGTCTCATCCTCCTAGCGCCAAGGACACTAACCGGCCAGCGATATTTGGCTCGATGATCGCGTCCCGCTTGCACGAGAAAGCCGGTACGTCCATCTACCGCATCCAGCTTGACTCTCGCTTCCCTTGGGGAGTATCGCTTTTGCTCTTGCCTATTTACCTCGTTGTTGCTCGTAGACGCGGATTTCGAATCAAAGAGGAGCGGTCGTGAAGCCGGGCCTACTGGTCCTGATTTGTTGGATTGGGGTAGCCGGGTTATCCTGGCACTTGCGTTCAGAGCACGCCAAGTTAGAGCCGGTCAGACCGGTCATCCGCTACCAGGACATTTTCTTGGATTTACTGGGCGAGGGGCGCACGCTGCTGGCACGATTTCTGTGGTTCAAAGTAGACTTGATCCATGAGCAAGAAGAAGAGAAAGGCGTGGGGGTTTTTCAGCAAAAAGAGCTGATTCCGCTGTTGCGCATGATCACCTACCTGGACCCTTATTTTGTGGACGCCTACGATATGATCGCGTATGACCTCTATAAAGGCTATGGTCAGCCAGATCTGGCTATCGAAATCGTGGAAGAGGGGCTGAAGTATTCTCCCCAATCTTTCGACTTGAACTTTCGACGAGCTTTTTTGGCCCTCTCGCAAAAAGATAGGATCAACGCTTTGGAATTTGCCAAGAAAGCCTATGCCACGGAAGATCGTGAAGCCAACAAGATTTTGGCCCTGAGAGTCATGTATCTTTGCGCCGTTCAAGAAAGAGATGCTCGACTGGGCATTTTGGTGGTGAAACACCTGCTGGCCAATGGGGCCAAAGTTCCTGACCCTGCCCAGTTAGCTCTTTGGCAGCGAGAGGTCAATGCGAACCCCTGACCGGAGGTCGGACCGGTTCAAAATCCGTAGCGAACCATGAATTGTAGACGCCCGCCTTGCAGGTGGGTTCCGTCCTTGCTGACGCTCAGGGCGTGAAGGTATTCCAGGCCCACCCTCAGGTGCTCGCTCAAGTCCCGCATCACGTTCACGGACCCCTTGTAACCCGCCCGCAGGGCAGAATCCGGTTGACCATCGAGCAAACTCACCTGGGTGGCGCTGATAAACGTATTCAGTCGCGTCTCGTCGTCAAACCAATGCTGATATGCCAGAAATCCGCCCCAGGCCCACTGCGCCTGCACCTCCCCGGACAGCGTCAAGCCTAACTCCGAGCGCGTTCCGCTCAGGTCGTTCAGGTATCGCCCGATTCCCGGGCCGGCGGATGCCTCAAACTGAAAATTGTCCTTACCTTCCCGAAAAATCTGACCGCTCAGCCCCAGCCCCCAACCCTTAATCGAGGTGACACCCGAATATGCCGGATTGATCAGGCTTAAATCACGGCGCAGCAAGGACACTTGCAGATGCCCCCAATCTTCGTTGTGGCGATAGTGGGCGGCATAGTCGATCTTGCGATCCAGGCCGTCATCCTTCAGATCCAATCCCGTGGGGGAGACGGCTGCTCCTGGATCCTCGGCGGCCACGGCAAGTCGGTCCTCTCCCAGCGGAACCACCACGCGAATCCCTTGCTGACGATGACCAAAGCTGGAATTGGGACCCTGGTTGTCCACGGTCTCCGGTTCAGCTGTCGGGTCCTTAAAGGCCGAATTGGTACGGCCCAGCAACAGGTAGGGTATGGCCACAAAGGCGTGCCGAAGGTTGAGATTGCCGTTGGCTCCCGAAAAATCGGCCTCGACATAGGCGCGAACGCCGTTGACTATCCTGGGATAGGGCGTGTATACATCAGCATAAAGGCGAGTCCGTCGAAAATTGAGACGAGCGTCGTCTCCCAGCGCTTTGAATCCTGCCGTGACCACATCGTCTCCGAGTTGAGAGGGCGCCATCGAAGTGGGATTGCCTCGGGTTCCAAAGTCGCCCAGCGCATCTACCTGGAGAAATCCACCCGCCTTGATCCAAAGGCTATCGTGTAACAGGGAATGGTAACTGGCGTTGAGATCTCGCGGCACATGCTGAGTGTTGCCCGGGTTTACCTGACCTGCGCGGTCGAGAGTGTCCTCCTCGTGAATCTCGATTTCCATCGCCTCCACTTCCGAGGCCGTGTCCACAGTAGCCGGGGGATCTTGGTTGGAGTCTTGAGCGCACAGCGACGAGGTTAACAGCAGGAACAGTAGTAAACCCCGCGTTAGAAGCATTGTTCTCAGTCCTCCAGCCTGTTCTTCAGTCTTCCTTGAGCTTGTGGGGCTTCGCAGGTAGGCCAAACTGTCCCTCTGCTGGGGGTACTGTCAAGTCAGGTCGGGGGCCACACTTCCTCGGTAGACCATCAGCATAGGCAGCAGTCCCGAAGCCAGTCCCAGAGTCACCACCAGGAGAGGCGACAGCAAGAGTCCAGGGTGAGAGGCCAGCACCTCGAATTGAATGCCCGTCCTGGCTCGTAGCCATTGAGATACTGCAGCCAAGAGCGCAAAGTGTATCAGCAATCCCCACAACGCTCCCAGCACGGACAGCCAGGTGGATTCGGCGATAACCACCCCCGAGACAAACCCTCGGCCCGCCCCCAGCGCGCGCAAGATGGCGAAGTCTCGGCGACGCTCGTGAAGGGTGTTGCACAAGCTGGCCGTGACCGAGGCGGCCGCTACCAGCAGCACTAACAGCGTTATCAGTTGCAGAAGCTGAATCACCCAGCCCAGTTTTTCGAAGAGTTCGAAAATGACACGACTGACGGGCCAGGCGAGGGTGGCAACTTTGCCCTCACGATTGATCGATTGTTCAAATTGCATACCGATTTGGGGGCTTTTGAATTTGACCAGCACGCCGCTGAGTTCTTGATGCTCTTCGGGGATGGCTTCACCAGGCCGGGGCGTGAATTCTGTGCCCCGGCCCCGCAGGACGTGCCCCGACATGCGGTAGACGCCTTCGAGAGGGATCCAGATGGCGCGGTCTTGTGGACTGTTGGTCGGTTTAAGAATGCCCACGACTTGATAGCTTTCTGAATGCTGAGCGCCAGCGTCGTAGTTCAGTCCATGGTAGGGGTGAAAGGTGTCCCCCAACCGCAATCCGGTTTTTTGAGCGGCCCAACTGCCCACAACCGCCTGCGGCTTGTTCATAGAGAAGGGGGTCCCGGTCGCGAATTCCAGTCCAGCGCCCCAGTCGGAAAAGAATTCGGAACTGGTCCCCACAATGCGAAAGCCCAGATAGTTGTCGCCCAGCGCCACGGGCACCGCGGCGGCCACCTGGGGGTCTTTCTTGAGAGTCAGGTAGCTGTTCCAAGCTAGATTGCCCGGTGAGCTTTCCATGTGATATAGAGTGGAGAGCACTAGCTGCAGTGGACTGCCGCGCGCCCCCAGGACGGCATCAAAGCCGCCTGACTGACCGACAAAGACCCTTGTAGCCTGAAATTGTAACGAGGAGATGGTTAGCAGCAGTGCAGTTGCAAGTGCAATGCTGAAGGTCGTTATCCAGCCGGCCACTCGGTGTTGCTGCAGGCTTCGCACTACCACCAGCCAGAGGGCCTGGATCAGCATGGCAGGGACGCCCGGTTGAGGTCTGTCAGAGAAGTAACCCGCTCAAATTTTGATAAGATGGCTTGATCGTGGCTGACCAACAGTAGCGCGGAGGAGTACTCAGAGCACAGATCTTGAAGCAACTTTAAGGCCTTCTGAGCGAGTTCTGCATCGAGGTTGCCGGTTGGTTCGTCAGCCAGCACCAAGCGCGGTTGGTTCACCAGTGCTCTGGCCACGGCCACACGCTGTTGTTGTCCAATCGAGAGTTGCTGAGGTCGGCGCTGACGGTGGGAGCCCAGGTCGAGTCGATGTAAGAGCTGCTCGAGCCTGCCCTGGACCACGCGGCCCGTCAAGGCGGCCGCAAGCCAGAGGTTCTCCCAAACCGTCAGCCCTTGCAGCAGGTGAAAACTTTGAAAGACATAGCCTAACTTGCGGCCTCGGTAGCGGTCGCGTTGGGCCTCGCTGAGTTGGGACAGATTTTGACCATCCAGGCGAACCGTTCCACTATCCGGTTTGAGCAGGCCGGAGACCAGGTTCAGCAGGGTGCTTTTGCCGGAACCGCTGCGCCCTCTGAGCGCCTGCTGTTGACCTTCGTCCATCTCAAAGAGGTCGATATCCAACACGAGGCCGACACTGTCTTGATACGATTTCTTGAGATCGATGAGTTCCAAGACTTTGTTCACTCCTGCCTATGCCTCGTGGCCGACAATGCCCCTGCTTTTTCCAGACTCGGTTACTCTACTCTTGAACGTCGCCCAAATAACGTTAGGGAAGTGGCGTAAACAGGGGCTCGTCGCCTGGAGGGGGCTCGTAGACGGGCGGCGCTGGCCGGGATGGCGGAATGGGCGTGAAGAGGGGCTCGGGTCGGGTCGGAGGAGGATCGGTTCGGGCTGGTGGTCGGTAGTAAGGTTGACGGGGCGGGGTATAAGGGGGAGCTACGAAGGCCGGTTGGCTCACTGGGAAATGGTAAGGCAGGGATACGGGCGGACTTGGGACGGGACGAAAGGGCGCAGGGGCCACCGGCAGGTTGGGCCAGACCAGACTGATCCGCAGGTCCTGGCCTGGCTTGATCTCAAATTTCTTGGGCCTGGCCTGTATCGGCCCGCGACGGGCCGTCACTTCGTAGCTCCCCGGACTCAATTTCCAGGGGCCCTGCCCGCGCAGGCGTCGGGGGACCCCTGGTCCCAATTGGATTTCCGCCTTGTCGACCTGGTTCAAGCTCAGGGTTGCCTGTTTGGGGGGAAGCCGCATGCTAACCGACCGAGTGGACGGGAAGTCCACACTGACCAGGGCCTGATAAAATCCTTTTTTGCGCAGTTCAAGTCTATGCTTCCCCGATTTTGGGGTCAGCGTAAGCGGAGTTCTTCCTTGGACCGTTCCATCCAGCCACACTTCGGCTTGCGGGGGGTCGCTTTGCACCAGGAGTCGCCCGACTCGGTCTTTTTTGGGTGTGGCGAAGGCGCCAGCAAGCGCTGCCAACCCTAGTGACAGCGCGGCGGCGTAGGCTACCGATTGAAGTGACCCTTGCATACTTCATGGATTGTATGGGTTCGGCCTGGAGTCCTTCGAGAACATTTGCGTCCGGTGGCAAGTATTCTGCAGTTGGCGCAAAAGGAACCTGGAATGCGGTCCGGCGGGCGAGCTTCGTTGATCCTTTTGACTCTTAGCGCATTGATGCTGGCTGGGTTAACCTGGCAATTGACCCGGAGGCATCAGCAGTTGGATCGACTGTATCGGCAGTTGACCTGGTCCGTCCGGCGCGCCGATGAGGGCGAGCGTTTGACGTTAGCCCAGCGTGCGTATTTGCAGGGAGACTACATCGAGTCCTTGCGGCAGTTGGGGAAACCCACTAGCACCGCCGACAAAGAGCTGCAGGCATCGTTGTTCTCGTGTCTCCTGTTTGATCTGCCCTGGCCTCAACAGTTGATGGCCTCTGCTCAATTGGAGTCATCCTCTGGAGGTCGTCCGCGTTTGCTCGCCCGGGTGGTTCAGTCTGGATACGCGGGGGAATCGGATCGCGTCCGTTTGGATCTTTTGGGTTGGAATGGTCAGCGCCTGGAGGAACTCAGGCCTGAATTCAAATCGGCCGGTTGGTTGGGTCAGAGCGACGAGTGGGCCTTGGTAGAGGAATTCACCACGGTTCATCTCGACCGCAAGGATACCAAACAGTCTCAGTTGTGGGTGGCGGGTAAAACCCGGTCCGGTCGTAATCGGTTGGAAGTTGTCTACGGTTTTTCTCGTTGGCAGCGCTGGGTGCTGGTTTCTGCTAAACCTGCCCGACGCCAGACCGACAGGGTCTCGGTTTCCGGTAGTCAGGCCTATAAATTGGTAGACGACGAGTGGGTGAAGCTTCGCTAACGTGGCCGAGTGGGTTTGACCATTTCTATGGCCGGCGGCCACGGCGATGGTATCGGTGTCGGTTTGACGATCCGGGGCCGTTCGTTGCAGAGCACCTGCAGGTGAAGCAAGCCTTCGTCTAGCACCAGGGCCTGCCCGTCGCGAGCGCCCTGGTGTAGAGTGTAGAGGCGTCCGTCACCAGGGGTTCGACCGGATGACCAGGGACCCTCGGCGATGTCACTGAGGAAGTTGCGAACTTGGGTCCTGCTCAGACTTCCGCTGGGAGCTCTGCAGAGACAGGCTTCCAGGGCGTAGCTGCGCAACAGTTTTGGCCAAAGGGAAATTAGCAGGCGTCGGTCTGGAAAAACATCGACCGCGACAATGCGATTGCCCAGTTGCACAACCACTCCGTTCATTTCGGGATGGTCGTCAGGGAGGTCGCGCAAGTTGGCAACCATGCTGCTGATTCGTCCAGACAGTCGGGAATCTTCGTAGACTGCATTCAAAGCTTGAGTTGGCGCGGCCACGCCGCCGGATTTGCAGGTCTCGGCTACGGAGTCCCACACTCCCTGCTGGCCAGCGGTCGAGAGTGCAGCCTGGCGGACTTTGGCGTTGCTGATGGTGCCTCTTGAGTCAAATTTGATCTTGGAACCCTGGTAGCTCCAGCGACCGTGCTCCACACAGAAGGCGGCCACCGTGACCTCTCCTGAATCGACCGGCAAAAACAGGTCGTGTTCCAAGATTCGGTCCTGGCGTGCTCCACTGAGCACTTCACCGGCCATAATGAAGATGGGTCGGTCGCCGTGATTTTCCACGATCAAGCGGTTGACGTCTCCCCCTTCGCTCACTTCCTTTACCGTCAGTTCCCCTTGCATGAGGGCTGCGTCTAAAGAGCGACAGCGCGGCATGGAGCCTGGCGGGCCGGAGATGGGGTACAGTACCAGCAAGCCTGATCGGGAGCCTGAACCGATTTCGGTGTTGTAGAGCCAACGGGTCCAGGTGCTCTTGGCCTGAACCGCCAGAGCCAGCAATACAAAGAAGATTATCTTCCACATGCGCATGGGACGCCTGTCGCAGTTGGTTGAGGAATCTTTCGTTGTCGAAAAAATCTAGGGCGCTTTGGTCGAAGTTGCTACGGGGGTGGGTGTGCCAGGCCGAGTCGTTGGAGATACCGCTGGAGAGGGTGTGGGGGTGGCTGGTGCAGGAGTAGCCGTTGCGGCGACTGGAGAAGCCGTCGATTCCGGGGCCGGGCTGCCAGAGGCTGCCGGAGCGGGGCTGGGACTGTCCGCTGGCAATGGCTTTCCAAAGGTGGCGATGATGGCTACAAATTCTGGTTCGTGGCGCGGAAAATCGGCTGCGGTGGAGGTAAAGCTGACCATCCAGAAGTCGCCCGAGGGTCGGGCTTGCAGGTAGGTCCTGCAATGCAGCTTCAGGCCATCTCTCTCGTGGTCGAAGTCGACGATATCGGAAGGGGAGGGCAGGGCTTTGAAGTCCTTTAGCTTTTTGAATTCGCTCTCGCAGCGGCCACGAACTTCTTGCAGGGTTCCCTTGAGAGGTCCGCTGACAACCATGTTCTCCTGAAAACTGTCCTCAGGCGAGTTCAGGGGGCTGCGTGCAA
>JADMJV010000138.1:0-31140 GCA_018780265.1 bacterium
TGACTCATCTCGACCACCTCCTTCGAGCTTTACCCCGGAGACAGAGATTGGTTACGGTTCACCACGTTGGGCATCTGAGGCATACGTCGCAGAGGGCCAGCGCCTGGGCCGAGACGCCCACGTGCCCCAACACGATGGCCACCGGTTGAGGCCAGCAGAATTGGTCCATCACTTGATGCGAAGCTGGCAGCACTTGCCCTCGAATGTGGCGCCATGGTGAGCACCAATGACTTGGATTTTCTTCGATTTCAAGCGGTTCAAGTCGAGTTTTCCCTGCGTGAACTGGTCTTGTCAACCAGCTTCTTTGGAGGGAAGCCTGAGTTTATTGGAGCTGCCAAATAGTCAAGTGCTGCGAAAAGCGGCCAAAACTTCTCTTTCCCGCTCAGGGGTCAGCCCGGCGGCCAGGGGTTGGGGCTGCCCCGTCCGCCATTGCAGGGTGTCGCGCACCGTTTCGGACCAGGGGCGAAAGGTCAGCCCCTGGGCCAGCGCGCGGGCGTTGGACATTTGCGTAAATCCGGCCGAGTCGCCCTGCGGCGGAACCCAGGCAGGCATATCTTTCCAGGCCATCACTCCGTGAGATTCCAGAAATGGGGCCGGTATCCAGGCCAGCGACTGCTTGGGGGCGCAGACCTCCAACAGTTTTCCTATGCCCGTCCTTTGGGCGGGACCCACGGCATTGTAGATTCCAGTTTTGCCGGCCACTGCCATGTCCACAGCCCAGCGGGCCAGATCGCGGGCGTCAATGCATTGGATCGGATCGTCTGGCCCGCCCGGCGCCACCATCGTGTCTCCCCAGTCGCCGCCTTTTCCGGCTCCGCGCATGACCCAGTAAGTGAAGCGGTCGGTGGGGTCGTGGGGGCCGACAATCAAACAGGGACGCAGTATCAAGGCTCTAGAGTGCTTGCCGGCGGCTGCCTCGCAAGCTACCTTGCGCGCTGCGTAGGTGGTGGGAAGCTCCTGGCTCAGATCCACGCCCTCGCTGCTCACCAGGGGGCAGTCTTCGCTTTGGTTCACGGCAGAGTGGCTGGCGTAGGCAGAAATACTCGAGATATACAGATAGTGAGCCGCCGGAAAGAGGGCCACGGTGGCCTTGACCTGGGCTGGCAACTGGCCGGCCACATCCAGTACCAGGTCAAAGGAGCGGCCAGTCAGGGCGCCCAGTTGACCGTTGCGGTCGCCTAAGAGGTGCTCGGCTTCGGGATACAGATCGCGACCGGTCTGGCCGCGATGAAACAGGGCCAGCGGAAACCCCCGCGACAAGACTTCCTCGGTGAAGGCGCGCCCCAAAAAGCGAGTCCCCCCCAAGATTAAGACTCGCGGGCCTGGCGCGGGCCAGGCCAGACCGCTCAAGGCCCCCACCGCGGCCACCGACTGCAAAAAGGAACGACGTGTCATCCTGACTCAGTATCGCTGGGGCTGATCGGGCCCGTTCTGCTGACGACCTTGGGCCAGGGTCTTGCGCTGGATGGCGTCCAGGTAGTCGTCCAGTTCTCGTTCGCTGGTAAAGATATCCTGACTGGGGATGGCCTTCATTACATCAAACACCTTTTGCACCTGAGCCTGCGGATGAGCCAATAGCAACTCACCGCCCTTGTTGGCGGCCGCCTTTTTGGCGCGGAACAGGCTGCGCAATCCGGCGCTGCTGATGTAGTCGAGGTGCATGAGGTCGACCACCTGAAAGGGACAACTCCGGGCGTCGATGGTCTCCAATTTCTCGTCAAACAAGGGGGCGGTCAGGGAGTCCAACCGCCCTCGCAACTCGATGCGGCACTTTCCGCCAGCGCTTTTGGTGATCTCAATCTTCAGGGACACATGGGCCTCCACAGTTCGCGTGTGACGATGTTTCCAAGCCAATGGGTCACTCCCCTGCGTTGACAATCTCAAGGGGGGTAGGCTACCTTGGTATACTATGAATCGACGCACTTCTATCATCACCGGGCTCACGGCTCTAACCGCCGCTGCTGCCGCCCTCACCACTACCGCAACCGCCGAAGAGAAGAAAAATCCCGACCTGGAAAAGATTCGCGCCGTGCTCAAAGCACACGACGACGCCATGACCGGCCACGACATGAAAGGGGTGCTGGCCACGCTGGCCCCCAAAGCCGTGATCATGGGCACCGGCCCGGGAGAACTATGGGCCACACCGGAACAAATTAAGGATGCCTACAAGCACTTTTTTGAGGAATTCGACAAGGGTCAACAAGACTTCACCTACCACGTCAAGCACGGTGACCTGTCGGCCAATATGGGCTGGCTGTTGGTCTCTGGTGAGGTCAAAGGGAAGAAAGGTGGCAAAGCCATTGCCTTCCCTCTTAACGTCTCTTGCACGGTCTCCAAAGCAGACGGCTCCTGGAAGATTGCCTCCATGCATTTCTCGACTCTGACGGGTGCAGGTGGCTCCAAGTGAGCGAACTTCCCGAAGACTCCAGCAACGAAGCGGAAGACCAGGATCTGCAAAGTCGCCGACGCTTCCTTCAAGGTTTGGGCAAGTGGTCCGGTGCGGCCATCATGGCTGCCGTTGCTGGCATTGCGCTTACTCCAGAGGCCAGTGCCGGAGCCTGGATCAATCGTCGCGGTGGCGGCGGCTGGATCAACGGTGTCGGCGGCTGGATCAACGGCGGCGGTGGCGGCGGTGGTTGGATTAACCGCCGTGGCGGTGGCGGGGGCTGGATCAACAGGCGCTACTAAGAATGCTGGATCGACCCGTCCCATCGATAGCCGTTTTGCCGGCCGCGCTGGCCGAAGGTGGGTGGGACGGGCCTTTCCTGGTGGTGGTGCAGACCCCACAGGAGTTCTCGCGCTGGCTGGGAGACAGGTCGCCCGGTCTCAAAGGGATCCAGGTTCACGGCTTGCTCGGCAATCCCGAGGTCTGGGCGCTGGCCGCCCAGGGCACCGGACAGACGCCCCTGGACGTGATCCTTTCCGATCCCGCCACGGAGTTTTCCGCCCTTTATCGTCTGGTGGACGTGCGTCTGGTTCGGCCGATAGGGGTCACCATTCCGGCTCGGCCCGGCCTGCTGAAAGCCTTGCGTCTGGCTGCCTCGTTGCAGCTCTGGGTGAGACTGCTGCCGGGCCAGCCCGACGCCCAGGCTCTCGGCGAACTGGACGAGGCGATGCAGTTCTATCTTCACGACTCCATGGTGCAAGCGCCGGTGGAGTTTTTCCACTCTTTGCTGGCCACTTTTCGGGGCCTCAGCGGCGGTACACTTTGGGATTTTCTCGAAGAAGACCCGGCTCTCTTCTCTCACCGTGGCGCGGCAGGCCAACTCGTCCAACCCACCGATTGGGTGAAAACCCACCTGGCCGATCTGGTGGAGCAGGGGGCCGAGTGCGCCACCTGCCGCTGGCAGCCGGTGTGCGCGGGTTATTTTAAGAGCCCCGACCCCACCTATGACTGCGGCGGCGTCAAGGATTTGTTGGCCGGGCTCGAAGCGGCCGCCCAAGAGATCACTCGCGACCTGGCTGGCCAGTCTTGAGCAACCGCGTTTTCAGCGTAATCCTGCTGCCCACCGCCGAGTGCAACGTGGCCTGCACCTATTGCTTTGAGCACAAGGAGCCCCATCGCCTGTCGTTGGGGTTGGTGCCCCGGCTCACCGGCCGGCTGCTCGACCATATCGAGCATGAGGGCATCAAGGAATGTGAAATTTACTGGCAAGGGGGCGAGGTCATGATCATGGGCCCGGCCTGGTTTGTCGAGGCCGGTCAACTCATGGACGCCGCCGCCGCCGCCAGAGGTCGCCGCTTCACCCACTACCTGCAGACCAATTTGATCAGCTACACGCCGGTTTGGAATGACGTTCTCTTCAACATGTTCGGCGGCTCACTGGGAACCTCAATGGACTATCCCAACGACCATCGCAAGCTGTTCAAAGGGGGCCCGGCCGCTTACACGACCCTGTGGACCCAGCGCCTGCGGGAAGCTCAGGCGGCCGGTCTTCAAATCGGCGTGATTGCAGTGCTTCATCAGGGTAGCCTGGAGGTTGGTCCCGAGGCCTTCTACCGCTACTACACCGAAGAGTTGGGCCTGACCAGCTTCCAGGTCAATACCCCGTTCCCCGGCGGCCCGGCCAAGGCGGTGGCGGCCGAATTCGATTTGGATAAGGTGGCCCTGGGCGAATTCCTGGGTGGGCTCTTCGACGTCTGGATGGAGCGAGGCCACGGCAGGGGAATTTCTTTGGGCCCTTTCGACGAACTCATCCACCACTTCACCGGGGTTCCCTCCCGGCTTCCATGCATTTGGAAGGAGAACTGTTCCAATCAGTTCATTTCTATCGATGCCAAGGGCACGGTGGCCCAGTGCGACTGCTGGGTGACCAGCTACCCGGAGTCCTTTTTTGGCAATGTCCTGCGCGATCCCAATCTCACCGACATGCTGAGCACCAGTCCGGGGCGGCGCCAGTTCGTGGAGCGCCCCAAGCACCTGGTCGAGCACGAGGATTGCCTGGAGTGTCGATTTCTTTCCATCTGTCACGGCGGCTGTCCGGTGCGCACCTACAGCGCGCTGGGCACGATGCTGGCCAAGGACCCTTATTGCGAAGTCTACAAAGTCATTTTTGCTCGCGCCGAAAAATACGGTCGCGCCCTGCTGCTTAGCCAACCAGGCGCCAAGGCGCCGCCTCCACGCTCCGGTCCCGCCCGCCTGCCTACGGCGGCGACTCCCTGACGCGCTCCATGACTTCGGCGTCTTGCGTAAAAGCGACAGGGCGGGTCTCCTTGGGATGGCCCTCCTGCACCCGCAACTGCCCGGTAGGCGTGAATTCGCAGATCATTCGGTAGGTTTCAGTCCTACCGTTACGATGGATCGACACGTCCAGTTGTCCCGGCGAGGTTGTCAGATCCACTCGGTAACGGGCCTCTTCCTGCTCCCTTTTTCCTTTCTCCCAGACCTCTAAGTGGCCATCTGGAGCAAAGACCACAGTCACTCCGCCGGACGACTTCGAAAGCACCCTCCAACGACCGACCAGCGGATTGACGGGCGACTGACGCCACCACCAGCCTGCGCATCCCAGCGCAATCACCACCACGATCAGCAGCAGATCGATCAGACGCGAACGGTTCTTCATCCTAAACATATTGGCTGACCGGCCAAGGCGACCTGCTCGCGCAGGAGCAGCCTGCGCCCTCGGGAAATTGCTGTTCAGCATGAGAAAAATCGGCTTACTATGCTTCGTCTGGCTGTTGGCCCTGTGGGTGGGAGCCGCTCCTCCTAAGGACCTGTCGGTCTCGGCTCTGGCCTGGTCGGAGGACGGCGCAATGCTGGCGGTGGGAAGCAACAACGGCGATGTCACCTTGTACAGCGGTGAGGGGCCCCGGTTAAAGCTGCTGCCCCGCCAGGTGGGGGCGATTCGCGGCCTTTACTGGCGCGGCCAAGAACTCATCAGCGTCTCCTCAGACGGGACCATCCGCTCTTCCGCCCGGCTCGATCCACTGGTCAATGCCGGCTACCTGTCCAAGGTGGAGCGCGGAGGTTCGCGGCTGGCGTTGTTTGGATACAACGGACTGCAGATTTTTGACCTGGACCAAGATCGGATCATCGCTCGCGCCAAAATGCCCCTGGACCAATCGGCCGAGTTCGCCATCGACCCTCAGGGCGGCTATCTTTCAGTCAAAGAACCGGAGGCCTGTGTGCTGGTCGACGCTTCCAGCGGCCAGGTCGTGCAACGCATCGCTGTGCAGCGAGGGGTGGTTGGGCAGGCCTTCGGCCAGACCGGCACCTTGCTGGTCAATGCAGGCAAGGTCGTCGAGTACACCGTTCCCAAGGGAGAACTGGTCCGCGACTATGCGGGCGACAATCCGCGTCTCTTTCGGCTCAGTCCAGATGGGCGCTCACTGCTGGTCTGCCTGGCCAATAGCGCGTCGATCTACCCGGACCGCGAAGATAGCCCTAAATCGGTCAACCTCCCCCTGGCGGCGACAGAGTTTGCAGGGGACAACTCTGTGCTTCAAGTGGGCGCGCAGAGTCGTGTGGTCACTTACTCAGGCGAGAAAGTCATCACTTTTGAGCTACCTCGTAAGTATTGCCAGGTCTACGCTATCAATCCCCGGCGCACGTTGCTGGCCGTAGGTCTGAGCGACGGGAGTATGCGCCTTCTTCCCCTGTACAAATGACCAGGTCAGAAAATTTTCAGACCTGTGGGGTAGTGTTGAAGAACATAAATAGAAATCCCAGGGGGTAGTAATTACCATGACCATTCAATCCGTTCCTCGTCAAACCCAGGCCTACCGCCGTGAAGCGATTCGCGAGGCCATTCAGGAAGGCGACTGGCTCAAGCTCCAATACGCGGGCGAAGACCGCGTGGTCATTCCGCAAAGATTGGAAAAGAGCGCGGCCGGCAACGAACTGTTGCGCGGCGTGCTGGCCGACTCCAGCGAACCCCGCACGTTCCGCACCGACCGCATCGAGAAGCTGCGGCGGTTGCCCGACTCCGATCAGGACCCCACTCCCCAGATTGAGCGGTTGGCCCGCAAAAACGAAGACATCGCCCGACTTCAGCAAGCCATTGCCCAGGACGTGCCTGTCACCATCGAATACCAGCTTCCTCGCTCCGACAAGCCCGTATCCATGACCATCGACCCGGAGGGATTTGACATTCAGCCGGACCGCTCGCTGGCCCTGGAAGCCATTACCCAAAAGGGTAACGAGCGCAATTTCAGGCTCGACCGCATCTGCTCCGTCGATTTTGAATAGTTGCGAGTAACCGGCCCACTCCGAGGTCAGGGTCGACTCTGCGAATCGATCCTGCGCCAGTTGCCGGCCTGGTTTGCGATCGAGAAATCCATCCAGGATTACGCTCGTGAAGTTGACCGGTTGGACACTTTTTGCATCCGCGATCAGGGCTTCCTCAGCCTCAAGAACCATTTTCCCCAGGCGGCCGAAATCTACGTGATGGGTGTGCTGCAGCGCGGCTGTGGGTTGGGTAGTGCCTTGTTGGAGGCCGCCCAGCTTCATCTGCGCGCTCAGGGCGTGGTCTTGTTGCAGGTGAAGACGCTGGCGGCCAGCGTCGACCATGCGCCCTACGCCCAGACCCGGGCTTTTTACCAGCGCGCTGGCTTTGTGCCTGTGGAGGTATTCCCCGACCTGTGGGATCCCCAAAATCCGTGCCTGCTCATGGTCAAGAGCCTTTAACTCGGGGCAGCACCTGTAAAACGGGCACGGTCTGGACCTGGGCCAAACCCAGCCGCACCAGTTCTTCTACAGCGGGTGGCAGAGAGGTGAGCGACTGGTAGTCACCGGCCAGCAGTCGCACCAGGGCGGCGGCTACTTCGGGGGAAGGCAGCTGCTGGCGTAACGCGTGCTGCAACACGGCCAGACACTTTTCGTCGGGAAGATTGCCCCGAATGGCCGACTCCACTTCGCTGCCGGCCTGCACTCCCCGCCAGCTCATGACCATGCGTACGGCCTGGGCATGACGCTGCAGTTCCTGTTGGCGCAGGTTGCCCTCCAGTTGGCTCAGGCTGGGCCCGTCCTGGGGGGGGCGCAGTGTTCCTCCGCCTTTCCAAGCGCCGGCCGGGGATGGCAGGGCGGCTGCCTTGGCCAGCGTCGAAGTGGGGGGGGGTCGTCGCCCCAAGGGGCGCAGCGGGCCGTTGCTGGAGACGGCCCCATCCAGCGGCATGAGGCAGGGACCGTGGAGGCTGGCCAGCACGGCCACCGCAAAGACGTGGTCGGGACACTCCAAAAAGCCTTCGTCCAGCACCCAGCCGCAGGCAAGCAAGGCCGGCACTTCCAGATGGCGCAACAGCTCACACAACATGCTGTTGAGCTCGTGGCACATGCCAAAGCCCAGCTGATCGCCCTGCCGGCGTACGTGAAGCAACTGCAGGTGCTGATTGCTCCCCTTGGGCAGCGCTTGCAGAAAACGTCGGGCCTCCGGATGGGTCAAATAGTCGGGGTCATAAGCATAGCGAGTGGTCACGAATTCCTGAGCGGCCAGGGCCCTTTCCCAGGGCGGCAGCGAGCGGTGGCGAGAGATCCAGCTGACCACCTCGGGGGGAAGGTCCAGCATGGTGGGGCGCAGCCAGTTGGCTGGCACCTTGAGGGTCTCGTTGCTCAGTCGGGGAGGCTCCATGATCTCGACTTGAAATCGGGCTGTGGCCGGAGTGTTGGCCTGAAACTGCACCGTAACCTCTCCCAGAAATCCCTGCTGGACCCGGCCCTTGCAGCTCAACTGCAGCTCGCCGTGCAGACGACTGTAAAACGGCATGGGCAGACGGTTTAGACCGGGCCGCAGAGTCCCCTGGAAGGGAATAAAGCGGCCGGTGGGCTGGCCGGCATAAAAGCTCTGCAGTTCGCTGGAAGCCACCGGCAGCCAGCGCTGGCTGCCAGCCTCAAAGGTGCCCGTGAGTAGATGGGCCGCATACTGGTGAGGTCGAGGCAGTTCCGTGGGCTGATGATAGAGTCCCGAGACCGGAGGCCGGTGGCTCAGCTCTTCCATTTTCTGGCGGGTGCCCCAAAATTGCGTCCCAATGGATGCCTGTGGCTCAAAGGGATTGCCCCCGCCGGCCCAGCCCGGCAGCAGGCTGGTCACTGCCTCCTGAACGGCTGGTTGACCCCACAGCCAGTTGCGCACCTTACTCAACAAGCCCTCGCCTGGACTCTCGGCGGGCTCTTCCCTATGCATGACCGGTTCGGGGGCGCGAGGCACAGGAAAGGGTGGCGGGGGCGGCGGGGCCGGCTCCACCACCGGAAGAGGCTGAACTCGGTCCAGGCTGGATGCGGTGAACAACTCCTGGACCGCTTCTTTCAGCTCCGCAGAAGGCTGGGACAGGCCGGCCTGGGCCAGCAGGCGCTGGGCTGCTTGAGCGGCGTTCTCGCAGCCGGCCAACACATCGGCCTGGCGCCAGCCGGCCAGGTCGACCAGCTCCGGGAAGCGTGCCGCCAGTCGTTGATCCAACTGGTAGTCCAGCAGCTCGCCCAGGCGCTCTCCCAGACGATCTTGGGGTGGCTGGTCTGCCCACTTTGCCGTCGGAAAGTGTCGCGCATTCAGGTAGGCATCCATGCGCTCCCGGCTGTCCAGGGGCAGCAAAATCTCTAAAATATCCACCAACTGTTCCTCACCCGGCCCTTGATACAGGCAGGGCACCAGGCCCTGAGCCAGGCCGGTCAGGGGCGCGTCAGGGCGGCCAGCCAGGGTCAGGTCCACCAACAGTTCTCCTCGGCCCGGGTCGTAGGCCCCCGGCACCTGCACCCGGGCCACCCCCACGCCTGGCAGTTGGTAGGCCACTTTCAAGTTTTCGATCACCCGGATGGTGCCAGACTGGGCCAGCGGCTTCAAGCGTTGCTGATCCAGCCAACCTTGCCGGACCAATTGGTCGCGCTGGCGTTGAACGCGCGGCAGCACCGCCAGCAGTGAGCGCAGGCAGGCACGCAGGCGGGCAATGCCGGCCGCGCACTGGGCACTGCGGTCTACTCCACCGGCCTCCAGGCTGATCGAGAAGGCGTCGCGCAGGTTGCGAATGCCCATGGCGGAGTGGAAAGCTTCCACCGCCTGGCGCTGGTCCAGCATGCCCGGCTCGGCCACATAGAGCGTAGCGGCCCCTTCAAAGAGGGCCTCCAGACTGGGCGTGTCGCTGCTGACCAGGGCCGGGTGGTCGGCTGGCAGCAACCGTTTTTCCTTGCCTGGTCGGGCCTGGGCCAGGATCACGGGCAGCTTCCGGTCGATGGGCATTGGCCCCAGGTTGCCCAACTGGGTGTAGCAGGCCAGCAGGCGACGGCTGAGCGCCTTGTCCTGCTTCATCACCTCGCGGTCCCCCTGTCGGGTTACCTCGGCCGCCACCTCCTCCAAAAAAGACCGCACCACTTCAGGCGTAACTTGCTCGGGAATCTCAAAGAGTCGGCACAGGTTGGGGCAGGCCATTCGCCCTCGCTCCCAATAGCCGCGGCGATTGCCAAACATCGTAAAGGCCTGCACCCCCAGCGTGCGGCGATGGGAGAACCAGAGTCCGTCATCGCTGTAGATCCAGCTGAGATTGCCCAGCCGAGTCTTCAAATCGGGCCAACCGTTCAGTCCGTTCTCCAGCCACTGATAGAGACGAAAGCTGACGGCTTGATTGTTTTGCGAGCAGCTGCGCAGGTGGCTTAGAACCTCCTCCAGACTTGCTTCGCTCAGGTTGCGCAGCCCCAGGCGTTGCATCAAAGAGTCGCCCAGCAGGTCGGCCAGGACCGGGTCGGGATAGAGTCGTCCGTGGGTGCCAATCAGGGCTTCCAACTCGGCCCCCGGCAAAAACAGTTCCTGGGGTCGACGCGGAGCGCCCAGGGCATCAGGCAGCCAGTTGTGGGTGCGGAAGGCGGGGACCCGTTGTAAAATCTCCTCGCCCTGGCGCCGATAGAGGCAGGCCAGCAAACGTGCCAGGCTGTGGGCAGTGGCCGTGCGTTTGGGGCGCACAAACACCTCCTCCAGGGCCTCCCAGGGGGGCAGGTCGGCCAGTCCCAGAGCGCGCACGAAGCGCACCTGTTCGGGGCTGTAGTCTTCACTCAGCAGGTAGTCTTGAAAAAGACCCTCCAAGCCCAGTTCCGGATCGGGCCAGACCACTTCGTAAGCGGGCCGGTAGCGCCCGCGTCGGTCGCGCAGGGGGAAGTCGCGCCCCAGTAGCCCGGGCCGGTCAGACAGGTGCTGGGCAAGGTAGGCAAACAGGCTGTCAGCGCGCGCTCTCTCGCCACTTTGCACGGCTTTTTGGTAGGCAGGTAAGAGGTGAGTTTGGAGCAGCTCGTGGGGACGCAACTTGCCCACCCCCAACTGGCGCTGCAATACCTCGTGCAGGGCCGGCGGGATCTCGGAATGAGGATACCAGTCTACACCCAGGTCGGGTACGTCTTCTTGCAGCACCAGCTCTTTGGCCGCCAGCAGGCGCTGCTGGGCGCTTAGCCAGAGTGGACTTTCGCTCAACAGTCGTCGCGATTCCAGGTCACCAAAGATGCTGTTTTCTCGATCGATAAGCCATTGGTAAAAGCGCTCGCGCAAATTCTTGTCGGCCCGCCAATGGCGCCCTTCCAATTGGCTGATGGCCTGGACCACTCGCAGACTGGGCAAGGGCTTGAGCCCGGCTACGTCCATCTGAGTCACTTCGCTCTTCAGTTGCTGGGGCAGCAGACTCAGTGTCAGCTCGTCGCAGGCGTAGAGGGGTTGCAGGCGCAGACAGCCGTTGCCGTCCAGCAGGGGGCGGCCCTCCAACCGTTGGGCCACCTGCAAAATCCTTTCGGGAGTGGCCAAAAATTCTGGTTGCTCACCGAGGGGTCGACCCTCGCGGGCCTCCTGGTTCACACGCTCCCGCAGAAATTCCAGGGTTGGACGCGCTTTCAAGTGGAGGGCCTGAAAGCAGTCCCAGGCTTCCGGGAGCAGCTCCCATTGGGAGCTGGGAAAGAGCTGCCCCAGGGGCTGTAAGTCCACCACCTCGTTGGCGGCCAGACGTCCGCCGGCCAGGGTTGGCCATATCTTGAGCCGGTCCAATTCGGCATAGCCGACCAGAGCCGCCGGGTTTTCCACCATACAGTGGAGCAATCTCAGCAAGGCGGGTCTTTCCACCAGTCGCTGGCTGGTGCCGGGCAACCAGTCTCCCAGGCCTCCCAGGCGCGCGTAGAGGTCGAGCACTTCGCGGATTCCGGCCGGTTGGCGCAGGGCGGCCGCCATCAGTTCCTCCACGTCGGGACGCAGAGAATCTTCCAGAAGATTCCAACCGGCTTCCTGAAGCAGCGATTCCAGGGGTTTCTCGACCAGCCACACGGTGGTCAGGCTGGGCACCAGTTCGCGGCCGCCCAGCCCCCGATCTGGGAACAAGGGCAGGCTCAGGCAGCGTTGGGCTTCGGCCCGCGACAGTTCGCCGGCCCGGCTGGCCAGAAACGACACCAACTGGCGCGCGTGGGCGGGGCCCGGCTTAAAGGTGATCAGGTCCTCCAATAACTCGCGCAGGCCCACCTGGGCCAGCTTTTCCAACACTCCCAGCCGTCCCAGCAGTCGCCGCGCGGCCTCTCCCACAAAGGGTCGGTCCAGTCCGTCCCGATAGAGTTCGCGCAATTGGGGCGACTCGGCGCGCACCAGGCAGGCCACCGGCATCGATCTACCCTGGTCGTCGGGCAAATCGGCTTTGCCCAGCAAACGCGTGGCCGCTCCCGTGCTCACCTCGTCGGCGTGCTGATAGAGAAACTCCAGGGCGGCCTCGCGGTCGGCCAGTTGGTGAAAGGCTTCCAGCACCATCTCCACACCAGCTGGATTGGGGGTAAGGGCCTGCACGTGGGCGCGCCGGGCCAGATCTGGGTCCACGAAGGCCCGGTCCGGAAAGAGGCTGAGCAGTTCGGGATGAGCTGCCCGCACGGCCCCTCGCAGGGGACGGTCGGGCCACAGCGGCAAAGCCGCCAGCCGCTCCAGCAACACCTCAGGAACGTGACGAAATCCCTCTTCCAGCAGGTCGTGGGGGATTTCGCGCAGGCGCCCTTCCACCAAGTCCAGGGCCAGAGCGGGGAAGTCCAACTCCTGGGTGGGCCAATTGGGGTAGTCTGCGCTCAGAAGCGGTCGTTTGCCGGTGTAAAATTGGGCCAGACCCGGGTGGCTGGCCCGGGCTGCCCCGCTCCAGTCCCCCAGTCGGGCCAGGGGATAACGCCGTCCATCTTGGGCCAAAAACAAAGGGAGGCGGGCGGCCCGCTCTTTGACGGCGCTGCTGGCTGCGGCCAACACTTGCAGGGCCAGCTCGGCGTCGACCACGGCCAGGCCGTCTTCCAGGTCGGCCACCAGGTCTTCGGCCTGCAGACGGCGGCAGTTTAAGCGCTGCAGGTAGGCCGACTCCTCCAGGCACTCGGCCACCAGGCGCTGAGGGGGATAGAGAGTTCGCAACTCGGGGCTGGCCAGAGCCAGGCTGGCGGGACTTCCCAGTCCTGCGGCCGCGTCCGGTACAATGGCCAGTTGGCGCAGGCGATTGTAGTGAGTGTCCAACTCGGGACCCAGCACGGCGTAAAGGGCCGCATAGTCGGGCTGGTGAGGGTGGCTTTCCAGGTAGTCGATCAGCTCGGCTACCCCAAAGCGGCCACAGCCCAGCGTTTGCTCCGCCAACTGCAGCAGGCGCCCGCTGGGCGCCCACAGCCCAATGGGCAGATGAAGCCCTACCATTTCTGGACTGGCCAGCAAGACCTCAGCAGGACGGCGTCCCCCGGGCAAACAGGCCACCTCCCGCAAAAGGGGGCCCAGGGCCTCCGGCAAAAAGGCAAAGGGCCCGCTGGCCTCGCCGGCCAGAGGCAGCACCTCCAACAGGTCGTGGCCACCGGCCAGGCGGGCCAGCGCCGCCGGCACGTGGCCTAAGATCCAGCGATTCCAGGTAGACTCGGGGTTGATGCGTTCGCGATCAACGGGCACGTCAAAGTGACTATGGATCAAGAAACGCAGACCCGAGGGCTGAGAGGTGGGCAGGTAGCTATAAATGGTGGGCGCCCCTTGGGGTGGAGGCACGGCCCTCTGCTGGGCGTCGAGATGCACGGCCAACAATAGTTGAGTGCGGTCGGGCCGGCCGCTCTCGCGCTCGGGACCCGGGTAGATAAGATCGCTCTGGTCCAGCAGAAAATGCTGTTGACCCACCCGGCTTCCCTCTCGGTCGATCACCCAACCGTCGCCCAGGTCGATGCTGCGCAAATGGGTCAGGGTGAGCAATACTCCGGCATCCAGTTGGCGGGCGATGGCCGGCAACTCTGGAAAGGGCTTTTTCAAGGGCAGGATGAGAGTGGTGCCAGCTTCTTGCACCTCGGCGGGACGCTCCAGGGCACGCGGAATGCTGACATCAATGATCTCAAAGCAGAATACGTCCGAGTAAATTTGGGGTCGGTCGGTCACCTCATAGACCGACTTGAAGCCTACCCCGAAGAATCCGATTTGCGACTTTTTCTTGGTGGTCTGACCGATCGAGGTCACCCCCACCAGGTCGCGCACATCAAAGGGAAGACCGTCGTGCCAAACCACCACCCGGTCTGCCTCAAAGCGCACCCGGAAGGTGCGCGCCTGAGCATCTTCGGCGTTCTGAAGCAACTCGAAAAGAAAATGGCCGGGCTGGGTATAGACCCGCTTGGAAAGCAGTTCCTCGGCGTTGCTCAGAGATACCGCCTTGGGGGCACGCCCCAGTTGATCCAGGGCCTGACGGGCCAGTTCTGCGCGCCGTTGGCGCATCTCCGGGCTCAGTCGCCCCAGCGCCCGCGCCGGCAGCAGCGCCAGCGAACGTTCACCGGGCAGTTCGGCCTCGATCTCGGCCAGATAGTCCTCGTAACTTTCCGGAAAGGCGTGCTTGAGATTGCGCTCCAACATGGCCAGCACGGACAGTCGCTCCAGTCCCAGGCGTCGCAGCGCCCCCCTCAGAAGCTTTTGCAGGGCGGGTTCATGGGGCAGCCCGCGCAATACCTTGAGAAGACTGGTTTCGGGCCAGTCCACAAGGCTGGCCGCCAGCAGATCGGCGTGTTCGCGCATCAGCCCTGGCCGGGAGCACAGCCAGGCCAAAGGGGTAGGGTCGGAGAGGGCGGCGCACCGGGCCAACAGGCCCTGCAACGGCTCACCGTCGGCCAGGGCCCTGGCCAACTCGTCGCATTGGGACTGCAAAGGTAGCCGGGCAAAGTCCGCTCTCACGCAGGTGGGACCCAATCAGAGAAAGCGTGGGGCAGGGCCTGTTCGACCTGCTCCACCAGAAAGAACTGCATCTCGGCCCGCAGTGAAGCCGGCAATTCCTCCAAATGACGGGCGTTGGCGGCCGGCAGGATCAGTTGGCGCAGGCCGGCTCGATGGGCAGCCAGAACCTTTTCCTTGATGCCGCCAACCGGCAGTATCAGTCCACACAAGGTGATCTCTCCGGTCATGGCAACCTCGGCTCGGGCCGGCTTGCCGATCAAGGCGGACAGCATGGCGCACAGCACTGCCAGGCCGGCCGAGGGTCCGTCTTTGGGCGTGGCGCCGGCCGGCAGATGCACGTGCAGCGCCGGCACATCGGCTCCCTCTGGCAGCCCCAGCCAATCCCCATGGCTCAACAAAAAACTGCGGGCGGCCCGGGCTGATTCCTTGAGCACCTCCCCCAGGCTGCCGGTCAATTGGAGGGGCTCTCCCCCAGGCAGCCGGCTGACCTCCGCGTAGAAAAGTTCTCCGCCCCTCTCGGTGTAGGCCAGTCCGGTAGCCACTCCCACATTGAGTTTTTCCCGAGTAAGGGTGTGCGGGACCTCGTCCCCGCCCAGCAAGCCTATCAAGTCTGCAGGCTCTACCGTTCCCGGTTCTACGCCTTGTTCGGCCAGCCGCAAGGCCAGACGCCGGATCAGACGGGCGATGGCGCGTTCTAGCTGACGCACACCGGCCTCCGAGGTATAGCCGGAGATCAGGGCGTTCAGCGTGGCCGCCGGCACCTGTAAAGCGGGTCGGGTCATACCGGACTCGCGCAGTAGCCGGGGGACCAGGTGCTGTTCGGCGATATGCAGCTTTTCTTCCGGCGTATAACCCGACAGCCGGATCACTTCCATACGGTCCAGCAGAGGGCTGGGTATCGTCTCCAAAGTGTTGGCCGTGGTGATGAAAAAAACTTGGGAAAGGTCGAAGGGAACGTCCAGATAGTTGTCGTGAAACTCGTGATTTTGGGCGGGATCGAGTACCTCCAGGAGGGCTGCGGCCGGGTCGCCTTCAAAACTCTGGCGCAGCTTGTCCACCTCGTCCAACATCACCAGGGGATTGTTGACTTTAGAACGACGGATGGCCTGAATCAACCGGCCACTCATGGCTCCCAGGTAGGTGCGGCGGTGGCCCCGCAGTTCGGCTTCGTCGTGCATGCCGCCCAGACTGAGACGTTCAAACTTGCGTCCCAGCGCTCGCGCGATCGATTTCCCCAGCGATGTTTTGCCCGTGCCGGGTGGTCCTACCAGGCACAAAATAGGCGCGTGTGCGGTCGGGTTGAGTTGCATCACGGCCAGAAACTCCAAAATCCGCTCTTTGACGGGTTGCAGACCGTAGTGGTCCTCGTCCAGGATGCGCCGTGCGGCCGACAGATCCAGTCGGTCCTGAGTGTGCTCGGCCCAGGGTAGTTCGACCAACAGTTCCAGATAGTTCCGCCCCAGCGAATACTCGCCCGAGGCTGGCGCCATGTGCTCGAGTTGGCGCAGTTGTCGCTGAGCCTCTTCACGGGCCGTGGCCGGTAGCGATGCTTTTTCCAGCCGCTCTTTGAGCGGGGTCAGATCCCCCTGCACTTCGTCCCCCAGTTCTTGCTGAATATGCTCCAGTTCCTGACGCAGCAACTGGTCGTGTTGAAGACGATCGATCTGCTTCTGAGCCTCGCTCTGATATCGCTTATGAATCTCCTGGATGCGCGCTTCGCGGGCCATATGTTCGTGAATCACCTGCAGCCCCTCCAGGGCGCTGTTGGCCAACAGTAACATCTGCTGTTTTGCCAAAGGCAAGTGCAGCTCCAAACCCAGGAAATAGAGCTTGCCAGGGTAGGGTGTGCGGTCGACCAGTATCCGGTTCAGCTTTCCCTGTTCCACCACCACCCTGAGCAGGGCTTCGAACTCGTCGCTGTCGTCGCCGGTCAGCTCGGGCAATGGCTCAAAGGTGGCCTCCAGATAAGGCCCCTGACCGTGTAGAATTTCGACTCGAATTCGCTCCAGAGTGCGCAGTTGGACTTCGACGTGGTCGTTGCTCCGCGCGATTTTTTCCAGCCTGGCTAACACCCCTACCGGGTAGAGTTCGTTCAGGTCAGGTTCTTGCACATGCGGCGTGCGCTGGGCCAGCACCAACAGCAGTTTGTCGGCGCTGAGGTCGGCGGCTTCCACGGCGGCAATGGAGCGCGCTCGAGCCAGCGAGAGGGGAACGAATAGGCCCGGGAAAAGGACCGTGTCTACGATCGGGACTAAAGGCAGGTTGCGCGGAGAGTCCAAGTGGAAAGCTTTCTCCACGGGCCGGGCGTGCTCCTGGGCTGCCACGGCCTGGGAGTCAGTCTCCCGAACTTTCGCTGCAATAGGATGCACGTCAGCCCAAAACAAAGGCCCCTGTGACCCGGAGCAGAAGCACGGGCCATGCATGCAAAGGGTCGGGTGGCCGTGATCGGGGCCGGCATCGCCGGCCTGTCCTGCGCTTGGGACCTGCACAAGGCTGGTGTTGACGTCCAGGTCTTTGAGCGGGATGCTCAGGCGGGGGGCCGCATGAGTACTCGCACCAAGGATATGCTGGCCTTTGATCTGGGTGCAAACTTTTTGGTTCGGGCTTACAGCAACGTTTTCCAGTTGGCCGAGGAACTGGGAGTCGGTCTGCGCACCGTCAGTCCTGTCGATCACGCTGTCTATCGCGATGGGACAGCTCGTCTATTGCATTTTAGCTCTGTGCGTGGCATGTTTCGCATGGATTGCCTGGGCCTGTGGAGCCGGCTGCGCGTGCTGCGCTTTCTTTTAAAAGTTCGACTGCGCTATCCATTGCTGGACTTTTTTCATCTCTCCAGTCTCAGCACTCAGCTCAACAAGGAAGACGCATACTCCTATGCCCGACGGAAAGTGGGCCAGGAGTTTGCCGACTATATTGTAGATTCTTTCAATGGCTGCATGATGTTTCATCGCGCCAGCGAGATCAGCGCGGCTGCTTTCCTCTCCCTCTTTCGCATGATGGCCGACCCGGCTTATGATTTCGGAATTTATCACGCTCAGGGGGATATGCAGGCCATCTCCGATGCCATGGCACGCAGCTTATCGGTGCATACCTCCTGTCCCGTCACCGAACTACGTCAGGAGGGATCAGGATGGCGTCTGATGTGTGCACGGGGGAGTCCGTTTTTTGATCGGGTGGTGCTGGCCACCACGGCCGGTGTGGCTCACCATCTGCTCCGGGATGGTCCGGCCATGCAGCGCGATCTGGTGGCCGGCACCCGCTACTCCAGCACCGTCAACGTGTCGTTCCGGGTGCCCAAGCAGGCGCTGGGCCAGACCCACTGCTTTTACGTTCCTTTCTGCGAAAATCGCTTGATAAGCGAATTTACCAACGAGGCCCTCAAGGGCGATCATACCACTCACCAGGGGTGGTCGCTGGTCAATGTGGGTCTGCACGAATCGGGCGCCTTGCCTTTGCTGGAGCAGTCGGACGAGCAAATTTTCGCCGCCGTGGCCGAGCAGCTGTTGGCCTTGCATCCCGATCTTCAGGCCGATCAACTGAAGCCCTATGATCTGCAGCGCTGGCGGGAGGCCATTCCCAAGTATGACTGCCAGCATGTGGAGCGAGTTCGCCAATTTGAAAAGCAGGCTCAGGGTGACTCCGGCCTCTTTCTGTGTGGGGATTACCTCAATAGCCCCTGGCTGGAAGGCGCCTGTCGCAGTGGCCGACGGGCCGCCCGGGCGGTGCTGAGCGACCTGGCTAGAGGTTGAGACCCAGCTGTCGGTGCATGGTCTGCGTGTCGGGGACGTCGCCAGCCTCAAAGAAGTGGTCTCCAGTCAAGTCCATATAGAGTTGCATTCCGGTGCCAATGGTGCCATTGACCCCTGGATAGCCGCTGGCGGCATTGCACCAGAAGAAGTTCTTCCAAGGGGTGGTCGACCGGAGTCTACCTGCACCCATATTCTCCGGAGTCAGATGTTGTCCGTAGGCATGGCCACGAGGGGCCCAGCAAAAGTCTTCGTTGGTGGTGGGCGATCCGGTTACGCGCAGACTTAAGTATTTTCTCAGGTCGGGCACGTGATATTGCTCGACAATCTCGATCAGGCGGTCGCGCACTGCTTTCTTCTGGGCCACGTAGGCGGCCCGATTGCTCTCTTTAAGAGACCGAAAGTAGTCGTAGTTGGCAGTGGTGGCCAGTTCTAAAATCTGTCCATCGGACGGAGACGTCCCTGCTTCCGGAGTATGCAGGGTGGGGGTAGCCAAAAATGCCCAGGGGGCAGTCCAGTTCTGGTGCAGCTCCTGGTCCCAGGTTTGATTGAGGTCCCATTGCTCCAGGTGCCAGGTATTGTGGGAACCAAATCCATAGTCGCGCAGGTCGATGCCCCGCAGGCCCAGATAGACCGTTACTGCCGTGCGCGAATATTCGTAGCGGAGGGGCCTTTGAGCCCGTCGGGGGAAGTGCTCCCAACCGATGATCCCGGCCGTTTTCTGGGGGTCTGCGTTGCACACTATCAACGGGGCCGAGAAAACTTTGCCATCCTGGGTGCGCACACTTTTCATGCGGTCGCCGCTAAACTCGAAGCCGGTTACCTCCTCTTCGTAGTAAATGTGGCAGCCGGGGCGGTCGGTGATCGATTGGACCAGTCGATCGATCAGATATTTGAAGTGTTTGCGGGGATAGTAAGCGCCTCGATTGTAGCCCGAAAAGAGCCCGTTGTAGGCCAGGATGGACAGTTGATCAGGCGGGCACATGAAGTTCCCCGAATTTGCGATCAGCACCGCCTGGGCCTGAGGACTCAGCTGGCACTCGTCAAAGACCTGCTGCAGGGTTTTGTTGTGATAGCGCGCCAGCGTCAGAAAACGCCAGCCTTGAGTGAGCACCTGCCAGGGGCCTATCGAAGGGGGCAGGCGTTGCACTTCCTGGCTGAGGCGGTCCAGGATCGAGGTGAAGGCCAGCACCTTCTCTCCCTGGCCCGGGTAGGCGGCTTCGATGTTGGCGGCCAGTCGGGAATACCCATAGGGAATGGCCACACGCTTACGGTCGGGCAGGATCACATGATCGTAGCCGTTGGGATCGAGCAGTTCAAAGCGGATGTCTTCGTGGAGTCCCAATCTCTCCAAAAAACGCCACACTTTGTCGCCTCGTCCACAGCCCCAGATGTAGTGGATTTGGGCGCAAAAGTGATACTGCCCCATGCGAAAACTGTGCACGTAGCCGCCCGCGATATCGTGAGCTTCCAGCATGCAGACCCGGCGACCGGCCTGGGCTAACAGCGCGGCCAGGCTGATTGCGGCCATGCCGGTGCCGATCACCACCACGTCATAATCAGGATGAGAGTCATAGAGTCGCTGCTGCGCCTGGCGTTGCTCAGCGCTTAAAGCCCCGGTACTATGCGGTCGTTCCACGCTCACGGCCTGGCCGCTTTTCGATAAGCCAGCAGAAAGATGTCTTGGTGGTCACCAGGACGGTGTGGCAGGCGGTGGGTCCCATCCAGGAAATTGGTCAGCAATTGGCTGAATCGGTTCGATGGAGAAACAGCCCTCCCTCTAACGGATTAGGGGTCAAAAGGATGGGTCCCGTGCCAGCTTCGGTCAAAGAGCAGACTGGCTCGATAGTCAGAATCCGTCACCTGAGGGTAGCGGGCCTTCAGGAACGTCTTCGGGTCCGAAGCTCGCGACCCGATCCACGCGACCAGGCTTTCTTCTTCCAGCACTCTCTCGCCGGTAAGGTCAAGCGGCAGGTGAGAGGCGTCCACCACGGCCTCGCAGGTCTGTGGAAGTTGTGCCAAGGGTTTCGTTTGCAGCAATTCGCCGGAGTGGACCAGGGTCAAGGATCGTCCTTGCCTGCCGCAGTAGAGGGCCATGAACGCGCTGCACAGCAGTAACCCTGGCGGGTATTTTTCGCTACCACCCTGGAGCACAATCGAGGCGACGGTGGGAGTGATCAGTCCCAATCGATTGTCGTCTTCCAGCTGGTCACGCAGGCGCCATTGCAAAATCTGATGGTCGTTCCAAAAATACTTGGGCGTCTGGCCGGTTTGGGCGCAAAATCCGGTCAGGTCTTCGTCCTGGGCTATCTCCAGCAGGCCCGGTGAAGGAGCCTTACTGCCGTCCACCTGGAGCAGTTTTCGGTTCACATAGATGGGCATGGGAGCATAGCGCATTCGCTCTTGCAGGCGTTGAATTGCCTTGGAGGGGTCCTGCGCTTGGGCGAACTTGAGGCGCAAGTATGTGCCGGATAAGATGCCCGGGGGGAGTTTGCTGACCTCACTGTGGCCTTTTCGATGAAAGAGCCTGGTGACAACTTCCGTCCCTGCCAGGGTCAGTTCCAGTTCGGGGGGATCTAGCCCGAGTGCAAGCAAGCCGGCCTGGGCCAATGGATGAGAGCGGACGGCCAGGTTGAGCAAGTGCTCCAGGTTGTGAAAGTCACCGAGCAATGCCGGACTGTGCACCAATAGTTGGCCTGCCGTGGTTTCGCAGTGCAGATAGGGCGCACCACAGGTCACGGCGGCACGAGCCATCCGCGTCAGGTAGGCATGACGGTCCGAAGTCAGATGGCTTTGAACTTTGCTTTGGGCGGCCTGCAAGTCTAGCGTAAAAGTCCCCGACGATTGCAGCTGGGCTTGTTGTTGAAGCAACTCGATCAGGTTTTCTGCAGATTCGTCCATGCATCAACTCCTCGGTTGCTATCAAGTGGGAAAAGTTAACGGTCGGTTGCTAATGTTGCTGTTATCGTAAAAAATGGCAATGCAGTGTTCATTTCTCTGCGATATCCTAACCTCGTTCGGCGTCAGTATAGCGACAAAAAACGTCACTAGACTGTCTTGCTTTCCATTCTGCCTGCCCGCCTCCCGGCCTGCTTGCGCGCCTGGACACGACTTCAGCGACTTCCCTTGCACCTTACGAGAGGGACTGAATGCTCATGGCTACAGGGAACCAAACCGGAATGGGAACAGGTTCGCGGGCCGGCATGAGTGCGGGCCGCGGACGGCGCCCACCCGACCGCCGAGAGAGATTGGTGGCCTGGGTTCGGGCTCGCCGGCACTGGACAACTCTACTCGGGCTGCTGTTGGTGCTTGACCTCGGGGCAGTCAGCTGGCTCTGGCTGCGTCCCACTCCCTCCAGGCTTGCGGAGAATCAGGCTCAAAAGATTCTGGACAATGCCTTAGGACCGGGCCGAGCCCGCCTTAAGGTGATGCTGGAGTCGGATGGACGGGCCGTTTGTATGGCCGTTGTCCCGCCTGGACAGACGGCCCAGGTGACCCGCTTGTTGGGAGCCACTTTAGGGCTTGCCGCTGAGCGCGGCGATAGCCTTTCCGTCGTAGAAGTTGCTCCGCCGCCGTCGTCACCCTGGCCGGCCCTATGGTCACGAATGGCTCTGGGCGTGGCTGCCATAGTTGGCGTAGGCGCCTTCTGTCGCTTGCTCTGGTGGCTGCTGGTTCGGGTCCAGCGCAGGCTGAAATGGGCCCTCCGGCAGTTGCAAGTCTATCGGGCACGTCGGGCCAGGCGCCTGGCACCCGTCACCCCACTCAAGCAGCAGGTCCACGATTCGGTGCGGGACTGCTTTGATCAAGATCCCCTGAGTTTGCAGGTCAGTCGCAACCTTCTGGCTCTGGCCAATCCTCGCAAGGGTGCCTTCATCGAGCGTGAGATCGTGGCTATTCGGCGCCGTCTGGCCTCGGAACGGGGAGCTTTGCTGCCTCCCGTGCCCGTCGTCGAGGGCCCCCTCGACGGCAGTCAGTGGCGCTTGCTTGTGCGCGAAGATTGTGTGGCGCAGGGCCAGCTTTTCGGGGCGGCAAATTTGGGTCAGATGGCTCAGGAGTTAGGTCAGCAACTCTTTACCGAACTCTCGTCTCGAGCCGGTCAGTGGCTGGGCCTCGAAGAAGTAGACTGGATGCTGCAACAGCTCACCCAAACCCAACCCGCCCTGGTCAAGCTGGTTTTGGCCCGCTGGAAGCTGGCCGAGATCACCCAGACTCTTCGGTTGTTGCTGCAAAGGGGCGTATCCATCCGCGATCTGGTGCCGATTTTGGAAAAAATGGCCGAGTTGCCTCACTCCAGCTCCCTTGAGCTGGTCGAGCTCCTGGAGGGAAAATGACCCACTATTGGCTCTACGCCCAATATTTGCTGGTAAGTCTGCTGGTCCTGGAGAGGCTGTTTGGACGAGGCCGGGGAGCCGGCTTGCAGGCTGTGGGTCAGGCTGCCTTGCTGTTGACGCGACCGGTCCTGGTTGCTCTGGTGGTGGCCCAGACCGCCGGCCTGGCAGCGGAAACCGAGGTAGGCCTTGGACTGTGCACCATGCTGGCTTGCTCCCTGCTGCTTTTGCGGCAGAGTCCTCACAGGTTGTTATTGGACTGGCTGAGGCTGGAAGGTTTGCTGTGGACCGGCCTGCTGCTGCTCTGTCCCGCTCAAGTCCCACTGGCCTGCTGCCTGCTGAGCAGTGGGCTGCCACTGCTGCTGGTTTTGGCTGGACCCCTGGCCTGCTCCCGCTACGCTTTGGTTCGCTGCGCCTCTGGTCTGGCCGGCCTGGTTTTGATGGTGGGCATGTCACACCAACTCTGGTTGGAGCCCCAGCCGGCTCTGGCCGGGCCGCTGGCGGTATTCTGGTTTCTTGGTTTGTGGCGATCTCGTAGCGTGGTCCGGCCGGCCCCTTTCAGCCCCCTGGCGCTGGCCGTGCTGCTGGAGGACCTCTCTCCTCGGGCCCAGGCCAGTCTCTCCGGCTACCTCAGAAACGGCTCCTGGATCCCCTGGTCTCCCTATCACCCCCACCTCATCTCTCCTTGGGAGAAAGCCCAGCTCAAGGCTGCCGCCGAGGAGCTGTTGGAGAGTGAATTTCGGCACGATGTTGACTTCCAGCCCGAGGTGTTGGCCAAGAGTCTCATGGAGTGGGCGGACTCCAGTTCCCTGCCCACCTTGCTCACGGGCTTGACTCCCGTCCGCGAGGTGGCTGTGTTCCTGATGAGCTTACCTCCTGAAGTCAGTGCCGGACTCTTCAAGTTGGTGGGGCCAGAAGCGGTGCAGCGGCTCACTCTGGAGATCTCCAAATTGGAGCCCATTTCTCCCTCCTTGCGCGGCATCGTGCGTCAGCAGTTTTTGGGTACTCCGCAGACGCACACTCTGGAGTCGGCGGCTCGACAGTATCCGGCCGGGCTCGCAGCCTTGCTCTGCAGACGATACCGGCTCCCTCAAATACCGCCCCGGCCCTGGCCAGTCCAACTCAAAGTTGTGCCCACTGCCGTCGTCCTGTTGCTGCTGGCCAGTGTCAGCCTGTGGGCGGAAGTCGGCCGCAAAGCCATGCTACCCTCCGCCCAGGACGAGATTCAGGCCCTTCTGGATGATACGTTGGGTTCTCAGCTGGCCCGCACGGCTGTGGTGGAGAGGGGGGACCGCCTCTATTGCACGGTGTTGCTCAACCGGCTTCCCGATCAGATGGGTCAGGTGGAACACCTGGTGAAGGCTCTGTTGGCGCCCCGTCCCGTGGAGGTTACCGTGGTCAACTGCGACCTGCCTGCCAGACCCACCTCCTGGCTGCCTTGCGCAGTCCTTGGGGTCTTGTGTCTGGGCCTGGCCTATGTCCGGCGCAGGCGCCTGACCCGGGTTGTATCCACCGTGGCCACCCCTCCCACTACGCTGGTTTCATGCGGGGCCAAGAGCACATCTTACAAAAGTTCTCCCAGCCTGCTTTACCTGGACACGGTGACGGTGGAGGTGGGTCGGGGTTTGTTGGGGTTGGTCGACCCCCATCAAAATGCCCCCCTGCTGGAAAAGGTTACAAGCATCCGCCGCCACTTGGCCGATACTCGAGGTTTTGGGTTGCCCGGGGTACGTTTTCGCGACAATCTCAAGTTGCCCCCCGATACTTACCTGTTCAGGGTGCATGGAGTAGAGGTGGCCCGAGGACAACTCCAGGTGAATCAACTTTTGGCTCGAGGCTGCCAGGAGCAGTTTGACACGCTGCGCGGCACCCGGGTTGTGGACTGGGACGGCCAACCGGCCGTCTGGATCCGTCCTGAGCAAAGGGAGGACGCCGAGCGGGCCGGCTGCAAACTGCGCAGCCCGGGCGATTCGGCCCACCTTCATCTGTCCCGCGTCATTGAACGGGCTTTGCCCCAGATTCTGGGCATTCAAGAGGTACGGGCCTGGCTCGATGAGGTGGTGCGCACCCACCCGGCGCTGGTGGCTGCGGTCGTTCCGGCTCGACACGACCTGGTATCGCTGCGCAGTGTGCTGCGCGAATTGCTCAGTCGGGGAGTGAGCCTGCAGAGCGCGGTGCCCATTTTGGAAACACTGGCCGATCATTCCAGCCAGAGCGCAAGCCCAGAAAAGTTGGCGAGTCTGGTGCAGGCCAACCTGCCGGTCAGGGCAGGCTTTTGAGTCGGGCCGCCTCAAATTCGTCCCCGGGCAGCCATTGGACCAGTTTTTCCTGTTGGGCGGCGCGTAAGCCCAGTTGGAAGGCAAACTGGACAAAGGTGCTCAGTCCCGAAAAATCCCACTCGGCGTGGTATTCGTCGCTGGGCTGATGGTAGTGGTGGGCGGTGTAGTCGGCGGCAAATTTCTGGCCCCAATCTGGTGGATGGCCGGCAAATGTCAGTCCTTCACCCACAGAGAAACCGGGCACGCCTCTCTGAGCCAGGCTAAAGTGGTCCATTCGATAGTAAAGACCGGCCTCCGGATGAGCATCGGGTCGCACCGTCAGCCCTAGCGAATGGGCGATTTCTTCCAATGCCAGCCCAAAGGTGGTGCGTTCACTCCCCACTGCCGTGATCTCTTCGGGTCGGCCCAGCGGCGGCACCATATCGAAATTGAGGTCCAGGGAGAGGCTCCCCACCGGTAGGGGAGGGTGCAGGGCCAGGTAGGCTGCTCCCAACAGTCCCTGCTCCTCGGCGGTGGTGGCGATAAACAGCACCGTCCGGCGGGGGGCGACCGCGAGACCGGCAAAGATGCGGGACAGTTCGAGCAGAATGGCGCAGCCGCTGGCGTTGTCCAGGGCGCCATTGTAGATGTTGTCCCCCGTCTGGTCAGGTCGAATGCCCAGATGGTCGTAGTGGGCCGAGTAAATCACCGCCTCCTCGCTTAGATCCGTGCCGGGTCTGCGGGCCAGCACGTTGCGCGACTGAAAGTGGCGCACTTCACTGACCACCTTTGCCTGTACTCGGGCGGGCAGTTGAATGGGTTGAAAATCCCTGGATTGGGCTGCCTTATACAGTTGGTCCAGATCATGCCCGCACTCGGCAAGCAATTGCTGGGCCACGCTCAACTGCAGCCAGGCGGCCGCCTGCAGCGCGGGAGCTTCATCTTCAAGGTACGCTTTTTCAGAACTCCAAGAGTTGCGCACTACCTGCCAGGGGTAGGCGGCCAGATCGGTGCGATGGATAATGAGGGTGGCCAGCGCTCCGCGGCGGGCCGTCTCCTCGTATTTGTAGGTCCAGCGGCCCGCATAGGTGAGCGCCCGTCCCCGAAAAAAATCGTCCTTCTCCGAGGTCGGCTCGTTGACAAAGAGCAGGGCCACCTTGCCATGCAGATCTACCTGCTTGTAGTCATCCCAGCCATATTGGGGAGCGTGAATGCCAAAGCCCACAAAGACGATGGGCGCGTCGATCTCCTCCAGCGGTCTAAGCTTCTGGTTGTTGACCGTGTAGTCGTCCCACAGGCGCAGGTCCTGGACCCCCTTGGAGGTGATCAGTCGAAAGGTGGTGGTCGGCAGGGTGCTCACGCCCACCAGGGGGACGGGTTGAAAGTAGCTGCCGTCTTCTCCGGCCGGTTCCAGTCCATGATGCTTAAACTGCTCCGCGATATATTCGGCGGCTTTCTCTCCACCCGGCAGGCCGGGAGCGCGCCCTTGAAAGGCATCATCTGCCAGAGTTTTCACGGAGTTTCGTAAACCCTCGGTGTCCACCACAGGCGGCTGAGCCCCTCCCGGAAAGGCCAGGCAGAGCACGAGCAGCAGTCGCTTCACCGGCTATTGACCGCCCAGGCGGTCGCGTAGAAAACGCTTCAGTCCGGACACATTCAGTTGCAGAGAGCGATAGGCGATGTGGCCGTCGGGACGGATCAAGAACAGGGCCTGCTGACTCTCGTCATCCAGTCCGTAGGCTTGAAAAACCTGACTGCTCTCGCAGCGATGCAGGCGCGGGTCTCGACCAATCAGGGAGTGAGCCACGATATGGGTGCGCAGGTCGATTCCCTGAGGCGTGGGTAGTTGGGCCAGGTCGTCGCTGAGGCGGGCTATTTCGGCCTCATCCAGGGGGCGACTGGAGATAGCCAGCACGTGGAAGCGGTATCCATCGATCAGGCTGAACACATCCAGATTGCGGGCGATAGTGGCATTGGGGGCTCGTTCGCCGGCGTTCAAAACCGACTTGAAGGGTCCGTCGTCGTGCAGAAAGACCGGTACGTGGTAACGAATTCCCAGTTGGGAGATGAAATGAAAGGCTTTCGAGCGCAGAATACCGGTGCGCGACACGGTGCCCGCAAAACGGGGGAGCAGGCGATTGCGAATACCAGCTAACCAGCCTTTTTGCGAACTGATGATTGCGAAGAGCCGGTCGGTGAAGTTGAGGATTTTCTGTCCCACCGGCCAGCGTTCATCGTTGTAGGTGTCGAGCAGGTGGGGCGGGGCCTGACCTTTCACGATAAGAGCCAGCTTCCAGGCCAGGTTGGCGGCGTCTTGAAGCCCGGTGTTCATGCCCTGTCCCCCGGCCGGACTGTGAATATGGGCTGCATCCCCCGCCAGGAAGACACGACCTACGGCATACTGCTCCACTCCCCGATGGTGGATGTTGTAGCGTGACATCCAGAGCGGCTCGCTCAGCGTCACCGGAATGCCCGAGGCCTCGCGCAAGGCTTTCTGGACCTCTTCCAGGCTGGTCGGTTGGGCGCCCTGAACCTGACCAGAAGGGGTGGCGCTGAGGGCGATGATACGGCCCAAATTTTTTCCCGGTAGGGGAAAATAGATAGCCATGTTGGTGCCTTGCAAGAACAGTTTGAGATGATTGTGATCGAGCGGCCAATCCACTTTGCAGTCCGCCAGCAAAAATCCCTGAGGATAGGGGGCACCCACAAATTCTAGCCCCAACTTTTTGCGCACCAGGCTGTGGGCTCCGTCGGCACCGATCGAATATTGGCCGCGAATCTCAAACGACTCTCCACTCTGACGCTGAGCCGTGACCGTGACGCCGTCCGGGTCTTGGCTCAGGTCTGTGGCCTTTACTCCATATTCCACCTCGATGCCCAGCCGTTGCAGGTCGCGCACCAAGATGGCCTCGGTTTCCCATTGGGGCAGCATCAAAACAAAGGAATAGGGGGTATCGGTCCTGCCGATGTCATCAAAGTTTAGCTGGGCGGCCTGTTTGCCGTCCATAAAGATCTGGCTGCCGCTGGCCAGCATGCCTTTGTCCAGGACCTCGTCCACGATGCCCATATTGAGAAGCAGCTCCAGCGATCGGGCCTGCACGCCAAAGGCTCGCGACTCTTGGGCCGGGCCCAAGTCCTGGCTAAAGATGCGCAGCCCTACGCCGCAGCGGGCCAGCAGGGCGGCTGCCATCAGTCCGGTAGGACCGGCTCCTACGATAATCACTTCGGTTTGGGTGGAAATAGCTACCTCCAGGTCGGGCCCGACTTCCGCGTCCAGGGCAGTTGTTCCCCCGAGCAGGGAGTCCCCTCCGTCGAGTGCGAACTTCTCCTTTGCATGAATGCGATTCGAGTGCTGGCCCTACCTCTGCTGAGTCTACTGTTGCTGGGCTGGCGCGAGCCCCTGTCTGTGCAGGGAGTGGATCAGGCCACCCTGACCGAGATACTCCACGATATGCCCAAGACCGAGATTCACACTCACATCGAAGGGGCCGTTCGTCCCGAGACCATTTTGGAGCTGGCTCCAGACTATCAGGTGACTCTGCCGGCCAACACGGTCGATGGCCTGAAGAGCCACATTCAGATGCGCCCGGGAGAGACGCTGCTGGATTTTTTGAAGAAATTTGATTGTTTTCGCTTCGTTTTCGACCATCCCGAGAGTCTGCGCCGTATCAGCTATGAATTGGTCGAAGACACCGCCCGGGAAAACGTGATTTATACGGAGTTGCGTATCAACCCCATCAAGCACCCCGAACTTCTCTCGGTGGACGGCGTTCTGGACGCGGTGATCGAGGGCATGGACCAGGCCTGCCGGGACCTTCAGGTGGAGGCCGGCCTGATCGTTTCGATCAATCGCAGCTATTCGGTCGAGTCTGCCATGCAGGTGGCCCAGGCGGCCGTGGCTCGCATGGACCGGGGAGTCATCGGTCTCGATCTGGCCGGCGATGAAGCCCATCACCCGGTCGAGAAGTTTAAAGCCGTTTTTGACTATGCTCAGGCCCATCATTTGCACATCACCATTCACGCCGGCGAAGCCGCCGGTCCGCAAAGTATGGCTGGAGCCGTCGAGGTTTGCCACGCTGAGCGAATCGGTCACGGTGTCAGGCTTTCTGAGGACCCGGTCCTTGAGAGGATGTTCCAGCGGCGCAAGATTCCGCTGGAGATGTGCCCCAATAGCAATTTGCTGATCAACGTGGTCAAAGACCTGCCCTCCTATCCGCTGGCCCGCTACTATCACGCAGGCATCCCGGTCACGCTCAACACCGACGACCGACATATCTTTGACATCAACCTCACGGGCGAGTACGTCGCAATGGCCCGGCACAACGGGTTGACCCTGGCCGAACTGGAAGATATCAGCCTGACCGGAGCCCGTGTCTCGTTTCTTCCGGCCGCCCGCAAGGCCGCCTTGATTCGCCGAATGGAGAAGCGAATGGCCGAATTTGAGGCCCGCTGGCGTGCCCGACTCGGCCGCTAAGGCCCGGTCGGGGCTGGCGCGCTGCTGCTTTCTCCTGTGCCTTTTGCTGTGGTTGCCGGTGGCCGCCGGGGCCCAGGACCTGTCCGGCTCACGGTGGGTGTTTTCCATCGGGAACCCGCTTCAGCCGATGGCCGACAACCACTGGACTATTGTCACGGGAGTGCCCGGTGCTCCCCTGACCGTGAGCGTTCCCCGAGGTGGCGAGCCGGCGGCTTTACTGGAGGGATCCTATGACGGAAAGCAGCTTGAGGTCCTGGTCAGGCGGGACTCTGACCACGGAAGCTATCGCGGCAGCCTGAGTGAGGATGGGGCTCAAATCGATGGCCTCTACACGGTAGGTCCAGAACATAGCCTGCCCTTTCGACTGACCCGACTGGACCGGATGTCGTCTTTGGGACAACTCCAGATCCGCTGCCAAACGGACCTCGACGACCCGGAACTGGTCATTTGCAAAGCTTCTCTGTCCCCTCTCCCCGTTTCCGCCTCGCAACTGCACTACAGCTGGAGCCTGGACGGGCGCCAACAGCCGGCCATGACCGCTGATATCCGACTGACCGGCGTCCAGCCGGGGGCGCACCGCATCTCGGTGATCGCCATGGATGTTCACTCGCAAGCCCTGACGGCGCCCCATAGCATCAACTTCTCCAAGCGCCCCCGCCGCTCGTGGGACGGCTGGGCTCTTGGGCTGGCCCTGACCTTACTGCTGTCCTCCGCCCTCCTCTACCGAGGGCGCCGCCCCCTTCAAGAACCGGTCGAGACTGCCGCTCTGGAACCGGTCGCTGCCGAGTCCGGCCATCCACCGTTGCGAATCGTGCCAAATCGGCTGCGTCTTCGAGGGGATGGCCGGGACCAGGGAGTTGTGCTGGTGGAGGGAGGCGACCCGGACCAACCCGTTCGGTTGGAAGCAGCCCCCCCGCGGCTACTCCACATCCTTCCTGGCGACTCCGGTTTTCAGTTGCGCTCTGTGCTTGTCGGACTTCAGGAAATGCCAGTCAGGCTTGAGGTGCTCCGCGGCTCCGAGACCCAGGTCCTCGAGGTGGTCGTCGAGCCGATTTTTGTGGAGGTTCAGGTGACTGTTAGCAAGCCCGGATTTGCCTCGATTCGGCACCACAGCCGGATGGGAGCCCTGGCCGCCAGCATCACCGGCCGGGTTGGCTCGGGTGGGCGCCCGGTGGCGCACGCCAAATGTCGGGCCTCGCTCAAAATCGACGGTGGCAAGTGGGCCGCATCGGTGCTGGGACTGACCGACTCACGGGGATGTTTTCGCTTTGCCATGCCGCCCAGGTTGGTCAAAGTGCTGCACATGGAGGCGCCTGAATGGTCAGTGGAGCCCATCGAACTGTCCTGTACCCGACCCGGTGACCTCACCCGACGGGGCGCCGCCCGGTCTACGGTCAAAGGGGGCAGGCGCAATGATGTCCTCAAATTGCCGGCCGGTGCCGGTGCCTGGCTCAGCGCTATCTCCTGATCATTGCCAGCGATCACGTAGCCCCACCTCAGGAAGTGGCGGACCTTTTTGATACCTCCGTTCCTGACTTCTTCACCCTGCTCTACTACATTCTGATGCCCCTGCTGGAACCTTTCGCGGCCGTCGGGCGGGCAGCCAAAGCGGGCGCGCTGGATTTTCGGTCTGCCGAGATGCTGGGGAAATTTGCCGACCTCTACGACAATACCGCCAAGACCAACACGGTGCTGGCCAGTCAGGCGGCGATCACCACCGGCGACCTTCAAAACACGGCCAGCGCT
>JADMJV010000138.1:31168-34185 GCA_018780265.1 bacterium
GGAGCCTTAGGTGTGGAGGTGGCGGTGGTTACAGTCCCCCTTTCCCTGGCCATCGCCGCGGGTCTGGCCGGAATGCGCGCTGCCAATGCTTTGCTGGCTGCCCAGTACTATTCGGGCAAAAAAATTCCTCGAGTAACAGCCATCGAAATGCCTCTGCCCGCGGACGGAATTCTGGATTTTATGGCCGCACGCGAAAGTGTACAGCAGGTGCAAGGAATTAGCGCACTGGGAACGGCGCTGTATTCGACCCCAACCGGAACACTGGCCCTCAAAGAATTCACCAAAGCGGCCCAGCAGGTAGTCTCGGCCTCTAAGGGGCGTATCACCAATCTAGATGCGGTGTTCTATCTGCGCGATAGTGATAATAATCCCGTGGAGCTGGGACAATCCACTTTGCCCCTGCCACCTGGCTTTGAGTCCTGGCGTGAAGTCCTGGGCGTCAGTTCGGATTCCAAACAAATCGGGGGCCTCTACTCGGGAGGAGGGAGCCGCGCCTGGGTCCACAACAAGGATGCCGGCATGATGGCTTCGACCGTCTACCAGGACTACGCTCTCTCTACCGTGGCGATGGGAAAAACCCGACTTTTCACGGTGGGTGTGCGAGGCTCAGGAGCCAGCGGGCACCATGCCCGTTTGAGTTTTGACCCGGACTCAGGCGCCTGGCAGGAGATCGTGAAGGAGAATACTCAGGCTGTAGGATTTGGACTGGCTGGCGTTGTCGAAGAAAAATATATTCAGGCTAACAAGTATGACGAAGCGCTGGGACTGAGGATATACTGGTCGGGAGACTTCTTTGCCGGTATCCGGGCCAACTTCCAATCTTTCCTCGACACGCCCTTTGGGGCGGTGCCCATCCAGGAAGTCGATACTCCTTTCGGTCAGGCCGAACATGGGGTAAGCGGTCTGAATGACGCTGGAGACGTCCTGGGTTATCTCAAGTATCCGGATCAACCGATGGCTAACGGCTACCTCTGGCAGCGAGGACCTGGAGGGACCAGAATCAACGGAGTACTGATTCAAAGTCGGCTACCTGCGGGAGCACCCGCTGGCTACTATATGCCGGCCGCTCTGGGCGGAAGTTACGCCGTCCTTGAACACTATGCCGCCCCCAATACTTTGACAGGTTACTATGTCTGGTTTATGGGGAAAACCCGCCAGGAACTGTATCCCGACCCCCCAGCATAGCCTCGCGCTTGGGATTGAGGTTGACATCCAGGGTGGTCCACCACATCACGGCGAACTTGGACGTCGGCTGCGCCTCCTTGGGCGAAAAAAACAGAACCCATGTTTGCCAGGACCCGCCCCGGAGTCCGTGAAGTGAATTCAGTACCAGAAGGCGGTGTTGAATGGCCATCAAGTATCCAACGCGAAAGAAAAACATCGTGTGGCAGGCGGCCGTGCGCCCCAGCGGAGCAACTTTTGAGGATGGCAGCAAACCACAAGACGTGGTCCTGTGGGTGGAGCGTGAATCAAACCGAGTGCGCCATATGAGTCTGGTGGATAACGGCAGCGCGCTGGAGCCGATTCTCCAACGCACTTTTGCCGCCGCCCAAAACAGTCCGATGACCGGTTGCCGGGCAGGTTGCCCCACGGAAATCCAGGTCGACGATGAACAATGGGGCCAGGCTTTGCTTACCTGGACGGCACGCAAATTCAGCCTGCGGAAATCAAGTCGCTGGCCCTGGAGACGATCGAGTTCCTGGAGGCTGAGCCGTTTGACGAAATCAACGGAGACGACATCCTGCGGGTGGAGGGATTGCACGTCTCGCCCGTCTATATTTCCGTGTTGGGCATGGCGGAAATCGAATATGGACTCGGCATTTACCTCACCCGCGAGACAGCCGTGGCTTACGGGAAAGGGATTAGCGATGAGTTGGCCGCGCGACTGCCGGCCCTCAGTCTGACGATGGTGACGGAGGACGATTGCCCCCCCGGGTTGGACGTCGAAATCCGAAAGAATCGCTGGCCCTGCCACCCCACGGGCTTTCCCTTGTTGATGCGAGTCGACGGTGAGCGGGTCCAGCCTGACTCCGAGGAAATTCAGTTGGCCGTAGACTGCCTGAAAGCCGTGCGACTCTTCGCCGAGACCGAGAGAGCGGGAAAGTATCGGGTCGGCGAGCGTGACGTGCAGGTGGAATGGCCCGGCTATCGTCGCCGAGCCCACTGGCCTGGCTGATCTTCGCCAATCTGGAAAGTCCGCCGTTGAGTCCCAAGAAGGCGACCAGGACGACTCGGCAACGCTAAGTGAGTCATCTTGATTCTGAATGGCAGCGCAAAGGGGCAACTCTCAGCGATGCCACCGCCTCGAAGGAGTTCGGGCTCACGTCCGGCGATATTGTCCAGGCCATCCGGGCGGGTAGACTGCAATATAGAGAGGGATCGATGCATGGTAATCCCTGGTTGCGGCTTCTCCGCCGAGAGGTCGAGGAACTGGTGGCGTCGATGCATGGCGTGGGCCATCTGAAGAAGCTGCAGTCGAAGACAGAATTGACGCGTGTCAATCGGGAACTTAAGCAATTGAAGACGCAAGTTGCCGCGCTGGAAGTGCGGCGCGCAGAATTGCTTGCCGAACTCGGAGGTTAACAAACTGGCGGTAGGGGTTGAACCCGCACCGGTCTTTCGGACTGAATCAAATCAGGGAAATACCATGCTCACCTTTTTGCAGAGGGAGAATCGTGGTAAGGTAAACCTGTGTTCACGATGAGCTCAAAGAAAAGAGAAATTCGTGCAGCCCCTCACTGCTCAGAATATCGAGTCGGAATTGAGTTATGCCGCACCTACATGCATGCCGTGGCTGCCTCCGTTGGCGCACCGGTAAGTGAGGCGAGTCGACATGAAGACAACTCTGGCGTCGACGCGAAACTGGCAGGTTGGGGTCCGTTTCCGAACGGTGGCTTCCTGTCGGAAGTCGATCTCAAAGTTCAGCTCAAGGCCACGGTCAAGAGCCCCATTCTCAGGAACAACGTAACCGTTCACCCCCGTCACGTTCAGATCAGTGCACGTGCTCTGCAAGTCTC
>JADMJV010000090.1 GCA_018780265.1 bacterium
TGTTGTTGAAGTGGACGCAATCACCATGGGCAGGGGGCATAGTCCTTCAGAAATACCCCAAAATAGGGTCGATCCTCTTTGATAATGCCAAAGGCCACCGGATGGTAAATGCGGGCCATTCCGTCCACGATGTCCAGAGGAGCGAAGAAGCCCAGTTCTTCCTGATTGCGGGTCCGTTTGGGAGTGGGGTTCTCGTCGGTCACCCAGCCAGTATCCACGCTGGTCATGAAGATGTTGTCACTGGCATAGTCCGCCCCCGAAGTGCGCGTCATCATATTGAGGGCCGCTTTGGCCATATTGGTATGAGGGTGAAAGACCGTCTTGTTGCGGGCAAACTGCCCCTCCACAGCCGATACATTGACAATGAATCGGCGCTTCCGTGGACTGCGCAGCAGCAGCGGCTTGAGTCGACTGTTGAGCAAAAAGGGGGCCACCGAATTGACCAACTGTACTTCCAACATCTCCGGCGCACTCACCTGGTCCAGGCGCAACAGCCAGCTGTTTACTGCTCGAGAGTCGACCAATTCTTCGCGGTCGTGCAGTCGATCTAAGGGCAAAACATCGCTGACAGCTTTGCTCAGTGCCAGTTCGCTGGGTCCGGCTTGAACCACCATTCCGGGCAGCATCAGCGTGGAGTCTTGTTCGTGTAGCAACAATTCGGAATAGAACCCTTCGGGTCGTCGAATCGTTTGAGCCGCATTGTGAATGACAATATCCAGGCAGGGCTCGGTCTCCATCAGGTGAGCGGCGAAACGCTCCACCGCCGGCAAATTGCGCAGATCCAGGCCGTAAATGTGCAACCGGTGCTGCCACTCACTTGCATCCTCTTCGCCCTGAAATCGACGTGCCGCCGCCTGAGGAAAGCGGGTGGTCACAAGCACCCGCGCCCCATCGCGCAACAGTCGCAACACCGTTTGGAAGCCGATCTTTACCCTCCCTCCCGTGACCAGAGCCGTACGCCCCGTCAAATCGGCACTCAGGCTGCGCATCTCGTAGTTGAAGGCGGCGCAAGTGGGGCAAAGCAGATGATAAAATGGGTGCACCTCGTGAAAAGCTTGTTTGCATACGTAGCAAGTGATGGGCTGGTTGAGTCGGCGTCTCTCCGGCGCCGGTAAAGCGGCCACTGCGGGGCGATCTTGCTGGGTGACCACCATGGTCGTAGAGGCCAATAACTCCCGGTCAACACTTTTGCAGATCTCCCGCTCGGTGCGCTGGCGCTCACGCCGCCGGCCATCGCGATACAGCTTGTAAATCAAGCTGTTGAGTCGCTGACTCCGATCCATCGTGCCGTTGGAATCGGCGATGCGCTGGAGTACCTCCAGGCAGACTTGCATGTCATGGTCTGAAATATCGATGCCCGTTTCTTTCCGGGCCAGGGCCATTATCCTGGTAACGGATCATCCGATAAGAATCTTCTCCTCGGGATATCTTACCAGGCTGGTTGAGGTCCGAGTCATGGCCACCACTACAGTAAGCACCCCCAGTCTCCCGCAAAACATGGTGGCAGCAACCAGGAATTGACCGAACAGATCCAGCCGGGTGGTCAGCCCCAGCGTGAAGCCGCAGGTTGAAAATGCCGACACTGTCTCAAAAATCGCCTCGGGCAGGGTGGCCGGTTGAGTGATCAAAAGCAGCCATGAAACTACCCCGCAAAAAACCAGCGCCAGCACGAAAATCGCCGATGCTTTGGTGACGGTCTCGGTTGCCAACTCGCGGGCTCCCGCCCTCACCCTGCCACGACCCCTCACCTGGGCTTGAACCGCCAACAGCAATACCGCCACCGTGCTGGTGGTGATGCCCCCTCCCATCGATGCCGGTGAACCGCCTACGAACATCAGACAACTCAAAACCAGCACATTGCCGGCGTGCATGTGCGACAGGTCTTCCAATACAAAACCCGAGGTTCGGGCCGTGCTGCTATGAAACCATGCCATCAAGAGTCGGCGGGGCCAGGGCTGGTCAGCAAACAGATCTCCCGTCTGGGAGAAGCCCACAAATAGTAGCACCGTACCTCCTAGTAGCAGAACTCCCACGGTGATCAAAGTGAGTCGGGTATGCAAAGAGAGTCGTTTTCCTGGTCGCCAGCGGACCAGCTCCGAGAGCACCGGAATACCGATGCTGCCCAGCGCCACCATGCTCGATAGCACCAGCAGTGTTCCCGCGTCTTGCGGGAATCCTGCCGGGGCGTCGGGGGAGCCTGAAAACAGGTCAAAGCTGGCGTTGCAAAAGGCAGACACCGAATGCCACAGGCCAAGATAAGCGGCTTGCTTCCAACCCATGGCCGGCCCCCACAGAAGCCACAGGGCCAGGCCTCCGGTCACCTCAATCAGCACCACCCCAGCGACTACCAGTCGCACAAGGTGCAGCAGAGATGATGTCGAGATCAAGCCCAGCGAATCTCTCAAGGTCACCCTGTCTTGAAAAGTCACGTCTCGCCCGAGCAGCAGAAAGACCACCACCGACAGCACCATGTAGCCAACCCCGCCCACCTGCATCAGTAGCAGCAAAACCCACTGCCCGGTCAAGCTGAGGTCTTTGCCGGGCGTGATAACGCTAAGTCCGGTGGTGGCCAGCGCCGATACCGCTGTGAAGAACGCCTGAGCCCAGGTCAGGGCTTGGTTGCGTCCACAGGCGGGCACTCGCAACAGCAGGGTCCCCGCCAACACCAGCAGGGCCAGCCCGACAACCAGGCGCAGAGCAGGTTTCATCGTTGCGCTACGGCGTTGAGGCCGGTCCTGTCTCACCTAGCCTTTCCAGGTCTCCAACTTGGCCACATCGCAGTCGTTGCCGATCACAACCAGCCGGTCGCCACCGAGCAAAACCTCGTCTGGAGCCGGTAGCGAAAGGCTCCGTCCTCCCTTGATGGCTACCACCGTCAAGCCCAGGGCACGCCGCAAGTCTAGTTGAGCCAGGCTGCGACCCAACAGGCCGGCCGGACAAGCCACTTCGCTGACACTGACCCCAGCCTGAAGTTCCAAACGCTCCAGGACTCGCCCGGCATTGGAGAGTTCGGTGGCCAGGCGAATGCCGGCTTCGTGTTCTGGAAGGACCACCTTGTCGGCGCCTACCTTGATCAAGATCTGCCGCTGACGGTGCGAGAGGGCCTTGCACCACACCTGAGGGATTCCCAAATCTTTGAGCAGGGCTGTAACTAGAATGTTACTTTCAAAGTCGTCGCCAATGGCCACCACGGCCGTGCCAAAATATTCCGCGCCGACTTCGCGCAAGGCCGACTCTTCGGTGGCATTCAAAACCACAATATCGGGAATCTGGTCCGACAACTCCTGCACCAGGTGGGCGTCGCTGTCGACAGCCAGCACCGTATGGCCAAGCTCCAGCAATTTTTGGGCCAGACTCTGTCCAAATCGGCCCATGCCGACAATCAGAAATTCGCCACGCGCTGCCACAGGCGCATCCTTCTATGCCCACCGACGCCCGCCTTCCGGGCAAATCCGGCGAAAAGGGGGAAACAACT
>JADMJV010000186.1 GCA_018780265.1 bacterium
ACTCTCAACCACCAAATCCAACTTGTGTCGACCGACCTCCTGGCCACAGTAATAGGTGACAACTTCTTTGTCCACCTCGACAAATAGGCCAGCACAAGGGGTGCACAGGCCCGTCGGAGGAAAAGATTCACTACCCAAGCGTCTTGCGGTGTTGATCGCCCAACTGGCTCAGGAGAGTCAGGAAGTTAGTCTCGTACTCGACTAGTTTCACGCGGCTGAGCGAGTCTCCGAACTGTTCGGCTCGCCTTCCCCGGAGACGCTAACCCTGAGCGGTCCAAGGTCACCAGGACCCTCAAGGATGCCCTGTGGGATGGATTACTCGACGACTTCTTCGCCGCCCTGAACCAACCGGGAGAGGATACATGATTAGAGCAGGACTCCACCACCAACCAACCCCTTGACAGGTGATTTCGGGCGGTATATATTGCGACTCTCGAAGGCAGTAACGACGCCGGCGACGCACCGCACCAGCGTTAAGGACGGCGCTCTGACAAGCGACAGAGTCAGGGGTAGCTTGCAAACCACAGCAAGCAGGAGAGTTTCCCCTCCTTCAAGGTGGCGACACGGCTCGCTACAGTGCGGGTGTCCGCGAGGACGCAGTCAGGTCAGGTCAGAGCTTCACCTCTGGATAGGCATGACAAGGATTGACTTCGGTCACCCCCCCCGAGAACGCTGAGAATGGCGGGAGTCCTGAGACGGAAGGTAGGCGCTCAGGAAGTTCTGGCGGACTATATCGTCAGGGAAGTCTGTATGCCTGAGCAGACGCGTGCGGAGCAACGTCAAATTAGCTCCTGGGCCTAGATGGGTCCTGAGAATCGCAAGGTGAAAGCCTGCGGATGGGAATCGGTAAACGCGCCGAGGAAAATTCGCAGCACTCAGGTGAAAAAGGCATTCTTCGCGAGAAGAGTGAGACCCAATTAGGAGCCTGGCTCGGGTAGGGAGGCCAGGGGACACTGTCTCGTCCCGGAGACAGAGGTAGCATGCAGACTTCAGGATGCAGTCGGGCGACATCGGCGTCAAGTGATCGAAAGCAGTGTCGTGAGGCTCACATCAATGTGTCGGACCGTAAGGTGAAAAGGACGCGCGGGGAACCAGCGAAAGTTGGAGAAAGGCGCGCCCAACCGATACGACCATAAAGGGACTTTAGCAATGAAGTATCCCGATGGATGTGGGAGCCTGGCCAGGGGACGGCGGCCAGGGGGCTCTGATTTGGCCTGGATAAATCAGGGGTAGCTTGCAGACCGAGCAAGCCGTTGAGCTTAGGCAACGTAAGCCACTAGATGGGCGACTAAGAGAGGCCAAAGCCGGCCTCAGGAACCGCGAGGTGAAACCTCGCCGCAGGAAACTCGCAAGGGTCAAAAGCGGCGCTGGACCTGAGGTGTTGGAGACAGCGCAAGGCGATGGGTGTCTGGTAATGTGTGGATGGATACCAGGCGAACGAAGCCACTTGAGCAATCAGGTGGCTTTTGTTGTTGTACGCCCACGCGAGACAACCACGATGAATCATGGATCTTTTAGGGGGAGGCTTGGGCATACTGGTTCTGATCTGGATCGCGCAGTGGCTGATTCTTTCTCCCCATTTCAGCCTCCCTCCCATGTACGATGGCGCCTGGAATTATAGCGATTTGTTGGGAGTTTTGTCGGGTCCGGGGCGACTTTCGGATTCGGTGTTGTCAGGCCACACCACCATGGGCTATGTGCAGATTTTGCTGTTGAGCCAGCGCTGGGCGCCGGGCAACGTGGCCCTGGTTGGCGTCACCAATTACCTGTTGCTGGCGGCCGCCACCGGCGCCTTCTGGAGGATTGCCCGGCAACTGTTGACCGGACCCAGGCTGCGATTTGAGGTGGCCGTAACCACCGCATTGTTCGGGCTATCCCCCCTGGTTCTAGCCAATTTGCTGCATCTGAATTGGGACTTTGGCGTGATGGTTTTCGAGGTTTTGTTTTTGGGCGCCCTGTTGAGCGACCGATTGTGGCTGGCAGGATTGTTCGGACTGATGATGGCCTTGAGTAAAGAAAATGGGGCGCCCCTCTATGCTGCGGCGGGGGTGCTCTATGCTGTCATTACTCAGGTGCAGCCCCGTCGACGGGTGGCGCTGCTATGGCCGTGTTTTGTGTATGCGGGAGCAGTCTATCTGGCTTTTCGGCTGCAGGCAGCCAGACCCAATGGCTACTTGGAACTGGAAATTTATGCCAAGAATGGCTGGGCCTTTGTCTACCGAGTTTTTCATTTTGACCCATTCCAGCCAGGAATTCAGAGTTACCTGGCTGACATTTTCGTTTTGAATTTTGCCTGGATTTTGAGTCTGCCTTTGGCGGGTTTTGTGGGTCTCAGGATTTTGGGGAAAGCCCGGGCTGTGCCCGAACTCGATCAGCCACGGGCTCGGTTCTTGGGGCTGCTTTTGCTGGTTGTGGTGTATCTGATCACTCGCTATTGCCCTTTTAATAACGTGCGCTATCTGCTGACGGCGGTCCCCCTGGTGATTTTGTTGCAGGTCTACAGCCTGATTCGACTGATTGACAATGAGCGCGTCCGGCGCTGCATTCTGGCGGTCTGTCTCGGGTTGATGGTGGCTTCCAATTTTCGCACCCTGGACCCGGTATCCGGGGCCTTTTTTGGAACGTTTCCTTGGGGTCGGCACTCGTGCTTGCGACTGGCCAGTCTTCTGTCTCCCCATTTGATCGGGCGAGATGAACTGGTCTACAACCTGGAGTTCCTGCAGTTGGGTCACCTGCAGGATCAAGTTTTCCAAGACATTGGGGTGCGACCGGACACACTGATTTTTGTGTCTCAGGGCGCGGAATTTTGGATGCCAGGGTGGATCGGAGCGGGCTCCCAACGAACAACGCCGCGCCAGGCCGGCAGCTTTGAGTTTCATTATTGCATCGACCCCCATGGACCGGTTGGAACGAGCCCCTTTTACTTCTTGGACTTTCCCAACGTGCCGGTGCATTCTGAATTGAACGTGCTTAAGGGCCGATTTGGCGAGCCAGAGGTCAGGCTGTATGAGCGGGATGGATACACCTTGCGTCTGTACCGCTGGCTGGGGGGCGCTCGTTAGGCCCAGCCCAAGCGTAAGAAAGCCACCAAGCGGGCAGCCACCACCCAGGTAAAGGGCCAGACTCCCATGGTGTAATGACCGCAGGGCAGCCAGGCGGATCGATAAGGAATCGCCTGGCGGTCGAATTCTCGGTACAGATCTTGCGACAGTTCGGGCAGGCATGTTGGATCGTATTTCCCTGAAAACATCAACATGGGACGCCGCTGGCCCTGCAGGCGCGGCACAAAGCTGAGCGGACTGATGGGGGCCCAGAAATTGCGCAGTTCTGTCAGGGTCACCTGGTGTTGCAGGACGGCTCGGACATGGGTGGTGGACAGGCCACGCCAGACCACGTCGGCATAAAGCGAAGAGATGTGGATGAAGCCGCATTTCGACAATCGGGGGTCGTGAGCCGCCGTTAGAAACCCGAGCAGCGCCCCGATGCAGGTGCCCACCAAGGCCACGCTCGGATACCCCTGAGCCAGCAGCCAGTCCACGGCGCGGCGCACATCCATGACCCCCTGTCGCGTGGCCGCGATGGTGCGACCGATATTGGCCGACACCATGTACTCTGGACGCAACAGGTAAGCCGGTTTGCGCTGGTGATGATAGGGCGGGCTCAGACGCAGCGAGGTGAGTCCGGCCCACTGCAGCAGGCGACACAGTCCGACCTGGCTCTCCCACTGGGAGTTGAATTGGGGAAGGACAATCACGGCCATCCCTTTTCGTTGGGAGGACCGGGAGGGGAACAACCGTCCCCACACGAGGTTGTTCTCAGGATAGGGCGTCCGCAGGGCCGACGGGAACCTCAACACGTGGCCATCGAAATCGAATTGATCGAGTGGGGCCGAAGGGCAACTGAAGAAGGCGTCGCTGTTTTTCAACATGCGTCGCGAATAGTCGAGCAGGGCCGCCCGTGGATTGGAGTCCGCGCTCAGCCCCAGGTGCTCGAGGCCCCACTCGAAAGGCACGCCGACTCTGCTCTTGTCGCGAGCGCAAAGCTCGACTTCACGACCCTCGATGAATCGCTGCAGGGCCACCTCAGTCTTCTCGTCGCAGCCGGCGCTCGCTGAGTGCCTCCCCGCAGTGGGCGGCTATGGCCTGTCGCGCCCTCAAAGAGAGGGCGACCACTTCGCTCCAGGTGTTGTTGTCGGCCCGCATGGCCGAGCCAATGGTGATTCGGACGCGGCCCGGGCGGGGCACGAACCAACGGCCGGGCATTAAATCGCGCGCTCCGTCTAGCGCCACCGTCACGACGGGTTGGTCCTCTCGAGCAGCCACGTGAAAAACCCCGAGGGTGAAAGGGCGTAATCCTGGGGCGTGCTCCAGCCCCCCTTCTGGAAAGGCTGCCAGGCAGCCACCCTGGCGCAGTATTTGCTGCATGGGATCCAGGTCGAGCGCCTTGCCCCGCTCCACGGCAAGGTATTCCAGCGGCGCCATCAGCGGGCCCAGCGGGCCGCGCGCGACCCAGGGAGCCACCACAAAATGCAAAGGTTGGGGCCAAGCGGCCAGCAGCAAAAGAGGGTCAAAACGACTGGTGTGGTTGGCCACCACCACGCAGGCGCCCGTAGTCGGAAGTTCTCCCCGAATTTCAAGCTCGACCCCGGCGCATTTCAGCAGAACCCGGCAGCACTTGGAGGCCAGGCGACGGGCGGCGGGACGGTTGAGGCGGCCCGTCAACGCAACCAGGCTGGCCAGACCGACCAGCCCCAACCCCCAGCCGGCGCTGTAGAGGGCGCGTGCGGGCATTGTAAGCAGGCGACGGCCCTGTCGGGCCAGACCGGAACTGACCAGCGCCAGGGCTTGGGCGGCCGTTCCGCGCCGTTGACCCAGGGTTCCGGCCAGGTAACGATCGCGACAGTCGGGGCGTCGGATCTTGCCGCTGGGAGTCTTGGGCACCGAGCCGGGTGGGACCAGCACTACCCGGTCGGGCGCAAGGCCCACTGCCTCCGTGATTTGGCGTTTTACAGCCGCTTCCAGTCGCTTCTTTTCTTCGGGCTCACGGGCGCGGGTCTCAAGCACCACCACTATCAGTTCGCTGCCACTTTCCTCGTCGGCCAGAGCAAAGGCCGCCACGCAGCCGCGCCGGACACCCTCAACTGCGAAGGCAGCCTCTTCGATGTCCTCGGCGTGGAGATTGCGACCCGCTTTGAGGATGACGTTTTTGTGGCGGCCTACCAGATACAGTTCACCGTCGGCCAGGTAGGCTCGATCCTCGGTATCCACCCAGCCGTGCTTATCCACAATGCGGGCCGTAGCCTGGGGATTGGCATAGTAACCCCGCAGGCTGGAAGGACCCCGAAACTGCAAGCGGCCCACACGTCGCTCATCGAGTGGCCGGCCGCCCTCGTTAACCACCCGAATTTCGATTTTATCGAGCGGGCGTCCGCAGGATACCAGTCGAAGCGAATCGTGGCCGGGGCGAGCCGGCCAGGCACGCCCTTCGGCTTCGAGTTGGTGGCGGTCGACCTCATCGATCAAAGGCAGGCGGCCTACCGGCGGAAAACTCACGGCCAGGGTGGCTTCGGCCAGGCCATAGACGGGCAGGAAAGTCTGGGGGCGCCACCCATAGGCGGCGAAACGCTCGCTGAAGCGGGTTAAAGTATCGGGCCGGACCGACTCGGCACCGTTAAGGGCTACCCGCCAGGAACTCAGGTCAAGGCCTTCCAGTTCGCTCTCGGGCAGCTTGCGGGCGCACAGTTCGTAGGCGAAGTTGGGGGCCGCCGAAATACTTCCGCGATACTGGTGGATGGCCCACAACCAGCGCGAGGGGCGGGCCAGAAAATCCTGGGGACCCATCAGCACCAGGGGGACACCGTGGTAAATTCCGCCGAGGAAAGCCCCGATCAGGCCCATATCGTGGTAGAGGGGCAACCAGCTGACGCAAACATCGCTGGGACTCACCTCAAGCCCGCGCCGATAAGCGCGAATGTTGGCCAGTAGATTGTCGTGGCTCAGCATAACCCCTTTGGGCAGGCCGGTGCTGCCCGAGGTGTACTGGATCAGGGCGAGCGTCTCCGCGCCGGTCGGCCGGGAGGGGACCGGCGCGTGCCGGACCAACTCGCCGGCCGGCACTACGTGGTTCAAAGAGGGCGTGTTCAGATGCAGCAGCCGGGCCGCGGCCAGCATTTGAGGAAAGACCACCAGCACACGAACCCCGGCGCTTTGCAGGATAGCGCCCTGGCGTCGAACGTGCTCCTCCACCTGATCGGGCCGAAAGGGGGGATAGAGGGGCACGGGAACCGCCCCCAGCATGAGGGTTCCGAAGAAACTGGCCACAAATTCCGTACCGGTCGGGAGCATGATCCCCACTCGGTCTCCGCTTTGAACCCCGCGTGCGGCCAGACCGCCGGCTGCGGCACTGGCCTCCTGCACCAGTTGAGCGTAGGTCCGAGTGGCCCGTGGGCGCCCTTCGTCCAACCAGACCAGCACTTCCCGATCCGGTTGGGCGTCGGCTCGCCGGACCAGCACCTCTACCATGGTTTCGGCGCTGGCCAGGGCCGCTACCGGGCGGGCGCCGGTGAGCTGGCAGGCCTGGGGGACTGGCTGGGCGCTTGCCTGGCCCTCCAGGATCGCGTAGAGATCGCCGCAGATACGCGCCTGCAAAACAACTTCTCCTTTTAGTCGGGTCTGCAGAGCAACTTCGAGGCGCCGCGTCAACTCCAGCCGTTCCAGGCTTCCCAAACCTAGATCGTATTCCAGATGGGCGCTTTCTCCCAGGTTCTCAAAACTGTGCCCCGGATTGAGTTCGCAGGCAAGTTCTCTGACCACGGCCAGAATGGGGTCCGGCTCTGATTGCATAAGCTTGGCCACAATGTCGACGCACTTTCGACGCCGGTCCGCACCAACTCCTACATGAGCCTAATCGGCCTGGTAGGCGGCTGTGGCCAGGGGGATGCCCAGCACCCTGCGCAGGGAGGCGGCGGTGGCTCCCAGGCAGATGAGCAGGCTGCCCAGGGCGGTGCCCAGCAAGGTGAGGGGGTTTACGCTCAGGGTCAGTTGAATCAAATCGGACTGATAGTGAGCCAGTAGCCAGTTGCCTATCACGACTCCTGTCGGAAGGCCCAGGGTTAAGCCCAGCAGCCAGGCCAACAGCGTTTCAATCACGAGAATGGTCACCAGTGTGGCGTCCGACACGCCCAGGATGGAAAGTGTGGCCAGTTCGCGCAGGCGTTCCATCACGTTCATGGTGCTGCATCCCGCCAACAGCGCGATGGCCAGCAAACTGGAACAGCCGATCATCAAGGCCAGGTAGGTATTGAGCATTTTGAGCAGGTCGTGAATGTCTGCCCGGGTATCGGCGGGATCGATCACCGACTCGACCAGAGGACATGTATACAGGCGGCGACGCACGGATTCTTGAGCTTCGGGGGCGACTTTCAGGTACAGTAAGTTGATGACATCGGTGGGGGTGTTGTCGCCCGCGGCCACCTGTTGCTGGAGTTCTTTCAGAGGCAGTTTGACCGGCAGGGCGATGGGCTCGAATAATTCTGGGCCGACTACATACGAGACGATCGGAGCCAGTTCGCGGTTAGTGGTGCTCTGGACCTGAACATAATCGCCGGGATGGGCGTGCAGTTGGCGCAATTGGACCGGCCCTAACAGGAGAGGAGAATGGGGAGTTATTTCCAGCGGCCGGCGATCGCGATCGTAGGGGCGGAGCAACTCGGAGCCGGCGGGCACACCCAGCACGCCCGTCTCCACGGAATCGGGACCAAGCTGCAGCCTCATCCTCCACCACAAAACGCCCTCCACCCGGCTCACCCCCGGCCAACTCTGGATGGGGGGGAGAACGGCCGGGCTGGTGAGGTGCAGGTCCACCTGCATGTCATAGCGGTGTACCGATTGGAAAAAGAATTCGAGAGTGCTGCGTTGGCTGTCGAGGAGCATGAGCGTGAAGACCATCTGGACCACCGCCAGGGCAATTCCCATCACCACCACCAGGGTCCGTATCGGTTGGCGCAACAGGTTACGCAGCGGCAGGCGCAGCAGGTAAGGAGCCTGGCCCAGCCCCGGCAATCCTGCTCGCGCTCGGAAGGTACGCTGCGAAGCCGAAAAATCGGAACGCAGGACTTCGGCCGGGTCGAGGTGGACCAGTCGACTGGCGGCTCGCCAACCGGCCCCCACAGATACAGCGGTGGCAAGAATGGGGGAGAGCAGCATGTAGAACAGAGGGGGATGGGTGGCCAGAAAGGGTAGACCCAGGTTCTCGGCATAGTACCTGGAACAGCCCTCGCCCAACAGCCAACCCGCCGAAGCGCCCAACAGGGCCCCGCTGCCACCCACAAAAGCGCTGGTGACCAGGTAGTGAGACATCAATTGCGCGGCCGAGAAGCCCTGGCTCATCAGCACGCCGATCTGTCGGCGCTGTTGCGCGATCAATTGAGTCAGCGTGCTGACCAGAATAATCGAGCTCAGCGATAGAAAAAGGATGGGGAAGAGTGTGGCCACACCTGCAAAGGCACGCTGATCGCGCAACAGGAGTTCGTTGGATGGCTGCTGTTCGCGGCCTACGGGACCTTCCTTTACATAACTTTCCAGGTGCCGCCGAGCCTCCTCCATCAAGGCCCCTAGTTGCCCCTGATCATGGATCCGAACGTGAATTTCGTTGATGCCATCCCGCCCGTCCAGGGAACAGGCATCGCGCTGACTGACAAACAGGACTCCGAAGCGACGCGCCGCCGGCCTGGGATCGCCACGTCCGGTGGCCAACCAGACGTATTCGGGACTGCTGACCAGACCCACCAGGGTGAACCTGCTGAATACCCCGTTGATTTCGACCTCGACGGGATCGTTCAGGCGGAAGCCGTGGGCCAGGGCGAACCGCCTTTCCATCAATACCTCGCCGTGACGCTCGGAGAGGTAGCGGCCGCCCTCGAGATAGAGTTGGTTCACCTTCGGTTGGTGCCCAACCGGAATGCCGATGGCCCGACCGGCCATGTAGTTTCCATTGGACAGGTGGATGCGCAGGGAAAGAACGCGCCTGCCCTCCACCGACTCTACCCCACGCAGGCTGGCGATGCGGTCGACAAGTTGGGGCTGGGCGCTGTGAACTTGGAAGTAAAAATCCAGGAATTTGAGGCGATCGTAGGTGTAGCGACAGGACTCTCTCAGGTTGCTGGAGGCTGCCGAGAAAGCCACGAAGAGCATGGTGGCCACCGCCACCATGACGGCGCAGGTGCTGAAAGAAACCCACCGGTGGCGAAGGTCGCGCACGGACTTGACAAAGAGGAGTTGCAACCCGGAGGGGTTCGTGACCTCGACGGACCGTTCCCCTGCGCGTAGCTACCAGTCGATATCGTCGGGGTCGAGAGGGCTGTTGTTGCGCACGTCCGAGCGGATCAGGCCGTCCTTCATGGTCAGCACTCGGGTGGCTACCGAAGTCAGCGCGGCGTTGTGGGTCACCATGATCACGCATTTTCCCCGGCCGTGAATCTCGTGGAGTAGCTTGAGGACCCGCCTGCCGGTGGCCGCATCCAGGCTGCCCGTGGGCTCGTCGCCCAGCAGGATGGGCGGGTCTTTGACCAGGGCGCGGGCAATGGCCACACGCTGTTGCTCCCCCCCGCTGAGTTCGTGGGGAAAGTGATCACCGCGCTCGCCCAGGCCCACCGCCCCCAGCACTTCCTCGCCGGCCCGGGACGCGCCCACCAGTTCGGCGACCAGTTCGACATTCTCGCGGGCCGTCAGATTGGGGATGAGGTTGTGGAACTGAAAAATCACCCCGACCGAGCGCCGACGGTAGTGCACCAGACTCTTTCGATTGAGGGCCGAAACCTCCACGCCATCGACTCGAAGGATGCCGGAACTGGGTGAATCGATGCCTGCGATCAGATTCATCAGAGTGGTTTTCCCCGAGCCGCTCGGGCCCAGCACAATGATGAATTCTCCCCTCTCGATCGACAGGTCGGTCGGCTGCAGGGCCTGCACACGATGGGTTCCCATCGTATAGTGGCGACAGACCTGGACCAGTTCGATCAGGGCCACGGTGGAGGTATCCTCAAGGCAGCGGGTCAACTCCGGCACCCTGGGTGATGCGGTCGCCACCCTCCACAATGACCACGGTATTGGAGTCCACCCCGCCTGTCAGCTCGACCCGATCGGCGGTGGCCGCCCCGATCTGAACCTTCAATTCGACGGCCTGGCCGCTGCGGACGGCCATCACGCTGTCCGCGCCTCGATCGCGAAACACGGCGGAGCGGGGCAGTAGCAGTGTATCGCGGGCTAAAACCAGGTTACCCTCCACCTGAGCTTCCAGGCCATCGCGCAGGGCCGGTGGCTGCTTCAACTCGACTCGAATGCGCAGCACTCGGGATTCGGAAGGACCTCGGGTGCGGCGCTCGAGGGCGGGAGAGATCTGCACTACTTTTCCGGCAAAGTTTTGCCCGGGCATCGACGTGAAACTCACTTCCACGGGCATGTCGAGGACGACCTTGGTGGCGTCCTGTTCGTCGACTTCGGCTTCCACCCTCAGTCCCCGGGAGGTGACCATGGTCAGGAAGGGCTGCAGCCAATCGACGTATTCGCCGGGTTCGTACATGAGTTGGAGGACCACTCCGTCCTCGGGAGCCTTGATTTCGGTTCGGCTCAGGCGCAATTGAGCCGTTTTGAGACGGCCTTGACAGCGATGGGTTTCCTGGATGGCCACCCGGAGGCGGTCCTCGTAGACCTGCAATTCTTTGGAGTGACTGTCCTCCGCCTGCAATCGCTCGGCCCGAGCTTGATTGAGCTTCGCCTTAGCCACTTCAAGCTCCTCGGCCCGGGGCTGTTGCTCATGCATTCGTAGCTGCGCTTGGGCCTGCTCCAGTTCGGCCCTGGCCGCCTTGTGGTCGGTCTCGGAGCGCTCGAGTTGGGCCGCTGACAGGATATCCTGGTCAAATAATTGGCGGCTGCGTAACGATTCACTTTGGGCCAACTTCAGACGGGCTTCGGCCGCCTCGACGGCGGCCCTGGCACGGGCCATTTCGTGTTTCAGAGGGCGCCGGGTCAAGCGTACCTGGGCCTCGGCTTCCTGTTGGCCCGCCTGAGCGCTTCGCAACTCTCCCGTGAGCTGGCTGCTGCGCAGAGAGAGTGCGTGGGCGGCTTCTATCTCGCGGTTTCGGGCGGCTTCCAGTTCGGCCTGGAATACCTCCAGGTCGGCGGTGAGCTCCTGAGCGTTCAGGGTTCCCAGCACCTGACCTTTGTGAACCTTTTGGTTTTCTTTGACTTCGTTGTCGATCAAGCGCCCCGTGTAGCCGGTGTGCACTCGCACGAGATGGCACTTCACTCGTCCGCTGGCCACAAAGTGACCGACCAGATCGCCGCGCGAGGGGCGTGCCACCCGAGCCTGAACCTTCTTCGGTCTGGCGCAGCCGGGGCTGAGGCAGGCCAGCAGCAAAAGGAACAAACCCGGGCCGGTTCTAAGAAAATGCGGGCGCTGTTGAGGGGACACCTTGGGGGCGGGCTTCTAGCGCCAGCCAGGGTGTCCTTCTCTGTTGTCATCGTGTCTGATCAGGCTTGCCTAAACTCGGAGGAGGATTCAATTCCGACTAATTCGAAGTAGGTTTCCTTCAAGTCTTACACGAAAGGGATTGTGCAATGCCCGTCGTTGACATGTCTCACTATGCCCGTTACGAATCTCGGCCGTTCAATAAAGAGGAGCGGGAAAAAGTTACCGTCCTTTTTGGCGGCCTGACCTGGAAGCATGAGAAGTTGCTTCAGGGGGTTCTCCACAATTTGAACTACAACGCTCGGACCTTACCCAATATCACCCGTCAGGATCTGGATATGGGTAAAGAGTTGATCGATGTGGGCGCCTGCTCGCCGACCATCTTCACCACCGGCAGTCTGGCCAGTTTCTTGAAGTCGGAAGCGGAGGTGCACGGCAAGGAGGCGGTGGCTGACAAGTATGTCTTCGCCACCTTTGGGGCCTGTGGACCGTGCCGCTTTGGCCAGTATCACGAGTCTTACTCGATGGCCTTGGACGGACTGGGGCTGCGATCTTTGCGGATGCTGTTGCTGGCTCAGGAGTTTAAGCAAAGCAAAGGCAAGGGGGATGGCCTGGAGGTCAATGTGCCCTTCGCACTGGGGGTTGTTTGGGCATTGCTGATCGCTGACACGCTCACCGATCTGGAATATTTGACCCGGCCCTATGAGGTGAATCCCGGGGAAACTGATAGGGTTTTGCAGGAATGCCTGGAGATCATGTATCAGGCCTTTAAAAATCGCCCGCTGCGCGGGGGCAAACTGGGTGTAGCGGCACTGCATTTCTTTGGCAATTACTTTACCGATACTCTGCGCTTGATTCGGCAGAAGTTTGCGGCCATTGAGGTCGATCGTCTGAGGGTCAAAGCCAGGGTGAAGCTGACCGGCGAGTTTTGGCTGCAAATCCACGAGGGCGAAGGCAACTATAATATCAAGCGGTGGCTGGAACAGGAGGGCGGCGAGGTGATTACCGCGCCTATCGCCGTGTGGATCGAGTATCTGATGCAGCCGTTCCAGCGCGAAGCCAAGGACCCGACTTTCGCCAAGACTCGCTGGAAACAATGGACGCTGCAGGCCGTGCTGTGGATTTACCGGGGGGTTTACAACCGTTTCCGCAAAGCCCTGGGCAACCTGCCCTACCCACTGCCAGATCAGGTGGAGATGAAGAATCTGGCGCATCCCTTCTACCATCACCGTCAGCGGGGTGGCGAGGGCCATATGCTGGTAGGTAAAGCGCTACAGGCCTATCACCACAAGTCGGCCCACATGGTGTGTGAGCTTACGCCATATTCATGCATGCCCAATACCATGTCGGTGGGGGCTATGGCCAATGTTTTGGGCAAACATCCCGACCTTCTCTACGCTGCCATCGAGGTCAAGGGAGATGCCGATACTCACGCTCTGTCGCGGTGTCAGATGATACTGACCGAAGCCCGCCGGCGCGCTCACGCCGAATTTGAAGAGGTGCTGGCGCGCACCGGTCTGACTATCGAAGCCATCCGCCGCTACGAGCGCAGTCACCCGGAGGTGACCAAGGCCAATTACCGCATTCCCCACGCCGGTTGTGCGGGGATGGCGGCCAACTACGTACTCCATCTGGCCGGCAAGATTTAGCTCGTGTCTATCTTTCGGCCGCTGCGCGTCCTTGAGGCAGGGGAAGACCTGCCGCAGGCTCTGCAGGATCGTCTGGCCAGGCAACCTCGCGGGCGCGATTTCGTGCCACTTGCGGGCAAGATTTGCGGGGTCGACGTGGGCAGCACGACCTGCAAATATGTGCTGGCTTCGGCTACGGGCGAGGTGTTGACTCAGGCTTATGAGCGCCATAACACCAGGCAGGCGGAGAAGGTGCTGGAGTTTCTGGAGCGCCTGGAAGAGCAGCACGGCCTGAAAGCCGGCCAGGATCGGGTGATTTTCACCGGTTCCGGGGCCGGGCTGATCGCTCCACTACTGGGCGGCAAACTGGTTCAGGAGGTGGTGGCTGTGGCCGCCGCCGTGGAACGCCAGCATCCCGACGTTCAGTTTGTGAGTGAAATCGGCGGCGAGGACATGAAGACGATCTTCTTCAGCGGCAGCGGTCCTTCGCGCAGCAAACAGGTGCTGATGCAGGCGGCCTGCTCGGGCGGCACCGGGACCTTTATTGAAAAGACCGCACGCAAGCTGCAGATCACGCCCGAGCAACTGGCCGGCATGGGCTACAACGGCATGACGCTGCACAAGATCAGCAGCAAATGCGGCATTTTTGCCGAGGCCGATGCCAATACTCTGCTCAAGGCAGGCGCCTCGGTGGAGGAGATCATCGCCTCCCTGTTTGAAGCCGTGGTCTACCAGAACCTGGCTACCTTGACCCGAGGCAACACCCCGTTGCCCGGCATTTTGCTGCTGGGCGGGCCCAATCTGTTCTTCCGTGGATTGCAGGAGGCCTGGTTCCACCATCTCACCAAATTATGGAAAGAGCGGGCGGTGGCCCTGCCCGAGGGGCGCGATCCGGCCTCCCTCATCGTGGTGCCCGAGGACGCGGTTTACTATGCGGCTCTCGGCTGTGTGGCCGTGGGGCTTCAGGAACCCTCGGTGGGTCTGTATGAAGGCACCTCCCAACTGCGATGGTGGCTGCAAGAGGGGCAGCATGAGGAGAAGAAAAAAGCCGGTCGCGGTGGTTTGTGGCGCACCAGCGAGGACCTGGAAGCTTTTCAGGCGGCCTACAAGGACGACGGCCCGCCCCCCCTGGAGGTCCGGGCCCCTGGTCGTCATGAGGGGGTGATCATTGGCTGCGATTTTGGCTCGACCACGGCCAAGGCCGTCTGCCTGTCGCGGGACAAAGAAATGCTTTTCTCTTGCTATGCCCTGAGCAAAGGGAATCCCATTGAGGACGCCCGCTCACTTTTTGCTCAGATCCGCGAGGCCGGCTGGACGGAGCCGATCTTGAGCGTGGGCTTTACCGGCTACGGCAAAGACTTGCTCAAGGGGATTTTGGGCGCCGACTGCGCCGTGGTCGAAACCATTGCCCACGCCAGCGCCGGGCTGCACTACTTTCCGGATGCCGACTGTATTTGCGACGTAGGCGGAGTCGACGTAAAAATTATGATTCTAAACAACGGCACGGTCAGCGATTTTCGTCTCAACTCCCAGTGCTCGTCAGGCAACGGCGCCTTTCTGCAGGGCGTGGCTGAGCGTTTCGCGATTTCGCTCAGCGACATCGCCGAGCAGGCTTTCCTGGCCGAATCGATGCCTCAACTGTCGATGGGTTGTGGGGTATTTTTGCAGAGCGATATCGTCAATCAGCAGCGCAAGGGTTGGCAGGCTCAGGAGATTTTGGCCGCCTTGTGCTCGATTTTGCCAATGAATGTGTGGATTTACGCCGGGGGCCTGACCAATCTTAAGCAGGTGGGCAAGAAGTACATTCTGCAGGGCGGCACTCACAAGAATCTGGCCGTGGTGAAGGCTCAGGTGGATTTTATCAAATCGAAGGTGCCGGACGCCGATATTGTGGTTCACCCCTATTCGGGCGAGGCCGGGGCGATCGGGGCCGGTCTGGTGGCCCTGGAGTGGTGGCAAAAGGGCGGGAACAGCGGCTTTCGAGGGTTTGAATCGATCGAGAAGCTGACCTACGAGACTACCACTTCGGCCGAGACCGTCTGCAACTGGTGCCCTGTCAATTGCCAGCGCACGTTCATTGATGTTGACATCGAGGGCGGGGTCGGTCGCCGCTGGAGTAAGGTTCCACTCCCGGAGGGGAAGGATCGGGTGATTGTCAACAATTCTTGTCCTAAGGGATTGGTGGAGGACGCCAGCGAAATGCAGGCCATTAAAGCCCAGATTGAGAAGACAAAGCATGCTTTTCCCAACATTGCTGACCTGGTTCGAAGAGAAGCTTTTCGGCGAGTCGGAACGCCCGCTTCCCTCGGCCGCTGACACGGTCTGTAAGGATCGCAGCGCCCTTCGGGTGGGAATCCCGAAGGTCCTCAATATTTGGAATACTCACCAGTTCTGGGTGGGTTTCTTGCGCGAACTCGGCCTGCAGCCGCAGAACATTGTCTTCAGTTCGGATACGTCCGAGGATCAGGGGCGCACCTTCGGCAAGGGGCGTGGAACGGTGGACTGCTGCTACCCCGTGAAGTGCATGAGCGGCCACTATGGCGAACTGCTTTTTGGACAGAAGAAGAAGATCGATGTGCTGCTCAGCCCCATGATTCACTGTATGCCGTCGTTTCTAAAAGGGCACGTGGTCGATACGATGACATGCACCCGGGTGATGGCCAGCCCCGAGAGCATCAAGGCGGGCTTTTTGAAGGAGCGCGACTTGTTTGCGGAAAACGGCGTGATGTACACTTCGCCCTTCGTCTCGCTGTCACAGCCGAAACTGGTGGTGGAACAGCTTTATGAGTCCCTGCACGAGGCCCTGGACCTGGACATGGCCGAAACTGAACGAGCGGTGAAGGCCGGCTACCGAGCTCTGGAGCAAATCGAAGGCAAACTACGCGCTCACAGCCGGGAGATTTTGCAGTGGTGCGCCCAGCAAAACAAACCCTGCGTGCTGGTGCTGGCGCGGCCCTATCACATGGACACGGGCATCGGCCACGAGATCGAAGCCGAGTTGCAGGCCGCCGGCTTTCCCGTGTTGTGGGGGCAGTATTTTCCGCTCGACGAGGATTTGCTCGAATGGCTGTTCGGCCAGGAGGTTCGCGCCGGTCGAATTGATCACCCGCTGGATATTTCGGATGTCTGGGTGTCCTCGTACAGCAGCAATACCAATGAAATCCTGTGGTGTGCCAAGGCAGCCGCCCGCTGCCCCTGGATTACCTGCGTACTGCGTCTGTCGAGCTACGAGTGCGGCATGGACCAGCCGACATACACCCCGACTCAGAAGATCGTGGAGGCCACCGGCACGCTCTTTTTCAAATTCGGAGATCTCGACGCCACCAAGCCGGCGGGCGGAATCCGAATTCGCACCGAGACCATTCTTCACTACATGTCCAAGTATTCTGAGGAAATCATAGCCCGTAAGCGGACCTACCTGCCTCCCGATGGGCCCCTGACCCTGGCGGTTCAGTCCCCCGCTCCCCCGCCCAGGGCCCCCGCCCAGGGCGAGTCGATGGCCAGCGTGCAAGGAGTTTCTGGGGGACCGGGCGCATAGGCCCGACATGGACGCGATCATTATTGGAGCGGGCCCGGCGGGCCTGACGGCAGCCTATGAGTTGCTGCTGAAATCTCAAATCAAACCGTGGGTCTTTGAGGCCTCGGCCGACATGGGTGGTATTTCCAAGACCGTAAACTACAAAGGTAACCGCATCGATATCGGGGGTCACCGTTTCTTCTCCAAGTCCGACCGGGTGATGAATTGGTGGACCGAGATTTTGCCGATCGAGGACACTCCCGAGGGGCATTCGTTTCCTCTCAAGTATCGCGGCCAGAGCCGCGACTTGCCCCACGAAATGCGCCTGGCCGACCCGCGTCAGACCGACCAGGTGATGCTGGTGCGCAGTCGGCTCAGTCGCATCTATTATCTGCGCAGTTTCTTCAACTACCCGGTGAAACTTGAGCTGCAGACCATCAGAAATTTGGGATTGTGGCGTATGCTGCGAATCGGTCTTAGCTATCTACGCGCGCGCCTCTTTCCTTTGCCGGAAAAGACGCTGGAAGATTTCTACATCAATCGGTTCGGGCGCGAACTCTACGGAACGTTCTTTCGCGACTACACGGAGAAGGTTTGGGGCGTACCCTGCAGTCACATCGCTCCCGATTGGGGAGCTCAGCGCGTCAAGGGGTTGTCCATCACTCGGACTCTGCTGCACGCCGTGCGCCAACTGTGGAAGAAGCCCGGCGGAGATCTGGCCCAGAAAGGCGTGGAGACCAGCCTGATCGAGTATTTTCTCTACCCCAAGTTCGGCCCGGGACAGATGTGGGATACTGTGGCCGAGATCGTTCAGTCCAAAGGCGGGGTGGTGCAGACCCAGCATAAGGTGGTGCGCCTGCACGCCGCGGGCCAGCGCATCGAGGAAGTCAGTGTGCAATGTCTGAGCAGCGGAGAAATACGGCGGGTTAAGGCCGATTATGTGTTCTCAACCATGCCAGTCAATGAACTGGTGGCCGCCTTGGAGGGAGTCGAGGTGCCCGCGGAGGTGGCCGAACTGGCCAAGGGACTACCGTTTCGCGATTTTATCACGGTGGGACTGCTTATGAAGAAACTGCGCATTTGCGACGGTTCCAACGCTCGCTCGCAAGGAGTGGCGGACAACTGGATTTATATTCAAGAGCCCGACGTCAAAGTAGGTCGCCTGCAGATTTTCAACAATTGGAGCCCCTACATGGTGCAGGATCCGGATACGGTCTGGATCGGCCTGGAATATTTCGTCAGCGAAGGCGATGAACTGTGGACGAAGGCGGACTCGGCGATGGCCGAACTTGGCATTCAGGAACTGGCGAAGATCGGCATTATTCACCCGGAAGATGTGCTGGACAGTACCGTATTGCGGATGAAGAAGACTTACCCGGCCTATTTCGGCACTTACAATCAGTTTGATCGAATTCGTGCCTTTCTGGACGGTTTTGAGAATCTGTTTCTGGTCGGCCGCAATGGCATGCATCGCTACAATAATCAGGATCATTCGATGTTGACGGCCATGGTGGCCGTGGAGAATATCGTGTCCGGGCGCACCGACAAATCGAATATTTGGGATGTCAATGTGGAACAGGACTATCACGAGGAAAAATAGGTATGGATTTATGAAGGCCGGCAGCCAGAGTGGTGTGTGGGGCAGCTACTCTTAAGGACTGGTTCCCCTCGCCGATACAGAAATAGGAGGTGGTGGCCAGGTTGAACCTGGGACCGTGAACGTCTGAACGGGAGGTCTTCGTGGTCCCAACATTCCCCTGGCGCCCCGTGTGGATCAATACCCTGGCCTTTGCCCTGGCTTTCGCCGCCTGGGTTCAATTGGGCCCTTCTACAAGATTGATCGCAGCCGAACTCCATCTGAGTCGGGCCCAGGGGGCCTTGCTCAAGACCATACCGATCCTGGTCGGCTCCCTACTGCGAATCCCTCTGGGAGTATGGGTCGACCGGGTGGGAGCCCGGCCACTGTTTCCGATGCTCCTGGGCCTGGGTGGCCTGGGCTCGTGGACGCTGAGCCGGTCGACGAGTACCGGTGACTTGGTCCTGGGGAGCGTACTGCTAGGCCTGGTTGGAACCACCTTTGCCGTGGGCGTGGCCTCGGTGTGTGCCTGGACGCCAAAAGCCCGCCAGGGACTCGCCTTGGGAATCTTCGGGGCGGGGAACGTGGGCACGGCTTTGACCACTTTTGGCCTGCCGTTTCTCTTGGAAGCGGTAGGATGGCGTGAATCCATGCAAATCTATGGTGGGCTTCTCCTCCTGGCGGCGGCTGGCTACTTCGCGCTCCTCCCGGATCCCGACCGAAGCCAGAACTCCCTGCGCTTCAGAGACGCCGTGGAGCCTCTCCGGGATGGCGCTACCTGGCACCTGGCCTTGCAGTATATGGCAACGTTCGGAGTGTTCGTGGCCCTGACCCTGACGCTGAGCGACATCTACGTGGATGGCTTTGGGCTGAGTTTGAGGTGGGCAGGAGTCTTCACTACTGCCTACGCGGTTCTCACCAGCGTTGGTCGAATTCTCGGTGGCGCCCTGGCGGATCGATGGGGCCCCCAACTCATTTTGGCGGCTGCGCTGAGCAGCGCCTGCCTGAGTCTAACCGTGGTCTCCCTGGCTGATCCCGGCTTGGGCGCGGTCCTGACCTTGGTGTGTATGTGTGGAGTGGCGCAAGGAATCGGGATGGGAGCTGTCCTCAAAGACATCTCCCAAAAGTTTCCCACCAGAGTCGGAGTCGTAGGCGGGGTCGTGGGAGCGCTGGGAGGAGTCGCCGGATTCTACCTGCCCCTGACCTGCGTTTGGGCCAGGTCCCACGCATCCATCACCGGTCAATTGTTGCCCCTGACCCTGCTGACGCTTCTGGCTCTGGCCAGCCTGCCTCTGAATCGAAGGGTCCCCATCGTAGCCCTGGGCACCTCCTAAAGTAATCCTCGAAAGGATCTACCCATGAATTTGATAGCCAAAGCCTCGGTCGCGACCTCTCCGTGCAAGTTGGATCGTGACGCCGCCGGCCAAACGCAGGCGGTTGACCTGGCGGGTCGGCAGCGAATGCTCAACCAGAGAGTTGTCAAGGAGGTTCTGTGCGTGGTCCAGGGGCACCAGGAGGACTTTGAGATGACCCTGGACTGGTTAAAGAAAACGGCGGCAGCCCTGGCCTCAGGCGGTGAAGCGCCGATCAAGGCGGGTGAATCCTTGAGCCTGCCGGCCCCTCCCTCCGAGGCCCGGGCTGCCCTTCTTTGTCAGGCGGCCACCCTGGATCAGCTGGAGACGGCGGCCCGCGCCTTTCTGGCGCAGAGCCAGAATCCCGGCCTGCTCAAGGCTCTCCTGGCGGTCAGTGCGGACTTTCACCAGATCGCCGAGGAGGGCACTCAAAGGTTGGCTGAGCATCTTCGTCGCCGCACGGAAAGCGCGGAACGGCAGTTGCAAGCGCTGCTACAAACCATTGACAATCACTCCACAACTCTGCGTGAACGGTCCCTGGAATTGATCAAGGAAGGACAGGTGGTTGATCTCGCCACCACGGAGACCGCCTCTCAGGCGGGCGCCGTTTCGACGGCGGCGGAGCACGTGAGTTATGCCGTCAACACGGTGTCGGTGGCCACTGAGCAGATGAGCGCCAGCATCAAGGAACTGGCTGTCAACGCGGGGCACGCCTCGCGGGTTTCCGAGTCCGGGGCGGCCATGGCCACATCCATCAACACCACCATGGAACGCTTGAGCCTGAGCAGCTTGGAAATCGGCAAAGTGGTGAAACTGATCTCCTCCGTCGCAAATCAGACCAATCTTCTGGCCCTGAACGCAACCATCGAGGCTGCCCGGGCAGGCGAACTCGGCCGTGGATTTGCCGTGGTCGCCAGTGAAGTCAAGGAACTGGCCCGGGAAACGACTCGGGCCACGGAGGACATCGGCAGACAGGTCGACGCCATCCGGCGAGACACCTCGGAAGCGGTCGCATCCATTTTGCAGATTGCCAACATCGTCGGTGAAGTCAACCAAATCGCCAGTTCGATCGCATCTGCGGTCGAAGAGCAGACGTCAGTCACGCGCGATATCAACTGCCATTTGAGGGAATCCGCCCGGGGTGTGAAAGAAATCGCAAACCGAATCGGACAGGTAGCCAGCCTGGCCATATCGGCCTGCAAGGCTACGGAGTGCAACCAGGAGCAAGCCAACGCGATTGGCGGCATGAGCGAATCTCTTGCCCACGAATTGCGACAATTCAGAAAATCCGTGTAAGGGTCTGGTCCACTCAGACTGGCTGTCGCTTGGGCTTGTAAATGTGCGTGCTGGTGCCAAAGAAGACGTCGGCTGACTCCATGACGGTTTCGGAAAGGGTGGGATGGGCGTGGATGCACAGTCCCACATCTTCGGCCAGTGCGCCCATCTCCAGGGCCAGCACGCCTTCGGCGATCAGTTCGCCAGCGCCGCTGCCTACAATGCCCAATCCCAGCAGGCGCCCGTCCTCAGGGTCGATGATCATTTTGGTAAGGCCGCTCGGTTGATTGAGAGTGAGCGCACGACCGGATGCGGCCCAGGGGAACTTGGCCACCGAATGTTGGATGTTCTGGTCCTTGCACTGCTGCTCGGTGAGTCCGGCCCAGGCCAGTTCGGGGTCGGTGAAAACTACTGCTGGAATGGCTCGCGGCTCAAAGGTTGCCTTGCTACCGTGCAAAGCTTCGGCCGCCACGCGACCTTGATGGGTGGCCCGATGGGCCAGCATGGGATCGCCTGAGATGTCGCCGATGGCGAAAATATTTGGTTCGTGGGTGCGTCCCTGAGAGTCAATCTTGACGAACCCGCGTCCATCCACCTCGATTTTGGTGTGCTCCAAGCCGACGCTCTCGGTGTTAGGGCGCCGCCCGATGGAAATCAGCACGCGATCGAAGTTCTCTTGCACCGACTCACCAGAGGGCATCTGCAAAGTCACCTCGACCTGCTGGCCCACCTCTTTCAGTTGCATCACTTTGGTATTGAGCATCACGCGGGACATTTTGGGCTGAATGCTTTTCTGTAACACCTGAACCAGGTCCCGGTCGGCCCCGGGCAACAGCGCCGGAGTGGCCTCCACCACGGTCACCTGACTGCCCAGGGCGGCGTAGACGCAGCTTAGCTCCAGACCAATGTAGCCGCCGCCGACCACCAGCAGGCGTTGGGGGCAGTCTTTCAGTTCCAGAGCAGCCGTGGAATCCATCACCAGCGGCGAACCGATGTTGAAAATGGCGGGAAAGATGGGCCGCGAACCCGTGGCCAGGATCATCTTCTCAAACTTGACCACACCCTGATCCCCGTTGCTCAAGGTCACATCCAGTTGATGGGCATCGCGAAGGGTGCCTTCTCCTTGTAGATAGGTGACCTTGCGCTGCTTGGTCATGTGGCCCAGGCCGCCGGTTAGACGGTCTACCACGGACTCTTTCCAGCCGCGCAGTTTGTCCAGATCGATTTGAGGAGTTCCAAAGGTGACTCCATAAGTGGCCGCCTCGTGGGCTTCGTTGATCACCTTGGCGGCGTGCAAAAGGGCCTTGGAGGGGATGCAGCCACGATACAGGCAGACCCCGCCCGGGTTGACCTCGCGATTGACCAGGGTGACTTCCATCCCCAGGTCGGCGGCCATAAAGGCGGCCGCATAGCCTCCCGGGCCTGCCCCTAACACGACAAGCTGGGTGGTTCTCTCAAATGTAGCCATAATTATCCTTCAAACAGCAACAGTGCGGGATTTTCCAACGCCTCACAGACGAAACGTAAAAAACGAGCGGCCTCAGCGCCGTCGATCAAGCGATGATCGTAGCTGAGGCTGAGGGGGAGCATCGATCGGGGCACAAACTGGGCGTCTTGCCAGACCGGTTCTATGGCCGAGCGCGACACGCCCAGAATGGCCACTTCGGGCGGATTGACGATGGGCGTAAAGGAGGTTCCTCCAATACCGCCCAGGTTGGTGATGGTAAAGCAGCCCCCTTGCAGGTCATCAGGCGTGATCTTGCGGGCGCGAGCTTTCTCGGCGATGGCTTGAAGTTCGACCGATATCTCAAAGATATTCTTGGAGGGGACGTCTTTGAGCACGGGCACCAGCAGTCCCCTCTCCGTATCTACGGCCACACCAATGTTGAAGTATTTTTTGAGGATCACTTCCTCTTTGCCCAGGTCGATGCTCGCATTGAACTTGGGAAAACGCTTCAATGAGCTGGCGCAAATCTTAGCCAAAATGGCCGTGACGGTAAGCTTCCCCCCTTGCTGGCGAGCCTTGGCGTCCAGTTTTTGGCGCAATTTCTCGACTTCGCTCATGTCGGCTTTGTCGAACTGGGTGACCATTGGAATGGTCGACCAGGCCTGGGCCATCGTTTCCGCCGTTTTGCGGCGGATACCGGTCATAGCCTCACGTTCGATGGTGCCGAACTTGCTGAAGTCGGGAAGTTGAATCTGAGTGGGTCGCCAGGACCCTGCTGCCGGCAACGAACCGGGCGCAGGTCGCTGCGTGCGCAACAAGGCGCGCGCATGCAACTTGACGTCGTCGTGCTGAATGCGACCTTTAGGCCCGCTGCCGCGCACGACATTGACGTCAACGCCGATTTCGCGGGCCAATCGACGCACGGTAGGCGAGGCGGGGGCCGGTTTGACGGGCCCGGACGAGGCTGCTTTGTGCGAACCGTTGGGCTGAGGCGGCGCGGCCTTTGGGGCCACGGCCGGAACCACCGGAGCGCTGGACTTACTTTCCAGAACGGGTAGCGCTCTGGCTGCAGGTGTCGGGGCAGTCCCCAGAACGGTCAGGATCTTTTGGCCCACCTGAGCTTTTTCGCCCGCAATTACGTGGATTTTCTCGACCTTGCCAGCCACGCCCACGGGCACCTCGATGGTGGCTTTGTCGGTTTCGATCTCCAACATCCCGGTCTCGGGGGTGACGGTATCCCCTATTTTCACCAGGATACTGAGAACATTGGCGGCGCTGATGTTCTCACCCAGATCAGGAAGGTGAACCTCGTGAGAGATGGGTTTGGCCGCCTTGGGAGCGCTCGTTTTCTTGGGTGCCTCGGCGGCAGGCGGGGGGTCTTCCACTTTGAGCGTAATGGGCTTGGGCTTTTCGGCATGGCTGTGCTCCAGAGTGAGCAAGACCTGGCCCACCTGGGCCTTATCTCCCGCCTTCACCAGCACGCTGCTGACGGTTCCGGCCACGCTGGAGGGGACTTCGATGGTGGCTTTATCGGTTTCGATCTCCAACACTGGCGTGTCGGGAAAAATGGTGTCGCCCGGCTTCACCAGCACGGACAGCACACCGGCCGAAGTGATATTTTCGCCCAGATCGGGCAACTTGAACTCGATCGACATGGCGACTCCTAGGAAATCATCGGATTCAGTTTGTTGACATCGACCTCAAGGTCGGTGATGGCCTGCTTGTAGACATCCATCTTCACTTTGCCCTGGCGCACCAACTCGGCCAAAGTGCCGATGACCACAAAGCGGTGGTCGACCTCGAAGAACTCGCGCAGTCGGCGCCGCGTATCGCTGCGCCCAAAGCCATCGGTGCCCAGACTCACCAGTGGCTTGGGAATCCAGCGGGCCAACGAGTCGGGCAACATTTTGAGGTAGTCGGAAGTAGCCACCACCACACCCGGCTCTTTGCCCAAACACTGGGCCACATAGGGGATGATGGGGGCTTTGTCGGCATGCAGCATGTTGTGACGCTCCACCTCCTTGCCGTCGCGACGCAGTTCTTTGTAGCTGGTCACGCTCCAAACCTCGCTGGCCACACCATACTTGTGCTCGAGAATGTCCTGGGCCAGCACCGACTCGTTGAGCAAAGGACCGCTGCCCAGCAACTGGGCCAGCGGCTTCTCCCGATTGAGTTCGCTGGGGCGCAAACGATACATGCCTTTGAGAATGCCTGGTTCGGCTCCCTCAGGCATGGCCGGCTGAGCCATGTTTTCGTTATAGACGCTGAGATAGTAGAAGATTGACTCCTGATCCTCATACATACGTTTCAGACCGTCTTTGATGATAATGGCCAGTTCGTAGGCGTAGGCGGGGTCGTAGCAGGCTAGAGTTGGCACCGGGTAGGCCAGCACGTGGCTGTGGCCGTCCTGGTGCTGCAAACCCTCGCCGTTCAGGGTGGTGCGTCCGGCTGTGGCGCCCAACATAAAGCCACGGCAGCGCGAGTCGGCGGCCAACCAGATCAGATCACCGATGCGCTGGAAGCCGAACATCGAGTAGAAGATGAAGAACGGCACGGTGGGGATCCCGTGGGTGGCATAGCCCGTGCCAGCGGCCACAAAGCTGGACATGGAGCCGGCCTCCGTGATGCCCTCTTCGAGAATCTGGCCGTCTTTCGACTCCTTATAATAGAGCAGGCTATCGGAATCTACGGGATCGTAGTTCTGTCCAAGGCTGGAGTAGATACCGCACTGACGGAAGAGCGACTCCATGCCGAAGGTGCGGGCCTCATCTGGCACGATGGGCACGACATATTTACCCATACCCGGGTCCTTGAGCAATTTGGTGAGTACCCGTACGAAGGCCATGGTGGTGGACAGTTCGCGACCGCTGGATCCGCCGTGGAACTCTTCAAAAATGCTGGCCTGAGGTTGAGGCAACCTGGGGCAAACCTCAATGCGGTGAGGCAAGCTGCCGCCCAATTGTTTGCGGCGCTCCCTCAGGTAGCGCATTTCCGGGCTGTCCTCCGGTGGCTTGTAGAAGGGCGCGTGGACCACGTCATCATCGGAGATGGGAATGCCAAAGCGAGTGCGGAAGGTCTTGAGTTCTTCCACGTTGAGCTTTTTCTGCTGGTGGGTGATGTTACGACCCTCGCCAGCCTCGCCCAGGCCGTAACCTTTAATGGTTTTGGCCAGAATCACGGTGGGCTGCCCTTTGTGGCGCACGGCGGCGTGGTAGGCGGCGAAGACTTTCTCGGGATCGTGGCCGCCCCGGCGCAGACGCTCGAGTTGCTCGTCCGACATGTGCTTGACCATCTCCAGCAAACGCGGGTCTTTGCCAAAGAAGTGCTCACGCAGGTAGCCGCCCGATTCGACGATATACTTCTGGTATTCGCCGTCGACCACCTCGCCCGCTCTCTTGACCAGCAATCCTTGTTTATCGGTGCGAATCAGATCGTCCCAGGTGTCGCCCCAGATGACTTTGATCACATTCCAGCCGGCCCCGCGAAAGGCCGCTTCAAGTTCTTGAATGATTTTGCCGTTGCCGCGCACCGGCCCGTCGAGTCGCTGCAGGTTGCAGTTGATGACAAAAATCAGATTGTCCAGGCGTTCACGGGAGGCCAAAGTAATGGCACCCAAAGATTCGGGCTCATCCGTCTCGCCATCGCCCAAAAAGGCCCATACCTTACAGTCGTCTTTGGGCTTGAGTCCACGATTTTCCAGGTAGCGATTGTAGCGCGCCTGATAAATGGCCGTGATGGGTCCGAGACCCATGGATACGGTGGGGAACTCCCAAAAATTGGGCATCAGCCAGGGGTGGGGGTAGGAGGAAGGGCCTCCAGAGAGTTCCTGGCGGAATTTTTCCAACTGGTCGGCGTTGAGACGGCCCTCCAGGAAGGCCCGGGCGTAGATGCCCGGAGAGGCGTGGCCCTGGATGTAGACCATGTCTCCAGATCGGTGATAGTCCTTGCCGCGCAGAAAGTGATTGAAAGCCACCTCATAGAGGCTGGCGGCCGAGGCAAAGGTCGAGATATGACCACCGATGCCGCTCTCGTGTTGATTGGCACGCACCACCATAGCCATGGCGTTCCAGCGAATCAGGCTCTTGATACGCCGCTCAATCTCACGACTACCCGGGTAGGGCGGCTGCTTGTTGGCCGGGATCGTATTGGTATAGGGAGTATTGGCCGAAAAGGGCAAAACTACACCCTTTTGGTGGGCGTGAACGCTCAACTCTTTGAGAATTTCAGCAACCCTCTGGGAGCCGCCACTATCCAACACATAGTCAAGAGAGTCGATCCACTCTTGACTCTCCATCTCCCTGATCTCTTCTTCGTTCCATTCGGCAGCGTGCACGGGGGTGTTCCCGGGCGCTTCGATGATATCCATCGTTAGCGCTCCTTCCTGTAATCCATATTTTATGGGGAATTCGAATCTTTTTAGCGACCAGAAGGCCCTTCGTGGCCCTGACTGGCTACCCTCCAAGGACTATTCGGGGGGAGACCCCGAACACGGTACCGAAGACCTATCATTATTCAGGGAAGTGCAGGTTAAAAGGGTGTCGCAGCAAGGCTCCGACCAAAACAGTTCTGAAAACTCCGCCGAGCGGCCGCCGATCCGGCCTGTTTCTATGCGCCCGGGCGATGCCTCCGGCTCTCTGCCATCCGGGGCTTTGCCGCCCCCCCTCAAACTGCAGCCTCTGGGCCGACCGGGGGCCCCCCCGCCAGCGCCGCCACCTCCGCCGCCCAACCGAATTGAGTTGCAACAACTGGAGCTGAAAGGGCGTCAATCCGGCCAACTCGGCCCTCCAGGGGTAACGATTCCACCCCGGCCGACACGTCCGCCTGAAAGGCCGCCGCATGACCCTTCGGGAAATATTCCTCGCAACTGGCCTCCGCAACGCGCCGAAGTAGACGGCGAGCGGACGGGCCCTACCGGCACCGTCCCGGTCGACCAGGCCGAGGCGGCCTCGCCGCGCTTTTTGCCGGGGCCAGAGGCCAGCATCAACAAGTCTCGCACCGGCGATGTGATTAAGCCCCCGGAGCCCAGTCGAACCCCATTGGGCCCGCCACCGGACATTGATGAACCTCCTCGAGGAGGGATGGACACGGACTCCAAAGCCAGTTGGGGCAAGGAACCCCGACCCGAGCCAGGGCCTCGCCCTGCCACCCGCGGCAGAACTGCCAGAGGCGCCAAATCGGGAAAAGGCCCGGTAGTGTTGGTGACTGCCTTTGCAGTGGTGCTGCTGGCGGTGGTCTTGTGGCCACCTAAAAGTAAACCGGTGGCACCCGCCTCAGCCAGCTCATCACCGACCGCCGTGACCACACCAGCGTTACTGGCCAGTGCCTCCCCCGAACCTTCGGCCAGTGCCGCGCCCTCCGCAACCCCGCTCGCGACGGCAAGCCCTTCCCCGATTGCCACCGACCCGGTGGTGGTCGACAGTCCAAGTCCTGCCGAAACCGAGACGCCTGCTCCGATAGCCGTGGTAACGCCCAAGCCGGTGGTTACGCCCAAGCCGGTGGTTACGCCTGAGCCCGTAAACACCCCAAAACCTGTGGCCATCGTGACGCCCAAGCCCGCCGAAACTCCCAAGCCAGTGGTGGAAGATCCGCCGGCCCGGCCCACGTCATCCTATTGCTCGGTGCGTGTTTTTGTCACCCCCAGCAGTCTTGAAGCCAAGGTCTACCTGGTCAGTGGTGCCAATCGCTACATGGAGCAAGGGGCTGGCAGTGTGCGCCTGCAACCGGACAAAAAGGGCACCTACACGCTCAAAGTGATTGCCCCCGGCTACGAAGAGTTCAGCAAAGAAGTCAAAGTCAGCGGTGACCACAAGCTGTCGGTGCGTCTGGAAAAAGTGCCTCCGCCTCAGGAGTACACGCCTCCCGCGGCCGGACCTGGTCCGGCTCCTTATTCGGATCCGGCTCCTTATTATGCACCTGCCCCGGCGCCCTACTACCCACCGCCGGCTCCGGCCCCCTACCAGATTCCCGCTCCCAACATTTAGGGCCCGCCCCAAGGAGTCTCCAAAGTGTATACCGTTGGGAGGGGTCCGTAATCGAACGATTGTGGACATCTAACCTATGCTGAAGAAACTTTTACCTTTTGGGCGCTTTGGGCAAAAATAGCCAACTTCAGAAAAATAAAAAGGATGGTCACCTGCAGTGACAGGTGGCCATCCTTATGAGGTGGGCAGATTCTATTTTACTTTTGAAGGTCGGCGATGTGGATCTGGAATACGTCGCCAAGGCCACCACCAAGGTCCTTGTACCCTCAACGGATCGAATTGGTCCGTCAATTCTTGCAAGAAAGCCCTGAACTGGACGGTCTCGGCCGCAATGATGGCCATCAGCGCCCGAAGGCGTGATAGTAACGGTTCAGGCGGCTCTGTGCACTGAACTAATTCCTGGTTTAGTCGGTCTTGCTCGGCTTTGAGATTGGACGCCTCATTTTCATGGAGTTCCAGTCGTGCGGCAGTCGCCATGGCTTGTCGAACTGGTTTTTTTAGCAGCTCCGCCTTCAGTCTCTTTTGGACTTCCCGCGCGAGGATGGTTGCTCTGCGAACATCCTGGCTGTCTTGAAAACCTTGTATAAGTTTCAACCAAAAAGCTGGGCCAAGTATGAGCGTTGAACAAAGTAGCATCGCTACTTTGGCGGCGGTTGAGACGGTGGCGTTGATACCAACGATTTGAGCGGCCTCTGCTCTCGCCTCGGCTACGCCGAAAAGTCCCAGGAAACCGGTCGAAATCTCCCCAGGGAGTGAACTAATGGCGGCGATGAGCAACAGAATGGCCATGCAGACGAAGATCCACGATTTTCGGGGAGATAATTGATTGAAATTCTCGAAAGCCAACGAACCATAAAGCTGGCCCGCCCCCTGAGCCGCGCTGGTGGAAAGCAGTACTATGGCGGAGCCCATCACCGCGAAGAATCCAACGATTGAAGGGTAGTCCTCGGCGACGCGCCGGTCCAGAAGGCCCGAAACCAGGCCCAACTCAATGCCCAGGTAGGGTCCAATGAGCAGAATGGCTACCAAAAAGATTAGGCCACGCAGCCACGGCGATGTCTTCTTAACCGGTGGAAGAATGTTGAGGTCGCCAGCCAAGGCTTCTACTGGTCCGATCAGAGCTTGGCGTAACGCATCCGGGTTCTTGATATCTGCCAGTGACAACCCGACCTTAGCAGCTCGCTTGGCTGCCTTGTCCCGAACTTTCAGCAAACTCTTCCCGGTTTTGTCCAACTGCTCTTGATTGATTTGAAGGGACTGTTCTAATTGCTTGGAGCGCTCTTTCCTCAACAGCTCAGAGACCTTGAATAGGCGCTTTGCCTGCCTCATCGGCTGCTCTACGGCGCGCGCCTTTAGCCTTACCGACAGAGACCAACAATCGGGAAGTTGTTGTTGGCCAGGTCCTAAGTCGACCCTCATGCTCGGAACATAAGATCCCAGTCGTCGAACGGGAGCGTCACATAATTCGGTAGTCACATAAGCGAGGAAATCGTAGGCGTGTTCCCACACCTTGGGGGCGGCTCGGGGCGGAGAGTAACGGACCTCGCCGGTGGATTCGACGTAGGACAGGTGTTTGAGCGGCATAGAGGGTCTGAAAATCTTCGTCAAGCAAGGCTAGCTCCACCAAAGTGATAAGAGAGGCGGCGAAGGCGTTCGCTCTGCGAGGCCACAGCTGCGTCGCTTGTTAGGTTTCACTTGCCGCTTTGGTAGCGACCTTTCACCCAGTTGTAGGTCCGGGCTGGATCGGCCTCGGTGGCCTCTCGATGGATGCGACCCGTCTTGTGGTTCACCTGAAAGTTGCCGTTGGTCTGTCTCGAAAAATCTCGCTATAGCCCTTTGGCGAAGGCTTAAAAACGGTCAATTGATAGACGTCGGCCAGATAGCAGGTCACGAAGAGGTAGGGTTTTCCGTTGTGGTCTAGGTCGCACTATATACCAGGTCGGATAGCTTCTCTCCGCTGCCCCCTTGCACCGGCGCAATAAAATCGCTCTTCTTGTCCTTCAAAGTCAGCCACAAAGGGGCTTTGGCTCCAGTGGGCAGCACGAATACGCGGGTCGAATCGTCTTTTTGGGAGATGGCCACCAGGTCGGACTGCAAGCGCGCGGTGTGGCCCTGAGGAGAACTGTAGTTCGGCTGAGGTGACGGGTCGAGCCGTCTGGCGGCGACCAGGGCTTGAGTTTAGCTTTTGACAAGGCCTAAGCGGATCCGCTCACGACTAGTCGGAAACTTGTGGATGTCGCGGTATTTCTCAAGCCAGGCCTGATGGCACAGCACATTGCCCCTCCGGGCGGCAAGGAAATCTTTCTCCTTAGCAAGCAGTTGATGCGATGGGCTGGCGTAAAATCTCTCCAGAAACTGGCTCCATCGCGCTTCAATCTCAAGCACCTGAGGATCCTTGAGCGATTGGTTTGTCATTTCCCAGCGAGGCTCAGGGCATTCGTAGTAATCAGCCCAGCCAATCCTGGCGATTTGGACAGGCCGACCACGGACAGCAGTGGCGAAATCCAGGAGGGCGCGGTCGGGGTAGCCCAGGTAGAGGCCACGAACGAGGTCTGCTGCTCCGTCCGACTTGCCGGGATCTTTTCGGACACTCTCCGTCAGCGTTTTTTTGTATAGCTCAAAACCAGGCCAGCCTTGGGTGCTCTGAAAGGGGACAACTTCAGGCAAATGGGACTCTCGGGTAACTCTTTCCAGACCTTCCAGGCTGATGACGCCAAAGTGGAGGATTTGCTGCCGCTCATCCCACTTTGTCACCAGTCGCAGGCCCCTGGGTTCCAGGATGGGTGCGAGCTGCTTCAGCCTCTGTTCATCTTCCTGGCTAGCGGGAGTGACGGTGGTCCAACATTCGTTGGTAGCTCGGAGTCCAGCCAGAGTGATGACCAGGTCCGCTTCGACAAACTTGCAGCCAAGCTTGGGTCCGGCCTCTCGATAGATGCTGAGCACCAGCTGGGCCACGGCCTCGGGGTCGTGCGACGCCTTCGGTGGGGTCTCGGCCGCGCCAAAGGCGACCACAACCAGGCCAAAGAGGAGAAGACGGATCAGTCTAATCAACTTCGCCGTCTCCACCGCAGGTCACGCAATCATCAAGGCGATATCCCAGTCCGTTGCAGGTCGAACATTCTACCTTGACCTTGCCCTCCTCGCAGCCGTATGCCTCACATCGGGTCCGGCCTGTCCCCTCGCAAGGCGTGTGAGGGTGGCCGTCGGCATCCTTGCCCGCGCCGTCGCAGGTCCAACACTTTGCCCAGCCATCTCCACTGCAGGAAGAGCAATTTTCGACCAGGTATCCTTTGCCCTCGCATCTCCAACACTCGACCTTAACTTTGCCATCATTGCACTTCCAACACTTCATATGCCAGCACCTCCACGTTTGGCGAAAGGCCTTCAAGCCGCACTGACCACTTCCTTGGTGGGATTGCTCCTGTAACCTCGACCCTGTAGACTCTAGCCAGGCCGCAGGCGGGCCTGGAGCCCGAGAGAGAGTGAATAACCTATGCCGACATCACCCAACCCCTGGATGAACATCCTGGTCGAGTTTAGCAACCTCCCCAATCTCTGGGTGATGGACTTCCTGGAACGCGCCCAACGGGGTCAACTGGTTGAGGGACAGCGACACCAATTGATGGCCTTGTTGCTCGCGAGCGAGGGGCAACTGGAGGTCTTTTTTGGTCAGATCGCCACGACACTGGAGCCAGACGCCAGAGAGGAACTCCTGGCAAGATTGAACTACGACCTTGGTCATATTCGAACCAGCCTGGAAAGGGTCGAGGCTGCCCAGCCGAACACGAAAGCAAATCTCAAAAAGGTCTTGGAAGCCAACCAGGACTGTATGCCCGCTGCGCAAGCACCCAAGGTTTGGCCCGCGAACGCCCGAAAAGGAGAAGACCCCTTTCAGCGCATGTGGGACCAGAACCAAGAAAATCGGCAAAAGGAGGCCGAAAAATTTGCCATGGATCTGCTAAAGCAGCGAGAACAAATTCATTTGAGAAATCAGAAACGGTCCGCAAAGAGGATGGAAGTGGCAGACGAGATTGCCAAAGAGCGACGCAAGAGTCTATAGCCGCCTGTCAAGAGGATGCGTCGTCCTCCTCAAACAGGCTCGCCGCGAGAGCTCTGGCGCCCTGATCGAATTTAATTACCGAGGTGTTCCACTGCCCGGATTTCAAAACTCACTCCACCCGTTCCAAGGCCATCCACCTTGAGCGTCCCATTCTCAGAATTCTTTCCGGCTCCACGCCGGTCTGGTTGGAGGCCGCTCTCCAGCAGGAAGACATTCTCAGCGGCTTCGCCAACCGGTTCGTCTTCGTGCCGGCCTCTCCCAAACCCGAACCAGGGGGCGTTGAAAGAATTGGCGACCTGGATAAAGCGGGCCACTGAGGTCCCCCCCGAGAAATAGGATGGTCATCGGAAGCGTAGCGCATGTGGGCTGATTTCTATGTCCACTGGCGCCGCTCACAGGCCGTCGTCGGCGAGCATGTGTCTGCGTTGTTACGCCGTATCGCTCTGGCGGGCGCATCAGCGGCGAGAAGCTCGACCGCGTTCTCATCGCCCCTCTGGAGCGCAGTGGCATCGTGTGCCAGGTTCTTGAGCCCGGCAACCGCGGCACCACCAAGCTCGTCCAATTGACCTGACTGCTTCATCTGGGCGGCGCATTTTGTTGCCGCCAACTCCGTGGCCGATTCGCCGAGAGGTGCTCGCTTTGGCCCATCACCTTCGTCCGTGAGCCATCCGAGCTATCCACAGGCGCAAGAGGGCCCGCTATGGAACTATAGCCCCAGGGGCACATCGTAGCCCGCAACCTCAGCCAGCCCTCGTTTCCGAATTCGTAGGGGGTGACGGGGTGACACCCACACCCAAGTTCGTCCACTCTCAAAAAATCTGACTGGACGACTCTCAATTAAACAAGCGCGCGGCAGGTTCTTGCGCACCATGATTTTGCCTCCACACTCGGGACCGTTGTTGGTGACCTTGACCCACGATATCGTGCTTCCACTTCCCGAGATGGTCGGATGGAGAGAGTTGCCCCAGTCGGACTGGTGGACACCCTGCGACGGGTTTGGCTGACCCTTGGGTTTGTCAGAAGTTGTCACATCGTATCACTCCAGTTCTTTTACACTGGGTATATGAGAAACGACACGCTAGTCCAGTTTGACGCCGGCATGGGCTTTTTTATGCTGCTCCTGATTTTGGCGTTCATGGCCGCCTCGCACCTCCTCTGATTCTTGACGATGCTGGCAGGCCTGTCTAAAGTATCCCCATGACACAGGTAGACGTGGCCAATTTGCAGGCGCGAGCGCGCCGGGCTCGCGACCAGAGTTCTCGTGAAAAGCATCAACTGCTGGCCAGGCCTTGGGGGGGGCAGCAGGGGGACTCGCTCGACAAAATCTTGCAGAAGATCAGCCTGGCTCGCGAGCAACTGCAGTCTTCTACGGTGGCCGCCGCCGATCAGGGAAAAAGCCGGTAGGCAATTTAAGCCCCCCCTTCCGTTTTGAGCGGTTTGGTCACTTGGGCCCTAAGATCCTTCGCTGATGGGCGAGTAAGGGCAGGTTGCCGGCTGAAAGTGAGTGCTGGGTGAGGAA